>NZ_JBVLTJ010000007.1:290180-525033 GCF_055597585.1 Streptomyces sp. AMJ-169
GCACCCCCAGCACCCCCAGCACCCCCAGCACCCCCAGCACCCCCAGCACCCCCAGCACCCCCAGCACCCCCAGCACCCCCAGCACCCCCAGCACCAGCGGAACCCTCACCCGAAGCCGCGCCACCGACACCCGCGTACCCATCCCCCACAACCACCCCGCCGCCCCCCACACCCCCACCATCCCCCACCCACCCATACACATACCGCACCCCACCCACCAACCGCCCAACCCCCGCCACCTCATGCCGATGCAGCAAATGCAACAGCACCGCCCGCTCCTCCAGCTCCCCGCTCTGCCGGTCCGGCGGAAGAACCCCCGGTCCGAAACCCGCGAGAGCGACACGGCGGACGTCGAGGATCTTCGCCAGCGCCGCGAGCGGGTCACCGCCGGTCACCCACTGCACCCCGTCCGCATGAGCCGCGTCAGCCCCCTGGCAATCCTCGTCGGAGAGATACGCGAGGTGCGCGAAATCCCGCCGGAGTTCAGCGAGTTGAGGGTCCGTCAAGTCACCGTAGGCGTGCGCGACGAGATAGTGGTCCCACTCGCCGAGCCCCTCCGCGTAGGCACCCCCCAGGTCCACCCGGCCGTCCTCGGTCACGCCGATCCGGGCGTGCGGGTAATCCATGACCGACGGCTTCGGATGGTGCGTGCTCGCGAAGTTGTGGGCGAACCCGAGGGCGTGCCCGATCTCGTGGGCGGCCAGTTGCCGCATCCTGGCGAGCACCAACTCCTCTACGGCGGCGAGGAGTTCGGCTTCGTCGGGGCGGCCGTAGGGAGCGAGCAGGGCCTCCCCCAGAGCCCGTACCTGCTCGATCCGCTGGGAGCCGAGGCGGACGCGGGCGTGCAGGATCTCGCCGGTGCGCGGGTCGGTCAGGCCCTGGCCCAGGGACCAGCCACGGCCGGCACGGTGCACCCATACGACACCGTTCACGCCAGGCTCGTACGGATCGAACTCCGGCCCGCCCACCACGACTTGATAGACGTCAGGCAGCCCGATCCCGGCGAACGCGTCCCGCCACCAGTTGCCGCCCTCGACGACCGCCGACCGAAACGGCTCAGGAACGGCCGGATCGACCTGGAAGACGACAGCGGGCACCCCCTCCCCCACCGCGGACACCCCCTCCCCAACAACAGGCGCCCCTTCCCCGACGGCGCCCGCCCCCTCCCCCACCGCAGGCACCCCCTCCCCAGCAGCAGACACCCCCACCCGGAACCGCGGCTGAAACCTGACCTGCCGCCCGCCCAACCCATGATCCACGTACCCGACCCCATACCCCCCAGAAGCAGGGTGATAGCCCCGAGGCACAAGCGCAGGCTCAGGCAACGGCATCAAATTCACCTGCTGGACAACGCTCAGCACCCGCGAGTCCCCGGCGACCGCCCGAACAGCACCCCCGAGCCCCGGCCCGCTGAACGTCAGCATCGCCGGCAACCGCACCCCCCGCTCCGAAGAACTCGCGGCAAGCGGAAAACTCCGGCCGGCGTCAAGGACGTACGCGCCCTGTCCCCGCTCGGACAGATGCTCGGCGACGCGGTCGTGGTCGTAGAGCGCGAGCCCGCCGGCGTCGACGACCACCCGCCCGCCCTCTTCCCGCACCACGGGCCCGCTCCAGATGACGGACACGGCGAACGACTCCGCCCCCGCGCGGACGGCGGCCGGGTCCCCGCTGCTGAGGAAGTGCTTGTTGCGCAGCACGCACACCACCCGCGCCCCCGCCCGCCGGAACTCGGCCAGCCGCCCCTTCCCGGCCCGCCCCCGGTCCAGTTGGAGCTCACTCGACCCGACCCCCTGGGACAGTGAGACGGTCACCAGGAAGGGCACCCCGAACTCCCGCACACCGAGCAGCACCCGCCCCTCGGGATCGGGCAGGACTTCCACACCAAGACCCATCGCACAGCCCTCCACCAGGGATGATCGTCATATGCAGACGATCGTACTGATGTCGGACCCCAGGGTGACGACCATCCCTGTGACGGACTGCGGCGACCCCCTGGTGGACGTCCGCACCACCCTCCGGGTGGACCCCCGCAAGACCGACCCGACCGGCGCCTTCGCCCACCTCCGCGAGGGGGTCCTGACCCGCCTCCGCACCGCCCAGCACCACCTCCCCGACGGCCTGCGTCTCCTCTTCGTCGAGGGCTACCGCCCGCCCGCGCTCCAGCGCCGCTACTTCGAGGAGTACGCCGCCGAACTCCGCGCGGCCCACCCTGAGTGGCCGCCCGCGCAGCTCCACACCGCCGCGAGCCGGTACGTCTCCCCGCCGGACATCGCGCCGCACAGCGCGGGCGCCGCCGTCGACCTCACGCTCGCCGCCGCCGACGGCACCGAACTCGACATGGGCACCCGCATGAACGCCGGCCCCGAGGAGAGCGACGGCGCCTGCTACACCGACGCGCCCGGCATCAGCGCCACCGCACGGGCCAACCGGCGGCTGCTGACGGAGGCGATGGAGGCGGCCGGCTTCGTCAACTACCCGACGGAGTGGTGGCATTGGTCGTACGGCGACCGGTACTGGGCGATGGCCACCGGCGCGGACAGCGCGCTGTACGGGCCCGTCGGGGACGGCGTCTAGTGGAGCGGCCCCGTGCCGTCCAGGGGCTGCGGCGGCGGGAGTTGGGCGGCGGGCGGCTCGCCGTGTACGACGGGCGGGCCGACACCGGGTACGTCCTGCGGCCGGTCTGCGCCGCCGTGTTCCGCGCGGCCGACGGTGCGCGTACCGCCGCTCAACTCGCCCAGCTTTCCAGGGTTTCCGTCGGTGCCGTGCGGCACGCTCTCGCGGAACTCCACGCGCGCGGTCTGCTGACCGGGCCCCCTGCGGACAGCGCGCCGCCGCTCGTCGACACGCTCCTGCGGGTCCGCCAGCACAGCCGGGTCCCGGACATGCGCGAGATCGTCGACGTCGTGGACCACGCCCTCCAGAAGCTGGAACCGGACGCGATCGCCGCGCTGCGGGAGCTCGCGGAGGAGTCCGTCACGATCCCCCGGCGGATCTTCCAGTTCGCCCATGACCCGTCGGCCGCACCGGAGTTGTGCCGTGAAGCCATGGCCGGGGTACGGGAGTTCGCGCGGGAGCACGGGTACGCGTACGAGCTGCTGACGCTCGATGATCTGGAGCGGTTCGTGACACGCGAGGCGGACCCCGCACCCGGCGAACTCCCGCTACTTCTCCCGCACTTACCCCGCTGCCGACAGCTCGCCGACCTCTCCGACCTCCTCAGAAACGCCCTCCTCCACCGGCACGGCGGCTGGTGGTTCGACTGGGACCTGCACGTCGTGCACCCCGCGCGCCTCGACGAACTCCTCACCTCCTGCGCCGACTCCGGCTGGTCGAGCATCGTCGGTGACGACAACGTCGTGTGCACCGAGTTCCAGGGCGGCGCCCCGGGCAACCCGGTGAGCGGCGGGTTCCTGGAGTGGCTGGCGGTCCAGGACGGCCCCGCGCGGCATCCGCGGTTCTTCGCCGGGCCGCATGTGTTCAGTGCGTACCTGTCCGAACTCCCGCTGCTGGACCGGCGGTTGCGGCTGATCCCCACCGATCACGCGTTCCAGGCGCCGCTCTCCCTGGTGAAGCGGCTGAGCCTGGTGCCGTCCGAAGAGCGTCCGCAGCCGCTGTTCCATCACTACGTCCACGGGTGGGCGCGGCCGTTCGACCTGAAGGCGTGGCTGGACCGGCACGGCCTCAAACAGAGCGCCCTTGATCGAACGTGACCCCGAGCAGGATGGTCACTCGATGAGATGAACGGCGCGACCGAAATCCCCTATGTCCAGATTGTCAGACACGGAGGTTGGGCCGTCCGGGTGGAATGACTCCGCGCAGCACCGCGCCTGTCGCCCAGCACAGCGCCCGTCGCCGCGCAGCGCCCGTCGCCGAACCCACCCCCCGGAGAGCCCCATGAAGTTCGTCCCAGGATCCAAGACCGCCAAGCTCGCGGCCGTCGCGGTCAGCACGCTCTCCCTCACCAGCATCGTCGCCTCCGCGACCCCCGCGATGGCCCGGCCCCCGATCTGCGGCGAGAGCGACTGCCCCGAGCTGAAGCCGGTCAACATGGGCGCGACCCAGGGCACGCTGAACCTGACGTCGCTCCAGCTGGAGAACATCTCCGCCACCGTCACCGACGTGGTCACCGGCCGCCCCCTGGTGGGCGTGCTGGTGCGGTTCTACACGACCGGCGGCGGCCGGATGCTGGGCTCGGCGTACACCGGCTACACCGGCACGGCGGGCATCACCGCCTCGGAGAACTTCGGCCCGGGCACCGTCCAGGAACTCCTGAACGGCTACGACGCCGTCATGGTCGGCGACGGCGTGCACATCGCCAACTCGGCGCACGCGGCGATCACCGTCGGCACGGACTGCTCCACCGGCGCGCCGAGCGACCGCCGGCTCAAGTGCGACGTCGTCCCGGTCGACTGGAGCCGCTGACCGTGCGGCTCTTCCGCCGCTCCCGTACGACCGCCCCGGCCGGGAACGCCGGGGCCGTCGCCGCGGCCGGGGCGGTCAACGGGCACCAGGTCCTGGCGACGGTCGCGGCCCTGCCGATCAGCACCTGGCGCTATCTGTGGGAGCCCGAACAGGTCCGCCACCTCGGCCCGATGGCCCAGGACTGGCACGCGGCGTTCGACCTCGGCCACGAGAACACCCGCGTGATCCCCCTCGTCGACGCCAACGGCGTCACCCTGGTCTGCGTCCAGGCCCTCAACCGGCGCATCGACGAACTCACCGCCGAGGTACGGCAGTTGCGCGACCGCTACGAGAACCCGGAGCCCCCCGAGTGAACCCCGACCAGGCGGACGACACCGGACTCGCCGCCCTGCGCGAACTGGTCGCCGCCCCCGCCGACCGCTACCGCCAGCGCCCGGCCCCCGGCCCGCCCGCCCCGCCCCGCACACTGACCGTGGGCATGTCGACCTACGACGACTACGACGGCGTGTACTTCACCGTCAACAGCATGCTGCTCTACCACCCGGAGGTCATGGACCGGATCGACTTCCTGGTCGTCGACAACCACCCCACGGGCCCGCAGGCCTGGTCCCTGAAGCAGCTGGAGGAGGAGGTCCCGGGGCTGCGGTACGTGCCGTACGACCGCCGCGTGGGCACCGCCGCCCGCGACCGGGTCTTCCGCGAGGCCTCCTCCGACTGGGTGCTGTGCGTCGACTCCCACGTCCAGCTGCCGCCCGGCGCGCTGGCCGCGCTGCTGGAGCACATCGACGCGCACCCCGACAGCGGCGACCTGATCCAGGGGCCGCTGGTGTCCACCGACGGCAAGACCGTCTCCACGCACTGGGAACCCCGCTGGAGCCGGTTCATGTTCGGCACCTGGGCCACCGACCCGCGCGGGACCGACCCCGCCGCGCCGCCGTTCGAGATCGGCATGCAGGGCCTCGGCGTCTTCGCCTGCCGTACGAAGGCCTGGCCGGGCCTGAACCCCGCGTTCACCGGGCACGGCGGCGAGGAGGGGCATCTGCACGAGAAGTTCCGCCGGGCCGGGCACACCGTCCAGTGCCTGCCCGCGCTGCGCTGGACGCACCGCTTCACCGCCCCGGGCACCGGCCGGCCCCCGGTGGCCTGGCAGCAGCGGCTGCGCAACTACCTCATCGGCTTCGACGAACTCGGCCTGCCCGCCGACGACGCCCTCGGCCACTTCGGCGGACTGATCGGGGAGGACACCGTCCGGCAGGCGGTCGCCGAGTACGAGGCGGAGAAGCGCGACCCGTTCAGCTTCTTCGCCGGCATCACCTGCCTCAACCTCGACGAACGCCCGGACCGCTGGGAGGAGACGGAACGCCGGCTGGCGGCGATCGGCGTCCGCCCCGACCGCGTCCACCGGCAGAGCGCCGTCCCGACCCCCGGCAACCACCACGTAGGGTGCGCGCTCTCCCATCGCCAGGCCATCGAGCAGGCGCACCGCGACGGCCTCGACAGCCTCCTCGTCCTGGAGGACGACGTCCTCTTCCTGCACGGCACGACCTGGGTGCTGCGCCGCGCGCTGGCCGAACTCGACGGCAGGCCCTGGTCGTTGCTCCACCTCGGCGGCGCCGACTGGGGCCGCGCCTTCCCCCGCGCCGAGGGCTGCCACCACCTCGAGTCCGTCACCGGCGTCACCACCACCCACGCCATCGCCTACCACCACAGCGTCTTCGCCCAGCTGCTCGCCGAACTCCCCGACACCGTCGAGGACATGACCGACTGGATCGCACGGCACACGGCCATCGACCAGTACCTCGCCGGCTGGGACCGCCCCGACTGCTACCGGACGGTCCCGGTCGTCGCCGCCCAGAGCGACCAACTCCACCTGGCCGCGGCGGACTTGCGCGACCAGTTCGCCCGATGACCGCCCCCAGAGCCCGCCGCGCCGGCCTCCGCGTCAAGCCCCTCCCCGACGGCCGCCTCGCCCTCTACGACGAACTGGCCGGGCAGGGCCACCTGTTGGGCCCGCTCAGCGCCACCGTCTACCGCCTCGCGGACGGCACCCGCACCCGCACCGCCCTCCTCAGGACCGCCGCCCGCACCCACCCCGAGGCCGACGAGGTCACCGTCCACCTCGCCCTCACCGAACTCACCGCCACCGGCCTGCTCATGAACGCTCCCTGACCGCCCGCGCCCGCAGCTCCGGCACGACCAGCTCCACAAAGTCGGCGTCGGTGTCGACGTACTCCAAGGGCCGGTCCGGGCCCAGCTCCGACAGGTCCAGCCCGCTCCAGCCGCCGTACAGGGCGAGCGCGCCCTCGTAGGACGAATGGGCCGGCAGGTCCTCGTACTTGGCGCCCGCCTGGAAGATCACGGGGGTGCGCTGCGGCGACGGTTCGGAGAGGAAGACGCCGGGGACGTCGAAGTGCCGCCCCTTGTGGGCGATGTCGCGGATGCGGTCGGGGTGCGGGCCGGTTCGCAGGGCTGCTCGTAGGTCAGCGACACCGTCACCCCGAACCCCAGCCGCTCGGTGACCGCCGGCAGCGGACCGGAGCGCGGGAGCTGATAGGGCCACCCTTGAACCGCACCCGCCCGCCATCAGGACACCCGAGCCACCGCTCACCCCAACTCCCGCGTCCCGCACGACCGTTGCTACGGTTCCCCGGTGTCCGACTCCTCACGCGAAACCGCCGCAGGCGCCGGCTGGGGCGACGCCGCTCCCGGCGCCTACCAGCAGCTCATGCCGGCCGAGGTCGAGAAGATCTCCTGGCTGGACCCCCGCACCCTGTGGGCGGCCCGCAACGGAGTGGTCGCCTCCTGGCTCGGCGACCCCACCGGCCGCACCCGCGGCCGCTGGGTCGCGCAGCAGGAGAAGGCGGGCGCCCCCGCCGACAAAGTGATCCGGCGCGATGAGCCCGAGCGGTTCTCGTTCATGGTGATCGGCGACACCGGCGAGGGCGACGCGCCCCAATACGCGGTCGTACCAGGCTTCCTGAGGGCCAGTCAGAACACCAGCTTCGCCGTGGTCGCGAGCGACGTCATCTACCCGGTGGGCAGCGCCGACGACTACGACACCAAGTTCTTCCGCCCGTACGCGAGTTACCCGGCCCCGATCTACGCGATCCCGGGAAACCACGACTGGTACGAGGACTTGGGCGCCTTCATGCGCGTCTTCTGCGCCGACGCCCCACCCCTCCCGGCCGAGCCGAAGCCCCGCCCGCTCACCAAGTCCTGGCTGCGCGACCTCCTTTGGCACCGCCCACGCCCCGATGACGGCCAACGCCTCGACGAGGTCCGGCAGTTGAGGTCGGCCCCGGCCCAACAGGCCACCCAGCCCGGCCCGTACTGGGCGATCGACGCCGGCCCGATCCGCCTCATCGGCATAGACACCGGCCTGCTCGGCACCCTCGACGCCGAACAGGGCGCGTGGCTCAGGGAGGTCTCCCAGGCCCCGGGCCCGAAGATCCTCATCACCGGCTCACCCCTGTACGTCGACGGCGAGCACCACCCCTGTCCCATCGAGGGCGGCGGCACGGTGGACGACATCGTCAGCGACCCCGCGCACGACTACGTGGCCGCGATCGGCGGGGACATCCACAACTACCAGCGCTATCCGGTGCGGCGCGCGGACGGCCGGCTCCTCCAGTACGTCGTCTCGGGCGGCGGCGGTGCCTTCATGCACGCCACGCACACCATCCCCCGGGTCTCGGTCGGCGGTGTCACCGAGAAGGAGTTCCGCTGCTATCCGCTGCGCGGCGACTCCCTCGCGTTCTACGCGCGGCTGTACGGGCGGCGGCTGCGGCTGGCCCGGTTCTTCGCGCTGACCGAGGAGGAGGGGATGGCGGTGATCGCCGAGCGGCTGGGCATCGGGCCGACCCGGGGCGCGCGGGGGCCCGTACGGATCACCCGGCGGATGCGGTTCGTGGCCGCGCTCCTCGGGGTCGCCGGGCGCCCCGAGCGCCGTAAGCGGCTGCGGCTGCCGGTGCGGGAGATCTACACCTCGCTGTTCTCGCCTGGTTCGGTGTCGTACAGTCCGCCGTTCTTCAAGAACTTCCTGCGGGTCGACGTCACGCCGGAGTCGGTGCGGGTGCGCTGTTACGCGGCGACCGGGAACCGGGCGCAGGAGGTGGAGCCGCCGGTGGAGGACGAGTTCCTGATCCCGCTGGGCCGGAATGCCTGACGGGCGGCGGGGGTTCGGTAGGGGTATACGGCCGTACGCCTTGTGACTGTTGGAGAACGCCATGCCGTCCACCCCCTCCCGCCCGCTGCGCAAGCTGGGCTTTCTGACCATCGGCCTGTTCGACGGGGACGATCCGCGCCAGGGGCACGAGTCGACGCTGGAGATCATCGAGCTGGGCGAGCGGCTCGGTTTCGACAGCGCCTGGCTGCGCCACCGGCATCTCCAGTACGGCATCTCCTCGCCGGTCGCCGTCCTCGCCGCCGCCTCCCAGCGCACCAGCCGGATCGCCCTCGGCACGGCCGTCATCCCGCTCGGCTGGGAGAACCCGCTGCGCCTCGCCGAGGACCTCGCGACCGTCGACATCCTCTCCGGCGGACGCGTCAACCCGGGCGTGAGCGTGGGCCCGCCGATGCACTACGACCAGGTCAAGGACGCCCTCTACCCGGACACCGCCGACGCCGAGGACTTCAGTTACGAGCGGGTGCGGCGCCTCCTCGACCTCGTACGCGGCAAGTCCGCGAGCGACTTCAGCGGGGTCCAGGGTTTCGAAGTCTTCTCCGATCGCGTGCAGCCGCACTCCCCCGGGCTCGGCAAGCGGCTCTGGTACGGCGGCGGCAGCCTCTCCTCCGCCCGCTGGGCCGGTGAGCACGGCATGAACTTCCTGACCAGCAGCGTCGTCAGGGCGGAGGAGTCCGAGGACTTCGCCCAGGTGCAGCTCTCCCACATCCGCGCCTTCCGCGCCGCCCACCCCGACGGCGAGGCGGCGCGGGTCTCCCAGGGCCTGGTGGTCATCCCGACGGACTCGGCGAGTGCGGCGCAGCGCGCGAAGTACGAGGAGTACGCGGCCAAGCGGCTTCCCCGTACCGCGGCTCCCCAGGGCCCGGCCCGCATGATGTTCGCCCCGGACCTGGTGGGCACGTCGGAGGAGATCGCCGCCCGCCTGACCGCCCACGCGGCGTACCGGGAGGTGGACGAGGTGGCGTTCGCGCTCCCGTTCACCTTCGAGCACGAGGACTACGTCCAGATCCTGACGGACATGGCGACGAGGCTGGGACCGGCGCTGGGGTGGGAGCCGGGGCAGGAGTAAAGGGATTCACCACTCCCCCACCCCCGTCCCCACCACCCCCACCGACCCCCGTCCATCAACCCCCACCGGCACCTCCCCCGCCAGCATCACCCGATGCATGATCCGCTGGAACCCCAGCCCCGCGTTGTCGCTGGGCGCCAGGTGGATCGTCGCCCTGTTGTCCCAGAAGGCGACGCTCCCCGGCTCCCAGCGGAAGCGGACCGTGTACTCGGGGCGGACCGCCTGTTCCAGGAGCATGTCCAGCAGGGCCCGGCTCTCCGCGCGGGAGACGTCCTGGATCTGTTCGACGTAGTAGCCGTTGACGTACAGCACCCGCTCCCCACTCTCGGGATGGACGCGCACGAGGGGGTGCACGGAGGCGACCTGGTGGTCCAGCAGGTGCCGCAGGTAGGAGTCGTCGCCCGGCCGTGCCTGGTAGCCGACGCCCAGGCGGTGCTCGGCGCGCAGTCCGTCCACGAACTTCCGTACCGGCGCGGACAGTCCGGCGTACGCGGCGGCGAGGTTGGACCACTGGGTGTCGCCGCCGTAGGGCGGTACGGTCTCCGCGCGCAGGATGGTCGCGGCGGGCGGGTCGACGCGGGCGCCGTGGTCGCAGTGCCAGCCCCGCAGCAGGGTGTGCCGGCGCCGCTGGAGCCACTCCTCGTGCTCCATGCCGAACTTCCCGCCCAGTTCGAGCCGGTCGGCGGTCGTCTCGATCTCCGGGAAGCCGGCCGGCGAGGCGCTGCCCCGCTTGCGCGGCGCGACCGGTTCGCCGAACCGGCGGGCGAACGCGAGGTGCCCGGCGTGATCGAGGCGCTGGTCCCGGAAGAAGACCACCTTCCAGCGCAGCAGCGCCGCCCGGATCCTCGCGACCGTGGCGTCGTCCAGCTCCGCCGCGAGGTCGACCCCGTGGATCTCGGCGCCTATGTGCCCCGCGACCGGTGTGACGTCCATGTGCTCTCCCAAGATCGGTTGAGGGCTGTCTACCCGGAATCCGCCCCGCACGCCCGCGCCGTCCCTATCGTTGATCACGGTCCGCCCACGACGCCCCAGGAGGCTCCCCCATGCGTACGCGTACCGTCCTGACCACCGCCGTCGCCACGCTCTGCCTGAGCGGCACCGCCGCCCACGCCACTCCCCCGGGGCCCGGGGTGACGGGCCGGGTCCTCGCCCAGCGGACGGTCGACGGCACCGACTACATCCTGCGCGAACTCACCATCCCACCGGGCGAGTCGACGGGCTGGCACTACCACGACGGCATGGTCAGGGGCCTGATCGTGCGCGGCACCCTGCACCACTTCGACGCGACCTGCGGCTCCGACGGCGTGTACCAGGAGGGCGAGGTCATCCGGGAGCGCGCCGAGTACGTCCACATCGGCCGCAACCTGGGGGACGAGCCGCTGGTCATCCAGGCCCTGTACGCCCTGCCGCACGGAGCCCCGTTCGCCGAGGACGCCCCGAACCCCGGCTGCCCCTTCGAATAGAGCCCCCGCGCGCACAGAAGATCACAGCGTCTGCTCCGCCCAGATCGTCTTCCCCCGGTTCGTCTGCCGGCTCCCCCACCGCTGCGTCAGCTGCGCCACCAGCAGCAGCCCCCGTCCGCCCTCGTCGTAGGCGTGCGCCCGGCGCAGATGCGGTGAGGTGGAGCTGGCGTCGGAGACCTCGCAGATCAGGGTCCGGTCGCGGATCAGCCGCAGCTGGATGGGCGGTTCGCCGTAGCGGATGGCGTTGGTGACCAGTTCGCTCACCACCAGCTCGGTCACGAAGGACGCCTCTTCGAGCCCCCAGCGCGCGAGTTGCTCCATGGCGGCCTGCCGGGTGGCGGCGACGTGCGCGGGGTCGGGGGTGACGTCCCAGGTGGCGACCCGGTCCGCGCCGAGCGCGCGGGTGCGGGCGAGCAGGAGGGCGACGTCGTCGCCGGGCTCCTCGGGCAGGACGGCCTTGAGGATGGTGTCGCACAGGGCGTCGAGGGAGGCGGCGGGTGTGGCCAGCGCCGTGCACAGCTCGGCGCCGGCGAGGTCGACGTCCCGGTCGCGGTCCTCGATGAGCCCGTCGGTGTAGAGGGCGACGATCGCGCCCTCGGGCAGCTCGACCTCGGTGGCCTCGAAGGGGTGGCCGCCGACGCCGAGGGGCGGTCCCGGCGTCATCTCGACGAAGTGCGCGGTGCCGTCGGGCAGGACGACCGCGGGCGGCGGATGCCCGGCGGCGGCGAGGGCGAGCCGGCGGGCGACGGGGTCGTAGACGGCGTACAGGCAGGTCGCCCCGAGTTCGGCGACCTCTTCGGTGCCGTCGTCGGTGGCGAGGTGGGTGACGAGGTCGTCGAGGTGGGTGAGGAGTTCGTCGGGCGGCAGGTCGACGTCGGCGAGGGTGCGGACGGCGGTGCAGAGCCGGCCCATGGTCGCGGAGGAGGGGATGCCGTGGCCGACGACGTCGCCGACGACGAGGGCGACGCGGCTGCCGGAGAGCGGGATGACGTCGAACCAGTCGCCGCCGATCCCGGCCGTCGAACCGGAGGGCAGATAGCGGTGGGCGACCTCGACGGCGGCCTGTCCGGGCAGCTCGCGCGGCAGGAGGCTGCGCTGGAGGCTGAGCGCGGTGGCGCGTTCGCGGGCGAAGCGGCGGGCGTTGTCGACGCAGACGGCGGCCCGGCTGGCGAGTTCCTCGGCGAAGACGGCGTCGTCGGAGCCGAAGTCGTCGGGGTGGGTCATCCGGATGGCGACGGCGACCCCGAGGGTCGTGCCCCGGGCCCGCAGCGGTACCGCGAGCATGGAGTGGACGCCCTGCCGGGCGCCGCTGCTCGCCGGGGCGCGGGTGTCACGTTCGCGGACCCAGCGCACGAAGTCGGGTTCCCCGGCCTGGCTGAGCACGGCCCGCCCCTCGCGCAGGGCTTTCGCGGGCGGGCTGTAGGACGGGTAGCTGTCGCTCGCGCCGAGGTGGACGGCGGCTTCGGGGGTGCCGTCGGTGGCGGAGCCGTGGGCGACGCGGCGCAGCCGTACGTCGCCTTCGGGCCGGCGCGGGGGTTCGTCGGCGCCGAGGACCCAGTCGAAGAGGTCGACGCTGGCGAAGTCGGCGTACTGGGGGACGAGGAGTTCGACGACCTCTTCGGCGGTGCGGCCGACGTCGAGGGTGGTGCCGATGGCGGCGGCGGCCTCGTTGAGCAGGGCGAGCCGGCGGCGGGCCCAGTGCTGTTCGCTGCTGTCGAAGGCGGCGAGCGCGACGCCGGTCAGTGCGCCGCTGTCGTCGCGCACCGGCCACATCTCGATGTTCCAGGCGTGCTCGCGGTTGCCGGAGGGCTCGCCGGTGTAGCTCTCGTAGTGGAGGGGGCGGCCGGTGCGGGCGACCTCTTTGAGGTGCCAGTCGAAGCCGCGGCTGTGCTCGGCGTCCTCGACGGTCTCCGGAAAGGGCCGCCCGAGCAGGGTCTCCTCGCTGACGCCCATGACCTGGCAGGCGACGGTGTTGAGGCGCAGGTAGTGCTGGTCCATGTCGAAGACGGACATCGACATGGAGGCCTGCTGGAAGGCCCGGTCGCCGAGCGGGGACGCGGCGGCCGGGGGGACGAGGGTGACGGAGTACCCCTGTTTCTCGCCGTCGGCGCCGAGCAGGCGGCTGACCGAGAGGATGACGGGGACAGGGTGGCCGTCGCGGTGGCGCAGCAGGGCGGGTCCGCCGCGGGCGCCGGGCGGCAGGGGCTCGGCGAGCAGCTCGGCCGCCGCACGGCCCACCGCCTCCTCGGCCGTGCGCCCGGTCAGCACGCGGGCACCTTCGCTCCAGCCCGTCACGATGCCCCGGGCATCGATGACCGCCGCGGCGACGAGATGCTCCATGGGTCCCAGAATGCGGCTATTACGGCTTACGGGCAACAGTCATGACCCGCTGTGCGCGCGCAGGACCTCAAGAGCCCGGTCCGCGTGGGTGTTCATGCGCAGTTCGCTGCGGACGACCTCCAGCACGGTCCGGTCCTGCCCGATGACGAACGTGACGCGCTTGGTCGGCAGCGAGAACCCGCGCTTGACGCCGAACTTCTCCCGTACGGTGCCCTCGGGGTCGGAGAGCAGCGGCATGCCGAGGCTGTGGGTGCCGGCGAACTCCTTCTGCTTGTCGACGCCGTCCCCGCTGATGCCGACCGGGCGGGCGCCGGCCGCGGCGAACTCGGCGGCGAGGTCGCGGAAGTGGCACGCCTCGGCGGTGCAGCCGGGGGTGAGGGCGGCGGGGTAGAAGAAGAGGACGACGGGCCCGTCGGCGAGCAGTTCACTCAGCGAGCGGACGGTGCCGGTCTCGTCGGGCAGGGAGAAGTCGTCGACCGTGTCACCGGTCTCCAGGGCACGGCTCATGCTGTCTCTCCTCCGCGTACGGGCAAGTGGGGCGCGGGCGATGCTACTTGACCCCGGCGGACGGCCCGGAACCGCCCCGTCCGAAACCGCCCGCCCCTGGCCGAGCCGCCCCTTTTCAAGCCGCCCCCGGCGCCCCTGTCCGGGCCCCCTAAGAGCCGCCACCCCTCCCGTGCCGCCCCGGCGTCGTCCCGAACGCCTTGCGGAAGACGTCGATGAAGGCGCTGGCCGAGGACCAGCCGCAGCGGTGCGCGACGGCGGTCACCGGCTCGCCGTCGGCCAGCATCCGCAGCGCGTGGTGCAGCCGCGACTGCGTGCGCCACTGCGGGAAGGTCATCCCCAGCTCGGCCCGGAAGAGCCGGCTCAGCGTCCGTTCCCCGGCCCCGGTCGCGGCGCCCAGTTCGGCGAGGGTGCGCGGGTCGGCCGGGTCGGCGTGGACGAGGTCGCAGACGGCGGCCAGCCGGGGGTCGGCCGGGGTGGGCAGCAGCAGCGGCTGACGCGGCGAGGCGCGCAGCTGGTCGCGGAGCACGGCGAGGAGCCGGGCGCGCTCGGGTCCGGGGTCGAGGGGTTCGCGGGTGTAGGCGCGGATCAGCTCGCGCAGCAGCGGGCCGACGGCGAGGGCGGTCGGCCGGCTGAGGCCCAGCGGGTCGTCGGCGGCGGGCAGCCCGACGAGGTGCAGGTCGAGGGTGCCGTAGGCGCGGTGGGCGTGGACGACGCCGGCGGGGATCCACAGGGCGAGGGTGCCGGGGGTGAACCAGGTGCCGGCGTCGGTGGTGACGGCGAGGACGCCGGTGCCCGCGTAGACGATCTGGTGGTCGTCGTGCCGGTGCGCCTCGATGCGTTCCCCGGCGGCGAGGAACTGGGTCCGGGTCGGGGCCTGGCGGATGTTCGACACAAAGAGGCAGATTAACGGAAGCAAGACAGGTGCCCGGAGGGTGACGATCGCGGGGTGTCCACTTCTCGCACCATCACCTTGATGTCCCTGGGCCATGCCTGCGTCGACGTCTACCAGGGCGCCGTCGCCGCGCTGGTCCCCTTCCTCGTCGCCGAGCGGGGCTACGGCTACGCCGCCGCGTCCGGTGTGGTCCTGGCCGCCTCCCTGCTGTCCTCGGTCGCGCAGCCGCTGTTCGGGCTCCTCACCGACCGCTGGGCGCTGCCGTGGCTGCTGCCGCTGAGCACCCTCGCGGCGGGCGCCGGGGTCGCGGCGGTCGGGGCCGGCGACTCGTACGCGCTGACGCTCGCGGCGGTCGCCGTGTCCGGGGTGGGGGTCGCCGCCTACCATCCGGAGGCCGCGCGGGCGGCGCGCGCGGCGGCGGGCGGGAGCCATACGGCGATGGGCTGGTTCTCGCTGGGCGGCAACCTGGGGTTCGCCCTCGCCCCGCTGCTGGTCGCGGCGGTGGTCGCGCCCTGGGGTCTGCGGGCGTCGCCGCTGCTGGCGCTGCCGGCGGCGACCGGCGCGCTGCTGTGCCTGCTGGCGCGCGAGAAGGTGCCCGCGGCGAAGGCCGCCGCCCGCACCGGGGACGACGACTGGCCGGCGTTCCTGCGGCTGTCCGGCGCGGTGGTGTGCCGCTCGCTGGTCTTCGTGGGCCTGAGCACGTTCGTCGCGCTGTACGTCCGCGAGCGCACCGGCGGCGGCGAGACGGCGGGCGTCGCCGCGCTGTGCGTGCTGTACGCGGGCGGCGCGCTCGGCACGGTCACCGGCAGCCGCCTCGCGGAGCGGTACGGCAGGCTGGCGGTGGTCAGGGCGTCGTACGGGGTGACGCTGGTCGCGGTGGCCGGGGTGCTGCTGGTGCCGGGGCCCGGTCTGTACGTGTGCGTCGCGCTGGCGTCGGCCGGGCTGTACGTGCCGTTCTCGCTGCACATCACCCTCGGCCAGGACTGTCTGCCCGGCCGGGTGGGCACCGCGAGCGGGGTGACGCTGGGGCTCACGGTCAGTGTGGGCGGGCTCGCGGCCCCGGCGCTGGGCGCGCTGGCGGACGCGACGTCGCTGCGGACGGGGCTGCTGCCGCTGCTGGCGCCGCCGGTGGTGGCGTGGCTGCTGCTGCGGGGGGTGCGGGAGCCGGGCGCGCCCCGCCCGGCGCGGGTGTCTCAGGCGGTGGCCGGCTCGGGGTCCTCGTCGATGGAGTAGCTGAGGAAGTCGTCGACCATCCGGTGGAAGAGGACCGCGAGCTGGCCGAGTTCCTCGGGGGTCCACTCGGCCAGGGCGAGCTGCATGCCGCGCGCGCCCGCGTCCCGGATGCGGTCGATGGCCTGCCGTCCCGCGGGGGTGAGCTCGATGCGCTGGGCGCGGCCGTCGTCGGGGTCGGGGACGCGCGTGACGTGGCCGGACCGCTGGAGCTGCTGGACCGTCCGCGTCACGTGCGAGGCCTCGACGCCGAGCCGCTGGGCCAGTTCCCCCGGGCGCAGCGGGTCGGAGTCGGCGACCTGGCGCAGCAGTGCGACGGCGGCCCGGTCCAGGGGGACCCCGGCGAGGGTCATCAGCCGGTCGTGCTGCCGGGCGCGGGTGCTCAGATACGTGATCCGGGTGAGCGCCCGCTCGATCTCGATGACTTCCGGGGACGCTGCGGCGGGAACGCGTTCAGTCGGCATACGCGCCACTTTACCATATCGTTGCGTAACTCAATTAAGTTACGGCGGGTATTTCCTCAGCCTACTGCGTACGTATGACATCCGGTCCCAGGGGTTGACAATCCGTCCAGGCCTCACCCGCCGCGACGGCCTGCCGCCAGGGCCGCAGCGCCTTGGGCGGCACCCCGACGCCGAGCGCCCCGACGACCCGGTCCCCGGTGCGGTAGACGGCGACGAACCGCCCCTCGTCCAGATCGCCCTCCGCGACGCTCACCTCCTCGTGCCCGCGCAGATAGCCGAAGGCCTGGATCTTCATGTCGTACTGGTCGGACCAGAAGTACGGCACCGGCGCGAACGGCTTGCGCGCCTCGGGGTTCAGGAGGTTGCGGGCGGCGGCCATGCCCTGTTCGGCGGCGTTGGTGCGGTGCTCGATCCGCATGGGCACGCCGAAGAGCGGGTTGTACCAGCGGGCGACGTCCCCGGCGGCGTAGACGTCGCGCGCGGCCTCCAGGTAGGCGTCGCAGACCAGGCCGTCGCCGATGCCGAGGCCGCTGCCGGCCAGCCAGTCGGTGTTGGGCAGCGAGCCGATGGCGACCAGCACCTCGTCGGCCTCGACCAGCTCACCGCCGGCCAGCAGCACCCCGGCCTCGGTGACCCCGGTGACGGTGACGCCGGTGCGCAGCCGGACGCCGCGCTCCTCGTGGGCCCGCGACAGCACGCGCCCGACGGCCTCGCCGACCGCGTGCGCGAGAGGGACGGCCGCCGGTTCCAGCAGCGTGACCTCGCAGCCCAGCCGCCAGGCGACGGAGGCCGCCTCGGCGCCGAGGAACCCGGCACCGACCACCACGAGCCGCCGCCCGGCCCCCAGCCGCTCCCGCAGCGCGAGCGCGTCCTCCAGCGTGCGCAGCACGTGCGCGCGCTCCCCGGGCAGCGTCCGGGGCCGCACTCCGGTGGCGATGACCAGCCCGTCGTAGGGCAGGGCGCCGCCGTCGGCGAGTTCCACCTGGCGTTCGGTGACGTGCAGGCCGGTCGCGGCGACGCCCAGGCGCAGGTCGGCGCCGAGCGCGGCGAGGTCGTCGGGGGTGCGCAGCCGGACCCGGTCGGGCTGCCAGTCGGCGGCGAGGATCTGCTTGGACAGCGGCGGGCGGTCGTAGGGCGGGTGGGGTTCGTCCCCCACCACGGTCAGGGTGCCGTCGTAGCCCTCGCGGCGGAGGGTCTCGGCCGCCGCGAGTCCGGCGGCCGAGGCTCCGACGACGACGATGCGCCTCACGGCCTGACCAGTCGGATGGCGGCGGCGGGACAGATGGCGACGGCCTCGCGGACGTCGTCGAGCTGGTCCTCCGAGGCTTCCTCGGCGAGGAGGATCGCGATGCCGTCGTCGTCCTGGTCGAAGAAGTCCACCGCGGCCACGACGCACTGGCCGGAGGCGACGCACTTGTCGGCTTCGAGTTCGATCTTCATGTCAATTCCCGTTTCTCGCAAGGGGGTTGGGGGGTGTCACCAGGTGACGGGGAGGCTGTGGACGCCGTAGATGAAGGCGTCCTCCTTGAAGTGCACGTCCTCGAAGGGGACCGCCAGTTCCAGGGTGGGGATGCGGCGGTAGAGGGTGCTGTAGACGACCTGGAGCTCCATACGGGCCAGGGGCTGGCCGAGGCACTGGTGGACGCCGAAGCCGAAGGCGACGTGGCGGCGGGCGTCGCGGGTGAGGTCGAGGCGGTCGGGGTCGGCGAACACCTCGGGGTCGCGGTTGCCGATCTCGTTGACCATGATGACGCCCTCGCCGGCCTTGACGGTCCGCCCGGCGATCTCGATGTCCTCGGTGACGGCGCGGCGCCGGCCGAGGTGGGTGATGTGCAGGTAGCGCAGGAGCTCCTCGACGGCCCCGGCGACGAACTTGGGGTCGTCACTGGCGCGCAGCAGGGCGAGCTGGTCGGGGTGGTGCAGGAGGGCGGCGGTGCCCAGGGCGATCATGTTGGCGGTGGTCTCGTGGCCCGCGATGAGCAGCAGGAGGGCCATCTCGGTGGCCTGCCCGTGGTCGATCTCCCCGGCCGTGACGCGGCCGGCGATGCTGGAGATCAGGTCGTCGCGGGGGTCGGCGAGGCGGCGGCCGATCAGCTCGGCGAGGTAGCCGGCGACTTCCCGGCTGGCCGCGCCCCGCTCCTCGGGGGTGGCCGTGCGCCGGACCATGGTCTTGGTGTTCTCCTGGAAGAAGTCGTGATCGGCGTAGGGGACGCCGAGGAGTTCACAGATGACCAGGGAGGGGATCGGCAGGGCGAACGCGTCGACGAGGTCGACGGGCTTCGGTCCGGCGAGCAGTCCGTCGATCAGGTCGTCGACGATTTTCTGGACGGCCGGGCGCAGCGCCTCCATCTTCTTGACCGTGAACGGCGCGGTCACCATCCGGCGCAGCCGGGAGTGTTCCGGGTCGTCCATCATGATGAAGCTGAGCTTGCCGTCCCCGGCCGAGGGGCTCGCCTTGGTGGGGTAGCCGGCGGTGTCGGGGTCGGCGCTGACGCGGGGGTCGCCGAGCAGGGCGCGCTGGGCCTCGTACGTGGTGACCAGCCAGGGCTCGCTGCCGTCCCAGAGGCTGACCTTGACCAGCGGGCCCTGTTCGCGCAGCGCGCTGAGCGCGGGCGGCGGGTCGAAGGGGCAGCGGCCGGAGCGGGGCATCGGGAACTCGGGTGCGGGCACCGGGCCGGTGAGGGTGTCGGCCATGACTCTCCTCGTGGGGTAAGTGGGGGGTTCTGTGAGCACATGCAAACAGGGGCCCCTGACACCGACCGGTCAGTTTGCTGACAGAAACCTGACGTGACCCAGGTCATATACAAGGAGAAGGGAATCAGCTCTTCACAACCAACTCCCTTTCCTTACAGGCAAAGTGATGTTCAGTCAGCTTTCACAGTTCTTCCCCGTCCGCGCGCCCCAGCCAGTAGCCGAAGCCCCGGCGGGTATGCAGCAGCGGGGTGCCCTCTTCGTCGACTTTGCGTCTGAGACGGGACACCAGCTGCTCGATGGCGTTGCCGCAGCGGAACTCGCCCCAGACGTAACGGCTGATCTGCTCCTTGGACAGCACGCGGTGGGCGTTGACGAGGAAGTGGCGCAGCAGGCGGTACTCGGCGGGGGTGAGGTCGAGGAGGCGGCCGTCGCGGCGGGCGTGGCAGAGGCGGTCGTCCAGGACGAGGTCGCCGTAGCGCAGGACCGGTTCGCGCGGGCCGGGGGCCGCCGCGCGCAGGAGGACCGCCATCCGGGCCAGCACCTCGGCGATCCGGACCGGCTTGGTGACGTAGTCCTTCTCCCCCAGGTCCAGTTCGGGGAGGATCATCTCCAGCCGGTCCGGCGGGAGCAGGTACAGGACGGGCGGGCGGTAGGCGATGACCGGACGGTAGAGGGTCATGATGCCCGGCAGCGCGAGGTCCGCGACGATCAGGTCGAAGCGTTCCGCGCCGAGCCGGCCCAGCGCTTCGTTCAGGGTGGCACAGAGGGTGATCCGGTAGCCCGCCAACTCCAGGGTCGTACCGAGCAGTTCACCGATGTCGGGCTGGGCGACGGCGACCAGGACGCGCTGGCCGGAGCCGCGCGCGAGGGCCGGGGCGGCGGTGTCCGCGGCGTGGACGTCCACGCCGCCGCCCGGTGAACCCGCCGCTTTCGGGCCGTCCCGCTCGCCCGCTGCCGCGTTGCTGCTCATGACAACCCCCTTCCGGAGGCCCGCTCTGATTCCACGTCGCCCGGTGTGACCGGCGGTAAGAGGAACATGGGGACAACCCTACCGCGCCTAGTTGCCTGAGTTAATCAACTCATAGCTTGCTTGACTCAAGTAAGTCGAATATGTTTGCCTGACTCAAGCAACACCGAGGCCGGGGCCGTCCGAGCGGGGACGGCCCCAAGGCGCCGGACCCGTGGGGACGGGGGCCGGCGTGGCTCCGGACCCGGTCGACGGCACTCCCCCCAGCCGTCACCGGGTCCGGACCGAACTTTCCGCTCCCCCCTCGTGTCCGCCGACGGGCGTACCGCCGTCCCCCTCCCCCAGGACAGGAACTCCCCCCATGCGTGCGACCCTCCGCCAGGCCTGCCGTGCCTGTCTGCACCTGCTGCTGACCGCGGCCCTCGCCTTCGGGACGTACATCTTCGTCACCGTCCTGCTCCTCACCGCGACCGGTGTGCTCGCGGTGGTCGGCGTCTGGATGCTGCCGGAGGCGGTGCTGCTGATCCGGCGGCTGGCCGGGGCCAAGCGGAAGCTGACGGCGCGCTGGACCGGCCGGGAGATCCCGGAGGCGTACCGGGCGCTGGAGGGGACGCTCAAGGAGCGGCTGCGGATCGCGGTCAAGGACCCCGGGACCCGGCTGGACCTGCGCTGGCTGGGCGCGCACTACCTGTACGCGTGGCTGACGGTGCTGATGGTGCCGCTGGTGCCGGTGGGCCTGGCCGCCGACCTCCTGTGGTGCGGGGTGCTGCGGCGCCGGGCCCGCGTCCTGCCGCTGCTGACCGCGCTCGCGGACCTGGAGACCCGCTGGTCGACGGCGCTGCTGCGGCCCTCCCCCGAGGCGCTGCTCGCCGCGCGGGTCGAGGAGCTGACCGCGACCCGGGCCGACGCGGTCGCCGCGCACGGCGCCGAACTGCGCCGCATCGAACGGGACCTGCACGACGGCGCCCAGGCCCGGCTGGTCGCGCTGTCGATGCGGATCGGGCTCGCCCAGCGGGCCTACGAGGCCAACCCCGACACCGCCCGCAAACTCCTCGACGACGCGCTCGGCCAGGCCGAGGAGGCGCTGGCCGAACTGCGCCACGTGGTGCGCGGCATCCACCCGCCGATCCTCTCCGACCGGGGCCTGACCGGCGCCGTCCGCGCGCTCGCCGCGAGCAGCGGCCTGGCCGTCGAGGTCCACGAGGACGGCCTGGACGACGCCGTGCGCGCCCCCGCCGCCGTCGAGGCCGCCGCCTATTTCGTGATCGCCGAGTCGCTGACCAACGCGGCGAAGCACAGCGGCTGCGACCGCGCGGAGATACGGCTCGCGCGCACCCGGCGCGGACTGCGCATCGAGGTGCGCGACAGCGGCAAGGGCGGCGCGGACGAACACGACGGCTCGGGGCTGACCGGGATGCGGCGCCGGGTCGCGGCACTGGACGGGACGGTCACGCTGTCCAGCCCGGTGGGCGGACCGACGGTGGTGGAGGCGGAGCTGCCGTGCGTGTGGTGAACCGGCGGCCCGGGATCGTACAGACGGTGACCCGGCGGCCCAGAGGCATCCGCCCATGACCGGGCCGCTCGCGAGCACGCCCTGGCAGCGCTACGACGACGACCACGCGCGCACGATCGACACGATGACGTCCGTGCTGCTCTTCGCCGCGTTCCTCTTCGGCAGCGAGATGGCGATGCCGACCTCGCGGCAGCTCGACGAGATGTGGCCGACGCTCGGCTACGGCACCCTCGCCTGCACCACCCTCCTGTTCTGGCAGCGCACCCGCCCCCGGACGACCACGGCGGTCACCGCCGTCTGCGTCGCGGGCGCCGACGCCCTGGGCCATCTCCTGACCCCGCTGCTGCTGGGCCCGCTGATGCTCGCGCTGTACCGGCTCGGCGTGCTGACCGGGCGCGCCACGGTCCGCCGGTACTACCTCGCCGCGCTGGCGCTGATCATCCCGACGGCGCTCTTCCTCGACCCGTTCCCGCATCCCTGGCCCATGAAGGTCGTCAGCCCGGTCGCCTGGCTGCTGCTGCCGGTCGTGCTCAGCAACGCGGTGCGGCTGAGCGTCGCGTACGTGTCGGCGGTGCAGCAGCGGGCGGAGTTCGCCGAGCGCAGCCGGGAGTCGGAGGCTCGCCAGCGGGTCGTCGAGGAACGGGTGCGCATCGCGCGGGAGCTGCACGACGTCGTGGCGCACCACCTGGCGCTGGCCAACGCGCAGGCCGGCACGGCGGCCCACCTCGCGCGCACCCACCCCGACCGGGTCGCGGAGATCCTCGACGGCCTCACGGGCACGACCGCCTCGGCGCTGCGCGAGCTGAAGGCGACGGTGGGGCTGCTGCGCGAGGACGACGGCTCCGACGCGCCGCTGGCCCCCGCGCCGGGCCTGGACCGGCTGGCGGAGCTGACCTCGGCCTGCGCGGCGGCGGGGCTCGACGTCCAGGTCACCGTCGAGGGCACGCCCCGGCCGCTGACGCCGGGGGTGGACCTGACGGCGTTCCGGATCGTGCAGGAGGCGCTGACCAACGTCACCAAGCACGCCGGGGCGCGGGCGGCGCGCGTCCGGCTGCGCTACGGCCCGGACCACATCGCCCTCACCGTCAGCGACGACGGCCCCGGCGGCGGCGCCGCGCCCGAGCCGTCCGGCGCGCAGGGGTACGGGCTGATCGGCATGCGCGAGCGCGCGCGGTCGGTCGGCGGGGCGCTGCGCGCCGGGCACCGGCCGGAGGGCGGCTTCGAGGTGACGACCCGGCTGCCGCTGTACACCGACATCTCTCCCCCAGCACCCCCCACCCCCCAGGAACGGACCCCATGACCATCCGTGTGCTCCTCGCCGACGACCAGGCCCTGCTGCGGGCCACCTTCCGCATCCTCATCGACACCTGCGCCGACATGGAGGTGGTCGCCGAGGCCACGGACGGCGCCGAGGCGCGCGTACTGGCCCGCGAGCACCGCCCGGACGTCGTCCTGATGGACATCCGGATGCCCGGCACCGACGGCCTCGCCGCGACCTCCGCGATCTGCGCCGACCCCGATCTGGACGAGACGCGGGTGCTGATCCTGACGACGTTCGAGATCGACGAGTACGTGGCGAACGCGCTGCGCGCCGGGGCGAGCGGCTTCCTCGGCAAGGACGTCACCGCCGAGGCGCTCCTGGCCGGTATCCGCACGGTGGCGTGCGGGGAGTCGCTGCTGTCCCCGCAGGCGACGCGGGTGCTGATCGACCGGTTCCTGTCCGCGCCCGCCGAGGCGACCCGGCTGGCCGGACCCGCCGACCTCGCGGGTCTCACGGCGCGGGAGCGGGAGGTGATGGCGTGGGTCGCGGAGGGCTTCTCCAACGAGGAGGTCGCGGCGAAGCTGTACGTCAGCCCGCTGACCGTGCGCACGCATGTGCACCGGTCGATGACGAAGCTGGGGGCGCGGGACCGGGCGCAGCTGGTCGTGATGGCGTACCAGTCGGGGCTGGTCCGGCCGCCGGCCGTGCGGGGGGAGGGCGCCGCGGGGCGGTGAGCGCCGATTGTTCGGGCATGGTTCATTCTTGGTACGCCCTTGACTCTTGGCATGTACGCCTACGCCGCCCCGCCCAGGGCGCTGCCGCAGAACGCCGAGGCGGCCGAGCTGACGTGGTCAGCGCCGCCTCCGCCGTCCGCTTCGACGGCACCCACGCGAAGGTCGTCTACCACAAGGGCACCTGGCAGTACCCGCCCCTGGTCGGCTGGAACGGCTGCCCGGCGGGCCTGCGCGACCGCTTGAGCGCCTACGACTTCGGCAGCGCCGACTTCGGTCCGAAGGACGCGAACTTCGCCGCGCACCTCGCCAAGGCGAAGCCCTCGGGCATCGCGTTCGACCCGAACGCGTGAGCCAACTGCGCGCGGTCCTGGCCCTGTTGGCGGGCCCGCGCGCAACGCGGCGGCCCGGTACGGAGGCCCCCCGCGAAGGGGCTATCGTTGCCGCATGTCCACTCCCGAAGTGATCCGCATCGTCTCCCGCGACTCGCCGATGGCCCTCGCCCAGGTCGAGCGCGTCCGCGCCGAGCTGGCCGCCCTGTACCCCGGGGTACGCACCGAGGTCGTGCCGGTGAAGACGACCGGTGACAAGTGGATGGGCGACCTCGCGCAGGTCGAGGGCAAGGGCGCGTTCACCAAGGAGGTCGACGCGGCCCTGCTGGCCGGGCAGGCCGACCTCGCCGTGCACTGCGTCAAGGACGTGCCCGCCGACCGGCCGCTGCCCGCCGGCACCGTCTTCGCCGCGTTCCTCAAGCGCGACGACATCCGTGACGCGCTGGTCCACCCCGGCGGCCTGACCCTGGACGAGCTGCCCGCCGGCACCCGGATCGGCACCTCCTCGGTCCGCCGGGTCGCGCAGCTCGCGGCGACCCATCCGCATCTGGAGTGCGTGCCCTTCCGCGGCAACGCCAACCGGCGCCTGGAGAAGCTGTACGCGGGCGAGGCGGACGCGCTGCTGCTCGCGGTGAGCGGGCTGGAGCGGATCGGGCGCACGGACGTCATCAGCGAGGTGCTGTCGACCGAGGTGATGATGCCGCCGATCGGCGCGGGCATCCTGGCCCTCCAGTGCCGCGAGGGCGACGCCGGCCTGATCGACGCGGTCAGCGCGCTCGGCGACCCGGCGACCTACCGCGAGGCGACGGCGGAGCGGATGTTCCTGCACGTCCTCCAGGGCCACTGCAACAGCCCGATCGCGGGCTACGCCCAGGTCGACCGGGCCGGCGAACTCTCCCTGCGGGCCTGTGTGTTCACCGCCGACGGCAAGACCCGGCTGAACGCCCACGAGTGGGCGGGGCGGCTGGACCCGGCGACGCTCGGCACGTCGGTCGCGGTGGCGCTGCTGCGGCAGGGGGCGCGGGAGATCATCGACGGGATTCCGCACTGAGGGTGCGGGTGATGTGCTGAAGGGCGGCTCCTGACCGAGGGGCCGCCCTTTTTGTCGCCCGGGGTCTGCTCCGGAGCCGGCTCAGGCCGTCCCCTCCTCCGCCTGCTCCCGCAGGAAGTCGCTGATCTCGTGGGCGAGGTCGCTCTCGCGGCCCGCGCGCACGGACACCGGCTCCTCGCCCAGGTCGAGACCGCCGGTCCACAGGTGCCGGGCGGTCCACTCGTCGTCGACGCGCAGCTGTACCTGGACGTCGACGCGGGCGAGGGCGGGCTCGGGGCCCGCGGCGTGCAGGACGGCCGTGACGCGGCGCAGCGGGTAGACGTCGAAGCCCTCCACGAACTGGGAGTTGCGCCAGTCGACGAACGCGCTCTCGCCGTCGGGGCCGATCCGGATGTCGATCTGGCCGTCCTCCAGGTGCACGCAGTACTTCTGCTCCCCGCGGTTCTCGACGACGACGCGGAGCTTGAAGTACGTCAGCCCGTCGGCGGCCTCGTCACGGCCGCGCGGCGGCTCAGCGCGCTCCAGGCGGTGCACGCGCAGACGCAGGCCGGCATACGCCTCGTACTCCTGCCAGTCGCCGACCACGTTCGGCTCGTACACGGGTCCACCTCCCGACTTCCCGGGCTGCTTCCTATCCGTGGGCTCAAGGCACTGTCAAATGCGCGGAATGCGCTGTGGCCTGCGCAATCAGGCGGGGATCGCGGTGATCAAGCGCTGCCCAGCGGGAATCGATTCCGGACACCGGTGACGCCGTGTGCAAACGTGTGGCACATCACGTCACCGGGCCAGCCGGCCGAGCAGTGCGGAGGCGGCCGTGACCCCCAGCGCGGCGGCCACCGCGAGGACCGCGAAGTCGGTGCCGACGTGCGCCGGGGTGCCGAGCAGCAGCCCGCGCAGGGCGTCGACCTCGTAGCTGAGCGGATTGAACTTGCTGATCGCCTGGAGCCAGCCCGGCATGACGGAGACGGGGTAGAGGGCGTTGGAGCCGAAGAACAGCGGCATGGTGATCGCCTGTCCGATGCCCATCAGCCGGTCGCGGCTCAGGACGATGCCCGCGATGCTCATCGACAGACAGGAGAAGAAGGCCGAGCCGAGGACGACGACGGCGAGGACGGCGATCAGCTTCAGCGGGTTCCAGGTGAGGGCGACGCCGAGGAGGGCGGCGATGACGATCACGACGACTGCCTGGATCATCGACTTCACGCCGGCCGCGAAGGCCTTGCCGGTGATGAGGGCGGCCCGCGGGGTGGGGGTGACCAGCAGTTTGTTCAGGACTCCGGCGTCGCGCTCCCAGATGATCTGGATGCCGTAGAAGATCGCGATGAACATCGCGGACTGGGCGATGATGCCGGGCGCGAGGTAGTCGAGGTAGGGGACGCCGCCGGTGGGGATCGCGCGGATGCGGCTGAAGGTCTGGCCGAAGATCAGCAGCCAGAGGGCGGGCTGGACGGCGCGGGTGTACAGCTCGGTGCGGTCGTGGCGGAGTTTCTGGAGTTCGACCGCGCACATCGCGGCGACCCGCGCGGGGACCAGGCGCCAGCCGGACCGGGGCGCGGGCGGCTGGACGAGCAGGGATATGTCAGCCGACACGGTTCGCGGTGCGGCGGGTGCTGCGGACATCTCGGAAGTCTCCTGAATTCTCGTCGAGGGAGCTGCCGGCGACGTCGCGGAAGACGTCCTCCAGGGTCGGCAGGGTCTCCTGGCCCCGCCGGGCGGCGAGGCCGCGGCGCAGTTCCTCGGGGGTGCCGAGGGCGCGGACCCGGCCGCGGTGCATGAGGCCGACGCGGTCGCAGTACTGGTCGGCCTCGTCCATGTAGTGGGTGGTGACCAGGACGGTCATGCCGGTGGCCTCGCGCACGGCGGTGATGTGCTCCCAGACGCCGGTGCGGGCGATCGGGTCGAGGCCGATGGTGGGTTCGTCGAGGATCAGCAGCCGGGGCGCGCTGACCAGGGCCTGGGCGAGTTCGAGGCGGCGGACCATGCCGCCGGAGTAGGTGCTCGCGAGGCGTTCGGCGGCGTCCGTGAGCCCGACGGCGCCGAGGGCCTGCCCGACCCGGGCGGCGCGCTCGCGGCGGGGGACGTCGAAGACGCGGGCGAACAGGGAGACGTTCTCCCGTCCGGTGAGCCCGGCGTCGGCGGACAGCTGCTGGGGGACGTAGCCGAGCAGCCGGCGGACGGCCATGCGGTCGGCGGCGGCGTCGTGGCCGAAGACGGCGACCATGCCGGAGGGGACGGGGAGCAGGGTGGTGATGCAGCGGATCGCGGTGGTCTTGCCGGCCCCGTTGGGCCCGAGCAGTCCGAAGACCTCGCCCTCGCCGACGGTGAGGTCGAGCCCGTCGACGGCCTTGGTCTCCCCGAAGGCGTAGCGGAGCGAGGTGCAGTCGACGGCGGCGGTCATGGCGTGTCCTCCTCGGCGTTCTTCCGGATGCTCTTGTGCCGCGCTCCCCCGGCGTCCCCGGCCCCGTCCGTTTCCGTGTCGAGGTCCTCCTGGAGCCGGACGGCGAGGGTGCGCAGGGCCGGGAGCGCGGCGCGCAGGGCTTCGCGGTCGGCGGCGTCGAGGTGTTCGACGTGCCGTCCGACCAGCTCCGCGCGCCGCGCCTTCCACTCCCGCAGCCTGGTCTCGGCGGCCTCGGTGAGCCTGAGGCGGGCGGCGCGGCGGTCCGCGGGATCGGTCTCGCGGACCAGGTAGCCGTCCTTGACCAGTTGGTTGACGAGGGTCGAGACGGAGTTCCCCGCGAGCAGAAGCTCCTTGGCGGCCTCGGAGATGCCGATGCCGGGGCGGGCGCGGACCAGGCGCAGCAGTTCGGCCTCGCCGCCGCGCAGCCGGGGCACGGTGAGGGAGGCGCGCAGCCGGCGGCGCAGCAGTCGCTGGACGCCGACGAGGGCGTCGGCGAGTTCCTGCGGGAAGGTCTCGTCGTCCATGTCTTCAGATTATCTCTTTAGCAGAGGTAACAACCTCAAGGGTGAGTCAAGAAGCGTTCAGGGGTCCGCGCGGCCGACACTGGAGGTGTCCCCGCGAACCCCCTCGTACCGCCCGTACCGGAGACCGTCATGAACCAGCCCCCCGCGGCCCTCACCACCCGCTCCGTCTTCGGCGCACCCTGCTGGGTGAGCCTGACCAGCCGCGATCTGCCGACCGCCGAGGAGTTCTACAGCGCGGTCCTCGGCTGGCGCTGGCGCGGGATCGCGCTCGGCGACCACTTCCGGATCGCGCTCATGGACGACGTGCCCGTGGCCGGGGTCGCGGGGGTCGCGGCGCTGTGGCAGATGGCGGTGGCGTGGACGCCGTACTTCGCGGTGGTCGGCGCGGACGAGGCGGCGATGCGGGTGCGCGAGCGCGGCGGGACGGTCGCGGTGGGGCCGATCGCGCTGCCGCCGGGGCGGGCGGCGCTGCTGGCGGACCGGGACGGGGCCACGTTCGGGATCTGGGAGGGCGAGCTGATCGGCGACTGGGAGGTGTGGCGGCGCAGCGCCCCCGCCTTCGTCCGGCTGCACACCCGGGACGCGTTCGCGTCGGCGATCTTCTACGGCGAGGTCCTGGAGTGGGCCGGTGACGTGCCGGGCGGCTGCGAGGTGCACTACGAGGGCGGCGAGGTCGTGCTGCGCAGCCGGGGGCAGGCGGTGGCCCGGATCGAGTCCGGCGCGCTGGAGGCGGCCCCCGATCCGACGGTGCGCCCGCACTGGCAGGTCCACTTCTCCGTGCCGGACGTCGCCGGCTGTGCGCGGGCGGCGGAGAAGCACGGCGGGAGTGTGCTCGCCGAGGCGCGGGACGAGGCGGTGCTGCGCGATCCGGACGGGGCGCAGTTCACGGTCACCTCGCGGCGGGGCTGAGCGCGGCGGCCGGCAGCGCCCTGGGCAGTGCGCGGGAGGCGCGCAGCACGGGGACGGGGGTCCAGGGGACGAGCGGGGCGGGACGGTCGGTGCGGGCCCGCTGGGTGAACCAGATGACCTTGGTGCCGGCGTGGCCCGCGCAGGCGCCCCAGCCGTCGCTGGTGGCGGCGATCCGGCGCAGGCAGGCGCGCAGGTCGCGGTCGGGGCGCAGCGTCTGGTCGTGGCCGGCGACGGCGGTGATCAGGTGGTGGCCGTTCCACCACATCTCGACGCAGGCGCGTTTGTCGGCGGTGTGCGCGTCGAGCGAGCGCAGCAGCATCTCGACGGCCCCGCCGACGGGCCCGGCCAGCGGCTCCAGGTCCCAGTGGCGCAGGTGGGCGGAGAGGATGCGCCTGACCTGTCCGGCGCGTTCGGGGCTGACGTCCACGTCGAGGTGGTAGGAGCGGTGCGCGGGGGTCTTCATCGTCCTGTGGCTCCTCACCGAGGCTGGTCCACGGAGCGTGAGCAGTGGTCGCTTCCGTGTCATCTCCACGGTGCGGGGGTTGCTCCATTCGTGCAACATGAGGGGCTATGGGAACTTTGGACACGGTTTCGCATGACGCGGTCACCCGCTCGCTGCTGCACTACCGCAGCTGGGAGCGGCGGATGCTCGCGGCCCCGGCCGATCACGCGGCGCGGGCCGGGTTCGAGACGTCGGGGCACTCGCTGCGGGCGCTGATGGGCACGCGGTGCGCGCGGGAGGCGGCCGACGCGGCGGAGCGCTACCTGCGGCGGCGCTGAGCGGTCCGGGGCGGGTTCCTCGGCCGTTCGCGCCCGGGCCCGGCGCGGCTCGGCTAGATTCGAGCCCCGCACCAGCCCGTATCCGTCAGGAGCCCGCGCATGCGCGAGTCCGCACTCGCTCCCCCGTCCGTCGCGCCGATGGCCGGAGGGCTCGCCGACAGCGTCTTCGAGCTGGCGGCCCGCAGCCCCGCGCTGCCGGTGCTGGCGCGCCGGTCGGGAGACGGCTGGGAGCAGGTGACGGCCGCCCGGCTGCGGGACCAGGTGGCCGCGGTGGCACGGGGGTTCGTGGCCTCCGGGATCGCGCCGGGACACCGGGTCGCGCTGATGGCGCGCACGCGGTACGAGTGGACGGTGCTGTCGTACGCGCTGTGGACGGTGGGCGCCGAGGTGGTGCCGGTGTATCCGACGTCGTCGCGGGAGCAGGTCGAGCGGATCCTGCGGGACGCGGGGTGCGTCGGGGTGGTCGTCGAGGACGAGGCGACGGTGATGACGGTCGGGTCGGTGTGCGCGGTGCTGCCGGGGCTCGACCATGTGTGGCAGCTCGACGCGGGGGCGCTGGAGCGGCTGGCGGAGCTGGGCGAGGGGGTGCCGGAGACGACGGTGGAGTCGCTGCGGCGGATCGTGCTGCCGGACTCGACGGCGGTGATCGCCTACACCTCCGGCTCCTCGGGCCGCCCGCTGGGCTGTGTGCTCAGCCACCGGGGCCTGGCGAGCCCCTGCGACACGCTGCTGGCGGGCTGGGGGCACACGGCGGCGGCGCCGGGCGAGCAGCCGTCGGTGCTGGCGTTCCTGCCGTTCTCGCACGTGTACGGGCTGATGGTGCAGGGGCTGTGCGTGCGCGGCGGCATCCTCATGGGGCATGAGCCGGACATGAGCGAGGAGTCGCTGTCGCGGGCGCTGCGCACGTTCAGGCCGACGTATCTGTACGCCGTGCCGTCGGTCTTCGAGAAGCTGTACAAGATCTTCCTGCGGGACGCCCAGCGGGCGGGCCGGGGCGCGCTGTTCGAGAAGGCGGCCGAGACCGCGCGGCACTTCGCGGCGGCCACGGAACGCCAGCGGCTCGGCCGGGGCTCGGGCCCGGCGCTCGATCTGCGCCTCCAGCACGCCCTGTTCGAGCGGACGGTGTACCGAAGACTGCGCGCCGCCCTGGGCGGCCGGGTGCACCGCGCGGCCTCGGGCGGCTCGCCCCTGCACCGCGACCTGTCGCTGTTCTACGAGGGCATCGGGATCTACGTCCACGACGGCTACGGCCTCACCGAGACCAGCGGCGGGATCACCATGCAGCCGCTGGGCCGGGAGAAGTCCGGCACGGTCGGGCAGCCGCTGCCGGGCACGGAGGCGGCCGTCGCGGACGACGGGGAGATCCTGGTGCGCGGCCCTTCCCTGTTCCACGGGTACGTCGGCGAGCACGCGGCGACCCGGGCGGTGCTGCGCGGCGGCTGGCTGGCCACCGGCGACCTCGGGCACCTGGACCGGGAGGGCTATCTGACGATCACCGGCCGCAAGAAGGACGTCATCATCACGACCAGCGGCAAGAGCGTCTCGCCCGCGCCGCTGGAGCAGCGCCTGCGGCTGCATCCGCTGGTCCACCAGGCGGTGGTCGTGGGCGAGGGCCGGCCCTGTGTGGGCGCGCTCATCACCCTCGACCCCGACTTCCTGGCCCACTGGCGCGGCAGCCTCGCCTTCCAGGGGGAGGCGCTGAGCCGCGAGACCCGGGAGGAGAACGCCCTGCGCGACGAGATCGGCCGCGCGGTCGCCGCCGCCAACAGCGCCGTCTCCCGCTCCGAGTCCATCCGCGTCTTCCGCGTCCTGTCCCGCCCCTTCGACCAGACCGGCGGCCTGCTGACCCCGTCCCTGAAGCTGCGCCGCGACGCGATCGTGGCGGCCTGCGCGGCGGAGATCGAGACGATGTACCAGTCGCGGGCCCCGATCCCCCGGCAGCTGCCGCCGGAGGGGATGTGGGACGAGGGGGACGACGTGTTCCGCTGATCCGGCGTTACGCCGTCGCCGTCCCCCGGGGCGTGAGCCGCCCGTAGTGGGCGGCCACCGACAGCAGGTACCCGGGGTCGCGGGTCTCGCTGTCGGTGTGGAAGCGGGGCGCCGAACGCACCTCGTCGCGGGTGCAGTTGAGGACGACCCGGCGGGAGGTGCTGTCGACGGAGGCGACGGCGCCCACGGGGACGACGGCGCTCTTGCCGAAGATCCACACGCCGGCGTCGACGACGAGGTGGCGCAGCCCCTGCGGACCCGCCTCGCGCTCGACGCGCCCGACCGTGCCGCCGGCCGCGACGACCGCGTAACCGGTCAGGTCCTGCCCCTCGGTGTGGCCGCTGTCGGGCGCGTATCTCCAGATGCTCTCGGTGCTCACCCTGCTCCCTCCCCTGTGTCTCGTGGACGTCAGCCGTTCCCGGCAAGCTCCCCATACCCGCCCGTCGGGGCCGTGACGCGGCGCACTCGCGTGCCGTACCGCACGCATGGAAGCGCGCCGCCGGGGTACGGGGGCACCCCGGGGGCGCCGGCGGGTCCTCTGCATGCCTCTCCCGGCTGGCGGACGCGCCCTCGGCGCGGTGGGATCGGTGTGGTGCCGACATGAAGGAGACCGACGTGGCTCGACCGAGGATTCTGGTGGTGGGCGCGGGCTTCGCGGGGGTGGGGTGCGTGCGCGGGCTGGAGCGCGGGCTCGCGCCCGGCGAGGCGGACATCACGCTCGTGACCCCGTTCGCCTACCAGCTGTACCTGCCGCTGCTGCCGCAGGTGGCGTCCGGTGTGCTGACACCCCAGTCGATCGCGGTGTCGCTGCGCCGCAGCGGCAGGTACCGCACACGGATCCTGCCCGGCGGGGCGGTCGGCGTGGACCTGAAGGCGAAGGTCTGCGTGGTCCGCTCGATCACCGGCGACCTGGTCAACGAGGCGTACGACTATCTGGTGCTGGCCCCCGGCAGCGTCACCCGCACGTTCGACATCCCGGGCCTGACGGACCACGCGATCGGCATGAAGACCCTCGCGGAGGCCGCCTACGTCCGCGATCACGTCATCACCCAGCTCGACCTGGCCGACGCGAGCGACGATCCGGCGGAGCGGGCCTCGCGGCTTCAGTTCGTGGTGGTGGGCGGCGGTTACGCGGGCACGGAGACGGCGGCCTGCTTGCAGATGCTGACGCGCAACGCGGTCAAGCGGTATCCCCGGCTGGACCCGAAGCTCATCAAGTGGCACCTCATCGACATCGCGCCCAAGCTGATGCCCGAGCTGGGCGACAAGCTGGGGGCGAGCGCGCAGGAGGTGCTGCGCAGGCGGGGCGTGGACATCTCGCTGGGGGTGTCGATCGAGAAGGCGGGCCCGGAGGAGGTCACCTTCACCGACGGCCGGGTGGTCCCGACCCGGACCCTGATCTGGACGGCCGGTGTCGCGGCGAGCCCGCTCATCGGGACGCTCGGCGCGGAGACGGTGCGCGGCCGGCTCCTGGTCGACGCGCACATGGCGGTGCCGGGCCAGGACGGCGTCTTCGGGCTCGGCGACGCGGCGGCCGTCCCCGACCTCGCCAAGGGCGACGACGGCGCCGTCTGCCCGCCCACGGCCCAGCACGCGATGCGGCAGGCCAAGGTGGCCGCCGACAACGTCATCGCGACCCTGCGGGGGCAGGGCATGAAGTCGTACCACCACAAGGACCTGGGTCTTGTGGTGGACCTCGGGGGCAGCGACGCCGTGTCCAAGCCGCTGGGGGTCGAGCTGCGCGGGCTGCCCGCGCAGGCGGTCGCCCGCGGCTATCACTGGTCGGCGCTGCGCACGAACGTCGCCAAGGTCCGCGTCCTGACGAACTGGACCCTCAACGCCCTGGCCGGCGACGACTTCGTGCGCACCGGCTTCCAGTACCGCAGGCCCGCGAAGATCAAGGACTTCGAGTACACGGACGCGTATCTGACCCCGGAGCAGCTGCGGGAGCAGGTCGGGTGATCCCCCGCCACCTGGGCCCCAGCGGCCCCGCCGCATAAAGTACGGCCCGTGAGAACAGCGGTGGGGCGGTTGTGGGACCGGGTCTCGGCGGCGGACCCGGGGCTGTTGCGGCTGGCGGCGGGGCTGCGGACGACGGGCGCGATCGCGCTGACGCTCGCGGTGCTCGGGCCGCTCGGGGCGGACGTCAAGCTGCTGGTCGGCGGGGCGATCACGGCGATGGTGGCGACGTTCGCGCTCCAGGAGAAGCGGCGCCCGCAGCAGGCCGTCACCCTGGCGCTCGGGCTGCCGACGGCGCTGGCGTCGGTGTCGCTGGGCACGCTGCTGCACACGCGGGTGGTCGCCGGGGACGTCTTCTTCGTCGCGCTGATCTTCTGCGCGGTGTACGGGCGGCGGTTCGGGGACCGGGGGACGGCGCTGGGGCTGATCGCGTTCCAGACGTACTTCGTGTCGCTGTTCGTCGGGGTCACCTCGGGGACGCTGCCGGGGCTGCTCGGGGCGGTCGTGGTGGCGTTCGCGTGCAGTGCGCTCTCGCGGTTCGCGCTGGTCCCGCAGTCCTCCGCCGGAACGTTCCTGCGGATGCGCCGCGCCTTCCGGGCCCGGCTCTCGCAGCTGTTCGACGCCCAGCTGGAGCTGCTGGACGCGGGCCCCGACGACGTGGAGAAGGCGCTGGAGCGGCTGCGGGAGGGCACCGCCCGGCTGCACGAGACGGCGCTGATGATCCAGAGCCGGCTCGAGGAGGGCACCCCGGACCAGAGCGTGGCCCGGCTGGTGCAGCGCCGGGTCGCGGACGCGGAGATCACCGCCGAGCGCCTCGGCCTGCTCCTGCTCACCGCCCGCAGCGCCGAGCGCGCCGACACCCTCACCCTGCACCTGCCCGGCGCCCCCATGCCGGAGGGCGGCCACCTCCCGGTGCGCGACGCGGCCCGCGACGCCGTGCGCCGGGACCTGACGGCGCTCCAGCTCCTCGTCCGCCGCCCGGACGCCTCCGGGACGGCCCTGTCGTACGTCCGCAACCGGCTGCTCGGGTACCGGGACGAGGAGAACCTGCCGAGCGGCTCGCCGGCCGTGCAGGACGTGTTCCGGGGCGTGGGCGAGGCGGCGCGGGCCGTGCTGGGGCTCAGGATGGCGCTGGAGGGGGCGCCCGACGACGCCGACGACAGCGCCGAGACCGCGCGCTCCCGGGAGGAGCTGGACGCGGAGGACGCGGCGCTGGAGGCCGGGGAGGAGGCCGAGCCGACGGGGTGGGCGCGGCCGACGACACGGGCCGCGCTGCAAGTGGCCGTCGGGTCCTCGCTGGCGATCGTCGGCGGCGAGTTCCTGTCCGCGCAGCGCTGGTACTGGGCGGTGCTGACCTGCTGGATCGTGTTCCTGAACACCGCGTCGACCGGGGAGATCCTGATCAAGGGCTACCGCCGGCTGCTGGGGACCGTGCTCGGCGTGATCGCCGGACTCGGGCTCGCGGCGCTGGTGGGGCAGCACACGTGGACGGCGTTCGCGGTGGTGCTGCTGTGCGTGTTCGCGATGTTCTACACGGCGCCCTTGTCGTACACGCTGATGTCGTTCTTCGTGACGGCCGCGCTGGGGGTGCTGTACACGCTGCTGCACACCTACAGCCTGTCGGTGCTGGTGCTGCGGATCGAGGAGACGGCGCTGGGGGCGGCCTGCGGGGCGATCGCGGCGGCGCTGGTGCTGCCGGTGCGCACCGACCGGCGCACGAACGAACTCCTCGCCACCGTCCTCGGCCGGCTCTCCGAGGTCACCACCGGGGCGCTGGACCAGCTCAGCGGGGCGTACGGCGGGGACCTCCTGGAGCGGGCCCGCGACCTCGACCAGGCGCTGGCCGACCTGCTGGCGGCGACCCGGCCGCTGACCCACCCGGCGTCCCCGCTGCGGGGCCGCAAGGACACCGCGCGGTACGTCGTCGCGCTCCTGGAGACCTGCGCCTACCACGCGCGCTCCCTCGCGGCGACGGCCGAGCTGCTGCCGACCCACCCGTCCATCGCGGCCGACCCCCGGCTGCGCGGCGCGGGCGAGCGCATCCTGCACAACATCGCGGCGATCGCGGAGCACGTCGAGGGCGGTCCTGGGGTGGTGCGGACCGGCCCGAGCATCGCGTCGCTGCTGCGGCCCGGCGGGTACGGCACGCCACGCTACGGGCGGGTCACCGACCGTGTGCTGCGGCACTTGCAGCGGCTGGACGAGGCGGTGACCGGGCTGGCGCGGCCGTTGAAGGTGCCGGTGGAGGCGGAGAAGGGGACTGTGGCGGCGTGAAAGTCCTTGTGGATCAAGGGAGTTGAGGCGTTCATGCCAGCTTCCGAAAGTGAAACCGGTCACTTGGCCGGGTTTTGGCTTCCCGTTGGCGCCTTCGGTGGTTTACGGTTCTATACATACGGGGTGCAAGGAGTCGCAGGTTCTTCCTCCTCCTGATCTCCGTATAACGGCCCTGGCTGGCCTCCCCCGTCCAGCCAGGGCTTTCCCATGTCCGTGGCCGGACATTGCCTTCCGCCGAGGTGCCCCGGGCGCCGTCAGAGGCTCCAATGGAAGCGGAAAGGGGAAGCCCCCGAACCCGCCGCCGGTGAGGAGCCCCGCGCATGACCCGAGCCACGAGACTGCTGAGCGCCCTCGACCATCCGCAGCGCGACCGACTGATGTCCCTGTCCCGTGAGGTGTCCTTCCCCGAGGACACCCGGATCTTCGAGGCCGGCGGCGCGGCCGACCGCTTCTGGGTCATCCGCTCCGGCTCCGTCTCCCTCGACCAGCAGGTCACCTCCCAGCAGCGCGTCACCGTCGCCAGCCTCAGCTCCGGCGACCTCCTCGGCTGGTCCTGGCTCTTCCCGCCGTACGCCTGGGACTTCGGCGCGGAGGCCTTCAGCCCGGTCCGCGCCTACGAGTTCGAGGCCCGGCCGGTGCTGGACCTCTGCGACCGGGACCCGGCGCTCGGGCTGACGCTGGTACGGCTGGTCGCGGAGATCCTGGCGCATCGGCTGGAGCTGACGCGGGGGAGGCTGATGGAGGCGCATCGGAGGGGTGGGCTGTAGCGGGGCGCGCATCCAGGAGCGGCGCGTTTCCCAGAGGGCACGCTTCCAGGAGGGGCACGTTTCGCAGAGGGGCGCGTTTTCCGGGGCGCGTCTGTTTCCGCGAGCCTCCTCAGATGCTGTACCGCCGCAGCGCCGGCACCGCCGCCGCCAGGCTCAGCATCACCAGGACGACCAGGAGTCCGCCCCCGGCGACCGCCGCGCGGGGGCCGAAGGCGGCGCCCGCCGTGCCGTGCAGGGCGTCCGCGAGGCGGGGGCCGCCCGCGACGACGACCGTGAAGACGCCCTGCATCCGGCCGCGCATCTCGTCGGTGGCCGCCGACAGCAGGATCGCGCCCCGGAAGACCATGGAGATCATGTCGGCTATCCCGGCGAGCGCCAGGAAGGCGACGGCGAACCAGAGGCTGCCGCTCAGTCCGGCGCCGGTGATGGCGAGGCCCCAGGCGACGACGGCGCCGATCACCATCAGGCCGTGCCGGCGTATTCGGGAGAACGCGCCGGAGAACAGCCCGCCGAGGACGGCCCCGATCGGGATCGCGGCGAAGAGCAGACCGAGGGCGAGCCCTTCGCCGTAGGAGGCGTACGTCTGGGCGGCCAGCTGCGGGAACAGCGCGCGGGGCATGCCGAGGACCATCGCGACGACGTCGGCCAGCATCGACAGCAGCAGCACCTTGTGCCCGGAGATGTACCGGAACCCCTCGGCTATCTCGCGCACCCCCGCGCGGCGGGACGGGGAGCCGTCCAGCGGGGGCAGCGCGGGGAGCTTGTGGACGGCCCAGACGGTGACGCACAGGGCGACCGCGTCGATCAGGTACAGCTCCGGCAGCCCGATCACCGGGATCAGCGCGCCGGCCAGCAGCGGGCCGACGACGAGGCCGGTCTGCATCACCGTGGAGCCCAGGGCGTTGGCGGCGGCCAGCTCGTGCGCCGGGACCAGCCGGGCTATGGACGCGTTGCGCGCGGGCGCGTTGAGCCCGAAGAAGGCCTGCTGGAGGGCGAGCAGCACCATCAGCACGGCCACCGAGTCCAGCCCGGCGAAGGCCTGGAGCCAGAACAGCACGGACGTCACAGCGATCCCGCTGTTGGTGACGAGCAGCAGCTTGCGCCGGTCGACCGTGTCCGCCACGGCCCCGCCCCACAGGGCGAACAGGACCATGGGGACGAGGCCCGCGAGGCTGGCGTAGCCGACCCAGGCGGAGGAGCCGGTGATGTCGTAGATCTGCTTGGGCACGGCGACGGCGGTGAGCTGGCTGCCCACGGCCGTCACGATCGTGGACGACCAGAGCCTGCGGTAGGCCGGGCGGCGCAGGGGGCGGGTGTCCATCGCCCAGCGGCGCCAACCGCGCCTGGGGGCAGGGGCCGTCGGGGCTTCGGGGCTGCTCTCGTCCGTGTCCACGCGCGTCCTGGTTGCTCGTTACATCTTTCGCTGCCGGGCCCACTATGACAGCCCCCACTGACATCGCCGCCGGCCGCCCGCTCAGCTGTCCACGACCAGGGTGACCCCGATGACGATCATCGTCGTCGCGACCAGCGCGTCCAGCACCCGCCAGGCGCCGGGGCGGGCCAGGAGGCGGCCCAGCAGCCGGGCGCCGAAGCCGAGGGCGGTGAACCAGCACAGGCTCGCGACGGCCGCGCCGAGGCCGAAGGTCCAGCGCAGCGCGCCCCGGTCGGCGGCGATCGAGCCGAGCAGGAAGACGGTGTCGAGGTAGACGTGCGGGTTGAGCCAGGTCAGCGCGAGGCAGGTGAGCACCGCCCGCTTCAGCGAGCCCGCGCCCTCACCGCCGGCCACGAGCGCCCCCTGCGGCTTCAGCACCCGCCGGGCGGCGAGGGCGCCGTAGCAGAGCAGGAAGGCGCCGCCGATCCAGCCGACGGCCCGCAGCGCGCCCGGCCAGGCCACGACGACGGCGCCCACCCCGCCGACGCCGAGGGCGATGAGGACGGCGTCGGAGAGGGCGCAGATCGCGACGACGGCCAGGACGGCGTCACGGCGGGCGCCCTGGCGCAGGACGAAGGCGTTCTGGGCGCCGATCGCGACGATGAGCGACAGACCGGTGCCGAAACCGGCCGCCGCCGCGGAGAGAGCTGAGGACATGCGCTCCACGCTACGAATCCGATCACCGCGCGTACAGCTAAAGATTCTTACGTAACCTTAGCGATCGTGATGACAGTGGTGATGGGCCCGTGATGCCGGAACTCCCCCTCGACCTGGTGCGGACCCTGCTGGCGGTGGTCGACGAGGGCACCTTCGACGCCGCCGCGAGCGCGCTGCACGTGACACCGTCCGCCGTGAGCCAGCGCGTCAAGGCGCTGGAGCAGCGCACCGGGCGGGTCCTGCTGCTGCGGACCAAGCCGGTGCGGCCCACGGAGTCCGGCGAGATCGTCGTGCGGTTCGCCCGTCAGCTGGCCCGGCTGGAGCGCGACACGCGGTCCGAGCTGGGCCTGAGCGGTGCGGGCGAGGCCGCGCGGGTGTCGGTCGCGGTCAACGCGGACTCCCTGGCGACCTGGTTCCTGCCCGCCCTGACCCGGGTCCCGCAGGAGCCGCCGCTCTGCTTCGAGCTGCACCGCGAGGACGAGACGCGGACGGCGGAGCTGCTGCGCGAGGGCGTCGTGATGGCCGCCGTGACCTCCTCCGCCGACCCGGTCGCCGGCTGCTCGGTGCACCCCCTGGGCACGATGCGCTACCTGGCCGCCGCCGAGCCCGCCTTCGCCGCCCGCCACCTCACGGCCCCGCTCCCCCAGTCCCTCGCCACGGCCCCCATGATGACCTTCGACCGCCAGGACAACCTCCAGGACCTCTTCGTACGGCGGCTGCGGCGCGGCCGGGGCGGGGCGGAGGGCATCCGGCACGCCGTGCCCAGCTCGGAGGGGTTCAGCGAGGCGGTGGCCGCCGGACTCGGCTGGGGGCTGATCCCGGAGGCCCACATGGAACCGCTGGTCGCGTCCGGCCGCCTGCTGTCCCTGGCGCCGGACCACCCCATGGACGTCCCGCTGTACTGGCAGCAGTGGAAGCTCGACTCGCCCGCGCTGGCGGCGTTCGCGGCGGCGGTACGGGCGACTGCGGGCGAGAGGCTGCGCTGAGCTGGGCGGGGCGGGGCGCTGAGCTGGACGGGACGCTGAGCTGAGCGAGGCTGGGCTGGGCGGTCGGGGTTCGTCGGCCCTCAGCTCGCGGCGCCCGGCGTCGACCCCGTGAGCCCTGTCAACCCCGTCAGCCGCGCCTGCGCCGAGTCCAGCAGCATCTCCAGGGCCACCGGGTACGCGCTGGTCACCATGCGTGCCGCCAGCAGGGGCGCGGCCTCCGCGATGCGGGGGTGGGTCGTGGCCGGCAGGCGGGCGTAGGTCGACTCCCACTTCGCGTCGTCCGCCCGCTGGGAGGCCCGCGGCAGGGCCAGGGACGCGGCGTCGAGGGCGGCGAAGCCCAGGGTCTGGTCGACGAAGGCGTGGTAGATGCGGACCGTCTCCGCGCGCGGGAAGCCGGCGGTGCGCAGGATGTCCAGGACGGCCTCGTCGGCGGCGAGTTCGTTGGCTCGGCCGGTGACGCGGCTCGCGGTGAGCTGGGCGGCCTGGGGGTGGGCGACGTACGCCTCGTAGATGCGCAGCCCGAGGGTGTGCAGGTCGGCGCGCCACGCGCCGGTGGGGCGCCAGCCGTGCAGGGCCTGGCCGATGAGGGCGTCGCCGATGGCCAGGGTGAGGTCGTCCATGCCCCGGAAGTACCGGTAGAGGGTGCTGGGGTCGCAGTCGAGGGCGAGGCCGAGCCGGCGGGCGGTGAGCCCCGTACTGCCGTGCTCGCGCAGCAGCCGCAGGGCCGCCTCGACGATCAGCCGCTCCGACAGGACGGTGCCGCCGCGCGTGGGCCTGCGACGCCTGCGCTTGCCCTCGGGGACGACGGGTTTGGGCATGACGGCGGCCTCCCTTATGCCAACGCCATTGACCTTACGTCCCCTGGGGGCGTTGTATCCAGGGCACAGCGCGCTTCTCCATCCACTGACATGTCGATTCATCGACAGGAGTCTCATCATGCGTGTACTGCTCGTGGGAGCCGGCGGCGTGGGCACGGCCGTCACCCGGATCGCGGCCCGGCGGCCCTTCTTCGAGGCGATGGTCGTCGCCGACTACGACCCGGCCCGTGCGGCGGCGGCCGTCGCCGCCCTGGACGGCGACAACCGGTTCACGGCCGCCCAGGTCGACGCCTCCGACGAGGCGGCCGTGGGCAAGCTGCTCGCCGAGCACCGCTGCGACGTGCTGCTCAACGCCACCGACCCACGTTTCGTGCTCCCCCTGTTCGCGTCGGCCCGCGCGGCGGGCGCCACCTACGTCGACATGGCGATGTCGCTGTCGCGCCCGCATCCCGAGCGGCCGTACGAGGAGTGCGGGGTGAAGCTGGGCGACGCGCAGTTCGCCCAGGCCCGGGAGTGGGAGGCGGCGGGCGCGCTGGCGCTGGTCGGCATGGGCGTCGAGCCGGGCCTCTCGGACGTGTTCGCCCGGTACGCCGCCGACGAGCTCTTCGACGGGATCGAGGAGATCGGCATCCGCGACGGCGCCAATCTGACCGTCGACGGCCTGGACTTCGCGCCGTCGTTCAACATCTGGACGACGATCGAGGAGTGCCTGAACCCGCCGGTCGTCTACGAGGCGGAGCGCGGCTGGTACACCACCGCCCCCTTCAGCGAGCCCGAGGTGTTCGACTTCCCCGAGGGCATCGGCCCGGTGGAGTGCGTGAACGTCGAGCACGAGGAGGTGCTGCTCGTCCCGCGCTGGGTGGACGCGCGCCGGGTCACCTTCAAGTACGGGCTCGGCCGGGAGTTCGTCGACACCCTGAAGACGCTGCACCGCCTGGAGCTGGACCGGACGGCCCTGGTGACCGTGCCGGGGGCGGCGGGCCCGGTCGCGGTGTCGCCCCGGGACGTCGTCGCCGCCTGTCTGCCGGACCCGGCGTCCCTGGGTGAGCGGATGCGGGGCAAGACGTGCGCGGGCACCTGGGTGCGCGGTGTGAAGGACGGCGCCCCGCGCGAGGTGTACCTGTATCACGTGGTCGACAACGAGTGGTCGATGGCGGAGTACGGCAGCCAGGCGGTCGTCTGGCAGACGGCCGTGAACCCTGTCGTCGCCCTCGAACTCCTCGCCACGGGCGCCTGGTCGGGCACGGGCGTGCTGGGCCCCGAGGCGTTCCCGGCCCGCCCGTACCTCGACCTGCTGAACGCGTACGGCTCCCCCTGGGGGATGAGGGAGCAGTGACCCTAGGGCTTACCGCGCTCCCTAGGGTGTGCGCGTCTCCTAGGGGTGCGCGTTCCCTAAGGGTGCGCCTCTTCTAAGGGTGCGCGTTTCTCAAGGCTTACCCGGTGTGTACAGCCACGCCTTGAACAGCTTGCCGAGGTCCTTCCCGGACAGCCGTTCCGCGAGCCGCTGGAACTGGGCCGTCGTCCCGTGGCCGGCCCGGTGTTCGTCCGCCCACGCGCGCAGGGTGCGGAAGAACACGCGGTCGCCGACGGTCGTGCGCAGCGCGTGCAGGGTCATCGCGCCGCGGTTGTAGACCTGGGTCGCGAAGATGTGGCCGCCGTCGCCCGGGTCGCCCGGCGGCAGTGACCACAGGGCGTCGCTCGCGGGGCGGGCGTAGAGCCCGTCGAAGGCCTTCTGGGCGCTGTTGCCGCCGTGCTGCTCGAAGTAGAGCCAGGTCGCGTAGGTCGCGAACCCCTCGTTGAGCCAGATGTCCTTCCAGCTCGTCAGCGAGACGGAGTCGCCGAACCACTGGTGGGCGTTCTCGTGGACGAGGGTGGACAGGCCGGGCGCGTGGTCGTAGATAGGCCGGCTCTGGGTCTCCAGGGCGTAGCCGACGTCCGGGGCGTGGTCGACGATCGACCCGGCGGCCTTGAAGGGGTAGGGGCCGAAGAGCCCGCTCTCCCACTCCAGGACGTCCGGCAGCTGCTTCAGCACGGGCGCCGCCGCGTTCGCCTCGCGCGGGTCGACGGCGTCGTACACCTTGAGGCCGCCGCGGGTCGTGTACTGGGTGACCTTGAAGGTGCCGACCGTGGCGGTGGCGAGGTAGGCGGCCATGGGTTCGGGCTGGTGCCAGCGGAAGGTGGTGCGGCCTTTGGCGGTGCGCTGGCCGAGGAGGACGCCGTTGGCGACGGCGGTGCTGCCGGCGGGAACTGTCAGGGTGAAGTCGTACGTTGACTTGTCGAGCGGGTGGTTGTTGCTGGGGAACCAGGTCATGGCGCCCTGGGGTTCACCGGCGACGAAGGCGCCGTCGTCGGTGGGGATCCAGCCGTCCGGGGAGCCGTCGGGGTCGGTGACCGGGGCGGGGGTGCCCTGGTAGGTGACGGTGACGCGGTAGGTGCCGCCCCTGCGCAGGAGGCGCTGCGAGGTGACGGTGAGTTCCTGGCCGGCGCGCTGGTAGGCGGCCTTGCGGTGGTCGACGGTGATGGCGGTGACCGTGAGTCCGCTGAGGTCGAGGTTGAAGCGGCGCAGGTCCTGGGTGGGGCGGACGGTGAGGACGGCGGTGGCGTCGAGGTGCCTGCTCGCGATGTCGTAGGCGAGCGTCAGGTCGTAGTGGGCGACGTGGTAGCCGCCGTTGCCGGCCAGCGGGAAGTAGGGGTCGCCGACGCCCGCGGAACCGACCGGTCCGGCCGCCGCGGGGCTCGCCGAGGCGAGCAGCGCGGCCAGGGTGACGGGGACGGCGGCGAGGGTGAGGGGACGTCTGTGGGCCACGAGCGCTCCTCGGGGTGGCGGGGGCCTGAAGGCAAACGATCGTCAGGCTAAGCGCCGGTGACCCGGGATCACCGCCTCATTCAGGTCAAACCATCAGGTGTCGCGGGCCGTTCCCGGCTTAGGGTCGGCCGTATGAGCGTCCGAGTCCGCCGCGTCTACGACTCCCCCGGCCCGGCCGACGGGACCCGTGTCCTCGTCGACCGCCTCTGGCCCCGCGGCCTGTCCAAGGCCGCGGCCCGCGTCGACGAGTGGCCCAAGGCCCTGACCCCGTCCACCGAACTGCGCCGCTGGTACCACGCGGGCGAGGGCTCCTACGAGGAGTTCGCCCGCCGGTACGAGGCGGAGCTGGCGGAGCCGGAGGCGGCGCGACTCCTTGGGCGGATCAGGGAGTTGACCGCCTCCGGGACGGTGACCCTGCTGACGGCGGCGAAGGAGCCGGAGCGGAGTCACGCGGCGGTGCTGCTGGGGGTGTTGGGGGGCTGAGGCGGAGGGGGCAAGGGAAGCCGGGACCGACAACCTGCTCGTATGATCATCGCCCCGCCCGCGAGGCTCACCGCGTCTGCCCCGCCGCCGCCCTCCCCGCCGCTCGCCCCGAGAACAGGCAGCCGCCCAGGAACGTCCCCTCCAGGGCGTTGTAGCCGTGGACCCCGCCCCCGCCGAACCCGGCGACCTCTCCGGCCGCGTACAGCCCCTCGATGGGCTGTCCGTCGGCCCCCAGGGCGCGGGAGTCGAGGTCGGTCTGGATGCCGCCGAGGGTCTTGCGGGTGAGGATGTGCAGCTTGATGCCGATCAGGGGGCCGGCGGCCGGGTCGAGGAGGCGGTGCGGGGTGGCGACGCGGCCGAGGCGGTCGCCGATGAAGCGGCGGGCGTTGCGGATGCCCTGGACCTGGGCGTCCTTGCTGTAGGGGTTGGCGATCTGGAGGTCGCGGGCGCGGATCTGGCGGCGCAGTCCGTCGGCGTCGAGGAGCGGCTTGTCGGTGAGGCCGTTCATCTTCTCGACGAGCCGGTCGAGGGTGTCGGCGGTCACGAAGTCGGCGCCGTGGTCGAGGAAGGCCTGGACCGGCGCGGGGGCGCCCTTGCCGAGCAGCCGGTCACGCAGGACGGCCTTGCGGTCCTTGGCGGTGATGTCGGGGTTCTGCTCGGAACCGGAGAGCGCGAACTCCTTCTCGACGATCTTCTGGGAGAGGACGAACCAGGAGTGGTCGTACTGGGCGATGTCCTCGGTGGTGCGCAGGTGTTTGAGGGTGCCGAGGGTGTCGTAGCCGGGCAGGCAGGGGTCGGGCAGGCGGCGGCCCAGGGCGTCGAACCACATGGACGACGGGCCGGGCAGGATGCGGATGCCGTGCCCCGGCCAGATGGGGTTCCAGTTCTGGATGCCCTCGGTGTAGTGCCACATGCGGTCGCGGTTGACGAGCCGTACGCCGGCCTCGGCGCTGATGTCGAGCATGCGGCCGTCGACGTAGGCGGGGACGCCGGTGACCATCTCGGCGGGCGGGGTGCCCAGGCGCTCGGGCCAGTACCGGCGGACGATGTCGTGGTTGCCGCCGATGCCGCCGGAGGTGACGACCACGGCCTGCGCGGTCAGTTCGAACTCCCCCAGGGCGTCCCGGTTGGAGGTCACCCCGCGCGCGGAGTCGTCGGGCGCGAGGACCGTGCCGCGTACGCCTTTGGCGGCGCCGTCCTCGATGACGAGCGCGTCGACGCGGTGGCGGTGGTGGAAGGTCAGCAGCCCGTCCTTGGCGGCCTGTCTGGCGTACCGCACGAAGGGTTCGACGACGCCGGTGCCGGTGCCCCAGGCGACGTGGAAGCGGGGTACGGAGTTGCCGTGCCCGTCGGCGCGCAGGGCGCCGCGCTCGGCCCAGCCGACGGTCGGCAGGAAGGTGATGCCGTGCCCCTCCAGCCAGGTGCGCTTCTCCCCGGCCGCCCATTCGACGTAGGCGCGCGCCCAGCGCACCGCCCAGGAGTCCTCGTCGTCGGTGCGGTCGAAGCCGGCGCTGCCCTGCCAGTCGTTCCAGGCGAGGTCGAGGGAGTCCTTGACGCCGAGGCGGCGCTGTTCGGGCGAGTCGACGAGGAAGAGCCCGCCGAAGGACCAGAAGGCCTGGCCGCCGAGGTTGGCGGCGTTCTCCTGGTCGACGAGGGCGACCCGGCGGCCCCTGCTGGTCAGTTCGTGCGCGGCGACCAGTCCCGCGAGGCCTGCTCCGACGACGATGACGTCCGCGTCCATGGGGGTTCCTTCCCGTACGGGGTGTCGCTGCCGTCCGTCAGCAGCGCGGTAAGCAGTTGTCCGAGCCAGGCGCGGGCGCGCTCGACGTCCTTGTCCAGCAGGAGTTGGGTGGTGACGCCGTCGTAGGCGGCGATCACGGCGTGCGCGGCGTCCTGGGCGCCGCCCAGGGCGGGCGGCAGGGGGGTGCCGGTGAGCCGGTCGGTGACGGCCGCCCTGAGCCGGGCACGGTGGGCGAGGAGGCTCTGGGCGACCTCGGGGCGGCGGGCGGCGTGCACCAGGAAGTCGGTCTTCACGAGCAGCCAGTCCAGGTCGAGGAGGAGGACTTCGGTGACGCGGTCGACGGCGGCCGGTACGTCGAGCCCGGGGCCGTCCTGGGCGAGCGCGCCGGCGACCTGGTCGGCGATGAGGTCGGCGCGCTGCCGGTAGAGCGCGAAGAACAGCTCGTCCAGGCTGGCGAAGTTGGAGTAGAAGGCGCCCCGGCTGTATCCGGCGGCCTCGCAGACCTCCTCGATGGAGACCCGCCCGAAGCCCTTGGCGGCGAAGACGGTGAACGCGGCGTCCAGGAGGCCGGCGCGGGTGCGGGCGCGGCGCCGGGTGACACGGGGCGCGGTCGTGCCGTCGGCCATGGGGAACCTCCTTTCGATACACGAACGTATCGGATACGCCGATGCATCGAAAGGCCGAAGGCGGCCCGGCGTCCAGGAAGGCGGCCCGGCATTTAATTTCGAACACATTTTCGACAGGCGCGCTACGCTGGCCGTATGCCCCACCTCCAGTCCTCCCTCTTCGACCAGACCGACGACCTCCGCCTGAGCCCCCTCACCGCCGTCCGCCGCACCCTCCTCGGCGCGGGCGCCTGGATCGACGTCCTCCCGGGCTGGCTGACCGGTTCGGACGCGCTGTACGAGGAGCTGGCGGCCCGCGTCCCTTGGCACGCCGAGCGCCGGACGATGTACGACACGGTCGTGGACGTACCGCGCCTGCTGGCGTTCTACGGGGCGGGGCGGCCGTTGCCGCACCCGGTGCTGGCGCAGGCGCGGGAGGCGCTGTCGGCGCACTACGCGCGCGAGTCGGGCGAGCCGTTCGTGACGGCGGGGCTGTGCCACTACCGGGACGGGCGCGACAGCGTGGCCTGGCACGGGGACCGGGCCGGGCGGGGCGCGCGGGAGGACACGATGGTGGCGATCCTGTCCGTGGGCTCGCCCCGGGATCTGCTGCTGCGTCCGCTGGGCGGCGGGGAGAGCGTGCGCAGGCCGCTGGGGCACGGGGACCTGATCGTGATGGGCGGGTCCTGCCAGCGGACGTGGGAGCACTGCGTGCCGAAGAGCGCGCGGGCGGCGGGGCCGCGGATCAGTGTGCAGTTCAGACCGCGCGGGGTGCGGTGAGGGCGGCGGCGGGCTTTTCCGGAACGGGCAAGCGGCGGGGGCGGCTTCGGCGCCGGGCTGATCATCTGCTTTGCTGTGCGTTGACCGGCAGGGCACCTTCCCCCCACAGGACCAGGCAATGGCAGACGTACAGCAAGTCGCCGACGGCATCCACCTCGTGCACGGCTCCAACACCAACTGGGTCATCCTCACCGAGGGCGACGCCGTGACGCTGATCGACACCGGGTACCCGGGCGACCGGCAGAACCTCCTCGACTCCCTCGCGGCGGTGGGCAGTTCGCCGGAGGCGGTCGCCGCGATCCTCATCACCCACGCGCACGTGGACCACCTCGGCAGCGCCGAGTACCTCCAGAGCACGTACGGCACGCCGGTCTACCTCCACGAGGCCGAAGTCCCGCACGCGCGCCGGGACTTCCTGCACCAGGTGGCCATCAGGACGATCGTGCTGAACGGCTGGCGGCCCGGCGTGCTGCCGTGGGCCGTGCACGCGATCCGCTCCGGCGGCAAGGAGCACGTCCCGGTCACCCGTCCCGAGGCGTTCCCGACGGCCGGCGCGCTGGACCTGCCGGGCCGCCCGGTGCCGGTGCACACCCCGGGCCACACCCTCGGGCACAGCGCCTATCACCTCCCGGCGGCCGGGGTGGCGATCACCGGTGACGCCCTGGTGAGCGGTCACCCGACGTCCCGGGTCAAGGGGCCGCAGCTGCTGCCCGACATGTTCCACCACGAGCGCCCGCGCGCGGTGGAGTCCCTGTCCCTGCTGGAGAAGCTGGACGCCGACGTCGTCCTGCCGGGGCACGGGCCGCTGCACCGGGGGTCCGTCGGCGATGCCGCGCGCAGGGCCCGGGAGCTGGCCGTTTAAAGTCGTGCCATGGCCATGCAGATAAGCGCCACGACTCCGGAACACCCGGCCCTCCTCCTGGAGCTGCCGTGGGACGTCCCCCTGGAGGAGTGGCCCGAGGACGTCCTCGTCCCGCTGCCGCGCGGTATCTCGCGGCACGTGGTGCGCTACGCGCGCGCGGGCGACGAGGTCATCGCCGTCAAGGAGCTGGCCGAGCGGCCCGCGCTGCGCGAGTACGAGCTGCTGCGCGACCTGGACCGGCTCGGCATCCCGGCGGTCGACCCGCTGGCCGTCGTGACGGGCCGTACGGACGCGGCGGGCGGGCCCCTGGAGTCGGTGCTGGTGACCCGGCACCTCGGCGGCTCGCAGCCGTACCGCTCGATGTTCGAGACGACGATGCGGCCCGCGACGATGCACCGGCTGATGGACGCCCTGGCGGTGCTCCTGGTGCGGCTGCACCTGGCCGGGTTCGCCTGGGGCGACTGCTCGCTGTCCAACACCCTGTTCCGGCGCGACGCGGGCGCCTACGCGGCGTACCTGGTGGACGCCGAGACGGGCGATCTGCATCCGCAGCTGAGCACCGGGCAGCGGGAGTACGACCTGGACCTCGCGCGCGTCAACATCAGCGGTGAGCTGCTGGACCTGGAGGCGTCGGGGGCGCTGCACCCGTCGGTGGACCCGGTCGAGTTCGGCATGGAGATCTGCGCCCGCTACGCCTCCCTGTGGGAGGAGCTGACGCGGACCTCGGTGTACCCGGCGGGCAAGTACCACTACATCGAGCGCCGTATCCGCCGCCTGAACGAACTGGGCTTCGACGTCGCGGAGATGCAGATCGAGCACTCCTCCAACGGCGACACGGTGACGTTCGTGCCGAAGGTCGTCGACGCCGGCCACCACCAGCGCCAGCTGCTGCGGCTGACCGGTCTGGACACGGAGGAGAACCAGGCCAGGCGGCTGCTGAGCGACCTGGAGTCGTGGATGGCTACCCAGGACGACTACGCGCCCGGCGATCCCCTGGCGGCCCGTCCTGAGGTCCTGGCGCACCGGTGGGTGCGGGACGTGTTCCGGCCGACCGTGCGGGCGGTGCCGCTGGAGCTGCGCGGCCAGATGGACTCGGCGGAGATCTACCACGAGCTGCTGGAACACCGCTGGTACCTGTCGGAGCGGGCGCAGCACGACATCGGGCTCGACACGGCCGTCAAGGACTATCTCGTGAACGTCCTGCCCAAGGCGCGCGCGACGCTGGCGCCGACCGTCGCGGAGGAGTAGGTCAGGTGTGGGGCACCACCGCCACCGGGCAGGGCGCGTGGTGCAGCACCCCGTGCGCGACGGACCCGATGCGCGCGCCCACGGCCGTACGCCGGCCCCGGCGTCCCACGACGACCAGCTGGGCGTCGGCGGCGGCCTCCAGGAGCACCTGTCCGGCGCTGCCCATCTCGACGTGCTCGACGACCGGCACGTCCGGGTACCGCTCCCGCCAGGGCCGCAGGGCGTCGGTGAGGGCCTGCTGCTCGTACGGCTCGGGCCCGCCGGCGTCGTCGAGCAGCCGCAGTGAGCCGGGGCTGTAGACGAAGACCGGGGGCAGCGTCCAGGCGCGCACGGCACGGACGGCGGCCCCGCGCGCGTGGGCGGTGGCGAACGCGAACTCCAGGGCGGCAGCGCTGTCCTCGGGGGCGCCCTCCTGGCCGACGACGACGTCCCGCGCGGCGGCTTCGGCGGCGGCCTTGTCGTCGGCGCGGACCAGGACGACGGGCCCTAGGGCGTGGGCGATGACCTGCTGGCCGACGGAGCCCAGGAGGAAGCCGACGAGGGCGCCGTGGCCCCGGGAGCCGAGGACGAGGTAGCCGGCGCCGACCAGGGCGTCGACGGGCGGTGCCTCGACGGTGTCGGCGGTGACCGTGAGGCCCGGGTGGCGGGCGGCGGTCTCGCGGGCGGCCTGGGTGACGGCGTCGCGCACCCAGCGTTCCTGGGTCGCCCGGTCGGGCGCGTCCGGGTGGTGCTGCCAGGCCTGGACGATCCGCAGGGCGCGGCCCTGGCGCACGGCTTCCCTGGCCGCCCAGGCCAGTGCCGCGCGGCTCTCGCCGGTGCCGTCGAAACCTGCCGTGAGGGCGGCCGTCGCAGGGGCCGCCAGGGGCGCCGTCATGGGGCCGTCTCCCTCGGTCGTGGCCCGCGGGGTCCGCGAGGCCGAGCACTTCTGCCGGGACGACCCTACGATGGCCGGTGTCGACGAGGGCCGCACGCCCTGGACCTGACCGCTCGGGGTGGGAGAGCCATGACACAGGCCGCCGAAACAGCGCGGACCGTCATCCTGACCGTGGACGACGACCCGGGGGTCTCCCGCGCCGTCGCCCGGGATCTGCGCCGGCGCTACGGCGGCGCGCACCGCATCGTGCGCGCCGAGTCCGGCGAGTCGGCCCTGGAGGCGCTGCGGGAGCTGAAGCTGCGCGGCGACCTGGTGGCGGTGATCCTCGCGGACTACCGGATGCCGCAGATGAACGGCATCGAGTTCCTGGAGCAGGCCCTGGACGTGTACCCGGGGGCGCGGCGGGTGCTGCTGACGGCGTACGCGGACACGAACGCGGCGATCGACGCGATCAATGTGGTCGATCTGGACCACTACCTGCTCAAGCCCTGGGACCCGCCGGAGGAGAAGCTCTACCCGGTCCTGGACGACCTCCTGGAGGCCTGGAAGCGCAGCGACCACCGGGTGGTGCCGACCACGAAGGTGGTGGGGCACCGCTGGTCGGCGCGGTCCTCGGAGGTGCGCGAGTTCCTGGCCCGCAACCAGGTGCCCTACCGGTGGTACTCCTCGGACGAGCCGGAGGGCCGGCGGCTGCTGGCGGCGGCGGGCGCGGACGGGCTGCGGCTGCCCCTCGTGATCACGACGGAGGGCGCGCCCCTGGTGGAGCCGGAGGTGCCGGAGCTGGCCGCGCGGGTGGGGCTCGCGACGACTCCGGCGGCCGACTTCTACGACCTGGTGGTCGTCGGCGGCGGTCCCGCGGGGCTCGGCGCGGCCGTGTACGGGGCGTCGGAGGGGCTGCGGACGGTCCTGGTGGAGCGGTCGGCGACGGGCGGGCAGGCCGGGCAGAGCTCCCGGATCGAGAACTACCTGGGCTTCCCCGACGGGGTGTCCGGGGGCCAGCTGACGGAGCGGGCGCGGCGGCAGGCGGCGAAGTTCGGGGCGGAGATCCTGACCGCGCGGGAGGTGACCGGTCTGGAGGTGAGCGGCTCCGCGCGGGTGGTGCGCTTCTCTGACGGGTCGTCGGTCGCCGCGCACAGCGTGATCCTGGCGACCGGGGTGTCCTACCGGCAGCTCCAGGCGCCGGGGACGCAGGCGCTGACCGGGTGCGGGGTGTTCTACGGGTCGGCTCTGACGGAGGCGCCAGCCTGCCAGGGGCACGACGTCTACATCGTGGGCGGCGCGAACTCGGCCGGGCAGGCGGCGATGTACCTCGCGCGGGGCGCGAAGTCGGTGACGCTGCTGGTGCGCGGGCCGGATCTGTCGGCGTCGATGTCGCACTACCTGATCCAGCAGATCGAGGAGGCGCCGAACATCTCCGTGCGCGCGGGGACGGTCGTCGACGCCGCTCACGGGGAGCACCACCTGGAGCGGCTGACGCTGCGGGACGTGGCCGGCGGGGAGTGCGAACAGGTCGACGCGCAGTGGCTGTTCGTGTTCATCGGGGCCGCGCCGCTGACGGACTGGCTGGACGGGACGGTGCTGCGCGACGAGCGGGGCTTCATCCTGGCCGGGCCCGACCTCACGCCGGACGGGCGGCCCCCGGCGGACTGGGAGCTGGACCGGCCGCCGTACCACCTGGAGACCAACGTCCCGGGCGTGTTCGTCGCGGGGGACGCCCGCGCGGAGTCCGCGAAGCGGGTCGCGTCCGCCGTCGGAGAGGGAGCCATGGCCGTGATGCTCGTCCACCGGTACCTGGAGCAGTCATGAGCGGTGTCGTCCTGCCCTGCGACCCGGCTGAGGTCGGCTCGCTGTTCCTGTTCGAGAAGCTGACCCCGGAGCAGCTGGGGCGGCTGTGCGCCGCGGGGCGCGTCGAGAAGTTCGGGCCGGGCCCGGTCTACGCCGAGGGCGATCCGGCGACCTGCTTCTACGTGCTGTTCGACGGCACCGTGGTGCTCTCGCGGCGGGTCGGCGCGGACGACGTGGAGGTGTCGCGGACCTCGCAGCGCGGGGTGTACTGCGGGGCGATGCAGGCGTACCTGGGCGAGCGGGTGCCGCAGGTGTACACCAACTCGATGCGGGTGAGCGAGCCGACCCGGTTCTTCGTCCTGCCGGCGGACGCGTTCGCCGCCGCGATCCAGGACTGGTTCCCAATGGCCGTGCATCTGCTGGAGGGGCTGTTCTACGGCTCGAAGAACGCGCAGCGCACCATCGGCCAGCGTGAGCGGCTGCTGGCGCTGGGCTCGCTGTCGGCGGGGCTCACGCACGAGCTGAACAACCCGGCCGCCGCCGCTGTGCGGGCCACGGCGTCGCTGCGGGAGCGGGTGGCGAAGATGCGGCACAAGCTGGCCGTCATCGCCTCCGGCCCGTACGACCGGGAGGCGCTCACGCGGCTGATCGACATCCAGGAGCGCACGGCCGAACGGGTCGGCAAGGCGCCCGCGCTGAGCCCGCTGGAGGCGGCCGACCGCGAGGACGTGATCGCCGACTGGCTGGACGAGCGGGGGATGGCCGAGGGCTGGCGGCTCGCGCCCGTCTTCGTGCAGGCCGGGCTGGACGTGGACTGGCTGGAGCAGGTCGCGGCGGCGGTGGGCGAGGACATCCTGCCGGGGGCGGTGGGCTGGCTCAACTACACGGTCGAGACAGAGCTGTTGATGTCGGAGATCGAGGACTCCACCACCCGCGTCTCCCAGCTCGTCGACGCCGCGAAGCAGTACTCCCAGCTGGACCGGGCCCCCTACCGCCCGGCCGACGTCCATGAACTTCTCGATAGCACCCTCCTGATGCTCTCCGGGAAAATCGGCCCGGACATCGCTGTCGTCAAGGAATACGACCGGACACTCCCGGAAGTTCCCGCGTATCCGGCCGAACTCAACCAGGTGTGGACGAACCTCATCGACAACGCCGTCCACGCGATGGAGGGCGAGGGCACGCTGACCGTGCGCACGGCCCGGGCAGGCGACCGGCTGCTGGTCGAGTTCAAGGACACCGGGCCCGGCGTCCCGGAGGAGATCCGCGACCGGATCTTCGACCCCTTCTTCACCACCAAGCCGGTCGGCGAGGGCACCGGGCTCGGCCTGGACATCTCCTGGCGGATCGTCGTGAACAAGCACCACGGCGCGCTGCACGTGGAGTCCGTCCCGGGTGACACCCGCTTCCAGGTACTGCTGCCGCTGACCGCCCCCACCCCGGAGGACACCCCATGACCGACCTCCCAGGACTCGACCCGGCGGCCAGGCCCAGCGGCCCCGGCTGCGCCGACTGCGACGCGGCGGGCGGCTGGTGGTTCCATCTGCGCCGCTGCGCCCAGTGCGGGCACGTGGGCTGCTGCGACTCCTCCCCCGGCCAGCACGCCACCGCCCACTTCAAGGCGACAGGCCATCCCCTGGTGCGCAGTTACGAGCCCGGCGAGGGCTGGTTCTGGGACTACGCGCACGACGAGCTGTACGAGAGCGGCCCCGATCTGGCGCCGCCGGCGAACCACCCCGAGGGCCAGCCGGTACCGGGCCCCGAAGGGCGCGTTCCGGACGACTGGGCGCGCTCCTTGCACACCTGAGCGCCGGTCACCGGTTTTCCCTGTTCCCGTCGCGATACTGAGGCAAATCGACCACGCACGGTGATCAATTGATCACCTGTGACGAATGGAGATGATTTGCCTCGCGTGAAGATGTCCCCTTGGGTACGTCTGCTCGGCGGCGCGGCGGGAACGCTCTCCCTGTCGCTGCTCGCCGCCCCCGCCCAGGCCATGGCTCCCGAAAAGGCGGCACCCCCGGACATGACCGGGCTGCGCAGCGTCATGCGCACCGCCCAACAGCAGGGCGCGCCCGGGGTGCTGGCCCGGATCGACGACCAGGGGAAGGTTCGCGAAGCGGTCACCGGGGTCGCCGACCGCTCCACGAACCGGGCGATGAGCACGGCCGACCGGTTCCGCATCGGCAGCGTCACCAAGGTGTTCTCGGCGGTCGTCCTGCTGCAACTGGCGGACGAGAAGAAGCTGTCGCTCGACGCCCCCGTCAACCGCTACCTCCCGGGACTGCTGCCGGACGACCGGATCACCGTCCGCCATGTGCTCAGCCACCGCAGCGGCCTGTACGACTACAGCAACGACATGTTCGCGCAGTCGGTGTCCGGCTTCGAGGCCGTGCGCACCAAGGTCTTCACCTACCGTCAGCTCGTCGCGCTCTCCCTGAAGCACGCGCGCACCACGCGGCCGGGCGGGCCCTACACCTACTCGAACACCAACTTCGTGGTCGCCGGGATGCTCATCGAGAAGCTGACCGGGCATCCGGTGGCGACCGGGTACCAGAAGCGGATCATCACCCCGCTGAAGCTCACCGACACCTCCTACGTCCACCCCTCCACCGCCCTCCCGGGCCGCTACGCGCGCGGGTACCTCACTCCCGACCAGGCGGGCGCGCCCCTGGTCGACGCGACCCGGCAGACCGTGTCCTGGGCGCAGAGCGCGGGCGCGGTCATCTCCAGCGCGCGGGACCTCGACACGTTCCTGTCCGCGCTGATGCGCGGGCGCCTGATGTCGGCGGCCGGACTGAAGCAGATGCAGAGCTGGGTGCCGGCCGGGAGCGCGCAGGCGTACGGGCTGGGGCTGCGGCGGCGCGACCTGTCGTGCGGGGTGTCGGTGTACGGGCACACGGGCGCCGTGCAGGGCTACTACAGCTACGCGTTCACCACGAAGGACGGCGGACGCAGTTTCGCCGCGCTCGCGAACGTCTCCAACAGCGGGAAGGTGCACAACACCATGCTGCGGACGCTGGAGTCGGTGTTCTGCGGGAAGGGGGCGGGGTCGCGGGTGGCGCCGGCGCCGGTGTACGAGCGGCACGACGACCTGGCGGCGGGGGTGGTGCTGGACTGAGGGGGCGTCCGGCGTGTGCCCGAAGAAGGCTGGGCGTACAAGCCGATGATCCTTCTTCACCGGACCGGGAACCGTCACGCTGCGTCACCCGTTCTCCGCGTAAGGCCCTTCGGGGCGGTGCGGCGGACAGCGAGGCGGCAGGATGAGCGAGTTGGTTCCCGGAGGCAATGTGCCTCTCCCGGGCGGTGCGGTGACCGTCCGGGTGTCCGGCCCGTTCGACGTGAGCGCGTTGATCACGGACGACGGGGGAAAGGTCCGGGGCGACGCCGACTTCGTGTTCTTCAACCAGCCGACGGCTCCCGGCGCCCGGCTCAGCGGTGACACGCTGACGCTGGACCCGGCGGGCCTGCGCGGCGGGGCGACGCGGGTCACGCTGGTCGTCAGCCCCGCCGACCCCGGCACCCCCCTCGCCCGGCTGCCCGCGCCGGCCCTCCAGGTCACCGACCCGCGCGGCCGGACCGTCGCCCGCTTCACTCCCCCGCCGGTCCGCCAGGAGACGGTCCTGCTGCTCGCCGAGGTCTACCGCAGGGCGGGCGCCTGGAAACTGCGCGCGATCGGACAGGGGTACGCGGACGGGCTGGCGGGCCTGGCAAGGGACTTCGGGGTGGACGTGGCGGACGAGGGGGCAGCCCCTCACCCGGCCTCGCATCCGGCACAGGGGCCGGCCTCACCCCGGCCGACCACATCCACACCGACCGGTCCCGCCCGCCAGACGCCAGCGCCGGCTCCGGCAAGGCCCGCTCCCCGGCCCCCCGTCACCGCCTGGCACACTCCCCCCGGCCTCACCCCCTCACCCGACGCCACCCCCGACCCCGAGGGCCTCCTCGCCCTCCTCAACCCCGCCCGCGCCCGCGCCGGTTCACCGCCCGTCACACTGGACGCCCGCCTCGGCCGGGCCGCCCGGCAGCACGCCTCGGCCATGGCGGGCGCCGGCCGGCTCGGCATCGAGGGGCAGGACGGCCGCTCGGTGTTCCAGCGGGTCACGGACGCGGGGTACCAGTACCTGACCGTCGGCGAACAGGTCGTCTCCGGCCCCCGCACCCCCGCCGACTTCGTGCGCTACTGCATGGAGACGGAGGAGACCCGCCGTACGCTCCAGGACCCGGCGTTCACGCATGTCGCGGTGGAGCGGGAACAGGGGCGCTCGGGGGACGTGTTCTGGACGGCGATATGGGCGGCGCCGCTCACCCCGGCGGGGCTCGCGCGGGCGGAGGCCGAGGTGCTGGACCTCACCAACCGGGAGCGGGCGCGGGCCGGTCTCGCCCCGCTGGCGCCGGACGGTCCGCTGGCGCGGGCGGCGCGGGCGCACTGCGCGGACATGGTGACCCGGTGCTTCTACTCCCACACCGACCCCGAGGGCGGCCAGCCCTGGGACCGCGCGGCGGCCGCGGGGTCCGCGCGGCGGACGATCGGGGAGAACATAGCCTGCGGCCAGCGCTCCCCCGCCGAGGTCGTCGAGGGCTGGATGAACAGCCCCGGGCACCGCGCCAACATCCTCAAGCCGGATTTCACGCACTTGGGGGTCGGCTTCGCGGGCGGCGGCCCCAGCGGGACGTACTGGACCCAGCTGTTCGGCGCCTGAGCCGTTCGAACGCGTCGAACGCAGACATGACAGACTCCCGCCGGAACTTCCGCTTCCTTTGAACGCACCGATCCCTGTGCGCCGTACCTGTGGGAAAGGCCAGTCCGGGGGTTCAGCGAGGGATGACCATGGTCAAGGCGCACGGCTCCACACACGAGTTGATCGCCGGCAGATATCGGCTCCTCGACGTCGTCCACAGGGAGCCCAACCGCGTCAGCTGGTACGGAAGTTACGACGGCACGGGGGACGGGGAGGAGCGGCCGTGCCTGGTCACCCGGATCGGGCTGCCGCAGGGCACCTCCCTGGAGGACGCCCGGCAGGCGGCGCGCGGGGTGCTGCGGATGGCGCAGACGATGGTGCGGCTGTGCCCGGGGCGGATCGCGGCGGTCCAGGACGCGGTCGTGGAGGACGGCTCGCTGTGGACCGTCACCGAGTGGATCGACGGGCTGCCGCTCGGGCAGCTCATCGAGCAGCAGGGCTCGTTCCACCCCGCGCGGGCCGCCGCGATCGGCCTGGAGGTGCTCGACGTCCTGGAGGCGGCGCACGGCGAGGGCATCACGCACGGCGAGCTGAGCCCCGGGCAGATCTTCGTGCGCGACCAGGGCCCTGTCGTCCTCACCGGCTTCGGGCTCGTCGGCGCGACGCTCTCGCCCCGGGTCGCGGCCCCGGCGTACGCCTCGCCCGAGCAGGCCCGCGACGAGCGGATCGGCCCGGCGGCCGACCTGTGGGCGCTCGGCGCGATCCTGTACACGCTCCTGGAGGGCCGCCCGCCGTTCCGCGACCGCGACCGGCCCGACGCGACCCTGCGGAGCGTGGACCGGCTCCCCCTGCGCACCCCGCTGCGCGCGGGCCCGCTCGCCTCGACCGTGCAGGGCCTGCTGCGCAAGGACTCCCGCGAGCGGCTGACGCGTACGGTCGTCCGGCAGGCGCTGACGCAGACGCTGGACGAGAACCCGCATCTGTCGCCCGCGCCCCGGCTGCGGCGGGCGTACGCCGCGCTGAACGCGCCCCGGTGGCGGGGGCGGGCGATGGCGGCGGGGACTGCGCTCGCGGTCGTCACCGTCGCGGTGGCCGCGCTCGCCGCGACCCAGCAGGTGCCCGGGGACGACGCGAGCAGTGACGCCCAGGCCCGGCCGACCGCCCCGGTGACGCCGTCGACGGCCCCTGCCGAGGAGGCGGGCAGCCCCGCGCCCACGCCGTCCGCGTCACCGTCGGCCAAGCCGTCGCCGACTCCTTCCCCCTCCCCCTCCGCCGAGTTCACCGTCTTCCGCGCGGCCGAGGGCTTCTCGGTGGCCCTGCCGAAGGGCTGGGGGCGGGTGGAGACCAAGCGGCAGGGGGAGCTGGCGTACCGGGTCACGTTCGGGGCGAAGGGCGATCCCCGGACGCTCGCCGTCACCTACAGCGAGCGGGTCGGCCCGGACCCGGTGGCGGTGTGGCGCGACGACGTCGAGCCGGGTCTTGAGGAGCTGAGCGGGTTCCGGCGGCTCGGGGAGATCCGGGCGACGACGTACCAGGGTTTCAAGGCGGCCGACATGGAGTGGGTGGCCGACGACGGGCACGGGACGTCGGTGCGCACCTTCGGGCGTGGTTTCCTGATCGGGGACCACACCAGCTTCTCGCTGCGCTGGTCGACCCCGGCCGCCGACTATGAAAAGTCGGACAATCTCAAAGCGCTCCGGACCTTTTTCGAAACGTTCAAGCCCAGTGCGCAGTGAGTGGCAAAGCATCATCAACGGGTCGATATAGGCTGCCGGTCTGCATGTTCGTATGGCGAGCTGTTCTACAGGAGAGTCTTCCGTGACCCTAGCGATCGACCCGTCCGAGATGTCCGCCGAGCCGGCCGAGGGCACCTGGTCGCCCGTGTCCGAGCCCGTCGCGCGCGACGCCCGGGAGTTCGGGGTGTACGCGCGGACCGGTGGGTGGGCCTTCGGGCTGAAGGTGGCGCGCAGTGTGCGGCCGGGCGGCCAGAGCGCGGCCGAGACGGAGAAGGTGTCCGCGAAGGAGTTCGCGGAGCTGGCCGGCTGTTCTCCCGAGCGCGTGATGCGGTACTACAAGGCGTGGGACAAGGCGGCCGACGACGGTCTCGTCCCGCACTTCGAGGAGCTGGCGCCCGGCCAGGACGTCGAACTCCCGGACGCCGACGTGTGGTTGACGTACTACGTGTCCCGCTCCAGCGCGACCTCCGAGCGCGGGACCGCGATCAGCGAGGCGGCCGAGGCGGAGGGCATCCGGCCGACGAAGGCGCTGGAGGTGGCCGAGAACCCGACGGCGCTGCGGGCCGCGATCCTCGCCGACCCCTCGACGGCCCGCGCGGCGCGCGCGGCGCTGCTCGACCGGATCAAGGAGGACCCGACGCTCCAGGCCGAGCTGGCCCGGGACGTCGTGCGCACCGACGATCTCAAGAAGGCCGTGGCGACCGAGAGCCGTTCGGCGGACCGGATCGGGTACGTCCGGCAGATCGCCGAGTCGGGGCAGGTGAAGACGCCGGCCGGGCAGACCATCGACGCGCCCGTGGCGCTGCGCGAGGAGGCCGAGCGGCATCTGTCGCTGATCGACGAGCTGGACGACGGCGAGGACGCCGGCGAGTGGGCGAGCGAGGCCTACGACACGATGAAGAACCTCGTCGTGGAGACCGTCGAGGCCGACCCCGAACTGCGGGTCCAGGAGCGGCGGACCAAGTTCTACAGCAGCCTCCAGCGCGCCACGAAGGTCTTCGAGGAGCTGACCTTCGACGACGCGCAGGACTTCTACGAGGACGACATGGTCAAGCAGCTGGAGGAGTTGCAGGAGGCGATCGGGAGCTGCATCACCTCTCTGCGCAAGGCGCGCGGCGCCGAGTAGCCGAACGGTGAGTCCGGGGGCCGCAGTCGGACTTGCGGCCCCCGAGTCATCGCTACCAGCGGCCCTCGACCTGCTCCTTGATCCGCCGGTCGTACAGCTCGCGGATCGCCGTCAGCGTCTCCCCGGGCAGTTCGGGCAGGTCCGCCGCGCTCGCGTTGGCGCGGGCCTGCCCGGGGGTGCGGGCGCCGGGGATGACGGTGGTGACGCCGGGCTGGTCGATGATCCAGCGCAGGGCGAGCTGGGCCGGGGTCCAGCCCTCGGGGGCGAGCGCGGCGAACTCGACGGCGGCCTCGACGCCGGTCGCGTAGTCGACGCCGGAGAAGGTCTCGCCCTGGTCGAAGGACTCGCCGTGCCGGTTGTAGGTGCGGTGGTCGTTCTCCGGGAACACCGTGTCCTTGGTGTACTTGCCGGACAGCAGGCCGGAGGCGAGCGGTACGCGCGCGATGATGCCGACGCCGGCCTTCTCGGCGGCCGGGAGGACCTCGGCGAGGGGCTTGAGGCGGAACGGGTTGAGGATGATCTGGACGCTGGCGACACCGGGGCGGGCGATCGCGGTGAGCGCCTCGGCGCAGGTCTCGACGCTCACGCCGTAGTGCGCGATGCGCTCCTCCGCGACCAGGGTGTCGAGGGCGTCGAACACCTCGTCGGAGGAGTAGACGGGGGTGGGCGGGCAGTGCAGCTGGACCAGGTCGAGCCGGTCGACCCCCAGGTTGCGGCGCGAACGGTCGTTCCACGCGCGGAAGTTGTCCAGGACGTAGTTCTGCGGGATCTGCTCGACGCGGCGGCCCATCTTGGTCGCGACGAAGACGTCCAGTTCCGGGCGGGAGCGCAGGAACGCGGCGATGGTCTGCTCGCTGCGGCCGTCGCCGTAGACGTCGGCGGTGTCGAAGAACGTCACCCCCGACTCGACGGCGGCGGCGAGGACCGCCTGGGCCTCCTTGTCGTCCACGTCGCCCCAGTCGGCCCCCAGCTGCCAGGTGCCGAGGCCCACCACGGAAGCGTGCAGACCGGCCCTGACGAATTCGCGCTCGTTCATGTGTGCAGTGTGTCATCCGGGACTGACAACGCGGAACCGAGGCCGGAGGGGGTGGCGGGGCCGGTGCGCCTGTCACTCACACGAGTGATCTATTGCGACAAGTGGCCGAAAACCCTTGATCGTCGCTTAGCTTGATCATGTGAATGATCATCCGAACGCCGGCCTCCCCCGCCGAGGCTTCCTCCGCACCGCCGCCGCCCTCGCCGCCGCCGTCCCCGTCCTGATAGCCGCGGACCCGGCGGTCGCCGCCGAGCAACTCCCGGACTTCCCCGCGGACATCGCCCTCTACCGCACCGCGTACCGCAACTGGGACGGCACGATCACCGCGCACGGCCTGTGGGCGTGCGCGCCGAAGACAGCCGGGCAGGCGCTGGACGCCGTCAACTGGGCCTGGCGGCAGGGCTGGACGGCCCGCGCGCGGGGCTCCTCGCACGGCTGGTCCCCGCTGACGCTGGCCGAGGACACGAAGGCGGACGCGCGAGTCCTCCTCGTCGACACGTCGACACACCTCACGGACGTCTCCCTCGACTCCCCGACGGCCGTACGCGCGGGCGCGGGTGTGCACATGGAGACCCTGCTGGGCTTCCTGGAGGGCCACGGCCTGGGCATGACCGCCGTGCCCGCGCCGGGGGACCTGACGCTGGGCGGGGCGCTGGCGATCGACGGGCACGGGACGGCCGTGCCGGCGGCCGGGGAGAGCCGGCTCCCGGGGCAGACGTACGGGTCGCTGAGCAACCGGGTGCTGTCGCTGACGGCGGTCGTGTGGGACGGGGAGGCCTACGCGCTGCGGACGTTCACCCGGGACGAGCCCGAGTGCGCGGCGCTGCTCACGCACCTGGGGCGGGCGCTGGTCACCGAGGTGGTGCTCAGAGTCGGCGCGGACAGCAATCTGCGGTGCCTGAGCCGGCTGGACATCCCCGCCAAGGAGTTGTTCGGCAGCAAGGGGCGCACGCTCGCGAGTTTCGTGGAGTCCGCCGGGCGGGTGGAGGCGATCTGGTTCCCGTTCACCGAGTTCCCGTGGCTGAAGGTGTGGAGCGTCGCGCCGACGAAGCCGCTGGCCTCGCGGCGCGTGACGGCGCCGTACAACTACCCCTTCTCGGACAGTCTGCCGACGGTCGTGGCGGATATCGTGGGGCGGATCTTCGCCAAGGGGGCCTGGTATCTGGCGCCGGCGTTCGGCAATGCCCAACTCGACGTCATCAGGCTGGGGTTGGCGGCGACGTTCTCGGCCGATCTGTGGGGGCCGTCCAAGAACACGCTGCTGTACATCCGGCCGACGACCCTGCGGGTGCACGCCAACGGGTACGCGGTGCTGACCTCGCGGGACCAAGTGCAGCAGGTCGTCAGTGAGTTCGCGGACTTCTACCGCGCGCAGCTGAAGGCGTACGCCGCGCGCGGGCGGTTCCCCATCAACGGTGCCGTGGAGATCCGGGTGACCGGGCTCGACGACCCCGCCGACGCCGAACTCCCCGGCGCGCGGCCCCCGTTGCTGTCGGCGCTGCGCCCGGTGCCGGAGCGGCCCGAGTGGGACACGGCCGTCTGGCTGGACATCCTGACCCTGCCGGGGACGCCCCACGCGGAGGAGTTCTACCGGGAGTTGGAGCAGTTCCTGATCTCCGCGTACGACGGGACGCGCGCGCTCGCGCGGGTGGAGTGGTCGAAGGGGTGGGCCTATACGGACGACGCCGCGTGGAGCGACGCGGAAGTACTCGGGGAGACGGTGCCGAAGTCGTTCGGGCCGGCCTGGGAGGAGGCCGTACGGGAGCTGCGGCAACTCGATCCGCACGGGGTGTTCAGGGCGCCGCTGCACGACAAGCTGTTCCCTTAGGGCGCCTCTGAAGGACCGGGACATCCAGAGGTCAGCCCTGACGGCTCCGGGGTCAGCTGGAGGTCTGCCCTAGGGCAGCCCCGGGGTCAGCTGGGCGAGCCCCCCGGGTGTCCGGAGGGATCAGCTGGGCGAGCCGCTTCCCCCGGGCGTCGGAGCCCTCAGCTGGGCGAGCGGCTCCCCCGAGCGTCGGAGGCGTCAGCCGGGCGAGCCGCTCCCCCCGGACCCCGGAGGCGTCAAGTGTGCCTGGACCGTCGGCCCGTACCGCTCCTCGATCTCCTCCGCCGGGGCCGCGCGCAGATCGGTGCCGCGCGCTATGCCGATCATGACGCCGAGGCCTAGGAGGGTGGCCAGGGCGAGTTCGGCACGCAGGCCGGCGTCGGGGCCGGGCAGGCGGGCGGCGAGGCGGTCGGTGACCTGGGCGCGGAAGCCGGCGCGGACGGTGTCGCCGTGCTCGCCGTGCAGCGGCGCGAACGCGATCCGCAGCAACGGGTCGGCGCCGCGCACCCGTTGGCCCTCGACGACATGGCGGACCATGTGCCGGCCCAGCTCCTCCAGCGGGGCGTCGAGGAGGGCTTCCGCGTCGGCGTCGAAGGACATCACCCGCGTGAACAGGGCCTCCTTGTTGCCGAAGTACTTCAGCACCAACGGCGCACTCACCCCCGCCCCTTCGGCGACCGCCTTGAGGGTGATGTCGGCGCGGGGCTGCCGGGCGAGGAGATGCCGGGCGGCGCGGAGGATGGCGGCCTTGGTGGCCTCGGCGTCGCGGCGGACGGGCGCTTCTTTGCTGGCGGCCTCTGCCGCACCGCCGGAGGGACCGCCGCTCGGGACCCCGTCACCGCCCGAGATCCCGCCCCCCGGGACCCCGGCACCATCCGAGAACCCGCCCCCCGGGACCCCGGCACCGTCCAAATCTCCACCGCCCGATACCTCGCCGCCCGGAGTCCCGCCGCCGCCGGAACCCCCGCCCCCCGGGCCCCCGTCACCGCCCGAAACCCCGCCGCCAGGAATCCCGCCGCCGCCCAAGACCCCGTCACCGCCCGAGACCCCGCCACTCGGAATCCCACCACCGCCCGAGCCCTCGCCGCTCAAAATCCCGCCGCCACGCGAAACCCCACCGCCGCCCAAAACCCCACCGCCTGCGATCCCGCCGCCGCGCGAAATCCCGACGCCCGGAGTCCCACCGCCGCCCAAAACCCCACCAGCACCCGGATTCCCCCCACCGCCCAAACCCTCGCCGCCCACAACCCCCACCTCATCAGAAATACTCACACCCCTCATGCTCCCTCCAACGCCCCGTCCCTCGCCGCCGACACCCCCCGCGTGTCCCGATCCGGCCTCCCGTCGCCCGGGATCGTCAGTGCGACCGCGCTCGCGGCGAGGGCGATCGTGCCCGCGATGCCGAAGGCCAGCAGATAGCCGTGCAGGGTCGGTACGGGCGCCCCGCCGACGAGGCTGGTGTGGTGGACCAGGACCGCCGCGACGGCCGCGCTGGACACCGCCTGTCCGATCGTCCGCATGAGGACGTTGACGCCGTTCGCGGACGCCGTCTGGTGCGCCGGGACCGCGCGCAGGATCAGCGAGGGCAGCGCCGAGTAGGCGAGCGTCGTACCGGTCGCCACGACGGCCGCGCCGATCATGATCATGGCGAGGGAGTGGCTGTCGAAGATGCGGACGGCGTAGCCGCAGGCGATGACGGCGGCGCCGAGGGAGAGCGTGATCCTGGGGCCGCGCGCGGCGGAGATCCGCGCGGAGACCGGGGAGAGCACCAGCATGATGACGCCGCCCGGCAGCAGGCACAGACCGGTCTCGACGATGGACAGCTGGAGGCCGTACCCGGTGGCCTTGGGCGCCTGGACCAGCTGGGCCGTCACGAGCGAGTTGGCGTAGAAGGCGAAGCCGGTGAGGAGCGCGGCGACGTGGGAGAGGCCGACGCGCGGCCTGGTCACCAGCTTCAGGTCCACCAGCGGGCGTTCGGCGCGCAGTTGCTGCCACCACCACAGGGCGAGAAGCACCACGGACCCCGCGAACAGCCCGGTGATCCGGCCGCTGGTCCACCCCCACTGCCCGCCCTGCGAGACGCCGAGCAGCAGACAGCTCAGCCCGGCGGCGAGCCCGAGCGCCCCGGTCACGTCGAACCTCCCCGGCTCGCGCACCGGCGACTCGGGCACCGCCCAGCGCAGCAGCGCGACGCCCATCGCGCCGAGGGCGCCGGTCAGCCAGAACATGACGTGCCAGTTGGCGTACTGCACCACCATGGCCGCCGCCGGCAGCCCCAGCGCGGCGCCGATCCCGACGGTCGAACTCATCAGCGCGACCGCCGATCCCCTTTTCTCGGGCGGGAGTTCGTCGCGCAGGATGCTGATCGAGAGCGGTACGACGGCGGAGGCGGCGCCCTGGAGCGCGCGGGCCGCGACGAGTATCTCGATGCGTGAGGTCAGGGCGCAGATCACCGAGCCGACGGCGAGCATCGAGAAGGAGAGCAGCAGGACCTTGCGTTTGCCGTACATGTCGCCGGCGCGGCCGAGGACGGGGGTGAGGACGGCGCCGGAGAGCAGGGACGCGGTGACCATCCAGGAGACCGCCGCGGCCGAGGAGCCGGTCAGCCGGGGCAGGTCGGGCAGGAGGGGGACGACGACCGTCTGCATGACGGCCATCAGGATGCCGCCGTAGGCCAGGACCGGGACGGTGGGCCGCCGGCGCGGTCCTGGCGTGGATATCGGTGCGGGCGATGCCATGGGCGACTCCAGCGACCTGCGCGGTGCGAAAATATGGTGAATGGCGATTCACCGTAACAGTGAATCGCCATTCACCAAAGGCGCGCGGGGGCTCGCGGCGGTGGTGTCCGCCGGCTCACTTCCGCCCGGTCAGCACCCTGGAGTGCACCGTGCGCGCCACCACGGGACCCAGCCAGCGCTTGAAGCGGCGCAGCGCCTCCAGCCGGCCGGCCGCGCGGTCGAGGCGGTAGTAGAGCTGGGGCGGCACGTACGGCAGCAGCGGTGAGTGGCGCTGGCCGAGGAGCGCGAACATCTGCTCCGGGGGGAGGTGGATGTAGCGGGTGAGGTTCTCGTACCACTGGGCGCTGTAGCGGGCCGCGCTCTGGGTGGGGAGGAGGGCGGCTTTACGGGTGTGCTCGTACGCGGTGAGGGCCTGTGCGAGGTCGTCCGGGTGGTCGCGGAGGGCGTCGGCGAGGGTCATCGCGTCCTCCAGGGCGAGGGTGGTGCCGGCGCCGATCGAGTAGTGGGTGGTGTGGGCGGCGTCGCCGAGGAGGACGAGGTTTCCGTGGTGCCAGGTCTTGTTGGTGAGGGTGCGGAACTTCAGCCACTGGGCGGACGTTCCGGAGATGAGGGGGTGGTTGTCGAGGAGGGGGGCGAAGAGTTTCTCCAGGGCGGGCAGCGCGTCGGGGCCGTCGAGGGCGAGGCCGGTCAGGGTCTCGGGGGCGCATTCGATGACGCAGGTGCTGTGGTCGGCGTCGTAGGGGTAGCCGTAGCACCAGATCCAGCCGTGCCCGGTCTCGACGAAGGCGAAGGTGAAGGTGGTGAAGACCTTGGTGGTGCCGAGCCAGATGTAGGAGTTGCGGCCGTCGGTGAGTTCGGCGCCGAAGCGGTCGGGGTGCACGGAGCGCAGGGTGCTGCGGACTCCGTCGGCGGCGACGACGAGGTCGGCGCCGGAGAGGTCCGGTCCGGTGAGCGCCTGGGGCGTGACCTCGCTCCCGAACTCCAGCCGCACCCCCAGCTCCCGGGCCCGCGCGGCGAGGATCTCCAGCAGCTTGTGCCGGCCGATGCCGTGCCCCTCGTCCCCCGGCTGCCGGGTCAGCCGGTCGCCGACGTACGCGACGCCCTCGGTCCAGCGCACCGACGCCGCGTCGATCGCGCGGGCCGACTCCTCGTCGTAGGCGTGCAGTTTCTCCAGGAGTTCGCTCCAGTACGTGACCCCCCAGCCGTACGTCGAGCCTTCCGCGCCCCGTTCGTGGACGGTGATCTCGTGCGCCGGATCGCGCCGCTTCAGCAGGATCGACAGATACAGACCGGCGGGGCCGCCGCCGACGCAGGCGATCTTCACGCGCACCTCTGGAATGACCGAACGTGGATGGGAAGAGGACGCAGGGTAGCAGCCAAAAGGGGCGCGGGTACGCAGAAGGGGCGGCCGACTCCCGCCGACCGCCCCTTTGGGTAAAGCTTCCAGGAAAGCTCTCCCCAAGCCTCCCCGCCTCCCCGCCTCAGCGACTCAAAGCCGCCTCAGCCCGCCAGCTCCCTGCACTCCGGATGCCCCCACCCCTGCCCGTTCTTCGCGATCTGCTCCCCCGCCGCGTACGACCGCCCGCACACGCACCGCCCCGGGAACTTCGCCTTGAGCGTCCGCGAGGACGCCCCGCCGGCGCCGCCCCCGCCCCCACCGGTCTGCTTGCGGGCCGCGGGCTTGCGCCGCGCCGCACCCCCGGAGGACGGGGTGAGCGGCGACGGCGGCGGCACCGGCGACCCCCACTCGCTGCCCGCCGCCTCCTGCTCGATCGCCGCCTGGCTCGCCGCGCGGTCCGCGAAGTCGTTCAGGGGGTCGCCGTCGACCTGGTGGGCGGGGACGTAGCGGAACTCCACCTCGCGCCCGCCGAGCAGCTCGTCGATGCGGACGACCAGTTCCTGGTTGGCGACCGGCTTGCCCGAGGACGTCTTCCAGCCGTTGCGCTTCCAGCCCGGCAGCCAGGTCGTGACCGCCTTCATCGCGTACTGGGAGTCCATCCGGACCTCCAGCGGCGCGGCCGGGTCGGTGGCCTCCAGCAGCTCTTGCAGCGCGGTCAGTTCGGCCACGTTGTTGGTCGCTCTGCCGAGCGCTCCGGCCGCCCAGCGGTCCGGTCCCTCGGCGCCGTCGGAGATCACCCACGCCCAGCCCGCGGGCCCGGGGTTGCCTTTCGAAGCCCCGTCGCACGCGGCCACAACTCGTTCACGCATGCGCACGATCATGCCATGGCCGCGACGGCGTCAGCTCACGTCGGTCATGGGCGGCGGCTCCCCCTCGGTGGTCTTCACGTCGATCACCGAGAACTGCGCGCCCTGCGGGTCGCTGAGCGCCGCGAACCGCCCGAACGGCATGGTCATCGGCCCGAACCGGAGGATGCCGCCACTGTCGACGGCCCGTTTCACGGCGGCGTCGCAGTCGTCGACGGCGTAGTACACGTTGATGTACGACGGGACGTGCGGCGGGAACTCCTCGCCCATCCTCATGCGGCCGAGCAGCATGGTGTCGCCGAGGTGGTAGACGCCGAAGTCGACGGCGTCGTCGTCCATCTTCTTCACCTTGTAGCCGAAGACGGCCGGGAAGAACGCGTCGGGTTTCTCCGGCTCGCGGGTGAAGACCTCGGCCCAGCAGTAGGCTCCGGGCACGGCGACCGCCTCGAACCCCTCGTGGGCGCCGGCCTGCCAGACGCCGAAGACGGCGCCGCTGGGTTCCCGGGCGAGGCACATCGTGCCGAAGTCGCCCACCTTCATGGGCTCCATGAGGACCTCGCCGCCGGCCGCGCGGATCTTCTGAGCGGTGGCCGCGGCGTCGGCGGAGGCGAAGTACAGGCACCACTGCGAGTGGCTCTCCCCCTCCTGCCCCGGCATCGGCGGTACGACGGCGGCGACCGCCTTGCCGTCGGCGTAGGCCTGGGTGTAGCTGCCGAACTCCGACGCCGCCTCGCCGAAGGTCCAGCCGAGGACCTGGCCGTAGAAGCGCTTGGCCCCGTCCAGGTCGGTGAACATCGCGTCGGCCCAACAGGGCGTTCCTTCAGGCTGCACGGCCATGACCGCGCCCCTTCCGATCAGTGGAGGTGTCCTTTCCGCCCACGCTAGTCACCGGGGCGCGGGGGCGCGCGCCGAGCGCTTCACCACCCATCGCACACCACACCCCGTGTTTATGCGCCTGGCGCACTTTCCCGCCCCCTTCACGCCTTACCCGGCGCTGCGATCAACGGGTTGGCTGAATGTACGCATCCGCTTCCGATGTCCACTTTTTCTGGGAGACCCCTGTGTCCACACCCGACGACACCGTCGGCCCCGCCGGCGTCGAGGCCCCCGAGCCGCCCGAGCTGACCAGCCTCAGCACCCGGGCGGCCCGGCAGCTGACGACGACCACCAAGTCCGAGCCCCAGATGCAGGGGATCAGCTCGCGCTGGCTGCTGCGCATGCTGCCCTGGGTCGATGTGAAGGGCGGCACCTACCGGGTGAACCGCCGGCTCCAGCTGCGGGTCGGCCGGGGCCGGGTGCAGTTCGAGCACAACGGCGCGGACGACATCCGGATCGTCCCGCCGACCCTGTCCGAACTGCCGGCGCTGCGGGGTTACGACGACACCGAGGTCCTGACCGAGCTGGCGGGCCGCTTCCGGGTGCGGGAGGTGCGCGCCGGTGAGGTGCTGTACGAGGCGGGGCAGCCGGTCACGGAGGCGTACGTCGTCGTGCACGCCCGGCTGACCCGGTTCACGACCGGCCCCTACGGCGAGGAGCAGGTCCTCGGGGTCGTCACGGACGGCGATCAGCTGGGCGACGAGGCCGTGGGGCAGGCCGATCCGCTGTGGCTGACGTCGGTGCGGGCGGAGACGGCCGGGGTGGTGATGGCGCTGCCCTGGACGGCGCTGCTGGAGCTGACCGGCCGGGTGCCGTCGCTCGCCGCGCACCTGGCGGCGTTCGCCGCGCGGCAGGCGCTGCCGATGAACCGCAAGGGCGAGGCCGAGGTGCCGCTCCAGGCGGGCCATGTGGGCGAGCCGACGATCGGCAGCGGCTTCGTCGACTACGACCTGGCCCCGCGCGAGTACGAACTGTCGCTCACGCAGACCGTGCTGAAGGTGCACACCCGGGTCGCCGACCTCTACAACGACCCGATGGACCAGACCCGCCAGCAACTGCGGCTCACCGTCGAGGAGATCCGCGAGCGGCAGGAGTGGGAGCTGGTCAACAACCGCGAGTTCGGGCTGCTGCACAACACCGACCACTCCCAGCGGATCAGCACCTACACCGGGCCGCCGACCCCGGACGACATGGACGAGCTGCTGGCGATGCGCCGCAAGACCAAGCTGTTCCTGGCGCATCCGAAGGCGATCGCGGCGTTCTTCCGGCAGTGCAACCGGCGCGGTCTGGTGCCGGGCGGCGCGGACGTCGAGGGGCATCAGGTGCCGGCGTGGCGGGGGGTGCCGATCTTCCCGTGCAGCAAGATCCCGGTGACCGGCGGGCACACCAGCAGCATCATCGCGCTGCGCACCGGCGAGGCCGACCAGGGCGTCGTGGGGCTGTATCAGACGGGCATCCCGGAGGAGTTCCAGCCGGGGCTGAACGTGCGGTTCATGGGGATCGACCAGAGCGCGATCATCCAGTACCTCGTCACCGCCTACTACTCGATGGCCGTGCTGGTGCCGGACGCCGCCGGGATCCTGGAGAACGTGCAGATCGGGCGGATGCCCGAATGAGCTACGCGCTGCCCGGCCCCCCGGCGCCCTTCGCGCGGCTGGACGCGCGCCGCACGGGGGCGATCCCGGGGCTCAAGTACCGGCAGGTCGAGCCCGCCGACCCGGCGAAGGCGGCGGAGGTCGACCGGCGCCTCGAGGAGTGGGCCAAGGAGCTGGATCTGTTCCCGGCGGCCTGGGACGGGGACTTCGCGGGCTTCCAGTTCGGGCGGGCCGTCGTCCTCCAGCATCCCCGGGCGCTGGACATGGAGCGGCTGGTCGTCGCGGGCAAGCTGCTGCTCGCGGAGAACATCGTCGACAACACCTACTGCGAGGAGGACGAGGACAAAGGCGGCTCGCGCACCGGGCTCGGCGGGCGGCTGATCATCGCGCAGTCCGCGCTCGACCCCTACCACGGCCCGGCGGACGTCACCGAGGAGTGGCTGCGGGGCATGCAGGGCGACAGCTCGCTGCGGTCGTACTTCTGGGGGCTGAAGGACTACGCGGCGATCGCCTCGCCCAGCCAGGTCACCCGGTTCCTGCACGACATCGCGCGGCTGCACCTCGGCTATCTCGGCGAGGCCGGCTGGGGCGAGACCCGGTACCGGCCGCAGGTCTGGGAGTACCTGGTGATGCGGCAGTTCAACAACTTCCGCCCCTGTCTCGGGATGGTCGACGCCATCGACGGCTACGAGCTGCCCGAGCAGTTCTACTCGCGCCCCGAGATCCAGCGGATCACCGCGCTGGCGAGCAACGCGACCACGCTCGTCAACGATCTCTACTCGTTCACGAAGGAGCTGGCCGGCGACCCCGACCATCTCAATCTGCCTCAGGTCGTCGCCGCCAACGAGGGGCGCGGGCTGAAGAACGCCTATCTGAGGGCCGTCGGGATCCACAACGAGATCATGACGGCCTTCGAGGAGGAGTCCGCGGCGCTCGCCGCGCTGTCACCGCTGGTGGAGCGGTACGCGCAGGGCCTGGACGACTGGGTGGCCGGCAACCACGAGTGGCACGCCACCAACACCCACCGCTACCACCTGCCCGACTACTGGTAAGGAGCCGTCAGTTGACCACCACGCAGGAACCCGGATTCGCGCCCGCACTGTCCGTGTACCAAGGCAGCGTCGCCGCGTACTGGAACGCGGAGGAGAACCCCGTCAACCTCGATCTGGGCCGGATCGACGACCTGTACCACCATCACTACGGCATCGGCGAGGCCGACTGGAGCGTCCTGGACGAACCTGATCCGGCCCTGCGCGGTGAACGGATCACGGCCGAACTGCACCGCCTGGAGCACGCCCAGGCCGAACTCCTGGCCGGTCACCTCGGCCCGCTGACGGCCCAGGACCGGGTCTTCGACGCGGGCTGCGGCCGGGGCGGCGGCAGCGTGACCGCGCATCTGCGCTACGGCTGCGCGGCCGACGGTGTGACGATCTCCGCGAAGCAGGCGGCGTTCGCGAACGAGCAGGCGCGCAAGCGGGGCATCGACGGCAAGGTGGCCTACCACCACCGCAACATGCTGGACACCGGCCTCACCTCAGGGGCGTACGCGGCGTCGTGGAACAACGAGTCCACGATGTACGTCGAGCTGGACCTGCTCTTCGCGGAGCACGCGCGGCTGCTGCGCCGGGGCGGGCGCTACGTCACCGTCACGGGCTGCTACAACGACGCCTACGGGCGGGCCTCCCGCGAGGTGTCACTGATCAACGCGCACTACATCTGCGACATCCACCCCAGGTCGGAGTACTTCCGGGCGATGGCCCGCAACCGGCTGGTCCCGGTCCACGTCGAGGACCTGACGGCGGCGACCCTGCCGTACTGGGAGCTGCGGGCCGGCGCGGAGCATCTGGTGACCGGGATCGAAGAAACGTTCATCGACGCCTATCGCAACGGCAGCTTCCAGTACTTGCTGATAGTGGCAGACCGGGTCTGAGTCCCGGGTCCGCTGCGGTAGACAGGTAGTGGGACAGGACGGCGGCCCCGGATCCCGGGGCCGCCGTTCTCCGTGTTCAGCGGCGGTTCACTCGCCCGCGTGCGCCCTCTGGACCTCGGCGAGGTCGAGCTTGCTCATGGCCATCATCGCCTTGGTCGCGCGGGCCGCCTTCTGCGGGTCGGGGTCGGCGATCAGGTCGGGCAGGCCGGTGGGGACGACCTGCCAGGACAGGCCGTAGCGGTCCTTGATCCAGCCGCAGGGGCCGGGCTCGCCGCCGTCCTCGGTGAACCGGTCCCAGTAGCGGTCGACCTCCGCCTGGCCGGCGCAGTAGATCTGGAAGGAGATCGCCTCGGTGAAGGTGAACTGGGGGCCGCCGTTGAGGGCGACGAACTTCTGGCCGTTGGCGGTGAACTCCACGGTCAGGACGGTCCCGGCGGGCATCGGCGCGCCCTCGGGGTAGCGGGAGACCTTGCCGAGCGCGGCGTTGTCGAAGAGGGAGACGTAGTAGTGGGCGGCGGCCTCGGCCTGGTCGTCGAACCAGAGGCAGGTGGTGAATCCGTCGGTGCTCATCGGCTCTCCCGGGGGGGTACGTCGGTCGCGGGTACGGTCATGGGTATCGACCCCCGTGCCCCCGCGAACTCATCGGTCCCCCGGACGGAAAATCCGGCGGAAATCCGGTCCGAAATCCACTCGGCACCCCGGCGGCCCCGAACTAGCATCCGGATCATGACGACTCACCCGGGAATCCATCCGTTCCGGATCGACATCCCCCAGTCCGAGCTGGACGAACTGCACGACCGCCTCGACCGCGCCCGCTGGCCCGACCAGGTCCCCGGCGCGGGCTGGCTGTACGGGGTCCCGGTGGACTATCTGCGGGAGCTGGCCGCCTACTGGCGCCACGAGTACGACTGGCGGGCGGCCGAGGCCCGGCTGAACGAGTGGCCGCAGTTCACGACCGAGATAGACGGCGCGCACGTCCACTTCGCGCACATCCGCTCCCCCGAGCCGGACGCGACCCCGCTGCTGCTCACCCACGGCTGGCCCGGCTCGTTCGTCGAGTTCCTGGACGTCGTCGGACCGCTCACCGACCCGGTGGCGCACGGCGGCGACGCGGCCGACGCCTTCCACGTCGTCGTCCCCAGCATCCCCGGCTACGGCTTCTCCGGGCCGACCGCCGAGAGCGGCTGGGAGGCCGGGCGGGTCGCGGACGCGTGGGCCGAGCTGATGACCCGGCTCGGGTACGGGCGGTTCGGGGCGCAGGGCGGCGACTGGGGCGCGGGCATCTCCCGCGAGCTGGGCCGCGCGCATCCGGACCGGCTGATCGGGGTGCATCTGAACCTGCTGCCGGGCGCGCAGGCGACCACCGAGCCGACCGAGGAGGAACTGTCGGCCCTGAGCCCGGCGGAGCGCGAGCGGACGCTGAGGTCGTGGGCGCACTGGCGGGAGTGGACGGCCGACGCCTCCGCGTACGCCGCCGTCCACGCGACCCGCCCGCAGACCCTCGCGTACGGCCTCACGGACTCGCCGGTCGGCCAACTCGCGTGGATCATCGAGAAGTTCCGCGAGTGGACGGACTCCGGTGAGCGGCCCGAGGAGGCCATCTCGCGGGATCTGCTGCTGACGAACGTGATGGTGTACTGGCTGACGGGGACGGCCGGTTCGGCGTCCCGCCTGTACTTCGAGCGCGCCCACACCACCTCCGGCCGCTTCGCCCGCCCCGACCTGCCGTCCACCGCCCCGACCGCGCTCGCCCTCTTCCCGGCCGAACTCCAGATCCCGCTGCGGCACAAGGCGGAGCGCACGGAGAACATCGTCCGCTGGACCGAGTACGACCGCGGCGGGCACTTCGCGGCGCTGGAGGAGCCGGATCTGCTGGTGGGGGACGTGCGGGCGTTCTTCAGGGAGCTGCGCGAGAAGGGTTAGGCCCTCGGCAGATCTGCCGAGGGCAGAGAAAAGGGGGCTGAGGCCGGCGGCGGATCGAGAGTGGAGTCACCGACGACAACTTCGGGAGAACCGATGACTCCACTCACTCTCGCGGACGGCGAAACCCAGCCGACCCGCTTCGACGACCAGCTGGCGGGCCGGCTCCTCGGCCAGCGCATGGTCTTCCTGGGCACGCAGGTCGACGAGGTGTCCGCGCAGCGCGTCTGCACGCAACTGCTGATCCTGTCGGCGCAGGACCCGCGCTCGGACATCGTCCTGTGCATCAACTCCCCGGGTGGAGAGGTGCATTCGGGCCTCGCGATCCACGACACGATGGAGCTGGTGCCCAACGACGTGGCGACCCTCGTGATGGGGTTCGCGGCCAGCATGGGCCAGTTCCTGCTGACCGTGGGCGCCCCGGGCAAGCGGTACGCGCTGCCCAACGCCCGCGTGATGATGCACCAGCCGTCCGCCGGGATCGGCGGCACCACCGCCGACATCGAGATCCAGGCGGAGAACTTGGAGCACACCAAGCGCACCATTGAGCGCATCACCGCCGCCCGCACCGGCCAGACCCCGGAGACGGTCTCCCGCGACGGCGACCGCGACCGCTGGTTCACCGCCGAGGAGGCCCGCGAGTACGGCATGGTCGACCGGATCGTCACGTCCCTGTCCGACCTGCGCCCGGCGGCGCCGGCCCGGCGGATGGGGCTGTGACCATGGCGAGCTACACGATTCCGTACGTCGTAGAGCGCACCCCGCAGGGCGGCGAGCGGTCCTACGACATCTACAGCCGGCTGCTGTCGGAGCGGATCATCTTCCTCAGCACGGAGATCGACGACGGCGTGGCCAACGTCGTCATCGCGCAGCTCCTGCACCTGGAGTCGGCGGCACCGGAGAACGAGATCGCCCTGTACATCAACTCGCCCGGGGGCTCGTTCACTTCGCTGATGGCGATCTACGACACGATGAGCTACATCAAGGCGCCGGTGTCGACGTTCTGCGTCGGCCAGGCGGCCTCGACGGCGGCGGTGCTGCTGGCGGGCGGCGACCCGGGCCGCCGGTTCGTCCTGGAGCACGCCCGCGTGCTGCTGGGCCAGCCGGCGTCGGGAGGGCAGCGGGGCACGGTCTCGGACCTCGCCCTCCAGGCGAAGGAGATGGTCCGCATCCGCACCCAGGTGGAGGAGGTCCTGTCCCGCCACACCGGCCAGAGCCCCGCGACGCTGCGCGCCGACATGGACCGCGACAAGGTCTTCACGGCCCAGGAGGCGGTCGCGTACGGCCTGGCGGACGAGGTCCTGGCCCGCCGCTGAGCCGGCTCAGGCGGCGAGGCAGAGTCCGTCGGTCCGGCGGCGGGCGGGGGTGCGGGCCAGTTCGCCGTGCACGCGGACGAGGAGGTCGCCGAGGCTCAGCCCGAGGGCGTGGGCGGCAGCCGCGAGCACCTCGGAGGAGGCCTCCTTGCGGCCCCGCTCCACCTCCGACAGATACGGCATCGAGATCCGCGCCGCCTCGGCGACGTCCTTCAACGTCCGCTCCTGGGACTGCCGTTCACTGCGCAGCACGTCTCCGACGAGATCCCGCCACAGGGGCTCACGGACGGCTTGCGGCTTGAGGGGGACCACGCGGGCCTGCTTGTCGTCGCTCACCTTCCCAGCCTAGGGGGGTGCGGGCGGCGGGAGGAGGGGGCTTCGCCGTGGGCCGAACGGGGAAAATCGCGCGTGAGGTCCGGGCGCGAAGATCTCCGTTCGGCCGTAGGGAAGAGGGAAGGCGGAGGTCCATGGAGCTGCGGGAGACGTTCGACGCGGTCGCGGAGCGGTACGACCGGGTACGGCCCAGGTATCCCCCGGAGCTGGTCGCCGAGTTGGTGTCGGTGGCCGAACTGGGCCCGGAGAGCAGCGTGTTGGAGATCGCGCCGGGCACCGGAAAGCTCACCGTCCCGCTCGCGGCGACCGGCTGCCGGATCACCGGCGTCGAACTGGGCGCCTCCCTCGCGTCCGTCGCCCGGCGCAATCTGGCCGGCTTCCCGCGCGCGGAGATCGCCGTGGCCGACTTCGACCACTGGACGCCCGCCCAGGAGTACGACCTGGTGGCGTGCGCGACGGCGTGGCACTGGCTGGACCCAGCGCACCGGGTGGGGCGGACGGCTGCGGCGCTGAAGAACGGCGGAGTGCTGGCGGTGGTGACGACCGAGCACGTCGCCGGAGGGGACACGCAGTTCTTCCACGACTCCCAGGCGCACTACGAGCGTTGGATGCCGGGGACCCCAACCGGGTCGCTCCTCAAGGACGTTTCCCAAGTGGCCACCGACTTCGATGAGTTCGCATGCGACCCGCGCTGTACCGATGTCGTCGTACGGCAGTTCACCCAGGACATCACGTACACGGCGGACGGCTACCTGGAGGTGCTGCTCACCTACTCGAACCATCTCGCGCTGCCCGCGCCGGCCCGCGCGGGGCTGCTCAGGGGGGTGCGGGAGCTGATCGAGCGGGACTACGGGGGCACGGTCACCAAACGCTACCTCCACGAACTCCTCACCGCCCGCCGCACGTTGGCGTGAGCGCGGGCGCATGCGGCGGGCGAGGGCGGGTAGTCGCCGGGTGAGTGGGCCCTCGTGACGGGCCCGTTCGCACGGGGACCCGGGAACCGTGACGCAACGAGGGAGAGGGCATGCGCACCGCCGTGATCGGAACGCGGACGCGATCAGTCGAGGAGACCGGCGGCGGAGGGCGGTCGCCGTTGCCGGGCGTGACGGAGCCACGCAGCGTGGCCCCGCGTGACGCACGCGAGCTGTCGCGCCAGTTCTTCCGGCGCCTCGGTGAGCTGGAGGAGGGCACGCACGAGTACCAGTACGCGCGCAACACGCTCATCGAGATGAACATGTCGCTGGTGCGGTTCGCGGCCGGCCGGTTCCGGGGCCGCGGGGACGACATGGAGGACGTCGTCCAGACCGGGATGATCGGGCTGATCAAGGCGATCGACCGGTTCGAGCCGGAGCGCGAGGTCGAGTTCACGTCGTTCGCGCTGCCGTACATCGTCGGCGAGATCAAGCGGTTCTTCCGGGACACCACCTGGGCGGTGCATGTGCCGCGCCGGCTCCAGGAGCTGCGGGTGGAGCTGGCGAAGGCGCGCGACGAGCTGGCCGGACGGCTCGACCGGGAGCCGACGGTCGCGGAGCTGGCGACCCTGATGGACGTCTCCGAACGGGAGGTCGTCGAGGCGCAGATCGCCGCCAACGGCTACACCTCCTCCTCCCTGGACGCGGCCCTCACCGGCGGCGACGGGAGCGACGGCGGGGAGGCCGTCCTCGCGGACTTCATCGGCGTCGAGGAGAGCGGGCTCGCGCTCGTCGAGGACTTCCACGCGCTGGCCCCGCTGATGGCCGGCCTCAGCGAACGCGACCGGCGCATCCTGCATCTGCGGTTCGTCGAGGAGGCGACGCAGGCGGAGATCGGCGCGCAGCTGGGGTGTTCACAGATGCACGTCTCACGGCTGATCAAGCGGATCATCACCCGGCTGCGGGAGGGGATGCTGGGCGAACTCGGTATCGCCTGAGGTCCCTTTTCACCGAGCTGCGCTCAGACCGTCAGCGGTACGACGGCCCAAACCCGTTTGCCGACCGGCACCCGTTCGACGCGCACCTCGGCGGCGAGGGCGTGGACGATCTCCAGGCCGTGCCGGCCGACGCGTTCGGGGTCGCGGGGGTAGCGCAGCGGGAGCGTGTCGCTGCTGTCGTACACGGAGACCGTCACGGCGGCCCCGGTGCCTTCGAGTTCCAGTATGTAGGGGCCGTCGCTGTGCCGGTCCGCGTTGGTGACCAGCTCGCTGACCACCAGCATCACCTCTTCGACGGCGCGCCTGCCGATGAGGGCGCACCACTCCGTCCTCAGCTGGTCGACGAAGCGGGCGGCGAAGGAGCGGGCCGCGCTGATGCTGCCGGGCTCACCCGTGTAGTGCGCGGCACTCCTCATGGGCTCCACTGGTACGCCGAAACCAGTCGTTGTCACTGCCCCGTCCAGGTGCTCGATCATGCTTTTCTCTCTCGGAGGCCGGACTGGCCGGACTGGCCGTACGCTGCCGCACCTGTCCTGCTACCCCGTCGCACGCGGGGCAGTCCCCCCTATGCACCCCTATGTACCTTGCTGGGGACCTGACGATACGCCCGGCACTTCGGCGCTCGGCGAGGGGGGCGGGGGCAGGGAGGGGGACGGGGGAGCCGACGGGGACTCTAAGGGCGTGGGCGGGGAGGAGGGGGAAGGGGCGAGCGAGAGGGAGGGGGAGGGGGAGAGTGTGGGGGTGAGGGGGCTGAGGCTCGGGCTGGGGCTCGGCGGCGCGCTGGGGCTCTGACTCGGACTGGGGCTGGGACTGGGACTGGAACTGGGGCTCTGGCTAGGACTCTGACTCGGACTCGTGCCCTGACTCGGGCTCTGGCTCGGCGAGTTGGAGGGCGAGGTGGACGGCGACACCGACGAGGACGGGGACGGGGACGGGGAACGCGACGAGGACGGCGACGGCGTCGGGGAGATCACCGGCGCCGGCGGCTTCGTCGGCCGGTCGTGCCGCCAGGTCCCCCGGTCCCGGGCGATCCAGCCGTGGTCGCCGGGGTCGTACAGGACGAAGACGTTGATCACGGTCACCGAGGGGGTGATGACGACGACGTTCGCGGGGCGGTAGCCGGGCCAGGAGCCGCCGGTCGGGCTCGGGGTGCCCTGCTGGGCGACGGCCGGGCCGAGGGGGTTGCCGCAGGCGCAGCGCACGCGCGGGACGCCGTGGCCGTCGACGAGGACGGCGGTGCCGGCCTGGAGGACGGACTGGTAGGCGTCGGCGGTGCCGTTCACGAAGCCGTGGTTGGTGACGCGGGTGTCGACGCGGAGCTGGACCGGGGTGAGGGAGTGCAGGAAGGCGGGGACCTGGTCGGGCTTCACCCCGACGGTGGAAGCGAACGCGGCGTTCTTCGCGGGGGCGGCGGACAGGAACCGTATCTGCTTGTCGATGTCGCAGGCGGCCGTGTTCCGGGTGCCGCCGTAGAGGCCGGCGGTGTTGCCGGAGACGCTCTGGAGCGCGCCCGAGGCGGCCGGGCTCGCGGGGGCGGCCGAGGCGGGCGGGGCGGAGCCGGTCGTGGCCGAGGAGGCGGTGAAGGGGTCGCGGCCCGCCGTGTCGGCGGCCTGGAGGAAGACCTCGCCGCCCTTCCCCGAGCCGCCCCCGCCACGGGTGAGGAGTACGGCCACCGCGGCGACGGCCACGACGGCGGCGGTGGCCATGGCGACGCGGGGCGCCGATCTCCACCAGGGCCGGTGCGGCTCCTCCGGGCTGGCGCCGCCGCCGCTCGACGGGGGCGGTCCTGAAGGGGGTTCACCGGGGCCGGAGAGGGGCCCCGAGGGCGGACCGGAGGGGCGGCCGGAGGACGGCGGTTCGACGCTCACGCACTCTCCCGAGGTGGGTTCGTACGGCACGCTGGCCGTTTTGCCACGCTTTGCTACGCGACGACCCATTGTGTGCTCCGAATGGGTGGAGGCCGCAAGCGGACGCCTGCGGCGGGCTGGGCGGGCAGGGGCGGCAGCGGCACCGAAAGGGCGGGCAGGGGGGCAGCGGCGCCGAAAGCGGCCTCGGGGCTCCGGCGGGCGTCGAAGGCGGCCCCTGGGGCTCCCGGCGGGCATCGAAAGTGGCCCCGAGGGCTCTCGGCGAGCGTCGAAAGCAGCCCCCGGCTCCCGGCGGGCGTCGAAGGCGCCTCCGCGGCGAGCCTGAACCCGGCGCCACAGCGGCGAGCCTGAGCCCGGCGCCTCTGCGGCGGGCGTGAGGCCGGTCGTCGGCCGCTCTCGGCAGGCAGCTCCGCGCGCCCCTGCTTAGCGTGGCCGCGTGAGCGACTTCCGTGGTTCTGACCTCGCCGTCTCCCGGCACGGCTGGCCCCAGGCGGTCGCCGTCGTGGTGACCGGGGTGCTGGCCATGGCTCTGGTCGCCGGGCTCGGGCTGCTCGCGGCCGGGGCCGGGAATCTGCCGGGCGGGGCGTACCCCTCGGTCGTCGCGGCGGCGGTGGTGACGGCGGTCGGCGGGACCGTCGAGCTGTCCGGCGCCGCCAGTTCGCTCGCGGGGGCACGCGGCGGTCTGACGATCATCCCGCTGTCGGTGACCCTCACCGGAGCGCTCCTCATCGGCGCCGGTTTCCTGCGGCCGTTGCGGCGGCGGGCGGTGGCGTCGGCGGCCGAACTCGCGGGGTGGGCGGGCCGGATCGCGCTCCTGTGGCTGCTGGCGCTGCTCGGTCTCGCGCTGGCTTCCCGGCACACCTTCCGGATCTCCCTCGGCAGCGGCACGGCCGCCGATCTGGCCGACCTGTTCGGGGTGAACCCCAGGGTCGGCTTCAAGGCGGACGTCCCCGCGTCGCTGGCCGTCGGCCTCTGCTGGCTCGCCGGGGTCCTGCTGCTGGCGCTGCTCGTCGCCCGGGGCGCCCCGCTCCCGGCCCGGCTGCTGCGCTGGCAGCAGACGGTGCGGCCGGTGTCGTTCGCGATGCTCGTGCTGCTGCTCAAGTGGGTGCTGCTCGGGGTCGTCGTCGCGCTGGTCGTGGCGTTCACGCGCGGGCGGCCCGCCGAGACGATGGCCGTGGTGCTGCTGGGGATGCCGAATCTGATGTGGCTGGCGTTCACGCTGGGGCTCGGGGTGACCTGGGACGGGCGGGTGCAGGGGCCCTTCGGGCTGCCGATGCCGCATGTCCTGGACGAGGTGCTGCGCACGCCGGACGTCTCGGCGCTGAACGTGCGGACGCTGGCCGCGCAGGACGGGCGGGTGTGGTGGCTGGTGGCCGTCGACGCGGCGCTGGTCCTGGCCGCCGGCTTCATGGCTGCCCGCCGCTCACCCGCGCGGATGCGGCCCTGGCAGCACGCCGTACACATGGCACTGGCGCTGGCCGCGACCGTCCTGATGATCTGCCTGCTGGGCCGGATCTCGGCACATTACGGCCTGTCACTGCTCGGCATCGGCGACCTGGGCGGCGACTTGGGCGGCCAACTGTTCCTACGCCCCCGGCTGTGGTCCGCGCTGGGGATCGCGGCGGGGTGGGGGCTGGTGGCGGGGTTCGTAGGGGCGGTGCTGACACGTAAGCGGCGCTGACGCATGGGCGGTGCTGATCCATGAGCGGCGCTGGTGCGCGAGCGGCGCTGACGCATGGACGGAGCTGACACGTGAGCGACGCTGACGCACGAGGCCAGCCCCCGAACTCCGCCCGCGCAAACACCGCCGCGCCGCAAAGCACGCCCGCCTCACTAACACCGCCGCCCCGCGGAGACAGCCCCCTCCCGGAGACATCCGCCTCGCAAACACCCGCCACGCCGCAGAAACCGCCGCCCCGCGCACACCGCCGCCCCGCAGAAACCGCGCCCCCGCAAACCCCGCCGCCCCGCAAAGCCGCCCCCCTCAAAACACCACCCGCGCCCACCCCGGCGGCTCCCGCACACCCCCCTCCTCCAGCGCCCCCCTCAACTCCCGTACGAACTCCCGGCAATCCGGCTGCCGTTCCTCCGGATCCTTCGCGAGGGCCCGGGCGAAGACCGCGTCCGTCGCCGTCGGCAGTCCCGCCCGCTGGGAGGTGACCGGCGGTGGTTCGTCGTACTGGTGGGCCCACAGCAGGGCCATGTCGTCGTCGCGGCGGAACGGCGGGTGACCGGCGAGGCATTCGTAGACCACGCACGCCAGCCCGTACACGTCGCACCGCCCGTCGACCGGCTTGCCGGAGATCTGCTCGGGGGCCACGTAGTCGAGGGTGCCGACGAACTCGCCGACGCTGGTGAACCCGGTCAGGGACAGCGACTTCTTCGTCAGCCCGAAGTCGGTGAGGTAGACGTGCTCGGGGTGCTCGCTGTCGGTGCCGGGCGCGACCAGGATGTTCCCGGGCTTCACGTCCCGGTGCACGAGCCCGTGTTCATGCGCGGCGTCGAGCGCGGAGGCGACCTGCGCGGCGATGCGTACGGCGGTGGCCGGCGGCAGCGGGCCCTCGCGGTCGAGGAGCCGGCGCAGATCGCGGCCGTCGACGTAGCGCATCGCGATGTAGAGCACGCCGTCGGCCTCACCGGCCTCGTACACGGGCACGATGTGCGGGTGGTCGATCCGCGCCGCGACCCGGGACTCATGCGTGAAGCGCTGCCGGAAGCGGTCGTTGCGGGCGAGTTCGGGCGCGAGCAGCTTGAGCGCGACCGTCCGGTCGAGGCGCAGGTCACGGGCCCGGTGGACGACCGCCATGCCGCCCCGCCCGATCTCGTCCTCGATGCGGTAGCCGGGGATGTCAGGGGTCATCGGGGGTCACCACACGGGTCGGGGCGTGGTCATCGGGCGGCGCCGCCCCGGAGGTGTACCCGACGCCCCGCTCACCAGCCGACGGCACGTCCACAGCGCCCCGCTCACCAACTCGCAACGCGTCCACGGCAGTCCGCTCCCCCTCAGGCGGCCCGTCCACGGCGTACCCGGCAACCCGCCCGCCCTCCCCGTACACCCACCGCCCCCGCTCCTGGTCGTACAACCACACCGACTCCCCGTCGATCACCACCCCCACCCGCAGCCCCGCGACCCGCCGCCGGAACCCCTCCCCCTCCCCCAGCGCCGCCCGGTACTCCGCGAGCGCCCGTTCCGCGCGGGCCAGCAGCGGACGCGGGTCGTCCGCTGCGGCCATGTCCCCGCCCGGCTGCGGCGGATCGGCCGGTACGGCGATCAGGAGGCGGCCGTCGACCCACGCGGACCAGCCGTTGGCGCACAGGACGTGCGCCCAGTCGCCGCGCCGCTCGGTGAGCCGGACGGGCAGGAGGGGGTCGAGGGCGGCCGTGGGGCGGGCGGGGTCGGGGGCCTCCCAGGCGGGCATGCCGTGTGCCGGGGCGACGTGGGTGGGCGCGAAGCCGGTCACCGGGTCACCTCCGGCTCCTGCCGGCGCAGCAGCCGCGCGACCCCGCAGAGGAAGACCACCGCCAGCGCGAGAAGCATCCCGATGTCGAGGAGCCAGATGTGCGCGGTGTGCCGGAACAGCGGGTCGGGGGTGACGATCCGGCCGAGGTCGAGGGTGCTGGCCATCGCGGCGAGGGCCCAGCGCGAAGGGACGAGCCACGCGAGCTGTTCGAGCCCGGGGACCCCGTCGAGCGTCAACAGGGCGCCGCAGAAGACGACTTGGACGATCGCCAGCAGCACGAGCAGCGGCATGGTCACCTCCTCCTTGCGCACCAGCGCGGAGACCAGCAGCCCGAGCGTCATGGCGGTGAACGCCAACAGGGCGACGGCGACCGTGATTTCGGCGAGCGGTGGCAGCAACACGCCTTTGCCGCCGGGCGCGTCGAGCCGCACGCCGAGCAGTCCGACGAGGGTGAGGACGACGGCCTGCAACACGGTGACGGTCCCGAGGACGACCACCTTCGACATCAGATACGCGCCCCGCGAGAGCCCGACGGCCCGCTCCCGCCCGTAGATGGCCCGCTCCTTGACGAGTTCGCGCACGGCGTTCGCGGCGCCGGTGAGGACGCCGCCGACGCAGAGGATGAGCAGGGCGTCCATCGCGGTCTTCTGGGTGAGCGTGCCGCCGGCGAGCGCGCGGGCCATGGCGCCCATGACGAACGGGAGGGCGACCATGACGGCGAGGAAGGTGCGGTCGGAGGCGAGGGCCGCGGTGTACCGCCGTACCAGGGTGGCGAGTTGGGCGGTCCGGCTGCGGGGGCGCGGGGGCGGCGGGACCGGTCGCGAGGGTTTGTCGGGCAGCCGGGGCTGGGCGGCGGCCTCGGTGACGTACCGGCGATGCTCGGGCGAGCGCGCGTACTCCCCCGCCCAGTCCCGCTCGTGCGTCAACGCCTCGAAGACTTCGGGCCATTGGCGGCAGCGGAAGTACTCCAGGGCCTCGCCGGGCGGGCCGTAGTAGGCGGTCCGGCCGCCGGGGGCGAGGACGAGGAGGCGGTCGCAGACATCGAGGCTGAGGACACTGTGGGTGACGACGATGACGGTGCGGCCGTCGTCGGCAAGGCCGCGCAGCATGTGCATCACCGAGCGGTCCATGCCGGGGTCGAGTCCGGAGGTCGGTTCGTCGAGGAAGAGCAGCGAGGGTTTCGTGAGCAGTTCCAGGGCGACGCTGACGCGTTTGCGCTGGCCGCCGGAGAGGCTGTGCACGGGCTGCTCCGCCCGTTGTTCCAGGCCGAGTTCGCGGATCACCTCGTCGACGCGGGCGCGCCGTTCGGCCTTCGCGGTGTCCTGCGGGAAGCGGAGTTCGGCGGCGTAGCCGAGGGCGGCGCGGACGGTCAGCTGGGTGTGCAGGATGTCGTCCTGAGGGACGAGGCCGATGCGCCGGCGCAGTTCGGCGTAGTCGCGGTAGAGGTCGCGCCCGTCGTAGACGACCGTGCCGTGCTGGGCGGGGCGCTGTCCGGTGAGGGCGTTGAGGAGCGTCGACTTGCCGGCGCCGCTGGGGCCGACGACCGCGAGCAGGCACTTGGCGCCGACGGGGAAGGAGACGTGGTCGAGGAGGACCTTGCCGCCGTCGACGGTGACGGTCAGGTCCTGTACGTCGAGGCTGACCTCGCCGGTGTCGACGTACTCGGCGAGTTCGCCCGCGACCAGGCGGAACGCGTGGTGTCCGATGCCCACGACGCCGTCGGGGCCGAGCGGGGCGCGGGTGACCGGGGCGCCGTCGAGGTAGGTGCCGTTGTGGCTGCCGAGGTCGGCGATCTCGTACCCGCCGCCGGGCAGGACGCGCAGTTCGGCGTGGTGCCGGGAGACGGTCAGGTCGTCCAGGACCAGGTCGTTGTCGGCGGCGCGGCCGATGCGGACCGTGCGGGCGGGCAGCGGGCGCAGGGCCGTGGGGGCGCGGAAGGTGCCGGTGCTCGCGGGGCGGGAGACGACCTGGCGGCGGGTGAGGCGGGCGCGGGGCCCGTCGGCGGGGCTGCCGAAGGCGAGGACGCTGCCGGGTCCGACGTCCTCGGCGTGGACGCGGCGGCCGTCGGCGTAGGTGCCGTTGGTGCTGTGCTCGTCCTCGATCGTCCAGTGGTCACCGGCGGGGCGGAGCACGGCGTGGTGCCAGGAGACGCGGGAGTCGTCGAGGACGATCTCGCCGAGGGGGTCGCGGCCGAGGTGGTAGACGTGGTCCGGGGTCAGCACCGTGGAGCCCGACCCGGTCTCCAGCACGAGGTCGGGCGCGGACGGGAGGACCGGCCGCTGTGCCATGCTCGAAGTCTAGCCACGCGGTCACTCGTGCGCCCGGCGGTGGCGTCAGCCGACCGGCAGGACCAGCGCCGGGATCGTCCGCTGCATGCGCACCGCGTCGACCGACTCCGCCAGCAGCTCGTACTCGGTCGTCTCGTCGCTGAGCGCGATGCGCACGAGCCGGCCTGAGCCCAACTCGTCGGCGACCAGCTCCTGTTGCGCGGGGTCGGCGCACCAGGCGCGCAGGATGCCGGGGACGTCGGGGACGGTCGCGGCGACGGGGACGAGGGCCCCGGGCGGGAACCGGCCGCTCTCGGGGCGCGGGTCGAGGCGTTCGGCGATCCAGGAGGCGCGGTCGCGCAGCCACCACAGGGCGAGCGCGAGCGTGGGCGCGCGGTAGGTGCCGAGCGGTACGCCTATGCGCTGCCCGTCGCAGACACCGTACGCGGTGACATGGCACAGGAATTCGTCGTGCACGTCCCTCTCCCCCGAGGCTGACCGGCCGGGCGCGGGATCCTTTCCCTCCGCTGTGGTTCCTGTGAGTGAACTACCCCTGACGTTGAGTATGTTCACTTCTAAAACACTGTCACCACGCCTTTTTGGCCAGTCTCGAAAAGCGCCGTCATGACCTCGGAGGTAATCGACCGGCGCGCGGGGGGTCGGCACAGTGGTGCCACCGGATCGGCACGGGGGTTCGATCCAGGTGCTGACCAGCGAAGACGACTCTCCAGGAGCTGATGACCCATGCCCGAGCGCCATGACATCGCCGTCGCCCGTTACTTCGCGGCGTGGAACGCCCGTGACCCTGAGGAGCGGGCGGTCGCGGTGGCCGCCGCGTGGGCCCCGGAGGGGTCGTACGTCGATCCCTTGGCCGAGGTCGGCGGGCATGCGGGGATCGTCTCGGTGATCGGCGGCGCGCACGAGATGTTCCCGGGGTTCACGTTCAAACTGACCGGGGCGGTCGACGGGCACCATGACACGGCCCGTTTCTCGTGGGAGCTGGTCAGTGACGCTGGGGGCACCGCCCCGGTGGCCGGATCTGACGTGCTCACGCTCACCGAAGACGGCCGGATCGGTGCCGTTCTGGGGTTCCTGGACCGGGTTCCGGCGTAAAGGGGGCCCGGTCAAAAAGACTCCGCCCGTCCGGGACCGCTGGGCAAGGTCCCGGACGAGCGGAGAGCGGTGCGGGTCAGGCGCCCACGATCTTGTCGATCGCGGCCAGCTCGGCGTCCTCGAAGTCGAGGTGCGCGAGGGCGCCGACGCTGTCCTCGATCTGCTGGGCGCTGCTCGCGCCGACGAGGGCGGAGGTGACCCGGCCGCCGCGCAGCACCCACGCGAGGGCGAGCTGGGCGAGGGTCTGGCCGCGCCCGGCGGCGATGTCGTTGAGCGCGCGCAGCTTGCCGACCAGCTCTTCGGTCAGCTCGTCGGAGTTCAGGAACGGGCTGTCGCTCGCGGCGCGGGAGCCCTCGGGGATGCCGTCGAGGTAGCGCGAGGACAGCACGCCCTGCTCCAGCGGGGAGAAGACGATCGAGCCGACCTCCAGCTCGTCGAGCGCGTCCAGCAGGCCGCCGCTCTCGGGGCGCCGGTCGAGCATCGAGTAGCGGGGCTGGTGGATCAGCAGCGGGGTGCCCAGCTCGCCGAGGATGCGGGCGGCCTCGCGGGTCTGTTCGGCGGAGTAGTTGGAGACCCCGACGTACAGCGCCTTGCCCTGCTGGACGGCCGAGTGCAGGGCGCCCATGGTCTCCTCGAGCGGGGTCTCGGGGTCGGGACGGTGCGAGTAGAAGATGTCGACGTAGTCCAGGCCCATCCGCTTCAGGGACTGGTCGAGCGACGACAGGACGTACTTGCGCGAACCCCACTCGCCGTACGGACCGGGCCACATCAGGTAGCCGGCCTTGGTCGAGATGACCATCTCGTCGCGGTAGGGCGCGAAGTCGGTCTTCAGGAACTCGCCGAAGGCGGACTCGGCGGCGCCGGGCGGCGGGCCGTAGTTGTTGGCGAGGTCGAAGTGGGTGATGCCGAGGTCGAAGGCGCGGCGCAGGATGGCGCGCTGGGTCTCGACCGGGCGGTCGGGCCCGAAGTTGTGCCACAGGCCGAGCGACAGGGCCGGGAGCTTCAGTCCGCTGCGCCCTGAGCGGCGGTAGGGCAGGTCCGCGTAGCGGTCGGGATGAGCGGTGTAGGACAACGCGACTCCATCGGTCAGGCGCTTCTGCTGGGCGGTCCCACCTTCCCCCACCTGCGGGCAGTGGTCCAACAGAAGAATCCGATGGAATTGTGCGACTAGTCTTCTCAATCGTGGAACTGCGTCATCTCCAGCATTTCGTGGCGGTCGCCGAGGATCAGCACTTCACCCGGGCCGCCGAACGCCTCCTGGTGTCCCAGTCCGGCCTCTCGGCGTCGATCCGGGCGCTGGAGCGGGAGCTGCGGGCGCCCCTGTTCGTGCGCACGACGCGCCGGGTGACCCTGACCGAGGCCGGGCGGGCGCTGCTCACCGAGGCCGAACGGATCCTGGCGCAGGTGCGGTCGGCGCACGAGGCGGTGGCCGCCGTCCAGGGCGTGCTGCGCGGCACGCTGGCCCTCGGCGCCGAGCAGTGCATCGCGGGCGTCCACCCGCCGGGCCTGCTCGCGGCGTTCCGCCGGCTGCACCCGGACGTCGAGATCCGGCTGCGCCAGTACGGCTCCGGCACGCTAGCGGAGGAGGTCGCGGCCGGCCGCCTGGACCTGGCGTTCGCCTACCGCACCCAGGACGACACCGACCAGCTGCGCTCGGTGTCGCTGGCGGTGGAGCCGATGTACGTGCTGTGCCACCCGGAACACCGGCTCGCCGGCACGACGTCGGCGCTGACCCCGGCGGACCTCGCCGACGAGACGTTCGTCGACTTCCACCCGGACTGGGGCCCGCGCCGCGTGAGCGACGCCGCCTTCACCGGGGCGGGCGTGCGGCGGACGGTGGCGCTGGAGGTCAACGACGTGCACAGCCTGCTGGACCTCATCGACGAGAACCTGGGCGTGGCCGTCGTCCCCCGCCACTTCCGGCACAAGCGGGAGGCGCTGACGGCGCTGCCGCTGGAGGGGATCGGGGCGGCCGGCTACGAGACGGTGGCGCTGCTGCCGCCGGACGGGGCGACGAGTCCGGCGGCGCGGGCGCTGATGGGGCTGCTGGAGAGCGGGGCGGCGTAGAGCCGCTTTTTCAGGCGGTCTGGGCCGCGTAAGGGTCTCGTGCGCCTGTCGCAAAGCGGGGGCGGGCGGGCGAGGTCCGGGGCATGGTGGTCGTATGCATGCGAAGGACATCCTCATCGACGGGTACGGCCGCATCCGGGAAGAGGTCCACGCGGCCGTCGCCGACCTCTCCCCGGACGACCTCAACTTCCGCCCCGCGCCGCAGGCCAACTCGGTGGCCTGGCTGGTGTGGCATCTCACCCGGGTCCAGGACGACCACGTCGCGGACGCGTTCGGCCTGGAGCAGGTGTGGCACGCGCAGGGCTGGGAGAAGCTCTTCGGCCTCGGCCTGCCGCACCACGACACCGGGTACGGGCACAGCCCCGAGCAGGTCGCGCAGGTCCGCGTCACCGGCGGCAACCTGCTCACGGGCTACTACGACGCCGTCCACGCGCAGACCCTGGAGTCGCTGCGCACGGTCGGCGCGGCGGACCTGGAGCGGATCGTGGACGTCCGCTGGGATCCGCCGGTCAGCCTGGGGGTGCGCCTGGTGAGCGTCCTGTCGGACGACCTGGCGCACGCCGGGCAGGCGGCCTACTTGCGCGGGCTGGTTCAGAGCGCGGAGTAGGCGGGCAGGACGACGTCCTGGATCAGCTTGTTGCGCTCGTCGAACGGCAGGAACGCGCTCTTCAGGGCGTTCACGGTCACGTCGCGCAGGTCGGCCGCGCTCCAGCCGGCCTGCTCGACGAGCAGCGTCATCTCGCGCGTCATCGTCGTCCCCGACACCAGGCGGTTGTCGGTGTTGAGGGTGACGCGGAAGCCGAGCCGCTTCAGCTCGGTGATCGGGTGCTCGGCGATCGACGTGGCGCAGCCGGTCTGGAGGTTGGAGGTGGGGCACATCTCCAGCGCGATCCGCCGGTCCCGGACCCAGCCGGCGAGCCGGCCGAGCTTGCCGTCGACGATGTCCTCGGTGATGCGCACGCCGTGCCCGATGCGCTGGGCGCCGCAGATCTGGAGGGCCTGGTGGATGCTGCCGAGCCCGTCGGCCTCGCCCGCGTGGATCGTGAACGGCACGTTCTCGCTCCGCAGGTGCGCGAACGCCTCGACGTGGTCGGCGGCCGGGAAGCCGTACTCGGCGCCGGCGATGTCGAACCCGACGACGCCCGCGTCCCGGTAGGCGACGGCCAGCTCGGCGGCCTCGCCGACCCGGTCGAACATCCGCATCCCGCACAGCAGCGTGCCCACGCGTACGGGCGTCCCCGCAGCGGCGGCCTTCGCCATACCGGCGGCCAGCCCCTCCTGCACGGTCTCGACGACCTCACGCATCGTGAGCCCGCCGCGCGTGTTCAGCTCGGGCGCGTAGCGGACTTCCGCGTAGACGACTCCGTCGGCGGCGAGGTCGAGCACGTACTCCTCCGCGACGCGCAGCAGGCCTTCGCGGTTCTGCATCACGGCCAGCGTGTGGTCGAAGGTCGCGATGTAGCGGACCAGGTCTCCGGAGTTGGCGGCCTCGAAGAACCAGCTGGCCAGGGCTTCAGGGTCGGTGGTGGGAAGGGTGTGACCGACCTGCGCGGCCAGCTCGACGAGGGTCGCGGGGCGGAGGCCGCCGTCGAGGTGGTCGTGGAGGACGGCTTTGGGGAGGGGGCGGATGGTGGCGGCGTCTACGCGCGTAGTTGTCATGGGGTGGGGTTCCTTGGTTGGGGTGGGGGTTGGGGGGGGTGGGGGGCCGCGCGGTTTGAGGGGGCTTGGGGTTCAGGGGCGCGGGGGGTGTTTGTTCAGTGGAGGGTGGTCGTTGGGTGGAGGGTGTTCGTTCGGTGCGGGGTGCTTGTGTGGCGGGGGTGTTCGTTCAGCGGGGGAGGTCGTCCGGTGGGGGTGTTCGTCCAGCGGGGGAGGCCGTTCGGCGGGGGCGTTCGTCCAGCGGAGGGTGGTCATTTGGTGCGGGGTGTTCGTTCAGCGGGAGCGTTCGTCCAGCGGAGGGTGGTCTTTGGTGCGGGGTGTTCGTTCAGCGGGAGCGTTCGCCCAGCGGAGGGTGGTCTTTGGTGCGGGGTGTTCGTTCAGCGGGAGCGTTCGCCCAGCGGGGGGCGTTCAGCGGGGGGGCATTCGTCCGGCGGGAGGGTGTTTCGTTCAGCCGGCCGGCTGGAGCAGGTCCCAGCGGTTGCCGTACAGGTCCTGGAAGACGGCCACCGAGCCGTACGCCTCGTGGCGCGGCTGTTCCAGGAAGGTCACGCCCGCCGCCGTCATCCGGGCGTGGTCGCGGGCGAAGTCCTCGGTGTGCAGGAAGAAACCGACCCGGCCGCCGGTCTGGTCACCGATCCGCGCGGACTGGTCCTTGTTCTTGGCGCGGGCCAGCAGCAGTCCGGTGCCGGCGCCGCCACCGGGCTCCACCACGACCCACCGCGAGCCGTCGGGACGCGGTTCGTCCTCGACGAGCGTGAAGCCGAGGGCCTCGATGTAGAAACGGATCGCCTCGTCGTAGTCGTCGACGACGAGGGTGACCAGGGCGATGCGGGACATCGGGACCTCTCGGGCGGGGCGGGACGGGTCTTTTGGGTGGGCCGGATTAACGGGTGAGGTTATACGTAAAACGGGGTGGATGCCAAACGGTGCTTTGGGGGTGGGGTGGGGGTGCTTGGGGATGACGGAGCGGGGGCGCTCCGAGGGGGCAGGTCGGCGGTACTTCGGGACAGGGCGGGGGTGCTTCGAGGGACGGGGTGGGGAGTGCTTTGAGGGGGCGGGTAGGTGGTACTTCGGGACAGGGCGGGGGGTGTTTCGAGGGACGGGGTTGGGGGCGCTCCAGGGGACAGGGCTCGGGGTGCTTCGGGGGCGCCGGCCGGTCTTCGCCAGGTCACCTCGGGGCAGTTGCCCGGCCTTCCCGCGCCGCCCCGCGTTCACCCTCCTCCGGCCCCCGCCCTAGTCCCGGTGGCCGACCCCGGCCGGTCCCTCAGCCCGAGGCCCGCCGGCTCGGCTCCCCGATACCGTCCCGGCATGAAGATCCGCGAACCCGCCGAACGCAAACGTGACCTTCTTCAGCGGCTGGAGCGGGAGAAGGACATCTGGGTGGCGACGGCGAGCCCCGACGGGGTGCCGTGTCTGGTGCCGCTCTGGTTCCGGTGGGACGGCGAGTCCATCTGGTTCGTGACGCGATTCACCAACCCGACCGGCCGCAATCTGCGCACGAACGGCCAGGCTCGGCTGTCGCTGGCGGACACCCGGGATGTCGTCCTGATCGACGGGGAGGTCACGTCGTTCACCCGCGAGGAGGTCCCGGAGGGGGCGGCGGACGCCTTCGCGGCGGCCTGCGGCTGGGAACCGCGCCGGGACGCGCCGGCGTACGGGTACTTCCGGGTGCGGCCGGTGGGGGTGCAGGTGTGGTGCGGGGTGGCGGAGATGGAGGGGCGGCATTTGATGCGGGCCGGGGTGTGGCTGCCCGGCTGACTAAGGCAGGGCTCGGCTCGGCTCGGCTCGGCTCGGCTCGGCTCGGCTCGGCTCGGCTCGGCTCGGCTCGGCTCGGCTCGGCTCGGCTCGGCTCGGCTCGGCTCGGCTCGGCTCGGCTCGGCTGGCTGGCTGGCTGGCTGGCTGGCTGGCTGGCTGGAGAGTATCGGCTGGGCTCAGCTCTCCGGCAAGCGGGGGGGGGCGGCGGCCTCAGTTCTCGGCGGCTGAGGAACGTCAGCCTGAGCTCTCGGCTCGCCGAGGGGCGTCAGCTTCAGTTCCCGGCGGGCAGGGAGCATCGATCTCCGCACTCGGCGGCCAAGAAACGTCGACCTCAGCTCCCCTCGGCCAAGGAACGTCAGCCTCAGCTCTCCACCGGCATCCCCCAGTGCGCCTTCTCCAAGCGTCCCAGATCCTCCAGCCCCAGTCGCAGCACTCCCGCCTCGATGTTCTGGACCAGGTGCGCCGGGTCACCCGTGCCGGGGATCGCGAGGACGTGCTGGCCTCGGGCGAGGGTCCAGGCGAGGCGGATCTGGGCGGGGGTCGCGCCGTGGGACTCCGCGATTTTCTCGACGACCTTGTCGTGAGCGGCCGTTGCCCCCTCAGCGACCATTGCTCCCTCAGCGGCCCTTACCCCTTCAGCTGCCGTTGCTCCTCCCGCAGCCCTCGCCCCCTCAGCGACCGTTGGTCCCTCAGCCGCCCTCGCCCCTTCAGCGACCGTCGCCCTCCCAGCCGCCCTCGTTCCTCCAGCCGCCGTCACCCCTCCCGCCCCCGCCGCCCCCGCGATGGCGAAGTACGGTACGAACGCCACGCCCTGTCGCCCGCACAGCCTCAGCAACTCCTCGCTCTGGGCGTCGTACGCACCGAGGCCATAGCGGTTCTGGACGCTCACCACCGGAGCGATCGCCTGAGCCTCCGTCAGATGGCGGGGCTCGACCTCGGAGATGCCCAAGTGGCGGATCAGGCCCGCCTGCCTCAACTCCGCCAAGGCACCGAAGTGTTCGGCGATCGAGTCCTGGCGCATCCGCCGGAGGTATACGAGGTCCAGGTGGTCGCGGCCCAACTGGCGCAAGTTCTCCTCGACATGGCCGCGCAGGTCTTCGGGGCGGGCCGAAGTTCCCCACTCCCCCGCGTAGTTGCGGAACGGGCCGACCTTGGTCGCGATCAACAGGTCCTCCGCGTAAGGGGAGAGCGCACTGTTGATGAGTTCGTTGGCCGAGCGCAGGGGTGAGAAGTAGAAGGCGGCCGTGTCGATGTGATTGACACCCAGCTCAACCGCCTTGCGCAGAACGGCGATCGAGGTCGCGCGGTCTCTGGGGGTGCCGTGATGGAAGGCGGCGCTGCCCGTCAGCCGCATCGCGCCGAGGCCGATACGACTGACGGGCAAGTCGCCGAGGGTCCAACTGCCGGAGTCCGCCGCGGTGATCGTGGTCATCAGGGGAGTCTCACACAGACAGACCCACCCGAGCGCTCCCCGCACACACCAGCTCACTCGAACCGGCGAGTTCCAGCACACGCCGATTTACCCGAACGACGCGTCCAGCACACGCCGGCCCACCCGAACCGACATATCCAGCACACGCCGGTTCAGCCGAACAACGCATCCAGCACAGGCCCGTTCAGCCGAACAACGCGTCCAGCACAGGCCCGTTCAGCCGAACAACGCGCCCAGCACAGGCCCGTTCAGCCGAACAACGCTCCAGCACAGGCCTGTTCAGCCGAGCCGCACACCCAGCACACGCCCACCTCAGCCGAACAGCGCGCCCAGCACACACCACCTCACCCAAGCGGCCTGCCCAACAGCCCCCTTCACCCGAGCGACCTGTCCAACACACACCCCTTCGGCTGAACGGCGTGTCCACAAAAGGCCGTTCAGCCGAACGACACCTCCAGCACAAGCCGACCCGCCCGAACCGGCACGTCCGACACACGCCGGCCCACCCGAACCCGCGCATCCAGCACACGCCGGCCCACCCGAACCGCACGTCCAGCACACCCCGGCCCACCCGAACCGGCACCCCCAGCACACCCCGGTTCAACCGAACCGCACCTCCACCACACCCCCTCACCCAAGCGGCTTGTCCAGGATCGCCTTGCGGTGACTGAAAGTCTCGATGGAGTAGCGGCCGTGATAATTACCCATACCACTCTCGCCGACCCCGCCGAACGGCAGGTCGGAGACGGTGAGATGGGCGAGCGGGAGGCCGTAGCCGAGGCCGCCGGAGGAGGTTTCGGCGGCGATCCGCGCGCGGGTCTCGGTGGACTCCGAAAAGACGTACAGGGCAAGCGGCTTGGCACGGTCGTTGATGAACTCCAGTGCCGCGTCGAGGTCTTCGACGGTGACGATCGGCAGGATCGGGCCGAAGATCTCCTCGGCCATGACCGGTGCCCCGGGGTCGACATCGGCGAGGACGGTCGGCGCGATGTACTTGTCCGCGCGATCGTGCGCACCGCCGACGACGACACGGCCGGAGCCCAACAGCCCCGTCAGCCGGTCGAAGTGGCGCTCGTTGACGATCCGCCCGTACTCACCGGACGTCTGCGGATCGGCGCCGTACGCCTTCTCGACGGCGCTCGCGAGCAGCGGCTCCAGGGCGGCGGCGGTCGCCGGGTCGGTCAGGACGTAGTCGGGGGCGACACAAGTCTGGCCCGCGTTCAGGAACTTGCCGCGCGCGAGGCGGTCGGCGACGACCTGGAGGTCGGCGGTGGAGTCCACGAACGCCGGTGACTTGCCGCCGAGTTCGAGGGTGACCGGGGTCAAGTGCTCGGCCGCCGCGCGCAGGACGATCCGGCCGACCGTGCCGTTGCCGGTGTAGAAGATGTGGTCGAACGGCTCGGCGAGCAGCGCCGTCGTCTCCGGGACGCCGCCCTCGACGACGGCGACCGCCTCGGTGTCGAGGTACGCCGGCAGCAGCCGGGCCAGCGCGGCGGAGGTCGCCGGGGCCAGTTCGCTGGGCTTGACGACGACCGCGTCACCGGACGCGAGCGCGCCGACCAGCGGGGCCAGCAGGAGCTGCGCCGGGTAGTTCCAGGGGGCGATGATCAGGACGACGCCCAGGGGGTCGTACTGGGTGCGGGCGGTCGCGTCGGGGCCGAGGTGCGCGGGGACCGGCGCGGGCTCGGGGGTCAGCCAGCCGGCCAGGTGTTCCAGCGTGTGGTCGATCTCCCGGACCGTGAAGTCGATCTCGGTGCGGTAGGACTCGGTGCTGCTCTTGCCGAGGTCGGCGTGGAGGGCGGCGGCCAGTTCGCCGCCCCGCTCGGTGAGCATCGCCCGCAGGCGGTCCAGCTGCTCCGTGCGCCAGGCGAGGGGCTTGGTACGGCCGGTACGGAAGGCGGCGCGCAGCCGGGCGACGATGTCGGCGGGGCGCTCGGGGGCGGTGGCGGTGGTCACGGTGGTGCCTCACTGCTGGTATGCGGGCCGCATGAGCCCTAGGTCAGATGTATACGGCAACTAATTCGCGGCCACGATACATTCCCGGGCGGAGTGACTACTGTCGGCGACACGGAGGTCACGGGGCGCGGGGCGGGCGAACGGTGCGGGCCTGCCCGGGGTGAGCGCGCGGGGCAGCCGAGCGGTCCGGGCCCGCGCCGGGTGGCGTACAGCCCGCCACTCAAGACCCGCCGACACCCACCCGCGAGAATCCCCATATGACGCACCCCCTCCTCACCACAGCCCGCCGCCTCGCCGCCGACCTCCTCGCCCCGCACGCCGAACGCGTCGACCAAGAAGGCGTCCCCCACTCCCACATCGAGGCGGTCAAGCGGTCAGGTCTGCTCGGGGTGAGCGCGCCCGTGGCGTACGGCGGCAGCGGCGCGCCCGCGTCGGTGGTCCGCGAGAGCGCCGAGATCCTCGCCGGCGCCTGCTGCTCGACCTGGTTCGTGCAGACCCAGCACCAGACGCCGGTGCAGACGCTGGTGAAGGGTGAACCGGCGGCCAGGGAACGGCTGTTGGGGCCGCTGGCCCGGGGTGAGCTGCTGGCCGGGGTCGCCTACGCCCACCTCCGCTCGTACCCGCAGCGGCCGGTGCGGGTGGCGGCGGCGCCGGGCGGGGTGCGGTTCGACGGGGCCGTCCCCTGGTACACCGGGTGGGGGCTCAACGACGTCATGCTGCTGGCCGGGGTGAGTGACGCCGGGGAGGTCGTCTTCGCGTTCACGCAGGCGGCGGAGCAGCCCGGTCTGCGGGCCTCGGCCCCCTTGCGGCTCGCCGCGCTCGGCGCCGCCCGGACCGTCTCGCTGGAGCTGGACGGCCTGTTCCTGCCCGGGGAGGCGGTGGCGCTGCGGGTGCCGTACGAGGAGTGGGCGCGGGCCGACCGGGCGAAGGCGGCGAACGCGAACCCGGCGGTGTTCGGGATCGCGGGGGCGGCGCTGGAGGCGGTGGACGAGGAGACGGCAGCCCCGCTGCGGGCCCGGCTCGCCGAGGTCCGCGAGGCCGCGTACGCGTTGGCGGACGACCCTGCCGCCGATCCCGCGGAACGGCTGGTCTGGAAGATCCGCGCGTTCGAACTCCTGCGCTCCGCCACCACAGCCGCGGTGGTGACAGGCGGCGGCCGGACGATGCTGCTGGACAACCGAGCCCAACGGCTGGCCCGAGAGGGCCTGTTCATGCTGGTACAGGCCCAGACGAAGGAGTCCCGGCGGGGGCAGCTGGAGGCGTTGGCGGGGTGAGGCGGACGGGGGCGCCGGCGGGGCATGCCGAACCGGCCCGGCGGGCGCGGATGAAGACACCTACGCGCTGGGGCGGCCTGGCGGACGCGGGCAAAGACACCTACGCGCTGGGGCCGCCTGGCGGACGCGGGCGAAGACACCGGCACGCCGAGCCGACCCGGCGGACACAGCAACAGCCGATCCGGCAGGCACAGCGGGAGACGCCGACGCGCCGAACCGACCGGCGCAGCCGCGGACTCCGGCGCGCCGCAACCCCCCGGTCACAGCCAGCGGCTCAGCCCGTCCAGCCGACGCGAAGCCACCGCCCACCGGCAGCCGCCCCTTCAGCAGCGAAGGCCGCCCCCTCCGCACAAGCCCCACGGCACCCGCCTCCTCACCCCGCAAACGGCACCTGCGCCGCAACCACCCCCCGCTCCCCCGCCGGATGCCGCCACACCCCCTCCGCCGCCAGCAGCGGCAGCACCCCTTCTCCGAACCAGTACGCCTCCTCCAGGTGCGGATACCCGGAGAGGACGAACTCCTCGATGCCCAGGGCCGCGTACTCCTTGATCAGGGCCGCCACCTCTGCGTGGGAGCCGACCAGGGCCGTTCCCGCGCCTCCGCGTACCAGGCCGATGCCCGCCCACAGGCCGGGGTGGATCTCCAGGCCGTCCCGGCTGCCGCCGTGCAGCGCCAGCATCCGCTGCTGGCCCTCCGACTCGCTGCGCGCGAGGCCCGATTGGACCGACCGGACCGTCTCGGGGTCGAAGCCCTCCAGGAGGCGTTCGGCCTCGGCCCAGGCCGCCGCCGAGGTGTCGCGGGTGATGACGTGCAGCCGGATGCCGAAGCGCAGGGTGCGGCCGTGCCGCGCCGCGAGGCCCCTGATCCACTCGATCTTCTCGGCGACCTGGGCCGGCGGCTCGCCCCAAGTGAGGTACACGTCCACGTACTTGGCGGCGATCTCCCCGGCGATGGGCGAGGAGCCGCCGAAGTACACCTCGGGAACCGGATCGGGCACCCGCGCCAGCTTCGCGTCCTCCACCTGAAGGTGCTCCCCCTTCAGATCGACGGACTTCCCTTCCCACAACTCCCGTACGACTTGCAGGAATTCACCGGTACGACGGTAGCGGTCGTCCTTGTCGAGGAAGTCCCCGTAGGCCCGCTGCTCGTGGCTCTCGCCGCCGGTGACGACGTTGAGCAGGAGCCGGCCGCCGGTCTGCCGCTGGAACGTGGACGCCATCTGGGCCGCGAGGGTGGGTGAGACGAAGCCGGGGCGGAAGGCGACGAGGAACTTCAGGCGCTCGGAGTTCTGGCTGACCATGGCGGTGGTGAGCCAGGCGTCCTCGCACCAGGCGCCGGTCGGGGTCAACGCCCCCACGAAACCGAGGTCTTCGGCGGCGCGGGCGATCTGGCTGAGGTAGGCGACCGTGGGCGGCCGGTCCCGTCCGGAGGCGGTCGCCGGGGTGCCGTGGCCGCCGCCGACGACATGACGGCTGTCGCCGTTGGTCGGGAGGAACCAGTGGAAGGTCAGGGACATGTGGGGGTCTCCGATCAGAGAACGCCGGTTCAGAGCAGGCCGGTTCGAAACACTCCGGTCCAGAGCAAGCCCGTTCAGAGCGAGCCGGTTCGAACAGGCCCTTCAGAGCAGGCCATTGCGCGGCGGACGCGTGCCGTTCAATACGTACCGGCCGATGTGCTGCACCTTCCAGCGCGTCGGATCATGCAGCGTATGCGTCCGCGCGTCACGCCAATGCCGGTGCAGATTGAGGGAGTTGAGAGCCGAGCGGGTGCCGGACACCTCGAAGAGCGCGCTCGCCACCTCCACGGCCGCCTGCGCCGCGGTGACCTTCGCCGCGGCGACCGCGATCGACGCCTCGGCGGCAGCGGAGTCGGTGAGCGAAGCTCCCGCCGCGTCGACCGCCCGCCCCGCCTCCTTCAACAGCGCCTCGGCCGCCCGCACTTGGACCGCCAGCTCCCCGAACCGCTGGATGAGCAGCGGGTCTTCGGCGGCGGTCTCGAAGCCGCTCTCGAACCAGGGCCGGCTCTTGGTCCGCACGAACTCCACGGCCTGTGCGAGCGCCCCGCCCGCGATCCCGGCGTCGATCGCGGCGTGCAGCAACTGGGCCCAGGCGCCGTGGAGTTGGGGCCCCTCGAAGGTGAGGTGATGGGGCAGCACCCGGTCCGCGGGGACACGCACGCCGTCGAGGTGCACGGTGCCGCTGGCCGTCGTCCGCTGGCCGAGGCCGTCCCAGTCGTCGGTCACCGTCAGACCGGGGGCGTCGCTCGGGACGTACGCCACGTGCAGTTTCTCGTCGTCGGCGCGGGCCAGCACCGGTATCCAGTGGGCGAACAGGGCGCCGGTGCAGTAGTTCTTGGTGCCGGTCAGGGTGTAGGAGCCGTCCGGGTTCCGGGTCAGGCGGGTGCGGAAGTCCTGGACGTGTTTCGTGCCCGCCTCGGACTGGGCGTTGCCGAAGCGGCGGCCGGCGAGGAGTTCGGCGTAGAAGAACTTCCGCTGCTCGTCGGTGCCCTGACGGTGGATCACATTGACGTAGGCGAAGTGGCTCTGCGGGATCTGGGCGAGGCTGCCGTCGGCCGTGGCCAGGAGGCGGAAGATCTCCGCGAGCGCCGAGGCGCTGACGTCGGCGCCGCCGTGGTCCGCCGGGACCGTCACCGCGAGCAGGCCCGACTCCGAGAGGCGGTCCAACTCCTCGTGGGGCAGGCGGCGTTCGGTGTCGCGGGCGGAGGCGCCCGCGCGGAACCCGGCGGCGAGCGCCCGCGCGGTCTCCAGTGCCTCCGCCTCGCCGGTGATCACCTTCGCGCTCATCAGCTGGCCGCCGCCAGGTACGGGGTGCGGCCGAGGGCGGCGGAGAACTGGTCGACGACCTGGCCCAGGGCCTCGGCGGCGGCGGGGGCGACCGTCACCGAGCCGTCGTCGTGGGCGGTGATGTCCTTGTCGAGGGTGAACCAGCCCTGCACGATGTGCGCGGCGCCCATCGAGTTGAGCACCGGCCGCAGCGCGTAGTCGAGCGCGAGGACGTGCGCGGTGGAGCCGCCGGTCGCGAGCGGCAGGACGGTCTTGCCGGTCAGCGCGTACTGCGGCAGCAGGTCGAGGAGCGCCTTGAGGACGCCGGAGTAGGACGCCTTGTAGACGGGGGTGGCGACGACGACGCCGTCGGCGCGGGCGAAGAGTTCGGTGGCCTCGACGATCGCCGGGTGCTTGAAGTCGGCGCCGAGCAGGGCCTCGGCGGGGACCGTGCGGACGTCGAGCGGGATGACCTGGTGGCCCTGGGCGGTCAGCCGCTGGTCGAGGTGGCGCAGCAGGCGGCCGGTGCGGGAGGAGGGGGACGGGCTGCCGGAGACGGACAGGACGGTGGCCATGCGGTCCTCTTTCAGGCTGTTCGGGACGGGGCGGGCGGTCAGGAGTACCAGGTGGGCTCGGGCAGTTCGGCGTCCAGCACCCAGCGGCCCACCTCGCGCCGCTTGTAGGCGACCGGGTCGTGCAGGGTGTGCGTGCGGACGTTGCGCCAGAACCGGTCGAGCCCTTCGGCGGAGGCCGTCGCGCGGGCGCCGGTGACCTCGAAGACGCGGCTGGTGATCTCCAGGGCGACGTCGGTGGCCCTGGCCTTGACCGCGGCGACCCGTACCTCGAAGGCGCCCCGGGTCTCGGGGGTGACGGCGTCGGGGTCGTCGTGCAGTTGCTGTCCCTCCAGGGCGACCGCGTCGGCGAGGGCCTCGACGGCCCAGAGCTTGGCGGTGAGGTCGCCGTAGGTGTCGATGACGTGGGGCTCGTCGGCGGCGCGGTCGTGGCCGCCGTGCAGCCAGGGGCGGGACTTGGTGCGGGTGTAGCCGGCGGCGGTCTCCAGGGCGCCGGCCGCGATGCCCAAGTAGAAGCTGACGAAGACGAGTTGGATGGTGGGGACGTTGAGGGTGTTGTAGACGCGGGGCCGGAAGACCTTGCCGGTGTAGCCGGCGGCCGACGCCCAGGGGGTGCGTACGCCGTCGAGGGTGACACCGCCGGACTCGGTGAGGCGCTGGCCGATGTTGTCCCAGTCGTCGTGGAAGGTGAGGCCCGCGCTGCCGGAGGGGACGATCGCGAAGACGTGGTCCTCGGTGCCCTCCAGGACGCCTTCGAGGACGGTCACGTCGGAGACCTTGCTGCCGGTGGAGAAGGTCTTGCGGCCGGTGAAGACGAGGTCGTCGCCGTCCTCGGTGACGACGACATCCTGGTCGCGCGGGTTGACGGCGCCGCCGAAGAACCAGCGCTGCCTGCTGGCCTCGGCCTCGACGTGCTCCCACTGCTCGCGGGTGCCGACCAGCCGGGCGGCCCAGAACCACAGGTAGTGGTACCCGAGCAGCTGCCCGATGGACCCGTCGGCCTTGGCGATCTCGCGGACGACGCGGTAGGCGGTCGTCCAGTCCTGGCCGGCGCCGCCGTGTTCCACGGGGCCGAGCAGGGTGACGAGCCCTGCGTCCTTGAGGAGCTGTACTTCCGGGTGCGGGGTGGCGCCGGCCTTGTCGCGGGCGGCGGCGTCGGTGGCGAGGACGGCGGCGACCTCGGCGGCGCGGGCGATCCACTGGTCGGCGGTGCTGAGCGTGGTGGTCCAGCGAGTGCTCATGACGTCAAAATCCTTTCGGCGAGGGGGTGTTCAGGCGGGGACGGGAACGCTCTGCGCTTCGAGTTCCCGGACGAGCGGCAGCACCCGCTTGCCGAAGTACTCGACCTCCTCGTGGTAGTGGAGGAAGCCGAGCAGGAAAAGGTCGACGCCCAACCGCTTGTAGGCGACAATGCGTTCGGCGATCTGCTCCGGGGTGCCGATGAGCCCGGTGCGGAAGCCGTCGTTGTACTGGATCAGGTCCTCGAAGGCCGAGTCCTGCCACATGCCCTTCTTGTCGGCGGTGGACTGGCCGGCCTGTTTCACGGCCGCGCCGAAGCCTTCCACGGCCTCGCGGTCGGCGTTGGCGACGATCTCGCGGAGCGTGTCGCGGGCCTCGGCCTCGGTGTCGCGGGCGATGAGGAAGCCGTTGAGGCCGAACTTCGGTGCCGGGCGGCCCACTTGGGCGGCGGAGGCGCGGATGTCGGCGAGCTGCTCGGTGACTCCGTCGTAGTCCTTGCCGTTGGAGAAGTACCAGTCGGAGACACGGCCCGCCATGGCGCGCGCGGCGGTGGAGTTGCCGCCCTGGAAGATCTCGGGGTGCGGGCGCTCGGGGGTGTTGAGGGGCTTGGGCTTGAGCGAGAAGTCCCGCAACCGGTAGAAGTCACCGGCGAGTTCGGTGTGGTCCTCGGTCCAGATGCTGCGCAGCGCGGTGATGAACTCCTCGGCGCGGCGGTAGCGTTCGTCGTGCTCCAGCCAGGGTTCGCCGAGCGCGGTGAACTCGCCCTTGAACCAGCCCGAGACGACGTTCACGGCGAACCGGCCGTTCGACAAGTGGTCGGCGGTGGCGCCGAGTTTGGCGAGGACGCCGGGGTGCCAGAGGCCGGGGTGGACGGCGGCGATGACCTTGAGGCGCTGGGTGGCGAGCAGCAGGGCGAGGGAGAAGCTGGTCGACTCGTGCTGGAACTCGGCGCCGTAGCTGGCCATGTAGCGGACCTGGCTGAGGGCGTACTCGAAGCCGTTGTTCTCGGCGAGGACGGCGAGTTCGCGGTTGTAGTCGTAGCCCCAGTCGGTGCGCTGCTCGATGCGGCTGGTGACGAGTCCGCCGCTGACGTTGGGGACCCAGTAGGCGAATTTGACGGGCTCGGGTGAAAGGGATTCGGGCGCGGGCATGCGTGACTCCTGTGGCGTGCGGGGGTTTTCAGGCAGGCCGAATTCAAAAGGGGCGCGGGGGCACGGAATTCAGGCGGTGCTCAGCGAAAACGCGGCGGATCAGCCGATCCGGAAAGGGAGTTGATCAGGCCGCGGCGCGACAGGAGGCGCTGGAGACGCGCGCGAGGTCGACGTGGCGTCGCCGCGTGAGGTCCAGTCGCATCTTCATGTCCCCGATCGTGGCAGCCGTCCGTCGGGGCCGTCAAGGAAAACCCGACCGGTCTCGGATCGCGGACCATTGAATTTCACGAAGGTGTGACAGGGAAACCCTTGAACCGGCCGGGAATGGGCCCGCATTCTGCCGGGCATGCGGACGGAACAGCTGGAATACATCGCGGCGGTCACCCGGCTCGGCTCGCTGCGCCGGGCGGCGGAGGAACTGCGGCTCTCCCAGCCCGCGTTGAGCGAGACGGTGCGCAATCTGGAGCGTGAGCTGGGCGTCGACCTGCTGGAGCGCAAGCGGTCGGGGGCGACGATGAGCGCGTCGGGCCGTGAGCTGCTGCCGCACATCATCGGGGTGCTGGACGCGGTGGACCGGCTGCGGGAGGCGGCCGGTGAGCAGCACCGGATCAGCCGGATGGTGCGGGTCGGGACGGTGAACGCGGCGACGGTCCCGCTGTTGATCCCGGCGGTGCGGGAGTTTCGGCGGGCGCATCCGCTGACGCAGGTGGAGGTGGTGGGCGCACAGCAGTCCGACATCCACCGGGCTTTGCTGGAAGGGGGGTTCGACCTGGGTCTCGTCAATCATCTGGAGGGTGACGACATGCCGGCCGAGTTCACCTCGACCCGGCTGCTGCGGGGGCGCCCGGTGGTGTGCGTGCGCCCGGACAGTCCACTGGCGGCGCTGACCGAGGTGACGGCGGACGACCTGGCGGACGTACCGCTGATCGGGATGCGCTCGGGGTACGTCATGCACCGCTATGTACACCGGCTGCTCGGCGGTCCTGGACCGTGCTTCGCGTACTCCACCGACGGGGCCGAGATGGGCAAGCTGATGGTCGCGGAGGGGCTGGGGGCGACGGTGCTGCCGGACTTCAGCGTGGCCGGGGACCCGCTGGAACGGTGCGGGGCGATCACCTACCGGCCGGTGGCGGGGGCGGTGCCGGGGGTGCTGCTGATGTTGCGGCAGCGCAAGGCGGACATCGCGGCGCGGGCGGCGCGGGATCTGCACGACGTGTTCGTACGGACGGCCCAGAAAAACAAAAACTACACATAATCTCCCAATGGGAGCAAAATGAACTAGAGGGGCGCCATCCGCACCCACGCGGTCGCCTGCACGTCGAAGGAGACGAACCATGGCCAACGTCTCGCCCACCAGAGGTGACATATCCTCCCACCCCGATGTCTCCGAGATGCGGGACCGCTACGCCCGTATGCTCGGCGGCCGTGACGTGGCGCTCGTGGACGGACCGGTGTTCCTGCTCGGTCTGTACTGCGCCGTGTCCCCGTGGATACTCCACTACACCGCGAACCAGTCCGCGCTGATGACCCACAACCTGATCGTGGGCATCGCCATCGCCCTGCTGGGCCTCGGCTTCACGGCCGCACCCGCGCGGATGTACGGCCTGAGCTGGGCCATGTGCGCGGTGGGCGTGTGGATGATCATCGCCCCGTGGGTCGTCGGCTCCAGCCCCGACACCGGGGTCAAGCTGAACAACATCATCATCGGCGCGCTGGCGATCGTCCTGGGGGTGGTGTGCGCCGCGACGGCGATGAGGAGCACCCCGAAGCACTGACCACCCACTCGAAGGAGACCGGCCGGCCTTCAGTCCGCGGGAACCGTCCAGGGCTCCCACGGCAGGGGCCGCCCGGTCTCCAGCAGCGTCTTGAGATTGGACAGCACCGCCGGCCACCCGAGCGCGACCTGGGCGTACTCCTTCTCCCCGGCCAGCCCTTCATGACGGACGGTGAGCCGCACGATCCCCTCGTACTCCCGCAGCAGAAAACTCACCCGCGTCTCCCGCTCCTCGTCCCCGGGCTCGGCCCAGGTGGTGACCAGCCGGGTCGGGCGTTCGCTGTGGACGACGCTCCCGGCGACGTCGGCGATGCCGGAGCCGTCGGTGCGCACGTGCGCCCAGCCGCTGCCCTCCCGCCAGTCGGAGACGTTGGAGTGTCCCCAGTACTCGGCGGTGCGGCGGGAGTCGGTGAGGGCGTCCCAGACGCGTTCGGCGCCGCCCGCGATGTAGATGACGTGACTGAAGTCCATGGCTTCCCCGGCTCGACGGTGTCCCCTCCTATGGAGCACCGGCCCTGACGGGGAACGCAAACGGGGCGGTCCGATCCGGGACCGCCCCGCCGCACCAGCGCCCTGTTCAGCTGGCGTGCGCCAGCCACGCCGTCGCGTTGAGGGCGAGCGCCGCGTTGGTCGCGCCGGTGTCGTTCCAGCCGTCGTAGAGGGTGTTGCCGGACTGGCCGGTGCCGTCGTCGATGGGCGAGCTGTCGCCCCAGAACGCGACCCGGCCGCTGCCGTAGGTCGAGGTCAGGAAGAAGGCGCCGGTGTTGCCCGAGTAGCCCGAGCGGTAGAGCAGGCCCTTGACGCTGGAGTTGTCCGCGGGCTTGAGGGTGGCGGTGGTGCCGTTGGCGATGAGGCTCTTGGTGACCGTGCCGAAGGAGCCGTGCAGCACCGCGTTGGTCGAGTCGCTGATGGCCGCCGGGTAGCCGGAGCTGATGTTCAGCGAGTCGACGGAGAAGCCGAACGGGTCGTTGCTGTCGACGCTGTTGTTCGTCATCAGGTCGTTGAGGATCTTGACCGCGTCGTAGCCGTCGTTGTTGCGGTCGGCGCCGGTGTGGTCGGAGATCATGAAGAGGCCGCCGCCGTTCTTCACGAAGTTCATGAGGGCCGTCTTCTCGGCGGTCGTGAACAGCGTGTTGGGCTCGGGCAGGACCACCGCGTCGAAGTTCTTCAGGTCCAGCGCGGACGAGCCGCCGTAGGTGAGGGCGCTGGTGGCCGTCTTCAGGCTGTAGTCGCCGGTCTGCTGGAGGGCGACGCCCCAGGAGGAGAGGGCGCCGGTCCAGTCGGTCTCGCTGGAGGGGGAGGAGTCCTCGGCGAGCGGGTCGGGCTTGCTGGTGGAGATGATCCAGTCCGCGTTGCCGGCCTCCTCGGCGTGGCCGTCGTCGAACAGGACACGGTAGGTGGAGGCCGCGTGGGCGTGGGTGGCGCCGGTGGTGACCTGGAGCGCGGCGCCCGTCGTGAACAGGCCGAGGGCGGCGAGCACGCTGAGGGCGCGGTGGCGGGAGCGGGTGGATGCGAGCATCCGTGGTACCTCCGTGGAAGGTGGGGGGAGAGCGGGACCTGTGGGGGGTCTGCGCGCGTAGAAACCGGTGGCTCTACGCGTGTTGCGCGGTTGAAAGGTACATGGCAAGACGGTCAAGGGGGCGTCAATCACAGGCAATAACCGGACCGCCCGCCCCCGCCGGACTGCCTCCGCCCGCAGCGGGCACCCGTAAGCGCGAGAGGTCCCGACCGCAGAGGGGTGAGCATGGAGATCTCAGGAATCGTCAGCGCGATCGTCATCGGTGCCGTCATCGGCGTGCTGGGCCGGCTGGTGGTCCCCGGCCGGCAGCACATCGGCATCTTCTGGACCGTCCTGGTCGGCATCGCCGCCGCCCTCGTCGGCTCCGCGATCGCCCACGCGCTGCACGTCCAGGACACCAAGGGGGTCGACTGGATCGAGTGGCTGCTCCAGATCGGGCTGGCGGCGCTGGGGGTGGCGGGGCTGGACCGGGCGCGGCGCTGAGGGGGGCCTTCGCTTCGGGCGGGCTTGGGGGGCGCGTCCGGCGGCTCGCGCCCACGCGCCCGTACGGCGCCCCCTTCGCGCCGTTCCCCCGCCGCCCGGTCCGCACTACGCTGGACCGACGCGCACAGGTCCGACGGCGGGCCCGCCGCTCAGGCTCCCCTCAAGGCTCGGCGGGCCCATGGACCGGCCGGTGTGCTCACGGCGTCCATATGTACGGGGTCGTCGTCGCCAGCGGCGCGAAGCCGAGGCGCTCCAGGATGGGCCGGCTGTCGTCGGAGGCGTCGACCTGGAGGTACGGGTAGCCCCGTTCGGCCGCGATCTCGGCGCGGTAGGCGACCAGCGCCCGGTAGATCCCCTTGCCCCGCCAGGCCGGCGCGGTCCCGCCGCCCCACAGCCCCGCGAACCGGGTGCCGGGCACCATCTCCATCCGCGCGGAGCTGACCGGCTCGTCCCCGGCCATCGCGACGAGGGCGACGATGCCGTCGGGCTCCTCGGCGAGCCGGCTGAGCAGCATGCCGCGCAGGAAGGAGCCGTCGTGGTCGAAGGCCTTCTCGTTGGCCTCGACCATCAGCTCCACCCCGGCCGCGTCGGTGACCTCCACGATCCGCACCCCGTCCGGCGCCTTCGCCCCGGTCAGCTGGTCCTCGGTCGCCCCGACCAGCAGCGTCTCGGCGGGCTCGGCCCGCAACCCGGCGGCGAGCAGCCGGGACCCGAGGTCGGCGGGCGTGTCATGGGAGTACGTCTTCCACTCGAACTCCTGCCCCAGCTCCCGGAAATACCCGACCTGCTCGGCGATCACCGCGTCCGCCTCCGCCGCGTCGAGCCGCGACCACAGCACCGCGGACCAGCCGTCCTTCCCGGCCACCTGCCGCACCAGGTTCCCGATGCGCTCGACACGGGCGTCGGCGCCGTCGGGACGGGCGCCGACGCGCATCTCCTGGTCGTAGAGGTCCAGGACTTCAGCATTGTTCATACGGTCACTCCAACACCCAGGTGGGGCGGGCACAACAGAATTAGCGGGAGCCCGGACAGCACCGGGGGCCGCTCCGGCTCGGGTCGGAGCGGCCCGGCGCCCTAGGTGCCTTCTCCTAAGGCGCCCGATGTACGTCCGTACACCGCCGGCGGGTGTCCGCTACGGCTTGCGGCCCGGGCGGAAGCGGCGGTACATCGCCGTCCCCGTCAGCAGCAGCGCCGCCGCGCCGATCGCCGCCGGGAGCTGGCCGTCGGCGCCGGTCGAGGCCAGCGAGGCGGTCGTGCCCGGCGCCTGGGCCTCGGACGGCGTCGGGGCCGACTCGCGCGGGCCGTGCTGGACCGGCGGGTGGTGCGGCCGCGGGTGCTGCGGGTGCTGCGGCTCCGGGGCCGGCGGGGTGACCGGCGGCGTCCCGGCCTCCACCGGGCCGCCGTTGAACGCGTCGTTGCCGAACACCGGGTTGAGGACGCCGACGACGTTCACGCTGTTGCCGCTGGCGTTCACCGGCAGGTCCACGGGCAGCTGGATGCCGTTGCCGGACACGACGCCCGGGGAGTGCTCGGCCTCGCCCTGCGCCGTGGCACCGCTGTGCTGCCCCGCCGCGGGCTTGCCGTCGTCCGTGTTGGCGCACCGGTTGCCCATCGCCGGGTTCAGCAGTCCGACGACGCTCACGGTGTTGCCGCACACGTTCACCGGCAGGTGCACGGGCAGTTGGATGGTGTTGCCGGCGACCACTCCGGGCGAGTCGGCCGTAGCGCCGTCCGCCGACGCGTCCGCGTAAGCGGGCATCGCCATGGCCATCGCGCCGGAGGCGGCCACGACCGCGATCACACCGTTTCGGGTCATCCGTCTCATGGGTCCCTGCCTTCCGAAGAGGGCGCGGGCGTTCTCCCCCCGCACCGGTTCACGGGCACGCGCCCGTACCGGATAAAACGCGGGCGAACCATAGGAGTTATGGCCGATCCGCCGTCCACCCCATCGAGTGACAGATTCGTCGAACTGGCCGTAAAACCGTGCAATATACCCCCGCCCCATCCCCTCCGCACGCCCGGAGGCGCCCCTTCCGCCCCCCGCCTATCGTGGCCGTGGGAGGCAGCGATGCTGACGTGGAGACGCTGTGCGGTGACCGGCGCCGTCGTGCTCGGCCTCACCGGAGGCCAGGCGCAGGCGGCGACGGGCGGGGCCGGGCCCGATCTGGCGCGGTTCTACCGGCAGAAGGTCGCGTGGGCGGTGTGCGACGACCCCGCCGCCCCGAAGGACCTCCAGTGCGGCAAGGTCACCGTCCCCCTCGACTACGCCCGCCCGGCCGCCGGCACCCTCGACCTGGCGCTCGCCCGCTACCGGGCCACCGGCCGGCGCAAGGGCTCGGTGGTCCTGAACTTCGGCGGCCCGGGCGGCGCGGGCGTCCCCCAACTCGCGTACACGGAGAAGAACTTCGCCGACCTCACCAACGACTACGACGTGGTCTCCTTCGACCCGCGCGGAGTGGGCCGCTCCTCACCGGTGACCTGCGGCACCTGGAACGCGACCGAAGGCATCACCGCCGACCCCTCGGACCCCGTCACCCTCCTCGCCCAGGTCCGCGAGACCGCCGCCCGCTGCGCCCGCGCCTCGGGCCCGGTCCTCCCCCATATAGGAACGGTCGACGTCTCGCGCGATCTCGACGTGATCCGGGCCGCGTTGGGCGACGACCGCCTCAACTACCTGGGTTTCTCGTACGGAACGCGGCTCGGCGCGGTGTACGCGGCCCAATTCCCGCACCGGGTCGGCCGGTTCGCCCTCGACGGCGTCGACACCCTCACCGAACCCCTGACCGAACAGGCCAAGGCGGGCGCGGCCGGACAGCAGGTCGCGCTGGACGACTTCCTGGTCTGGTGCGCGCGACTCCCCAAGAACACACAGGCCACCACCTGCCCCCTGGGCCACGACTCCCGCACCGCCCGCGACGAGACCCTGCGCCTCATCCGCACCATGGACGCACACCCCGTCCCCCTGGGCCTGGACGGCCGGTTCACCGGCCAGGACCTCGTCGGCACCTTCGCCCAGGCCCTGTACAGCCGCCAGTGGTGGCCGGGCCTGGTCCGCGGCCTGGACCGGCTGATCCACTACGACGACCCGACCGGCGTACTGGCGTTCGCGGCAAACGGCGGCCAGGCGCCCGGACCCTCCCTGGGCCTGACCCCCAACTCCCCTGCCCCACAGGCCCACAGCCCCCTGGTCGACCCCCAGAACGTCCCCGCCGACAACCTCACCGCCGCCCTCATGGCGGTCAACTGCGCCGACGACCCCGACCGCCCCTCCGCCGCCCGCATCACCGCCGGACTCCCCGCCCTGCGCACCGCGTTCGAGCAGGCCTCGCCGGTCTTCGGCGACTACCGGCTGACGGAGGTCCTCATGTGCTACGGCCGCCCCAAGGGCACCGACTTCATCCGCGAGCGCGTGAAGGACGTCCCCACGCCGAAGATGCTGCTGGTCGGCACGCGCGGCGACCCGGCGACGCCGTACCGGTGGACGACGGAGACCGCGGCGCGGCTCGGGGCCTCGGCGGTCGTGCTCGACAACCGGGGCGAGGGGCACACGGGTTACCTGTCGTCGAAGTGCGTGCACCGGACCGTGGACGCCTTCCTGCGGGACGGGGCACTGCCGGCGGACGGAAGCTCGTGCGGCTCCGGCAACCCAAGCTCCGGAAGCCCCGGCTCCGGAAACCCCACTTCCGGCTCCGGTGACGACGGGTGAATCGTACGGACACTGGGCATGGGAACACGTGTCGCACGGCATGTGCACCTGTCCCTTCCGTCCCGCAACTCCCGTACTCCGTCTACGATTTGGCCACGCCAGCGCAGGTGGATGGCTGGTTTCCGCAGCCTCTCGCGGGGACGGTGGCATATGCCGGGCGCATCGCCTTAAGGTGTCTTGCCAAATCCCTTACACGGCGTCGCGGGCTGTGCAACAGTCGTAACGGCCCTTTCTGACCGCAGCCCCGGCCCGTACCGTCCCCGCATCGGAGTCGTCATGTCGTCCCCTCGCTCCGCGGACCGCTCCGCCGTCCAGCCGCCAGGTCGCGGCGCGGTCGACGCGCTGATAACGCAGGCGCGGCGGCTGCGGGGCGACGTGGACGCCGTCCGGCGTGACGCGCGCGGCGCCGGGCGCTGGGAGCGGGCGCTGTACGACCTGGCGCTGCATCAGCTCAGCGACCTGGACGACCACTTGGCGCAGCTGCGGGACGGCCCCGGGCCGCGGCGGGGGGCGCTGCTCAGCAAGGTGGGCAGCGCGGAGTGGAATCTGCTGACCGACGACGTCGTGTGGTCGGTGGAGTTCCACCGCATCCTCGGGCGCGACCCGGCCACGCCCGCGCTGACGCTGGACGAACTGCCGTCCCTGGTGCTGGAGGAGGACCGGCCGAAGCTGACGGCGATGGTCACGGACTGTCTCGTCGACGCCCGGCCGATCGACGGTGAGTTCCGTGTGGTGCGGCCCGACGGCGAGGTCCGGGCCGTGCACATGATGGGCGAGCCCGTGCTGGGCGCGGACGGCTGCACCGCCTCGATGTGGGCGGTGCTGCGCGACGTCAGCGAACTGCGGCGCAGTCAGCGGGCGGTGAGCGAGACCCGTGACTCGCACCGCCCCACAGGACGGCGTCCGCAGTCCGGCACGCGGCTCGCGGTCGAGTCGCAGGAGGCCGTGCTACCGCCCTGGCGCGGCTCCCTGCGGCTCCCGCGCCAGTCCCCGGCCGCGCTGGAGGTGGCCGCCCGCTACCTGCCCGCACCGGCCGGCTCACTGATCGGCGCGGACTGGTACGACACCCTCCAACTCCCCGACGGCGACCTGCTGTTGACGGTCGGTTCGCTCACCGGGCAGGGTCCGGCGGTGACGTCGACGATGGCGATGCTGCTGGGCGCGCTGCGCGGGATGGCGCTGGCCGGGACCGAACCGGGCCGTCTGATGGGCCTGTTGAACCAGCTCCTGGAAGCGACCGCCCACCCGTCCCTGGGCAGCGCGGTCTGCTGCCGCTACCGCCCGGCGACCCGCACCCTGACCTGGTCCCAGGCGGGCGACTGCACCCCCCTGCTGTACCGGTCCGGGACGGGCAGCCTGCTGAGCCACCCCAACTCCCCGCTGCTGGGCACCAGTTCGGACACGGCGTACGAGGAGTCGGCGGCCCTCCTGGAACCGGACGACCTGCTGGTCCTGCACACCGACGGCCTCCTCCCGCCCGGCGCCTCCCCGGCCTCCTTACTGTCCCTGACCCCGCCCGCGACGGCAGGGGAACTGCTCGCACTGGTGACCGAGGCGCACGAGGGGCCGGGCGCCACCCGCGAGGACGCGGCGTGCGTACTGGCGGCGCGGGTGACGCCATAAAGCCGTAGGCCATAAAGCCGTAGGCCATAAAGCCGCAGCCCCACAGAGCCGTCGTAGCCCTATGCCAGCCCCGAAGCCCCCCCTCCCCGTCCCCCCTTCGACCTCGGCAGCGCCTGCTTGATCTCCTCCCGCAGGGCGCTGACCTTCGGATCGCCCGCGTACCGCGCGGTGAGCCGGTACATGTCGGCGAGCCGGTCCCAGGTGCGCAGCGAGGAGTTGGCGCCCATGGAGGCGAGCGCGAGCCGGGCGTAGTGCTCGCCCCGGTCTGGGGCGCCCTCGATGAAGGCGGCGGAGGCGACCGACAGGTAGTCGAAGATCTTCGACCGCTGCTGGGGGTCGCCGCGCAGCGCGATGGCCCGGTCGGCGAAGTAGCGCGCCTGCCCGGCGGCGCCCGGCTCGTGCTCGGCGAGCGTGCGGTAGGCGAGGCCCTGCATGCCGTACAGGTCCGCCTCGTTGAACAGCTGCATCCAGCTCGGCGGGGGTACGTCGCCCTTGTCGGCGGCGAAGAGCTCCTCGGCCTCGCCGAGGGTGCGGCGCATGGCCTGGCCCTTGCCCTCGGCGGCGAGCGCCCAGGCCTCGACGGTGCGGAACATGGCCCGGGTGCGCGGCAGGGTGTCGGGTCCCGCGCCGGACTGGGCCAGTCTCATCAGGTCGAGGGCTTCGCCGGGCCGGTTCAGGTGGATCATCTGGCGGGCCGCGCGCGACAGTGCCTCACTGGCGCGGGGGCGGTCGCCGCCCTCGCGGGCCGCGTGCGCGGCGATGAGGAAGTACTTCTGGGCGGTGGGTTCGAGGCCGACGTCGTGGGACATCCAGCCGGCGAGGACGGCGAGGTTGGCGGCGACGCCCCACAGGCGGCGCTGGAGGTGCGGGGGGTGGCGGTAGGCGAGCATACCGCCCACCTCGTTGAGCTGGCCGACCACCGCCTTGCGCTGGAGGCCGCCGCCGCGGGCGGCGTCCCAGGCGCGGAACACCTCCACGGAGCGTTCCAGCGCCTCGATCTCCTCGGCCCCGATGGGGGCGGCCTCGTAGCGGTCGAATCCGGCGGGGTCGACGTTCGTCGGGTGGTCGAGTACGGGGGCATCGGCGGAGAGGATGGGGTCGGTGTGCAGCCAGTCGTACATGGCTGTGCTGAGGGCGGAGCCCGCGGCGAGCGCGGCGCCCGCGCCCACCAGGCCGCGTCGGTTGAGCATGAGGTCCATTCCCGTGAATTCGGTGAGGAACGCGACCGTCCGGTCGGGCGTCCACGGCACCCCGTCGGGGCGCTCCGCGCTCCCGCCGCTCAGCCGTTTCCCCGGGCGCCCGTGCCGGACCAGACCGAGGTCCTCGATGGTCACGACACGGCCGAGACGCTCGGTGAACAGGGCCGCCAGCACCCGCGGCACCGGATCGCGCGGGATCTCGCCCGTGTCGATCCACCGCCGCACCCGCGAGGTGTCGGTGGACAGCTGGGGGTGGCCCATGGCCGCCGCCTGCCGGTTCACCAGTCTCGCGAGTTCGCCCTTGGACCAGCCGGCCAGGCCGAACAGGTCCGCCAGGCGGGTGTTGGGTTCTCCGCTCACGTCAAGCCCCCAGGTTCTCGGCTGAGTTGACAGTAGCCCGGGGTTTCTTGCCGGGCGACTATTCGCCAGGGTTCGCCAGGGTCCGCCACATGGTGTGCCACCGCCGTCCGGGTGTCAGGTAGGAAAGCGCCACCCCGACCCGGCCGCCCGGGGAACACTCCCCAGGGTGCACCCGGCGGCCGGGCCGGGAGGCGCACTGTCGTCGCAGGCACACGAAGGGATCTGTCCTCCCATGTACGCAGCATCGTCCTCCGTGTCCGCCCCGCCACGGCCGCCGTACCCCCGCCAGAGCGGCCCCTTCCTGGACCCCTCCCGGCCCGCGGCCGGCGCTCCGGGCGTGGGCCGGCCCCGCCGTCCGGCGGGCGCCGGTACCCCTCCGCTCAGCGGGAGACTCGACTTGTCCGGCCCCCAGGGCACGCAGTTGCGCGCGGCGATCGCGGCGGTGCACCGGATCTGCCCGGAGTTCGCTCCCGTGCAGGTGCTGCGCCGCAGCGGCCGTTCGGTGCTGCTCGTCGGTACGACGGGGCGCAAGCCGGCCGTCGCGAAGTGTTTACTGGACCACTCGCCGGTGTGGACCGAGCGCAGCCGGCACGAGATAGCGGCCTACCGCACGTTCGTCCGGCACCGGCCGCCGGTGCGGGCGCCGCGGCTGATCGCGGCCGACCCGGAGGCGGGCGTCCTCGTCATCGAGCGGATGCCGGGCCGGGTGGCGGCCCTCCAGCGCCACCCCGTCGAGCCGCCGCCGCGCCAGGACGTGCGGGCGGCGCTGGGCGCGATCTACCGGCTGAACACCTGGCGGCCCCCGGCCGGCACGTTCGACGCGCCGCTGGACTACGCGGCCCGCATCAGCCGCGACCACGAGCTGGGGCTGCTCACCGACCGCGACCTCGGTGACCTCCAGAAGCTGCTGCACGGCATCGCGCAGACCGCGGGCCGGCAGGGGATGGGCCAGTTCTGCCACGGTGACGCGCTGCTGTCGAACATGCTGCTGTCCCCGGCGGGCGCGGTGCTGGTCGACTGGGAGCACGCGGGCTGGTACCTGCCGGGCTACGACCTGGCGGTGCTGTGGTCGGTGCTGGGCGCGGACCCGGAGGCCCGCCGGCACATCAGCCAGCTCGCCCAGGCGGCGGGCCCGGCGGCGCGCGACGCGTTCCTGGTCAATCTGATGCTGGTGCTGACGCGGGAGATCCGGACCTACGAGACGGCGGTGCAGCGCGCCCTGAACGACCCGCCCCCGGTCTCCGCCCACCCGGGCGCCCTGCCGTCGGGCGAGGAACAGCGGCTGCTGCTGCGCCGGTTGCACGACGACGCGCAGCTCGCCCGGGGTGCCGTGCGCGCGGCGGTCGGCACCCGCTGAGACCACCTGGCGGCAGGGGCCGCGGGCGCGCCAGAGCGGCGGCGCGCCCGCGGTCCCTGAAGAGATGACAGGCGCGGCGAATCAGGGCGAACCACCTGTGTACGGGCATGCTTGACGGACTGTCGGCTCATCGGTACGAAAGCCGTGTCCGCTCCCCGATCCCCACAGGAGACCCCTCGTGCGCCCACCTTCCCCCGCCCGTTCCAGACGTGTCCCCCGAGCCGCCGGCGCCCTCGCGTCGGCGGCTCTGCTGCTGCCGCTGCTGGGCGCCGCCCCGGCCCCGGCGGCGCCGCGCCACCCGCTCCAGGAGGCGTTCACCGAGGCGGCCGGCGCCTATCACGTGCCGCGCAGCGTCCTGCTGGCCGTCTCCTACCTCCAGTCCCGCTGGGACACCCACGCGGGCGCGCCGAGCGTGACCGGCGGCTACGGCCCGATGCACCTGACGGACGCCCGCACGGCGCTCGCGGCGGCCGGCCAGCATCACACCAGGGGCACCGAGGACCCGCGCGGCGACAGCGCCCGCGCCGCCCTGGACCTCACCGAGCGCCCGACCCCGGCGGAGGGCCTGCCGCCCCGTCTGACGACCCTGAACAAGGCGGCGGGCCTGACCGGTCTGAGCGCCGACGCCCTGCGCTCGGACCCGGCGGCGAACATCGAGGGCGGCGCCGCCCTCCTGGCCGACGCCCAGCACGACCTGGGCGAACCCCTGAGCGCGGACCCGGCGCAGTGGTACGGCGCGGTGGCCCGCTTCTCCGGCGCCGACGACACGGCGACCGCCGCCGCGTACGCGGATGACGTGTACGAGGTGCTGCGCGCCGGCGAGGAGCGGGCGACGGACTCCGGTGAGCGGGTGGCGCTGGCCGCGCGTCCCGATGTGCGGCCCGAGCGGGCGCAGCTGGCGCACTCGGGGCTGCGGGCGTCGGCGGCGGACGGCACGGAGTGCCCGGCGAAGGTGTCCTGCGAGTGGATCCCGGCGCCCTACCAGCAGTTCGGGAACAACGACTACGGCAACCACGATCTGGCGGACCGCCCGGCGTCCCAGAGAATCCGGTACATCGTCATCCATGACACGGAGGGCGCCTGGGCCGGGGTCCTGAACCTGATCCAGGACCCGACGTACGTGTCGTGGCACTACACGCTGCGTTCGACGGACGGTCACATCGCGCAGCACGTGAGGACGAAGGACGTGGCCTGGCACGCGGGCAACTGGGACGTCAACGCGCGCTCGGTCGGCCTGGAGCACGAGGGTTTCCTGGCCCGCCCGGACGCCTGGTACACGGAGGCGATGTACCGCGCCTCGGCCCGCCTGGTGCGCTATCTGGCGGCGCGGTTCGACATCCCGCTGGACCGGCAGCACATCCTGGGCCATGACAACGTGCCCGGCACGACGGCGTCGACGATCCCGGGGATGCACACCGACCCGGGCCCGTACTGGGACTGGCGGCACTACTTCGAGCTGCTGGGCGCCCCGATCCGCGCGGACCAGAGCCAGCTGGGCGGACTGGTGACGATCCGCCCCGACTACGCGGCGAACCGGCCGGTGTACACGGGCTGCGAGACCAAGGGCGAGCCCTGCGCGGCGCACGGCTCCAGCGAGGTCCGGCTGTACTCGGGGCCCGGCGATTCGTACCCGCTGGTCAAGGACATCGGGATCGGTACGGCGCCCACGACCGGTGTCAACGACCTGTCGTCGCGCGTCTCGACGGGCCAGAGCTACGCCGTCGCGGACCGGCGGGGTGACTGGACGGCGATCTGGTACCTCGGGCAGAAGGCCTGGTTCAAGAACCCGGACAAGGGGGCGGCGGCCGTGCGCTCGGCGGGGCTCGTCGCGGTGGCGAAGCCGGGACGGGCCTCGGTGCCGGTGTACGGGCGGGCCTACCCGGAGGCGTCCGCGTATCCGAAGGGCGTCCCCGTGCAGGAGGTGTCGCCGCTGCCGTACACGCTGCCGCGGGGGCAGGCGTACGTGGTCGGTGCGAAGGTGCCGTCCGAGTACTTCTACTCGGTGACCTTCGACACCGCCGCGCACCGGGTCGTCACCGGCAAGGACGTGTACTACGAGATCCAGTACGGGCACCGGGTCGCGTTCGTGCGCGCGGCCGATGTGGATGTGGTGCCGTCGGTCCGGAAGTAGCCGCTCAGCCCTGCTGTCTCAGCCCTGCTGGAAGAGCTCCGCCGGGAGTGGTTTCAGCAGGGCGTAGAGGTCGTCGGTGATGGGGCGGTCCCAGGCGGCGATGGTCACCAGGACGTTGTCGCTGCGGTCGAACTGGACGCAGGAGATGCGGCCTTCGGAGAGTTTCAGGCGGCGCACGATGAGGAGGTTGTCGCCCTGCATGACGGGGATGTCCTCGGTGCCGGTGACGGTGACCTCCTCGTCGTTCTCCAGCGCGAGGAGCAGCTGGGCGACCTCGAAGGGGATCTCGCCGTCGGCGGTCTCGCGGGCCGGGGAGCCCTCGGGGAGGTTGCCGATGATCATCGCGGGGCCGCGCCCGCCGAAGAGGTCGTAGCGCAGGAAGACGCCCTGGCAGGTGCCGTCCGGGGCGGGGAGGAGACCGGCGCCGAGGTTCCCGGGCCAGTCGCCCGGGTCCATGGCCAGTACGTCGAATTCAGGCCCGGCGGGGGTCGCGCTGCGGCGGCGGAGGAACGACATACGGCCATCGTACGGGGTTGCCGCTGTGTCTTCCCTGGGGGCAACCCCCGGACCTCCGGCAGAAAAGCGGGTCGGCTCAGGTGAGCGGTATGGACATCTCGGGGCGAACTTCGCGCGGGGGCGGACCCCGTGGGCCCGCCCCGTCCTGTCAGGTGAGGTCGAACTCGCCCTCGCGGGCCCCCGACACGAACGCGCCCCACTCCGCGGGCGTGAAGATCAGGGACGGGCTCTCGGGCCGGCCGCTGTTGCGCATCGCGATGAATCCCTCGACGAAGGCGATCTGGACATCCCCCCGCCCGCGGCTTCCGGGCTGCCACTCGGCTTTGCTCAGATCGAGTTCCGGCTTGTCCCAGCCCGCGAACGGCTGCTGGATGGTGCTCTCGGCCACGTCCGTGCTCCTCCCGGTTCCGTCGTCCGCGGGCCAGCCTAGCGATCGGCCGCAGGCGCCGACAGTGCACGTCGTACGTCCCTTTCAGGACGTGGGGGCGGTGGCCGCGACGAGCCACATGGAGAAGAACTGGGCGCCGCCGCCGTAGGCGTGGCCGAGGACCTTGCGGGCGCCGTCGACCTGGTGTTCTCCGGCCTGGCCGCGGACCTGGAGGGCGGCCTCGGCGAAGCGGATCATGCCGGAGGCGCCGATGGGGTTGGTGGACAGGACGCCGCCGGACATGTCGACGGGGAGGTCGCCGCCGAGTTCGGTGACGCCCGACTCGGTGAGCTTCCAGCCCTCCCCCTCCGCGGCGAAGCCGAGGTTCTCCAGCCACATGGGCTCGTACCAGGAGAACGGCACGTACATCTCGACGGCGTCGATCTCGCGGCGCGGGTCGGTGATGCCGGCCTGACGGTAGACGTCGGCGGCACAGTCGCTCCCGGCGCGCGGGGAGACGGCGTCCTTGCCGGCGAAGAGGGTGGGTTCGCTGCGCATGGCGCCGCCGTGCAGCCAGGCGGGCGGCCGGGGTGAACGGGCCGCGCCCGTACGGTCGGTGAGGATCATCGCGCAGGCGCCGTCGGAGGAGGGGCAGGTCTCGGAGTAGCGGATGGGGTCCCACAGCATGGGCGAGGACTGGACCTTCTCCAGGGTCAGGCCGTGCTCGTGGAGGTGGGCGTAAGGGTTTTTGAGGGCGTTGCGGCGGTCCTTGTAGGCGACGAGGGAGCCGATGGTGTCGGGGGCGCCGCTGCGCCGCATGTAGGCGCGCACGTGCGGGGCGAAGAAGCCGCCCGCGCCGGCCAGCAGGGGCTGCTGGAAGGGGATGGGCAGGGAGAGCCCCCACATGGCGTTGGACTCGGACTGTTTCTCGAAGGCGAGGGTGAGGACGGTGGTGTGGACGCGGGAGGCGACAAGTCCCGCCGCGACAAGGGCTGTTGAGCCTCCCACGCTGCCGGCGGTGTGCACGCGCAGCATCGGCTTCCCCACCGCCCCGAGCGCGTCGGCGAGGTACAGCTCGGGCATCATGACGCCCTCGAAGAAGTCGGGCGCCTTGCCGATGACGACGGCGTCGATGTCGGCCCACGTCAACTCGGCGTCGGTCAGCGCGCGTTGGGCCGCCTCGCGGACGAGTCCGGCGAGGGAGACGTCCCGGCGCGCGGCGACGTGCCTGGTCTGGCCGACGCCGACGACGGCCACGGGTTCCTTGCTCATCGGAGGTCCCCCTCAAGTACGGCGACCAGGTTCTGCTGGAGACAGGGCCCCGAGGTGGCGTGGGCGAGGGCGCGGTCGGCCTCGCCCCGGTGGACACGGGCGGCGGCCTCGCCGATGCGGATGAGCCCCGCGGCCATGACGGGGTTGGCGGCGAGCGCGCCGCCGGAGAGGTTGACGCGGACACTGTCGTCGAGCTTCAGCGCCTTGCGCAGCACCACCTCCTGGGAACTGAAGGGCGCATGCAACTCGGCCGTATCCACCGGCCGTTCGAAGACTCCGGCCTTCTCGGCGGCGAGCCGGGTGGAGGGCGAGTCGGTGAGATCGCGCACGCCCAGGGAGTGGGCCTCGATGCGGTGGTCGGCGCCGCGGATCCAGGCGGGCCGGTCGCACAGCGCGCGGGCCCTGTCCCCGGCGGCGAGAATCACGGCGGCGGCCCCGTCGCCGACCGGCGGGCAGTCTCCGGCCCGCAGCGGCCGGACCACGTAGTCGCCCTGCGGATGTGAACCGCGTTGCTGGGCATGGGGGTTGAGGGTGGCGGCGCGGCGGCTGCGGGCGGCGATCCCGGCGAGGGCGCGTTCGTCGGTGTCGCCCGCATCGATGAGGGCCTGCGCCTGGAGGGCGGCGAGCGCGATCGCGTCGGGCCACAGGGGGGCGACGTAGTAGGGGTCGAGCTGGCGGGTGAGGACGTCGCGGACGGTGCCGGGCGAGGACTTGCCGTAGGCGTAGACGAGCGCGGTGTCGGCGTCGCCGGTGAGGAGTTTCGTCCAGGCCTCGTACAGGGCCCAGGCGCCGTCCATCTCGACGTGCGACTCGGAGATGGGGGGCCAGGCGCCGACGCCGTCGAGGGCGAGGGTGAAGGAGAAGGCGCGGCCGGCGAGGTAGTCGCTGGAGCCGGAGCAGGTGAAGCCGATGTCGGCGGTCTTGAGGCCGGTGCGGTCGAGGACCTCGTGCAGGACCGGCATGAGCAGCTCGACCTCGGAGGACTCCTCCGTCGTGCGCCGGGTGCCGGTCTGGGCGAAGGCGACGACCGCGATGTCCCGGGTCACATCTGCTCCTTGTAGGTCTCGTAGTCCGCGTCCGGTTCGCCGCTGGGCCGGTAGTGGTCGGGGAAGCGGGCGCCCTGCGTCCAGACCGGCTCGACGCGCAGGCCCATGCGGACCTGGTCGTAGGGCAGGCCGGCGATCCGCGCGTGCAGGGCGAGGTCGGCGCCGTCGAGGGCGATGTGGGCGTAGACGTAAGGGACTTCGATGTCCAGGTTCTTCGCCTTGATGTTGACGATGCAGAAGGTGGTGACCGTGCCGCGTGGGCCGACCTCGACCTGTTCGGCGGTCGCGACCCCGCAGGTGGGGCAGGCGCCGCGCGGCGGTACGTAGACCTTACGGCAGCGGGGGCAGCGCTCACCGACCGTGCGCCGCTCGGCGAGCGCGGCGAGGTAGCCGGTCTGGGCGCGGCCGGGCGAGTAGGTGTAGTCGAGCCGGGCGGGGGCGACGACGCCGGTGACCGGATTCTCGAACTCGCCGGTGTGGCCGGTGAGTTCGGGCGTCGGACCGGCGTACGGCTCGAAGCAGGCGATGTCGGTGATGGCGCCCGTCCGCTCCTCGGCCCATCTGATCCGGACCCGCATGCCGGTGTGGACCTCGGGTGCGTCGACGGCGTGCAGGAGGGCGGTGCCGGCGCCGTCGAGGCGGACGAGGGCCCAGGCGAAGGGGGTGTCCAGGGGCTGTCCCCGGCGGGGGCGGTGGTTGAAAGCCCAGGTGGTGACGGTGCCGGTGGGGGCGATCTCGACGAGGTCGCGCAGTTCGGCGGCGGTGACGGGGTCGTATTCGGCCGGCGGGACCAGGATCCGGCCGTCGGTGGCGCGGACGCCGAGGACGACGCGTTCGCGCAGGCCGGTGAGGAAGGCGCGCTGCACGGGGCCGAGGGAGCGGGTGAAGGGGAACTCCACGACGAGCGGGGCCTTGAGGACTTCCGGCACGGTGAACTTCCCTTCGGTCAGGCCCGCTTGTAGACAGGGGCGCGTTTCTCGGCGAAGGCGCGGGTGCCTTCCTTGGCGTCCTCGGTGTCGAACACCGGCCAGCCGCGCCGGAGTTCGGCGGCGAGCGCGTCGGCTTCGGTGAGGTCGGCGCTCTCGTACACGGACGCCTTGACCGCCTCGACCGCCAACGGGCCGCAGGCGTTGACCAGTTCGGCGATCTCCAGGGCCTTGGCCAGGGCGGTGCCGTCGGGCACGACATGTCCGATCAGGCCGATCGCGGCGGCCTCGCGGGCGGTGTAGGGGCGGCCGGTGAGCAGCATCTCCAGGGCGTGGGTGCGCGGGATCTGCCGCTGGAGCCGGACAGTTGAGCCGCCGATCGGGAAGAGGCCGCGCTTCACCTCGTACAGGCCGAAGGTCGCGGACTCGGCCGCGACGCGGATGTCGGTGCCCTGGAGCATCTCGGTGCCGCCGGCGACGCAGTGGCCCTCGACGGCGGCGATGACCGGTTTGCGCGGGCGGTGGTGGCGCAGCATCGCCTTCCAGTGCAGGTCGGGGTCGGCTTTGAGGCGGTCGCGGTAGTGCTCGCCGACGATGCCGTCGCCGGCGAGGGCCTTGAGGTCCATGCCGGCGCAGAAGGTGCCGCCGGCGCCGGTGAAGACGACCGAGCGGACGCTGTCGTCCGCGTCGGCCTCCAGCCAGCCGTCGTGCAGGCCGACCAGCATGGGCAGCGAGAGGGCGTTCCTCGCCTCGGGGCGGTTGAGGGTGAGGACGAGGGTGGCGCCCTCGCGGGTGACCGTGAGGTGTTCGGTACCGCTCATAGGTTTCTCCCCGACTCGGCCTTCGGTGGAACAGGTTGCAGGAGCCGGGTGGGCACTTCAAGGGGCGGCCGGCGACTTTCTGACAGTCAGTCAGATTTCTCGGCCGTGAGCCTTCCCAGTTGTGGCCCCCTTTGCTCTGATGACCGGCGAGCCGAGGTCAGGAGGAGCGGTGGAGTACAACCTTGCCGACCTGTTCGAGTCGGTCGTCGACGCGGTCCCGGGGCGTGCGGCGCTCGCGTACTTCGACCTGCCGGGCTCGGGCGCCGAACGGCGGCTGACGTACGCGGAGTTGGACGCGGCGGCCAACCGGATCGGCCGTCAGCTGCTGGAGCGCGGGGTGCGGCCGGGCGAGCATGTCGGGCTGCATCTCTACAACGGTGTGGAGTACCTCCAGACGGCGCTCGGCTGTCTGAAGGCGCGGGTCGTGCCGGTGAACGTCAACTACCGGTACGTGGAAGACGAGTTGGTGTATCTGTACCGGGACGCCGACCTCGTCGGGCTGGTCTTCGACACGGAGTTCGAGGACCGGGTGCGGGCGGCGCTGCCGCGTACGCCGGGGTTGCGGCTGCTGCTGAGAGTGGGCGAGGGGCAGCTCGGGGACGACTTCGCGCAGCTGCCGGAGGCGGACGGGCGGGAGTTTCCCGAGCGGTCGCCGGACGACCGGTTCATCATCTACACCGGGGGCACGACGGGGATGCCGAAGGGGGTGATGTGGCGTCAGGAGGACTTGTTCTTCGCCGGGTTGGGCGGGGGCGCGCCGACCGGGGAGCCGGTGAAAAAGCCGGAGGAACTGGCGGAGCGGGTCGCGGCGGGCGGATCGGGGATCACCTTCTTCCCCATGCCGCCGCTGATGCACGGCACCTCCACCCTGACCGCGTTCATCGGCTTCAACTTCGGCCAACGCGTCGTCCTGCACCGCAAGTTCACCCCCGAGGACGCGCTGCGCACGATCGCCCGGGAGAAGGTCAACGCCGTCTCCCTGGTCGGCGACGCGATGCTGCGCCCGCTGCTCGACACTCTCGCCGGCCCGCTGCGCGGCACCGACTGCTCGTCCCTCTTCAGCGTCTCCTCGTCCGGCGCGATCATGTCCGACCCGGTCCGCGAGCAGTTCCGCGTCCTGTTGCCGAACGCCGTGCTGCTCAACAACTTCGGCTCCTCCGAGTCCGGCTTCAACGGCACCGCGACCGACGACGCGAGCCTGGAGCGGGGTTTCCGGGTGCGGGTCAACTCCCGTACCCAGGTGGTCGATCCGGCGACGTACGAGCCGGTGCCCCCGGGCGAGGTGGGCCGGGTGGCGCAGCGCGGGCACGTCCCCCTGGGCTACTACAACGACCCGCGGAAAACGGCCGAGACCTTCTTCACCCGCGACGGTGTCCGCTGGGTCCTGCTGGGCGACATGGCGACGGTGGACACGGACGGCGTGGTGACCGTCCTGGGCCGGGGCTCCCAGTGCATCAACACGGGCGGCGAGAAGGTCTACCCGGAGGAGGTCGAACACGCCCTGAAGGCCCACCCGGACGTGTACGACGCCCTGGTCGCCGGCGTCCCCGACCCGCGCTGGGGCAGCCATGTCGCGGCGGTGGTCCAACTCCGGCCGGGCGTACAGGAGTTGACGTTGAGCGACGTACAGACGCACTGCCGGGTCAGCCTCGCCGGGTACAAGGTGCCCCGGCAGCTGGTCATCGCCGAGACGATCCGCCGCTCGCCGAGCGGGAAGGCGGACTACCGGTGGGCCAGGGAGGTGGCGACGGAGGCGGACGGGTAGCGGCGGCTTGATTTCTGTCCGGAAACCACCGGATCGTTCACTTGCGAGGCCCGCCCCCGGCTGGATTACTTGATCGCAAAGCGGCGATCGAGGCGGGTGGAACATGCTGGACGCGGGTGAGCGGCTCGGGGCTGAGGAGTTGCGGGAGCTGCAACTGGAGCGGCTGCGGGAGACCCTGCGGCGGGTCTATGAGCGGGTGCCGTTCTACCGGGACTCCTTCGACAAGGCCGGGGTACGGCCCGAGGACTGCCGTTCGCTCGACGACCTGCGGCTGTTCCCGTTCACCACCAAGGCCGATCTGCGCGAGCACTACCCGTACGGGATGTTCGCCGTGGACCGGCGGGACATCCGGCGGCTGCACGCCTCCAGCGGGACGACCGGGCTGCCCACGGTCGTCGGCTACACCGAGGCCGACCTGTCGATGTGGTCGGACATGGTGGCCCGCTCGATCCGCGCGGCGGGCGGCGGGCCGGGGGACGTCGTCCATGTGGCGTACGGGTACGGGCTGTTCACGGGCGGCCTCGGCGCGCACTACGGCGCGGAGCGGCTCGGCTGCACGGTCGTGCCCGCGTCCGGCGGTATGACGGGCCGGCAGGTCCAGCTGATCAGGGACCTGGAACCGCGGATCATCATGGTCACGCCGTCGTACATGCTGACGCTGCTCGACGAGTTCGAGCGGCAGGGCGTCGATCCGCGCGGCACCTCCCTGGAGATCGGGATCTTCGGCGCCGAACCGTGGACCGAGGAGATGCGCCGGGAGATCGAGGAGCGGTGCGGGATCGACGCCGTCGACATCTACGGTCTTTCGGAGGTGATCGGGCCCGGGGTCGCGCAGGAGTGCGTCGAGGCGAAGGGAGCGCTGCACGTCTGGGAGGACCACTTCTTTCCGGAGGTCGTCGATCCGATCACCGGTGAGGTGCTGCCCGAGGGCGCGGAGGGCGAGATCGTGTTCACCTCCCTCACCAAGGAGGCCATGCCGGTCGTGCGCTACCGCACCCGCGACCTCACCCGGCTGCTGCCCGGCACGGCCCGCGCGTTCCGGCAGATGGCGAAGGTCACCGGCCGCAGCGACGACATGGTGATCCTGCGCGGCGTGAACCTCTTCCCGACCCAGATCGAGGAGATCGTCCTGCGCACTCCGGGCGTCGCCCCGCACTTCCAGCTCCGGCTGACCCGCGAGGGCCGGCTGGACGCGCTGACCGTACGGGCGGAGGCGCGCCCGGACGCGACGCCCGGGGAGCGGGAGGCGGCGGCCGTGGCGATCCGGGGCGCGGTGAAGGACGGGATCGGGGTGTCGGTGGCCGTGGAGATCGTCGACCCGGAGACGCTGGAGCGGTCGGTGGGGAAGATCAAGCGGATCGTGGACCTGCGTCCCCGAACCGCTCCCGCAGCTCCCGCTTGAGGATCTTCCCGCTCGCGTTCCTGGGCAGCTCGGTCACGAACAGCACCCTCTTGGGCGCCTTGAAGTGATCGAGCTTCTCCCGTACGTGGGCGAGGAGTTCGGCTTCCGTGACGTCGCCGCGGGGGACGACGACGGCGGTGACCGCCTCGATCCACGTCGCGTCGGGCAGCCCGACCACGGCCGCCTCGGCGACCCCGGGGTGGGTGTACAGGACGTCCTCGACCTGCCGTGAGGCGACGAGCACTCCCCCGGTGTTGATGACGTCCTTCACGCGGTCGACGATCGTGTAGTAGCCGTGGGCGTCGCGCACCGCGAGGTCGCCGGAGTGGAACCAGCCGTCCCGGAACGCCTCGGCGCTCTCCTCGGGCTCGTCCCAGTAACCCTCGCACAGCTGCGGGGACTTGTAGACGATCTCCCCGGGCGTCCCGTCGGGCACCTCCGCGCCGTCCTCGCCGACCACCCTCGCCTCGACGAACAGCACGGTCCGCCCGCAGGAGTCCATGCGGCCCTTGTGCTCGTCGGGGGCGAGGACCATCGCGAGCGGCCCGATCTCGCTCTGTCCGAAGCAGTTGTAGAACCCGAGCTTCGGCAGCCGCGCCCGCAGCCGCTCCAGCACCGGGACCGGCATGACGGACGCGCCGTAGTAGGCCTTGCGCAGTCCGCCGAGGTCCCGGGTCGCGAAGTCGTCCCGGTTCGCGAGGCCGATCCACACGGTCGGCGGGGCGAACAGGCTGTCCACGCGGCCCTGTTCGACCAGGTCGAAGATCGTGTCCCCGTCGGGCGCGTCGAGGATGACGCCGCTCGCCCCGGCGGCGAGGTAGGGCATCAGGAAGACGTGCAGCTGCGCGGAGTGGTAGAGCGGCAGCGCGTGCGCGGGCCGGTCGCCGGCGCTCAGGTCGAGGGCCGCGATCGCGCTCAGGTACTCGTGCACCAGCGCCCGGTGCGTCATCATCGCGCCCTTGGGCCGGGCCGTCGTACCGGAGGTGTACAGCAGCTGCGCCAGCTCGTCGGTGCGCGCCTCGGGGCCCTCGTACGGCGGGGTCCGCGGGAGCCTGTCGAGGAGGGAGCCGGGTGTGTCCCTGAGCGGCAACTGGCGTACGCCGGGCGGGAGTCGGTCCGCGAGGGCGGGGTCGGTGAGGACCAGGGCGCTGCCGGACTGGGTGAGGAGGTAGCCGAGGTCGGCGCCGGTGAGGTGGTGGTTCACGGGGACGTGGACCAGTCCGGCGCGGGCGCAGGCGAGGAAGGCGATGACGTAGGCGTCGGAGTTGTGGCCGTAGGCGGCGACCCGCTCCCCCCGCCGCACGCCCTCGGCGAGCAGGACGGCGGCGGCCCGGGAGACCGCCTCGTCCAGTTCCCCGTAGGTCCAGACGCGGTCGCCGTACTCGATCGCGGCGCGGGCGGGGGTGCGGGTGGCGCTGCGCCGCAGTACTCCGTCGACGGTGGTGCTGGCGTGTCCGGGCGTCATGGGCATGATCTTCGGCCGGGGGCGGGGCGGGGTCAAGTCGGGGGCCGGCCCGGCGGGGCCGCGGCGTCGGGGGCCGGCTCGAAGGGCGGCCGGCTCGGGAAGCCCCGCGCCCCAGCGGCCCCGCTCGCCTCAGCAGTCCTGTCCACCCCAGCGGCCCCTCTACTCCAGCGGTGCCACCGGGCCGTCCGGCGTCTGGGCCCGGCCCGCCAGCATCTGCCGGGTCAGGGCCTCGGTCTCCGACTGCGGGAGGCGGTGGTAGCCGTCCTCCGTCACCGAGACGACGACCGGGAAGATGCCCCGGTTCACGTCGGGGCCGCCGGTCGCGCTGTCGTCGTCCGCCGCGTCGAAGAGGGCGTGGATCGCGGTGAGCGCGGCCTCGTCGCGGGTCATGCCGGGGCGGTACAGCTTCTTCAGGGCGCCCTTGGCGTGCGGGGAGCCGGAGCCCTCGGCGTGGAAGTCGCTCTTCTCGAAGAGGCCGCCGGTGACGTCGTAGCCGAAGATGCGGCCCTTGGGGCCCGGGCCGCGGTCGGCGATGTCGTAGCCGGCGAGCAGGGGGACCACCACGAGGCCCTGCATGGCCTGGGCGAGGTTCTGGCGGACCATCGTGGACAGCCGGGTCGCCTTCGCGTTGAGGGTCATGGGGATGCCCTCGACCTTCTCGAAGTGCGTCAGCTCGACCTGGTAGAGCTTGACGAGGTCGAGCGCGAGGCCGACGGTGCCGGCGAAGGCCACCGCCGCGTGGTCGTCGGCCGGGTACACCTTCTCCAGGTCCCGCCGGGCGATGACGTTGCCCATGGTGGCCCTGCGGTCGCCGGCCATGAGGACGCCGTCGCGGTAGGTGAGGGCGAGCACGGTGGTGCCGTGCGGGACCTTGCCGGGGTCGGCGACGACGCCGGGCGGGAGGGGCGCGCGGGTGGGCAGCAGTTCCTCGCGGTGCTCCGCGAGGAACTGGGTGAACGACGAACTCCCCGGCACGAAGAACTCCGGTCCGAGCATGCCCCCGCTGGTCGCGTCTGTCACGGTCCACCTCTTCCACTCTCGACGGCAAGCCCTTCCTACCCGACGGGAGATCGACTACGCCAGTGGACCGGCCGCGCGGCGCGGTGTCCCGTATGCTCCGGCAGCCTCGTGCACCGCTCAGCGGCCTTCCCAATACGGCTCCCGCAACCGCCTCTTGTACAGCTTGCCGTTGGGGTCGCGGGGCAACTCGGCGATGAAATCTATGGACTTGGGGCGCTTGTACCCGGCGAGGCGGGCCGCGCAGTGGTCGAGGAGGGCGGCGGCGAGATCGGGGCCCGGGGTGTGTCCAGGGGCCGCTTCCACGACCGCCTTGACCTCCTCGCCCCAGTCGTCGTGCGGGATTCCGAAGGCGGCGGCGTCGGCGACGGCCGGGTGGGCGAGGAGCGCGGACTCGATCTCGGCCGGGTAGATGTTGACGCCGCCGGAGATGATGAGGTCGATCTTGCGGTCGCGCAGGAACAAGTAGCCGTCCTCGTCGAGGAGTCCGAGGTCGCCGACGGTGAAGAAGTCGCCGATGCGGTTCTTGCGGGTCTTGCTCTCGTCCTTGTGGTAGGCGAACCCGCCGGTGTTCATCTTCAGGTAGACGGTGCCGAGTTGGCCGGGCGGCAGCCGTTCGCCGTCGTCGTCGAAGATCGCCAGCTCGCTGATGGGCCAGGCCTTTCCGACCGTGCCGGGCTTCTTCAGCCAGTCCTCGGCGGTCGCGAAGGCGCCGCCGCCCTCGCTGGCCGCGTAGTACTCCTCGACACAGGTGCCCCACCAGTCGATCATCGCCCGTTTCACATGGTCCGGGCAGGGCGCGGCGCCGTGGACGGCGTGCCGCAGGGAGGAGACGTCGTAGCGGGCGCGGACGTCCTCGGGGAGGGCGAGGAGGCGGTGGAACTGGGTGGGGACCATGTGCGTGTGGGTGCACTTCTCGTCGTCGATGAGGCGCAGCATCTCCTGCGGCGTCCACTTGTCCATGAGGACGAGCCGGTGCCCGATGTGCAGGGAGGCGCCCGCGAACTGGAGCACGGCGGTGTGGTAGAGCGGCGAGCACACCAAGTGGACGTTGTCACCGAAAGGTTGGATGCCGAAGATGCCCAGGAAGCCGCCCAGGTAGGCCTCTTCGGGCAGCTTGCCGGGCAGCGGCCGGCGGATGCCGCGCGGGCGTCCCGTCGTCCCGGAGGTGTAGTTCATGACCCAGCCGAGGGTGCGCTCCTCTGGCGCCGACTCGGGCTGTCCTGCGAGGAGTTCGGCGTACGGCCGGAAGCCCTCGGCCGTACCGACGGCGTACCGGTGGTCCGGGGGCAGGCCGGCCTCGTCGGCGGCGCGGGCGGCCTCGGCGGCGAAGCGTTCGTGGGTGATGAGGACCTTCGCGCCGGAGTCGGCGACGATCCAGGCGATCTCGGGGGCCACGAAGTGGTGGTTGACCGGGACGAGATAGAAGCCGGCCTGCGTCGCGGCGAGGTAACTCGCGAAGAACTCCGGGGAGTTGGGGAGGACGACGGCGAAGGCGTCGCCGCGCTCCAGGCCCGCGGCGCGCAGTCCGTGGACGAGCTGGTTGGCCTGCGCGTGCAGGCGCCCGGCGGTCCACCGCTCGCCGTCGGGGGCTGTCAGGGCGAGCCGTCCGGGGTGTTCGGCGGCCTGGGTCCAGAATCCGGTCATCGGGCGTCCCTTCCGGCGATGCGCAGCATCCGGTCCACGGCCCGTTCGAAACCGCGGGTGAGGTCGTCGACGACCGCCTGGACGCTGCGGACCTCGGTCATCCGGCCGACGATCTGCCCGACGGGCGTCCCGAGCAGCGGTTCGACCTCGTACTTCTGGATCCGCGAGACGGCCTCGGCGACGAGCAGGCCCTGCAAGGGCATCGGCAGGGTGCCCGGGCCCGCCGGGTCGTCCCACGCGTCGGTCCATCCGGTGCGCAGCTGGCGGGCGGGTTTGCCGGTGAGGGCGCGGGAGCGGACGGTGTCGCCGGAGCCGGCGGCGAGGAGCTTGCGGGTGAGCGCGGCGGAGGTCAGCTCGGCCTCTTCGGTGGTCAGCCAGAGCGAGCCGAGCCAGACGCCCTGCGCGCCGAGGGCGAGGGCGGCGGCCACCTGGGCACCCCCGCCGATCCCGCCGGCGGCGAGCACCGGCAAGGGCGCGACGGCGTCAACCACCTCTGGAGTCAGGACCATCGAGGCGATCTCACCGGTGTGCCCGCCGGCCTCGTAGCCCTGCGCGACGACGATGTCGATGCCCGCCTCCTGGTGCTTCCGCGCGTGCCGGGCGCTCCCGGCGAGCGCGGCGACCAGGACGCCCTGGCTGTGCGCGCGGTCGATGACGTCGGCCGGCGGTGAACCCAGCGCGTTGGCAAGGAGTTTGACCGGATACTCGAAGCCGACGTCCAGCTGGGTCCGGGCGACCTGCTCCATCCACCCGGTGATCCGCCACCCGGACGCCTCGCCCTCCGCCAGCTCGGGCACCCCGTGCTTGGCGAGCGTCTCCCGCACGAACTGCCGGTGCCCTTCGGGGATCATGGCCTCGACGTCGGCCTCGCTCACGCCCTCGACCTTCTTGGCCGGCATGACGACGTCGAGCCCGTACGGACGGCCGTCGACGTGCGCGTCCAGCCAGTCGAGGTCGCGCTTGAGGTCGTCGGGTGCGGTGTAGCGGACCGCGCCGAGCACGCCGAAGCCGCCGGCCCGGCTGATGGCCGCGGCGACGGCGGGGAACGGCGTGAAGCCGAAAAGGGCGTGCTCGACTCCCAGTTGGTTGCTCAGCTCCGTCTGCATGGGGCGCAGGATGCCGCAGCCGGGCGGATGAGGGAAGAGGTTTCCTGACAGACCGTCAGCTGAAAAACTGAGGGATCATCAGATCTGCTGTTCGAGCACCGCCATCGCCGCGTTGTGCCCCGGCACCCCGCTCACCCCTCCCCCGCGCACGGCCCCCGCCCCGCAGAGATAGACGTTCGCCTGAGCCGTCTCGACGCCCCAACGCCCGGTCCCCTCCTGGGCGTACGGCCAGGACAGCTCGCGGTGGAAGATGTTGCCGCCGGGCAGCCGCAGGTCGCGTTCCAGGTCGAGCGGGGTCTTCGCCTCGATGCAGGGGCGGCCGTCGGCATCCGACGCGAGGCAGTCCAGGAGGGGTTCGGCGAGGTGGGCGTCCAACTGGGCCAGGGTGCGCCGGAGAAGTTCCTCGCGGGTGCCCTCGTTGTCGTCCCGGAACAGCCGCGCCGGGGTGTGCAGGCCGAAGAGGGTGAGGGTGTGATGGCCCGTCAGCTCCGGGCCCAGGATGGTCGGGTCGGTCAGGGAGTGGCAGTAGATCTCGGCGGGCGGCGCGGCGGGGAGGGCGCCCGCCGCCGCCTGGGCGTGGGCGGCGGCGAGGGCGTCGTACCCCTCGGCGATGTGGAAGGTGCCGGCGAACGCCTCGCGGGGGTCGGTCTCCGGGTCGCGGAGTTTCGGGAGGCGGGTGAGGAGCATGTTGACCTTGAGCTGGGCGCCCTCGGCGGGTGGCGGCGGGGCGGCGCCGGTGAGCTGGGCGAGGGTGTGCGGGGAGGCGTTCACGAGGACGTGGCGGGCGGTGACGGTGCCTTCGCCGTCGGCGGTGCGGTAGGTGACCTCGGCGCTGCGGCCGTCCGTGTCGATGCGGGTCGCCTCGTGTCCGGTGGCGAGGACCGCGCCGGCTTTGCGGGCGGCGTCGGCGAGGGCGTCGGTGAGGGCGCCCATGCCGCCGACGGGGACGTCCCAGGCGCCGGTGCCGCCGCCGATGACGTGGTAGAGGAAGCAGCGGTTCTGGGCCAGCGAGGGGTCGTGGGCGTCGGCGAACGTGCCGATGAGGGCGTCGGTGAGGACGACCCCGCGTACGAGGTCGTCGGCGAACCGCTCCTCGATCGCCGCGCCGACCGGCTCCTCGAAGAGGGCGCGCCATGCCTCCTGGTCGTCGACGCGGCGGCGCAACTCCTCGCGGGCGGGCAGGGGTTCGGTGAGGGTGGGGAACACGCGGCGGGCGACGTGCCCGGTCATGCCGTAGAAGCGCTGCCAGGCGTCGTGCTCGCGGTCCGATCCGGTGAGCCGCGCGAACGCCTCCCGTGTGCGTTGCTCGCCGCCGCCGACGAGGAGTCCGGTGGGGCGGCCGGCGCGGTCGGCGGGGGTGTACGAGGAGATGTCGCGGGCCTGGAGCCGGACGGTCAGGCCGAGGTCGTCGACGATCTTCCGGGGCAGCAGGCTGACGAGGTAGGAGTAGCGCGAGAGGCGGGCGTCGACGCCGGGGAAGGGGCGGGTGGAGATCGCGGCGCCGCCGGTGCGGCCGAGGCGTTCGAGGACCAGGACCGTCCGGCCGGCCCGGGCCAGGTAGGCGGCGGCGACGAGGCCGTTGTGACCGCCGCCGACGATGACGGCGTCGTACGCGTGATGTGCTGGCATGCCTCTTGGTAGCACGGGTGATCAGGCGCCGCCCACCCTCCGGCGGGGTGTGGCGGCGGTCCGGGTGTGGCGGGTCTCGTCCCGGTGGGCGGCGAGGGTGTCGGGGTGGTCGGGGCCGAGGAGGCGGGTGCGGGCCTCGGTGATCGCGCGGTACTCCTGGAGGGCGTCGGCCCAGCGGCCGAGCCAGCCGAGGGCGACGGCGGTCTCGCGGCGGCTGACCAGGGTGTCGGGGTGGTGCTCGCCGAGGGTGCGGGCGCGGATCGCGTGGACGGCGCGGGCCTCGGCGAGGGCTTCCGCCCAGCGGCCGAGCCTGCCGAGTCCCACGCCGACGCTGTGCCGGGAGCGCAGGGTGTCGGGGTGCTCGGCGCCGAGCACGCGGGCGCGGTCCGCCGCCAACTCCCGGTGCACGTCCAGGGCTTCGGCCGGGCGGCCGAGGCGGCCCAGGCTGACGCCGGTCTCGTGGCGGGCGGCGAAGGTGTCCAAGTGACCGGCGCCCAGGACGCGTTCACGGATCCCGGCGACCTCGCGGTAGAGGTGCAGCGCCTCCGCCCAGCGGTCCAACTGGCCGAGCGCGCAGGCGACTTCGTAGCGGCTGACCAAGGTGTCCGGGTGCTCGGGCCCGAGGGTGCACGCGCGGGCGTCGGCGACCTCGCGGGCGAGCCGGTACGCCTGCGCCGGGCGGCCGAGCCGGCCGAGGTTGACGGCGAGGTTGTGGCGGCAGCGCAGGGTGCCGGGGTGGTCGGCGCCCAGCGCGCGCTCGCGGGCGGCGAGGACGGCCGTATAGACGTGGTGCGCTTCGAGGTGCCGGCCGAGCCGGCCGAGGACGTACGCGGTCTCCTGGCGGGCGGCGAGGGTGTCGGGGTGCTCGGGGCCGAGCAGTCGGGCGCGTTCGGCGGCGAGGGCGCGGTGCGCTTCGACGGCTTCGGGCCAGCGGGATTGGCGGCTGAGGGATCGGGCCAGGGCTTCGAGGTTCGGCAGCGATTCAGGCTTGGACCCCGACCCCGACCCCGACCCCGACTCCAGCCCCGACTCCGACTCCAAGTCCGGCTCCGGCTCCGCCCCCAGCCCCAGCTCCGGCTTTGGCGCCCACTCCCCCGCCAGCCCCTCCCCCTCCGCCAACGCACCTCCCCGCACACCCCCCACTGCCAAGTGCCCCGCCTTCATCCCCCTTGTCCAGGACGGAAGTTGCCCCGGCCCCCGCCGCTCCGGGCGGACCGTCACCACCGTCGGGACGTACCCCGGAGAGCCGCGGCCCAGCACCAGGCGGCGTTCGATCTCGTGGGCGTCGTGGGGGCGTTCGGCGGGGTTCTTGGTCAGGAGGTCCAGGACGACCCGGTCGAGGTAGGCGGGGAGTTCGGGGCGGTGTTCGCGGGGCGGGCGGGGCGGGGTGTCGCGGTGGCCGATGAGGATGGCCCAGGGGTCGGCGAGGTCGAACGGCGGTGTTCCGGTGGCGAGTTCGTACAGGACGCAGCCCAGGGAGTAGAGGTCGCTGCGCTGGTCGACCTCGGTGCCGGCGATCTGTTCGGGGGACATGTAGTGCGGGGTGCCCATGGCGACGCCGGTGCCGGTGAGGCGGGCGGTGAAGCCGATGTCGTGGGCGAGCCGGGCGATGCCGAAGTCGCAGATCTTCAGCGTGCCGTCGGTGAGGCGGACGACGTTCGCGGGCTTCAAGTCCCGGTGCACGATGCCCTGTTGATGGGTGTAGGCGAGCGCGGCGCAGAGCTGGGCGGCGGCCTCGACGACCTCGGGGACGGGCAGCGGCCGGTGCCGGCGCTCGCCGAGCAGCTGGCAGAGGTTGCGGCCGTCGAGCAGCTCCATGACGAGGAACAGCACGCCGTCGCTGTCGCCGAAGTCATGGACGACGGTGATCCCCCGGTGCTGGAGCGCCGCCGCGACCCGGGCCTCCCGGCGGAAGCGCTCGCGCAGCACCCGGGTGAACCCCGGATCGGCTTGCGGGCCCGGCGGTTTGAGGCACTTGACGGCGATCTGCCGCCCCAGCGACTCGTCCCGCGCCCGCCACACCTCGCCCATGCCGCCGCGCCCGATCAGCTCCAGCAGCCGGTACCGCTCCTGGATCAGCCTGGACTCCGCCATCTCGCCCCGCCGCCCCCGTCGTCGCCCCTCCGACGGGTCCAGTATGGCGAGTTATGGGCCGACTTCGCAGGGTGCGAGGTGGGCGGAAGAGGGTACGCCAGATGCACCATACGCGGTGTCACTCCACGCGGGGGTTGGTGTAGAGCGTCCCCTCGGACCAGATGTAGCGGGTCCCGCCCCACTGGGCGGCCGACTCGACGTCGGGGAAGAAACCCCGCCCCTCGAGGTTCGCGCTCGTGTTGCATAGCACGGGCACTCCGGTGAGTTCGGCGTAGGCGGTGAGGATGCGGGCGGCGGCGGTGTCCTGGGTCCTCGCGATGGTCTGGAGCCGGGCGGTGCCGTCGAGGTGGACGACCGCCGGGACGCGTTCGGCCCAGCCGGGCCGCATCCGGTGCTCGAAGATCATGTAGGGGTCGGGGGTGCCCGGGTCGAAGACCTCGGGGGCGCGGTCCTCCAGGCAGATGGGCGCGACGGGCCGGTAAGAGGCGCGGTTCTTGATGTCGTTGAGCCGGTCCTTCATGCGGGTGCTGGTCGCGGGCGCGATGATGCTGCGGTTGCCCAGGGCGCGCGGGCCGAGTTCGGCGCGGCCGGAGAGGACGACGACGGGTTCGTCCTCGGTGTGCAGGAGGGCGGCCAGCTGGCGTTCGTCGCAGGGCCGGGCGCGCCAGCCGGCGGGCAGGGTGCCGGTGGTGATCTTCGGTCCGCTGTAGACGTCCCACTCCAGGGCCGTCCGGCCGCGCCGGAACAGCTCGCAGGCGGCGGTGCCGATCGCCGCGCCGGCGTCGTTGGGGAAGGGCGGCACGAAGACGTCCCGGAAGACCTGCGTGGCCCGGATCGCGGTGTTCCACTTGATGTTGAGGGCGCAGCCGCCGCTGAGGACGAGGTTGTGGGCGCCGTCGGGGAACCGGCCGCGCACCGCCGCGGTGAGCCGGTCCAGGAGGTGGTGGCCGATGTAGGCCTGGTAGGTGGCGATGAGGTCGGCGTTGGTCAGGCCGGGCATCAGCTCGTCGCGGTTGGCGGCGACCTTGTCGCCCAGCATGCCGACCTTGTCGACGGGGAGGTCGCGGAACTCGGCCATGAGGTCGTCGAACACGGCGAAGGCGCCGGTCTCGACCCGGCCCTTGGCCGCGTACGCCATGGCCTTGCCCGCGACGGAGAGGTGCGCGCGGATGTAGCGGTCCGAGGTGACGTCGTCGGTGTCGAGCAGGTACGGCTCGAAACGCGAGCAGAAGGCCGCGAAGCTGTTGCCGAAGACGGGCATCAGGGCCTCGACGAAGGTGACTTCGCGGGTCGCGGCCCGTACGTGGTAGAGGCGCGGGGTGACGAGTCCGTCCCAGACCACGACGAACGCGTCCTCGCCCCGGGCGGCGAACGGGCTCGAACAGTACGTGCCGATGAGGTGGTTGGCGACGTGGGTGTAGCTGGCGTAGCTCTCGAAGCCGTGGCCGCTGAAGGTGTGGCGCTGGAGCGGCCCGTCGTCGCCGGGGCTCTCCAGGTAGGGCGCGGTCCGCAACTGGACCGGCCGGCCACCGGAGTTGACCTTGACGGCGGGCGCGCCGGCGGCGTCTTTCGTGTACCAGCCGTCGACCACGAACTGGTCGACGTCGGCGGGTGACAGTCCCTCGGCGGCGAGGATCTCCGTCACGCGTTCCAGGTCTCCGAGGGAGCTGTAGCGTTCGCCGTTGCCCAGCTTCTCGATCTCGTAGCTGAAGAGGAGGCGGCCGTCTTCGATGACGGCGACGCCGCCGTCGTGCGATGCCTTGATCCCGCATATGAGCATGTGGTCAGCCACACCTTTCTGGCCGGATGGCGGCCGGGAGTTTCACGTCACGCGCCGCCGGCGGCATGGAGCCGTACCGGCAGTGAGTGGAGCCCGCGGATGATCGTGCTGGTGCGCCACCGCAGGTCCCCGGGGTCGGCCGCGAGCCGCAGGCCGGGGAAGGCGTCGAGCAGGGCGCCGAACGCCACCCGCAGCTCCACCCGGGCCAGCGGCGCCCCGAGGCAGTGGTGGATGCCGTGGCCGAAGGCGAGGTGGCCGCCGTCGGCGGGCCTGCGGACGTCCAGCGCGTGCGGGTCGGTGAAGCGCAGCGGGTCGCGGTTGGCGGAGGCGAGCGCGAGCAGGACGAAGTCGCCGGCCGGGATCTCGGTGCCGTCGACGGTCAGGTCCTGTGCCGCGCACCGGAAGGAGGCGTGCTTCAGGGGGCTCTCCAGCCGCAGGAACTCCTCGACCGCGCCCGGCAGGAGGGAGCGGTCCGCGCGCAGCGCCTCCCACTGGTCCAGGTTCTGGAGCAGGTGCAGCGTGCCGTTGCCCAGGGCGTTGAGGGTGGTCTCGAAGCCGGCGACGAACATGAGGTAGGCGGTGGAGACCAGTTCGGTCTCGGTCAGCAGGCCCTCGTCGTCGTGTGCCGCGACCAGGGCGGAGAGCACGTCGTCGGTGGGCGTGCGGCGTTTGCGCTCGACGAGTTCGCGGATGTAGTCGACGACCGCGGTCGTGGCGGCGACGGCCGCTTCGGGGGAGTCGCCGGAGACGAGCGCCTTGGACCAGGACTTGAAGTTCTCCTGCTCCTCGGCCGGCACGCCCAGCAGCAGGCAGATCACCCGGACCGGCAGCGGGAACGCGAAGGCGTCGAGGAAGTCGACCGTGTCGCCGCCTTCGAGGTCGGCGACGAGTCCGGCGGTGATCTCCTCGACGCGCGGCCGGAGTCTCTCGACGGCGCGGCTGGTGAAGGACTTGCTCACCAGCTTGCGCATCCGGGTGTGGTCCGGCGGGTCGGAGTTCAGCATGTGGCTGGCGATGACCGGGGAGAAACCGGCCCGCCGGCTGCTGTCGGGCACGTTCTGCGCGAACAGCCCGTCCATCCGGTTCAGGTCGGTGCTCAGCCTCGGGTCCGCCAGCGCGGCGCGCACCGCGTCGTACCCGGTGATGATCCAGACCGGCAGTCCGCCGCACACGGGGACTCCGGGGGGCATCATCACGCGGTGCGCGGAGCCTTCGGCGCCGAGTTTCGCGTACACCGCGTAGGGGTCCTGGACGAAGTCGTCGTCGAGTTCCAGCGGGGCGGGGTCCTGGTTCATGCGCGTGTCCTCGCAGTGGTCGTCGGTCGCGGTGCTCCTGGGGTGGACAGCTCGGCCGTCCGCAAGGCCAGTCCGAGCGCCTGGTCCGGGTTGAGGCGGGGGTCGCACGCCGACTCGTACCGGCGGTGCAGGTCGTCGAGGCCCACTTTGGCGCCGACGCATTCGGTGACGTCCTCGCCGGTCAGCTCGACGTGCAGGCCGCCGGGGTGGGTGCCGAGCGCGCGGTGCACCGCGAAGAAGCCGGCGACCTCGGCGAGGATGTCGTCGAACCGTCGGGTCTTGTGTCCGCCGGGCGCCTCGAAGGTGTTGCCGTGCATCGGGTCGCACACCCACAGCACGGGCGCGCCGGAGGCGGTGACCTTCTCCACGAGTTCCGGCAGCAGGTCCCGTACCCGGTCGGCGCCCATGCGCACGATGAACGTCAGCCGGCCGGGCCGGTGTCCGGGGTCGAGGCGGTCGATCAGGGCGAGTGCCTGTGCGGGGGTGGTGGCGGGGCCCAGTTTCACCGCGACCGGGTTGGCGACGGTGGCGAAGTAGGCGACGTGGGCGCCGTCGGGCTGCCGGGTGCGGTCGCCGATCCACAGCAGGTGGCCGCTGCCGGCGTAGCGGCGGCCGGAGCGCGGGTCGGGGCGGGTCAGCGCGGCCTCGTAGTCGAGGAGCAGTCCCTCGTGGCTGGCGAACAGCTCGGTGCCGGCGCAGGTGCGCAGGACGTCGAGGGTGCGGCGGGAGGCGTCGTACGCGCGCAGCAGGCGGGTCGGGTCCGGGCGGCGGTCGGCGGGGGTGAAGGCGGTGCCGTTGACCGCGTCGCCCCGGTAGACCGGCAGGGTGCGTCCGTCGACGGTCTCGGTGGGGCGGGAGCGGGGTTTGGCGTACTGGCCGGCCATCCGGCCGACGGTGACGACCGGCAGCGCCGAGGCGTGCGTGAGGATCGCGGCCATCTGCTGGAGGAGGCGCAGTTTGGCGTGGACGGCCCGCGTCGAGAGGTGGTCGAGGCGTTCGGCGCAGTCGCCGCCCTGGAGGAGGAACGCCTCGCCTCGCGCGGCCTGGGCGAGCCGTTCGGTGAGCGTGTCGCATTCCTGGGGGGTGACCAGTGCGGGCGAGGCCGCCAACTGGCCGGTGACGTCGTCGAGTTCGGCGGGGCTCGGCCACTCGGGCCGCTGGTGGGCGACGAGGGTGCGCCAGTGGGCGGCTTCGCCGGTGCGGGTCATGATCTCTCGTCCGCTTCTCATGGCCGGCGCTGGACCATCTCGACGAGGTCGTGGCTGATCCCCAGGTCGTCGAGGAGCAGTTGCAGCGGTCCGGTGTCGCGCGCGGGCACGGGGCGGGCGGCGGCCCATTCGGTGAGCTGGCCGGTGTCGATCTCGAAACCGCCCTCGGCGGCCACGGTCACCCAGGGGTCCAGGTCGGCGGCGCGGAACGCGGTGAGCCCGGTGACGAGCGCGTCGCGGAACATCCGCTGCTGCCCGCCGTCCAGGCTCTGGTAGAGCGATCCGCACAACTCGCGGAAGACGACGGCGTGTCCGCTCTCGTCGCGCCGGTGCAGATCGGTGGTGATCCGGTTCATCGGCTGGATCTCCCCGGCGGTGGCGAGCGCGGAGAGGAACCCGCTGATCGTCGTCTCGGCGGCCAGCGAGAAGGCGATCTCCACGATGTCGCGGTCGAACCCGGACAGTCCGGCGCGGGCCGCGTCCAGGCCCTGGACGACCGACCAGCCGCCCGGCGCGAACCGCAGGTCCGCCATGTCCCGGCGTCTGCGGGTGACGCCGACGGCGTTGCGGCACATCAGGATGTGGTAGTGCTCGTCGACGATCGTCTGGTGCAGGGCGTCGACGGCGGCGTCGTCGCGGCGGACGGGGATGTGTTCCTGGAGCATCAGCCGGCAGGCGGGGAGGATGATCTCGTCCTCGATGGCGGCGGTCTTGGCGTTGTAGGAGATCCACGCGGCGGACAGGATGCGCTCGCGGGCGTCGCGGCCGAGCCGGTCGGCGCCGGGCAGGGCGAGGACGGGGACGAGGTGTTCGGGGAAGTCGGGCAGCGCCGCGTCGAAGTGCCCGTCGAGGTCGAGTTCGTCCTTCTTGACGGCCACCCGCTTCCCCCAGCGGCGCGTCAGCTGCACCAGCAAGTCACGCTCGTACGGGGCCGCGGTCATCGGGAACCCTCCTTCGTGGGGGCGGCCGGGACGGCGAGCGCCGTCAGCCGCGCCTGCCAGCGCCCGGCCTCGTCGGTGTCCCGGAACTGCCCGAGCCCTTCGGTGACCGGCCGGATGCCGTGCAGGGCGTTCAGCGTCCAGACGGGCAGGCCGGCGAGGTCCGGCGCGGTGGCCTGTTCGGTGACGACCGGGTGCCCTGCTTCTGCGGCGAGTTCGCCGAGCAGGGCGCGGGTGACGCCGGGGAGCAGGCCGGGTCCGGGCGGCGGCCCGCACAGGGTGTCGCCGCGCCACCAGACGACGCTCGTCGTCGACCCTTCGAGGACGTGCCCCTGCGGCGAGAGCAGCAGCGCCTCGTCGGCGCCGGCCTCGACGGCGGCGGCGCGCAAGGAGGCCAGGTGGTCCAGGTCGGCGCCCTTGACGGCCGGCAGCCGCCGGAGGTCGGGTCCCGGCGCGGTCCACAGCCGGACGGTCGCGGTGCGCGCGGGCGCGGGGCGCAGCCACATCCGCAGCCGCACGTCCGGTCCGGCCGCCACGAGTTCGGCGCGCGGGAACCAGCGGCCGTGCGCGGGCAGCGACTCGGCGACCGCCCGCAGGAACCGGTCCGCCCGCTGCGCCGCCGGCGCGGAGAACCGGCGGCAGGCCGCGGCGAAGCGCGCGGCGTGCCGGTCGAGTCCGCGCACCCGGCCCTCGTCCACCAGCCAGGAGTCGGCGGCCAGCACCGTCCCGCCGGCGTCGGCCGCCACCCATCCGGCGCCGGGGGCCCACCACCAGCGGTCGCTGTGGTCCGTCGCTGTGTTCATCGCTGGGGGCCGCCCACGTCCAGTGCGGTCGGCGCCCGCCAGGCGCGCAGCGACGCCGCCGCCTTGAGCAGCATCTCCTCGTACTCCTCCTGCGGGTCGGAGTCGAGGACGATCGCCCCGCCGGCGCCGATGCTCAGCCGGTCGCCGACGCGGACGGCGGTGCGGATCACGATGTTCAGGTCGGCGGCGCCGGCGAGGCCGAAGTAGCCGAGGGCGCCGGAGTAGACGCCCCGGGCCTCCGTCTCCAGCCGGTCGATGATCTCCATGGTGCGCAGCTTCGGCGCCCCGGTCATCGACCCGCCCGGGAAGCACTGCCGGGCGCAGTCGACCGCGCCGACCCCGTCGGCGAGCTTGCCGCGGACGGTGGAGACCAGCTGGTGCACGGTCTCGTAGCTCTCGACGGCCAGGTAGGGGTCGACGTCGATGCTGCCGACCTCGCAGACCCGGCCCAGGTCGTTGCGCAGGAGGTCGACGATCATCAGGTTCTCGGCCTGGGTCTTGGCGCTGGAGGCGAGGGTGGCGGCGAGTTCGGCGTCGCGCACCGGGTCGGCGTCGCGCGGCGCGGTGCCCTTGATGGGCTTGCTGGTGACGGTCCGGTCCCGCTCGATGCGCAGGAACCGCTCGGGCGAGGAGCTGAAGACGCTGACGTCCCCGAGCCGCAGGAGCGCGGCGTACGGTGCCGGGTTCGCGCGGCGCAGCCTGAGGTAGAAGGCGGTGTCGTCGTCGTGGAAGGGCATGTGCAGCTTGTCGGTCAGGCAGATCTCGTAGCTCTCGCCCCGGTTGAGCTGGGTGCGGCACTCGGCGATGTCCGCGAGGTACTGGGCGCGGTCGCGGCCGAGGTGTTCCTCGGCGTCCGGTGGCCGGTCGGCGGCGGGTTCGCCCGGTGGATCGGCGGCGGCCGGGTGCAGGCCGGTGAGGAGCGCGGAGGTGCGGGCCACCCACTCCTGCGCGTCGTGGCGGGTGCGCTCGTCGTGGACGGCCACCAGGTAGGTCAGTCCCTCCTGGTGGTCGATCGCGACGACGCGGTCGGCGAACATCCAGACGGCGTCCGGCGTTTCAGCGGTGTGGCGGGCCTCGGCGCCGCACTCGGCCTTGAGTTCGTAGCCGAAGTAGCCGACGTAGCCGCCGGTCAGGTCGAACGGCAGGTCGGTGGCGGGGACGCGCCGCTCGCGCAGCCGCTGCTGGAGGACGTCGAAGACGCTGCCGGTGACGGTGTGTTCGCCGTGCGCGTCGCGTACGTCCACCGCTCCGCTGCCGGTGCGGTAGGTGAGGACCTCGCTGAGCGGTCCCGAGGTGTCGCCGAGGAAGGAGAACCGGGACAGTCCCCGCTCGACCCGGCTGCTGTCGAGCCAGAAGCAGTACGGGTTGCCGTCGAAGAGGCTGAGGAAGACGGCCTCGGAGTCGGCGGCGGTCGGGACGACCGTGCTGATGAGCTCCAGGGTGGCGGGCGGGTCGTCGGACCGTGCGGCGGCCGTGTCCTTGGCGGGGGCGGGCGGCCGTGGTGCGTGGGGCCGGGTGCGGCGGGTCAGGTCGGCGAAGTTCCGCAGGATCTCGCGCCCGTACTGGGAGGCGATCGACTCGGGGTGGAACTGCACGCCCCACTGCGGCAGATCGCGGTGGCGCAGCGCCATGAGGACGCCGTCGTCCGCCCACGCGGTGGGGACGAGTTCCTCGGGCAGGGGTTCCTGCACGCACAGCGAGTGGTAGCGGACCGCGACGAACTCGCGCGGTATCCCGGCGAACAGCGGGTCCCCGTCGTGCGAGACCTTGGCGAGGTGCCCGTGCCTGGGTTCGGGTGCGGCGACCACCGACGCTCCGGCGAGGTGCGCGATCATCTGGTGGCCGAAGCAGACGCCCAGCACGGGCAGTGTGGCGCGGCGCAGCAGATCGCCGAGGAGGCCGACGTCGCGGGGGTTCTGCGGCCGGCCGGGGCCGGGCGAGACGACGATGTTGTCGAAGTCCTCCAGCCGCAGACCGGCCAGCTCGGGATCGTCGTTGACCATGACGACCGGCTCTTGGCCGTTGATGCCGGCGATCAGCTGGTACAGGTTGAAGGTGTAGGAGTCGTAGTTGTCCAGCAGCAAGGTACGCATCATGGACCGTCCAAGATTTCCCTGAGCGCCTGGACGTCACCCGGTGCCAAGGTGATCCCGAAGATCTCCTCGGGGGCGCGGAGCGTCTCCTTCTCGTCGAGCTCCCGGACGGTCGCCGGCTGTGCGGGGCGCAGTTCGGTGAGCGTGCTGCCGACGAGGAGGTGGCGCACTTCGGGCCGGGTGCGCTGGAGGACCATCCGGTGGTTGAACGGCGAGCGCGGGTGCGTCAGGCAGAAGTGGTTGAGTAGCTCGAAGTCCGACGGGTAGCGCACGTCCGTGGTGAATCCGTAGAGCTCCGCCGGGCCTTCAGGGCGCAGGAACCGCAGGACATATTCACCGCTGGGCTCGCGTACGAGGTCGAACGGCCAGTCGCCGTCCAGCCGCGCGTGCTCCGCGAGCCGGATCGGCTCGTGCGGGCCGTGCGCGCCGAAACTCACGTCGTACAGCCAGCGTTCGCCGTCGAGCTCCACGCACAGGGCGACGTGCAGGGCGGGCCCGAACTTGTTGCCGGTGCGGATCCGCGTCCGGCCGGCGAACGCCGTGAACGTGAACCCGATGCGGTCCAGGACGGCCGCCATCAGCACGACCTGTTCCAGGCACCAGCCGCCGCGGCCCTGGCGCACGATCTTCTCCTGGACGCGGTCCAGGTCCAGCGGCACCTCCGGCCGCCCCAGCACCGCGTCGAGGTTGTCGAAGGCGATCCGGTCGACGTGCGCGGTGTGCAGCCGCCGCAGCGTCGGGAGGTCGGCGGCGATGTCGCCCTGGTAGCCCACACGGGTCAGATAGGCGTCCAGGTCGACGCCGCTCCCCTGCCACATCGATTCCCCGCCCCTCATGTGAACTGCCCGGCGAGCACGGCCGCGAGGAGGATCCAGCCGAAGTAGGTGTTGGCGACGAAGGTGTCCCAGCACGACTGCGGATCGTCCAGGTCCACCCGCACGAGGAGGGAGCCGAGGAAGACTCCGGCGACCGCGACGAGCAGGTAGAACGCCCACCCCATCGACGTCTCGGAGCCGGCCCACAGCACACCGCCGACGCTGACCAGGGCGAAGAGCGCCAGCCATGCCTTGGTGGCCGCGCCGAACAGCAGGGCGGAGGACTTGACGCCGATGTCGCGGTCGTACTCCTTGTCCTGGTGGGAGTAGACCGCGTCGTGGATCAGGGTCCAGAACGCCCCGCACGCGTAGAGGGCGTACACGGCGGGCGGGTAGTCGTAGCTCCCGGTCACCGCCGTCCAGCCGATCAGCACGTAGACGCTCATGACCAGCGCGAGGAACGCCGAGGGCCAGAAGAAGACGCGTTTCATGAAGGGGTAGGCGACGATCAGCGGGTAGGAGGCCGCGGCGACCACGGCGGTCTCCGTGTTCGCGACCGCCAGGACGCCGAGCGCGACCACGCCCTGGGCGGCGGCGAACAGCAGCGCGTTGCCGACGCTGATCGTGCCCGCCGCGACGGGCCGGGTGACGGTGCGGGCGACGCGGATGTCGACGTCCCGGTCGACCACGTCGTTGACCGCGCAGGCCGCGCCGCGCACCAGTACGGCGGCGACGGCGACGACGACCACCGTCAGCGGATCAGGGCGCCGGCCGGCGGCGAGGACGACGGCCCATAAGCCCGGGAGCAGGTACAGCACGTACCCCGTGGGCCTGTCCAGGCGCATCAGCAGCAGATAGGCGCGGACCGAGTCCGGGCTCTTCGTGACGACGTCAGTGGATATCTTGTGCAGCATCAGGACCCGATCACCATGTCACCGGAAGTTGGATCAACCCGCCGATCAGCGTGTTGTGGCGCAGCTTCAGCTCCTCCACCCCGGCCGCCAGCCGCAGCGCCGGGAAGCGCGCGACGAGCTGGGTGAGCACCACCCCCAGCTGCATCCGGGCCAGCGTCGCGCCGACGCAGGCGTAGGCGCCGTGCCCGAACACGAGGCTGCCGGTGGTGTCGCGGGTGAGGTCGACGCGGCCGGGGTCGGCGAAGGCGCTCTCGTCGTGGTTGGCCGCGATGATGTTCAGCAGCACGAAGTCGCCGGCCCGGACGGCGACCCCGTCGATCTCGAAGTCGGTCAGCGCGTAGCGGGGCATGCCGCCGTTGTGCGCGTTCGGCATCGACCTGCGCAGAGTCTCCTCGACCGCGGCGGGGATCAGGCCGGGGTCGGCCACCAGCGCCTGCCACTGCCCGGGTTCGGCCAGCAGCAGCGACACGCAGGAGCCGATGCGCGCCACGGTGGTCTCGTAGCCGCCGAACAGCAGCAGCGCCGTGAGCCCGAGGACCTCGTTGTCCTTGATGCCCTCGGTCGCGCAGATCCTGGAGATCACGTCGTCGCCAGGATGCCGCCGTTTGTCGGCGACGAGCTGCCGGCAGTAGCCGAACAGTTCGCCCAGCCCCTGCCGGGAGCGGGCCGGGTCGCCGACGTTGGCGGCGTCCTGGGTCCAGCCGCCGAAGCGGTCCTTGTCCTCCTGGGGCACGCCCAGCCACTCGCACATCACCTGGATCGGCAGCGACAGCGCCACCGCCTCGCGCAGGTCGGCCGGCTGCTGTTGCCCGGCCAGCGCGTCCAGGAGCTGCCCGGTCACTTTCTCGACGTAGGGCCGCAGGGCCAGCATCCGCTCGGGCGAGAAGTGCGGTTCCAGGAGCGCGCGCAGCCGGGCGTGGTCGGTGGCGAAGTCGCCCAGCAGATTGGCGAGCAGCGCCGATCCGGTGTCCTTCGCCGCGGCCTCGGGGTCGGGGTTGGAGCGGCCGAGCCGGTCGTCGTCGAGCAGCTGCCGCACCCAGGCGTGGCCGGTGACCAGCCACGCCTCGCCGCCCTCGGCGGTGCGCACCCGGTGGACCGCGCCCCGGGACTGGAGCGTGCGCAGCTCTGGGGGGACGTGCAGCACGTTCGGCTGCTCGAAAGGCAATTGAGCTGGGGTACTCACTGACGGCCTCCGCCGGAGATCGAGGTTCGGACCGCCGTGTCGAGGACGATCACGACGTACAGGAGCAGGTCATGCCGTGCGATGGACGATGCGGTCGAACAGCGCGGTCAGCTGAATGGTCGCGGCCGGGGTCAGTGCGGCGCGGCCGAGGTGTTCCAGGGCCGTGTCGAGGTGGCCGCGGGAGAGTTTCTCGGCCGTGCGCCGGCCGCCGGTCTCCTCGACGAGGTCGGCCATCTCCTGGAGGTGCGCCTCGGTGGTGCCGTCGCCGTGCCACAGCGTGCGGAGCCGTGCGGCGGCCGGGCTGTCGGCGGACAGGGCCGCCAGTACCGGGAAGCTCGGGTTGCGGCGCAGGATGTCGCTGCGGACGGGCTTGCCGGTGACCGCCGGGTCGCCCCAGATGTCCTCGACGTCGTTGAGGATCTGGAAGCCGAGGCCCAGATGCCGGCCCGCGCCGCGCAGCGCGCTCAGCACGTGCTCCGGGCTGCCGGCCCGCAGCGCGGGTGTCACCAGGGCGCACTCCAGCAGCGCGGACGTCTTCTCCTCGACGATCCGGTCGTACTGCGCGACGCCGGTGCCCTCCCCCAGCCGGACGGTGAGTTCACGGGCCTGGCCCGCGAGCACCAGCCGGACGGCGTCGGCGAACGCGCTGGAGATCTCCGCGCGGCCGGGTCCGGTGTCGTCGACGACCATCTCCAGCGCGAGCGCCTGCAACGCGTCCCCGGCGAGGATCGCCAGACTCGCGCCGAACACCTTCCACGCCGCCGGACGGCCGCGGCGCAGGTCGTCCGCGTCGATGATGTCGTCGTGGATCAGGGTCGAGTTGTGCAGCAGCTCCAGCGCCGCCGCCTGGCACCGCACGTCCTCGGGGCGCAGGCCGACCCCTTCGGCCGCCGTCGTCATGAGGGAGGCGCGGGTCAGCTTGCCGCCCTGCGCGGCGCTGGGGTCACCGTGTTCGTCGGCGAAGCCTAGGTGGTAGGAGCAGATCCGGGCCAGGGTCGGCTCCAGTGCGGAGACCTGCTGCCGCATGACGGACGGCACTTCGGACTGCTCATCGGGAATCTCCTCCGGTCGCATGCCTTCCCAATTCCTGGTCAGAACTCAGCGCATGGGTTCACGAATTGCATCACCGAAAATCAGCGTGATCTTTCTGAACGCCATCCTGAACGACCTCTCACGGCCGTGTCAACGACGCGGCGCGCACCCCACTCCGACCTTAGGAAAAACCCCAAACAGCTTTGGGAAAAACCCTAGAGAAGACGGCCGGAGGTCTGGATTAGACTGCACCGGAGATCGGTAGCCGTGGTAACGATTCACTGAAAGCCTGAGAGGCCGAATGGCTATGTCAGTTGATTCTGGGCAATTACATGAGGACAGGTCGTTCGACCCGTACGGCGTGCATCGCGACGACCCGTATTCGTTTCTGGCCGGTATCGGCGAGACGGATCCGGTGTTCTACGCCCCGTTGCTCGACGCGTGGTGCGTGACCCGGCGCGAGGACATGGTCGCCGTGCTCCGGGACGACCGGAACTTCACGGCACGTGACCACAATCCGCGTGCCAAGGTCGAGTTGCCCGAGGACGTGACCCGGATGCTGCGCACCTGGCGCGGCGCCGGCGCGCTGGCCGTCGGCTCGCTCGACCCGCCCGAGCACTCCCGGATCAGGGACGTGCTCAATGTCGGATTCACCCCGGCCCGGGTCAGGGAGTTCGAACCCGCGGTCCGTACGATCGCCGCCGGCCTCGTCGAACGGGTCGCGGCCGAGCCGGAATTCGACTTCATTACGGAGTTCGCCGTCCCGTACGCCCTCGAAGTGATCTGCCGGCGCCTGGGGATACCGGACGACTACCTCGACCGCCTGCGCCTGTGGTCGGAGCAGCGCATCGAGCTGATGATGTTGCAGAGCTACACCGACCCCGACCGGCTGCGTGAATACGCCCGCGGGCTGATGGAATTCGGGGCGTTCGCCCGCTCGCTGGTGCGGGAGCGGCTCGCCGCGCCGCAGGACGACCTGATCAGTGAGCTGCTGCACGACGGCAAGGGCGGCAACACGCTCACCCCCGACGAGGTCTCCGTGCAGGTCCCCACGCTGATCTTCGCGGGGCACATGACCTGCGCCGAGGCGCTCGGCACGATCTTCTTCCAGCAGCTCCGGTCCCCTGACGGCTGGGCCAAGGTGGTCGACGGGACGGTCTCCACCCGGGACCTCGTCGAGGAGGGGCTGCGCTTCGACAGTCCGCTGGCCGGCATGTACCGCACCGCCCTTCATGACGTGGAGGTCGGCGGGGTCCGGCTGGCGGCGGGGAGCCGGCTGCTGCTGCTGTACGGGGCGGCGGGCCGCGACAGCCGCGCGCACGCGTGTCCGGCCGGGTTCAGTCCGGGCAGCGGGTCCGCCTCGCATCTCGCGTTCGGGCACGGCATCCACTTCTGCCTCGGCGCCGGGTTCGCCCGCCTCGAACTGGAGGTCGCGGTCCAGGCCATCGCCGCGCGGATGCCGGATCTGGAGCTGGCGCCGGGGGCGGCGCCACGGCACCGGCCGGTGTTCCCGCTGCGGGCGCTGACCGAGCTGCGGGTGCGGCGGGGCGGGGTGGCGTCGGGGGACACGGACGGGACGCTGGCTTCCGCGGGGCTGGGCTGACCTGGTTCTCGGTGTCGCGGTATCGCGTGACGGCCCGCCGGTTTCGACCGGCGGGCCGTTTCGGCTTGCCGGATTCGATGGGGCGGGGTCATGTTTTTGGCCCGCGCCGGGATATGGCGCGGGCCAGAAACGAGTGCGGCGTCAGGTCAGCCGCGCACCGCGGTCAGGAACAGATAGCCGCTCTCCGGAGCGGCGGCGGACAGCCGCATGAAGTCGATGAGCGAGCCGGCCTGTTCCTCGCCGACCAGCGCGACGAGCTTGTCGCGGACGGTCTCCACGGCGTCGGCCATGAGGTCGAGGGTCCGGCCGACGTTGTCGCTGATGTCCCGGATCTCCACGTCGACGAACCCGTTGGCGGCCAGCGCCGTCCGGTACTCGTCGATCGTGCCCAGCGAACTCACCGCGTAGTTCGCGCAGATGTGGTCCAGGACCTTGCGGCCCTCGGGGGTGACCGGGCCGCGCTCGATGACGTCGGCGAGGGCGAGCCGGCCGCCGGGGCGCAGGACGCGGGCGGTCTCGGCGAGCACCTGGCCGCGGTCGGGCATGTGCCACATCGACTCGAACGCCCAGGCCGCGTCGAACGAGCCGTCAGGGAAGGCCATGTCCATCGCGTCGGTGAACTGGAAGGACGCCCGGTCGGCGAGCCCGGCCTCGGCCGCGAGTTCGTTGGCCTTCGCGACCTGGACGTGGCTGACGGAGATGCCGAGGACGTTCGCGTCGGTGGCGCGCACCAGCCGGAACGCGGGGTGGCCGATGCCGCAGCCGATGTCGAGGACCCGCTGGCCGGCCTTGGCGGCGATGCCGTCGATCATCATGTCGGTCAGCCGGTCGGTGGCGACCTCGACGGAGCTGTCGTCGGCGTCGTTCTCCCAGTAGCCGTAGTGCTTGTTGGGGCCCCACGCGGAGCCGTAGATCTGGCCGATCCCGTCGTACACGCCGGCGACGTCGATGGGAGCGGGGAACTGGGTCATGAGGAACTCCGTATCGTTGTGAAAGCCGCTCAAACCACTGCGCCCGGCTGGGCGGTCCCAGCCGAGCGCCCGTGTGATCGCCCGTCGCTCACTTCAGTTCGAAGCGCAGGAAGCCCAGCTTCAGGCCGCCCGCGCGCCATTCGGTGCCCAGCGCCTGGTTCGCCATCAGGGAGATCCGCAGATTCCTGCGCTCGACCGCCGAAAGGCTGTCGTCGTTCTCCAGTACCGCCTTCGTCCAGGCGGTGCTCTCGTCCCAGAAGGGCGCGGTCTGCGCCGTGGTGTCGACGTCGTCGACCAATGCGAAACCGGCGGCCTTCGCGGCTTCGGCGTAGTCGAGCACCGTGGCCGGTTTCGTGTAGAAGTACTCGGCCCACACGTCCGCCCCGTGCGGGCGGGTGATGAAGACTTCCTCGATGCACACGCTGGCGCCCGGGCGCAGCACGCGCGCGAGCCGCTGGAACCACTGCGGGCGGTTGAAGTATCCGCTGCTCTCGATGGCGACGGCCGCGTCGTAGAGTTCGCCGCCGATGGGGAGGTGCATGGCGTCGGAGACGAGTGTGCGGACCTTCGCGCCCACGCCGGCCTCCTGCGCGAACCCCTCGACCAGCGGGGCGTGTTCGGGCGCGTTGGTGACCGAGGTGACATCGGCGCCGAATTCCTCGGCCCAGAAGAGCGAGCCCCCGCCGAGACCGCAGCCGACGTCCAGGATCCGGCCCGACAGCCGCTGTTCGGCGCCCCAGATCTCGGCGCCGAAGCGCAGCAGGGCCGTCTGGTGGCGGCGGATGCTGTCGCGGATGGCCTCGGGCGTCGCGCTGTCGAGATCGAGCGGCGTCCGCGCGTCGGGGTAGTGACCTACGTGATAGTGAATCCTGGGTCCGGGCCCGTATTTGCGGACGAGCCTTGCCGTTTTGTCGTCGTAGTACTGGCCGACTATTTTCACCTCAGGGTCCAGGACTGCTTGAGGTGAACTCGAACGTTCATCCAGGTTTGACACGGTCACTCCTCCAAGGCTTCGGAATGCGGGGCCGCATTCCATCCTGAGCGAGCTCTCCAGGCGCTGTCAACGACGGAGCGTAATCATCTTCGGGCTTAGGAAAAACCCTAAAGGAAAGCCTCCCCGGCTTAGGAAAAATCCTAGCGGGAGCGGCGTACGGTCTGGATTAGACTGCGTTGCAGATTGGCAGCCGCTGAGCGGCATCAGTGCCAGAAAGGACTTCCTGAGAAGGAGTCGGTTTCTACTCACGGAGTGAGAATGAGTGGCGGTAAGCAGGTTCTGCTGGCCGAGCCGCGGAGTTTCTGTGCCGGCGTGCGCCGGGCGATAGCCATCATCGACCTCGCGCTGGAACAGCACGGCGCGCCGATCTATGTCCGCAAGGAGATCGTGCACAACCACCATGTGGTGCGCGAGTTCCAGCGCCGGGGGGTCCGGTTCGTCGACTCCGAGGAGGAGGTGCCACAGGGCGCGGTGTGTGTCTTCTCCGCGCACGGCGTCTCCCCGCGGGTGCGTCAGAACGCGGACAGCCGCGGGCTCGACGTGATCGACGCGACCTGTCCCCTGGTGGCGAAGGTGCATCAGGAGGCCCGCCGGTTCGCCCGCGACGGGCTGACGCTGCTGCTGGTCGGGCACGCGGACCACGAGGAGGTCGAGGGCACCTACGGGCACGCCCCCGAGCAGACGGTCATCATCGAGACGGTCGCCGACGCGGAGGCGCTGGACCTTCCGCCCGACGCGCCGGTCGCCTACCTCACCCAGACCACGCTCTCGGTGGACGAGACCAAGGACATCATCGCCGTGCTCCGGCGCCGCTTCCCCGGCCTGCGCGGACCCGCCACGGACGACATCTGCTACGCCAGCCAGAACCGCCAGGACGGCATCCGGGCCATCGTGGACCGGTGCGACCTGGTGCTGGTGGTCGGTTCGACGAACTCCAGCAACTCGATCCGGATGGTCGAGGTGGCGCGCCGGCTCGGCGGCCGGGCCGAACTGGTGCCGGACGTCACGCACTTCGACCCCGCGTGGCTGGCCGGGGTGCGCACGGTCGGCGTGAGCGCCGGGGCGAGCGCGCCGGAGATCCTCGTCGACCAGCTGCTCGACCGGCTCGCCGAACTCGGGTACGCGGACACGTCCGTGGAGCGGGTGGCGACCGAGGACATCGTGTTCTCCCCGCCCGCGCGGCTGACCGGGGTGGCGGACGCGCCGTGACCGATCGAGACTGAGGAGCGCTGTTCGACATGGCGATGCTGGAAACCGTGCGCGACCCGGCGCGGCTGCGTGAGCTGAGCGCCGGTCAGCTGCGTGAACTGGCCGGGGAGATCCGCGCGTTCCTGATCGAGCGGGTCTCCGCCACCGGGGGCCATCTCGGGCCCAACCTGGGTGTGGTGGAGCTGACCATCGCGCTGCACACGGTGTTCGAGTCCCCGCGCGACCGGTTGCTGTGGGACACCGGGCACCAGTCCTATGTACACAAGATCCTGACGGGCCGTCAGGACGGGTTCGGGCGGCTGCGCAAGTCGGGCGGGCTCTCCGGCTATCCGAGCCGGGAGGAGTCCGAGCACGACCTGGTGGAGAACTCCCACGCGTCGACGGCGCTGTCCTACGCGGACGGGCTGGCCAGGGCGGACGCCCATCTCGGCCGACGCGACCGGGCGACGGTCGCGGTCATCGGGGACGGCGCGATGACGGGCGGCATGGCCTGGGAGGCGCTCAACAACATCGCGGGCGGCCCGGACCGGCCGCTCGTCATCGTGCTCAACGACAACCAGCGGTCCTACGCGCCGACGGTCGGCGGGCTGGCCGAGCACCTGGCCGACCTGCGGGCCGGACGCACCCCGACCGTGTTCGAACAGCTCGGGCTCTCCTACCTCGGCCCGGTCGACGGCCACGACGTGCCGGCCCTCCAGGACGCGCTGCGTCGCGCCCACGCGCTGGGTCGGCCGGTGGTGGTGCACGTGATCACGGCCAAGGGCAAGGGCCATCCGCGCACCGAGGCCAACGAGCTGGACCTGGGCCATGCGATCAGGCCGGCGGACCCGCGCACCGGGCAGCCGCTGGGTACGCCGGCCCGGTCGTTCACCTCGGTGTTCGCCGAGGCCCTGGTCGAGCTGGCCGGGCAGCGGGACGACCTCGTGGCGATCACCGCGGCGATGGCCGAGCCGACCGGCCTGCTGCCGCTGCAACGCAGGCTCCCGGAGCGGGTGATCGACGTCGGCATCGCGGAGCAGCACGCGGTCACGATGGCCGCCGGGCTGTCCATGGGCGGGGTGCACCCGGTGGTGGCGATCTACTCGACGTTCGTCAACCGCGCGCTGGACCAGCTGCTGATGGACGTGGCGCTGCACCGCCGCCCGGTGACCTTCGTGCTCGACCGGTCCGGGGTCACCGGGGACGACGGGCCGAGCCATAACGGCATGTGGGACCTGTCGGTGCTCCAGGTCGTGCCGGGCCTGCGGATCGCGGCGCCGAGGGACGGTGCCCGGCTGGCGGAGCTGCTGGCCGAGGCGGTCGCGTGGGACGAGGGCCCGACCCTGCTGCGGTTCCCCAAGGGCCCCGCCGGGGAGGACCTGCCGGCCCTCGCGACGTTCAACGGGATCGACGTGCTGCGCCGGTCAGGCTCGATGGACGTGCTGATCGTCGCGGTGGGCGCGCTGGCCGGGCTCGCGCTGACCGTCGCCGACGGGGTGCGGGCGCGGGGCTTCGGGGTGACGGTGGTGGACCCGAGGTGGGTCACCCCGGTCAACCCGGCGCTCGCCGACATGGCCCGCCGTCACCGGCTCGCGATCACGGTCGAGGACAACAGCCGCGCGGGCGGCGTCGGTTCGGCGATCGCGCAGACGCTGCGGGACGCCGATGTGCACACCCCGCTGCGCGAGTTCGGCATCCCGAGGCGGTTCCTCAGCCACGGCTCCCGGGCCGAGGTGCTCGCCGCCTGCGGGCTGACCGCGCAGAACGTCACCGGGGCCGTGACGGAGCTGCTGACCGGCCTCGACGCCGCACCGGCGTTGGCGGGCCTCGACGATCCCGGCAGCCGGCCGGTCCACTCAGGGGAGGAACATTGACGACCGTAGACCTGGGCATACCCGTACGCCGCAAGGACGAGGCCCCGCCGCTGTCGGTGGCCACCCGCCGGACCTCCCGCCAGATCATGGTGGGCGCGGTCCCGGTCGGCGGCGACGCGCGGGTGTCGGTGCAGTCGATGACCACGACGTCCACCGCCGACATCGACGCCACGCTCCAGCAGATCGCCGAACTCACCGCGGCGGGCTGCGAGATCGTACGGGTCGCCGTGCCGTCGGCGGACGACGCGGCGGCGCTGCCGGCGATCGCCCGCAAGTCGGGCATCCCGGTGATCGCCGACATCCACTTCCAGCCGAAGTACGTGTTCGCCGCGATCGACGCCGGCTGCGCCGCGGTGCGGGTCAACCCGGGCAACATCCGGCAGTTCGACGACCAGGTCGGCGCGATCGCCCGGGCCGCCCAGGACGCGAACGTCCCGATCCGGATCGGGGTGAACGCCGGTTCGCTGGACAAGCGGCTGCTGCGCAAGCACGGCGGGGTGACCCCGGAGGCGCTGGTGGAGTCGGCGCTGTGGGAGTGCTCGCTGTTCGAGGAGCACGGCTACACCGACCTCAAGATCTCGGTGAAGCACAACGACCCGGTGGTGATGATCGAGGCGTACCGCGCGCTCGCCGCCCGCTGCGACTACCCGCTGCACCTCGGGGTGACGGAGGCGGGCCCCCGCTTCCAGGGCACCATCAAGTCCGCGGTCGCGTTCGGGGCGCTGCTGTCGGAGGGCATCGGCGACACCATCCGCGTCTCGCTCTCCGCGCCTCCGGTCGAGGAGGTCAAGGTCGGTACGCAGATCCTGGAGTCGCTGGGGCTGCGGCCGCGGGGCCTCGACATCGTGTCGTGCCCGTCCTGCGGCCGGGCCCAGGTCGATGTGCACACCCTCGCCGAGCGGGTGACCGCGGCACTTGAGGGGTTCCCGGTGCCGTTGCGGGTGGCGGTGATGGGCTGTGTCGTCAACGGGCCCGGCGAGGCGCGCGAGGCCGACCTCGGCGTCGCCGCCGGCAACGGCAAGGGCCAGATCTTCGTGAGGGGGGAGGTGATCCGCACGGTCCCGGAGTCACAGATCGTGGAGACCCTCCTGGCCGAGGCGGTCCGTATCGCCGAGGAGATGGGCGTGGACGTGGAGGGATGACCGGAAATCGGCGGAGTAAAGCGAACGGGCGGGAAACGTCAATCCGCTTCGCACACAATGCGCGGGGGCCAGGCGTCCGTACGCAGAATCTGAAGGACGAACGCCCGTGAGACTAACGCGACCCGATTCGGTGCCTGGAGCTTGTCGGACATGACGCGGACGTGATAGTCGATGGTCTTCGAACTGAGATGCAGCTCCCGCGAAAGCCGGCCGCTGGAGGAGCCGGCCGCAACCCCTTCCAGGATCCTGGCCTGGACCGAGCTGAGACCCCAGCCGCCGACCGACTGGGGCACTTCACGGCCGTTCTGGTCAATATCCATGGCACCCATCCATTCCTTACCGCCGGCCAGGCCGGGACCATAACCGGAGAAACACGGAGCGAGAAGCACTGGAGTAAGATCCTAAGTCGGCCCTCACTCTTTGTCACTGTTTTACCGACGCGGTCCGCCGGTTTCCGTCCGCCTCGGAATTCCATCCAAATTTTGCGGAATTCCGTTCTTGTTCGTACCCCGGGGAGGAGACTCAACCAGTGGAGCAGCTTCGAGGACCGGCCCAGCCGGACGCCCTGATCCAGACCTTGTACGACGACCTGAGCCGACTGCCGGCCAGCGCGCAGCTGGACGCGGTGCAGTGCCTGCTGGAGGCGGCCCGGCTGATGCTGCCCACGCTGACCTCGGCGCACGGCCGGCTGGCCGGCGAGGACCTCGACGACATCCGCGCGGCGATGCGTGCCGCGTCGGTCTCGGTGCGCAGCTATCTGTGGCGGACCGGCGGCAGCACTGCGGCGGGCCGGGAGTGAGACGCCTTCGGCCGGTCAGCTCTGCAAGGCCTCGGCGATCATCGCCGCGGTCAGCATCTGCGCGCCTCTGCCGGTGGTCGGGTCACAGCCGGTGACGTCCCCGATCCGCCGCAGGCGGTAGTCGAGCGTGCTGCGGTGGATGAACAGGCTGCGGGCGGTCTTGTTCTTGCTGTAGTCGCAGTCGACGAAGGCGGCCAGCGTCTCCCACAGCGCCTTGTGCGCCCGCAGCGGCCTGATCATCGCGGCCAGACTGGTGCGCGCCTGCTCGTTCACCGTGACCGCGTACTCCACCCACACGTCCGAGATCGTGTACGCGCCGCTCGGCCGCAGCCCCGCCATCACCAGCCGCAGCACGTACGACGCCTCGTCGAACCCGTCGACGAGACTCTCCCGGTCCCGTTCCGCGCTCGCGAGCCAGCCCCTGCCGCCGAGCCACTGGGTCAGCCGCGCCACCGAGCGCTCGCCGCTGCCCGGACCGGTCGCCGGCATGAACAGGACAACGTTGCCGTCCCGGTGCGTCAGCAGCGTGCCCTCCCCCGCCACCGCGCGTAACTCGCCCACCTGGCAGCCGGGGTCCGCGAGCCGCAGCACGGCGATGAGGTATCGGGAGGTGAGTCCTTCGAGCACGTCCGGGGGCAGCGGATGACCGTCGGCGAGGTCTCCCGCCAGATCACGCGAGGCGTCGGCGGTGGTTTTTCGCCGGTGTCCGTCGAGGAGGTCCTGCAACAGGTCGCCGCCGGCCCGCACGATCGCGGCCAGTCGCGGATCGCCTTCCGCCGCCTTGGTCAGCAGCTCGACCAGTTCGTCCGGCTCGTTGCCGGTCCACTCCTGGCCCGCGGCCCGCACCTTCGCCCTGAATTCGGCGACCCTGTCCTCCTCCGGCGCGGGGCGGAGCGCATCGGCCGGAGAGCATAACCTGCCCATCGTTTCGGTCATTTCTTACCTCACCTCCCTAAGGGTGCGGTTCCCCCCATAAGCCCGCACCTGATGCTTTCTGTAGACGCCGCCGAGACGGTTCTCGGCGGTCTTTTAGGTCAGGCACGTATTTGAGGGCCGCTGGAGGAGCCAAAGGGAAGGGGAAAACGCCGGAGAAAGTTCTCCTGCCGAAGTGGTGTGGGGTTTCGGCACGGCACTCTCCGTCCATGTCCACGAGGGCGCATCGGAGCCTGCGGCGAGCCACTCCGAACCCGGGAATGTTAACACGGTTACTTGAGTCTTACAGTACATTACTCGCCAGTTGCGGTTTCCTTTATGTCTTACATTTGCTTGTTTTCCACTGAAAAACTTGGCCGCAACCGGCCTTAGCGCCGCACCCTCGGCATCCCCAGGCCGATCCACGAGATGATCTCGCGCTGGATCTCGTTGTTCCCCCCGCCGAAGGTGAAGATCACCGCCGAGCGGTAGCCGCGCTCCAGCTCACCGTGCAGAACGGCGCCGGCCGAGCCCTCCTGGAGTGCGCCCGGGGCGGCGACGACCTCCAGGAGCCAGGCGTACGCGTCACGGCGGGCCTCGGAGCCGTAGACCTTGACGGCGGAGGCGTCCTGGGGGGTGAGGGTGCCGTTCTGGAGGGCGGCGACCATCTGCCAGTTGAGGAGTTTCAGGGCGTCGAGGCGGACGTGGGTCTGGGCGAGCCGGCGGCGTACCCAGGGGAGGTCGATGACGCGGCGGCCGTCGGTCAGCTCCGTGCCGGCGGCCCAGCGCCGGACGTCGCGCAGCGCGCGGATCGCCATCGTGCCGTGCGCGGCGAGCGTGACCCGCTCGTGGTTGAGCTGGTTGGTGATCAGCCGCCAGCCCTGGTTCTCGGCGCCCACCCGGCGGGTGACGGGGACGCGGACGTCCTCGTAATAGCCGGCGGTGGTGTCGTGCGAGGCGAGGGTGCGGATGACGGTGCAGGAGTAGCCCGGGTCGGCGGTCGGCACCAGCAGCATCGTGATGCCCTTGTGCGGCGGGGCGTCCGGGTCAGTACGGGCCGCGAGCCACACCCAGTCCGCGGTGTCGCCGTTCGTCGTCCAGATCTTCTGGCCGTTGACGACGTACTCGTCGCCCACGCGCGTGGCGCGCGTCCGCAGCGCCGCGAGGTCGGTCCCGGCGCCCGGCTCGCTGTAGCCGATCGCGAAGTCGATCTCGCCGGAGAGGATCCGGGGCAGGAAGTACGCCTTCTGCTCCTCGGTGCCGTAGCTCATGATCGTCGGGCCGACCGTGTTGAGCGCCATCAGGGGCAGGGGTACGCCCGCCTGGGCGGCCTCGTCGAAGAACACGAACTGCTCGACCGGGGTGAGGCCCCGCCCGCCGTACTCCTTAGGCCAGCCCACGCCGAGCCAGCCGTCCGTGCCCAGGCGGCGGATCGTCTCTCGGTAGAAGCGCTTCGCGGCGGCCGGGTCGGCGTGGCGCGCGTAGGCGTCGTCGGGGACCAGTTCGGCGAAGTAGGCGCGCAACTCCGCGCGCAGGCGCAGCTGTTCGGGGGTCTGGTCCAGGTGCACGGCGCCTCCTGAGGGGGTGGGCCTGACGGCGGACACGGTAGAACGTGTTGCAGTAATTGGGAATGGGGGGTGGGTGGGGGCTCCGCAGGTGGTGGGCGGGGGCGCTTTCCGCCGGCCGCGGGGTCCGTCGGCCGCAGGGTCCGTTGCCAGTGGGGGCCGTTGTCAGTGGGGGCCGACAGAATGGGGGCAGTTGTCGATCCGCCCGTCAGAAAGGGGGCTCGCGGTGACGAGCCGGCTTCTCCTGGTCACCCCTGCGCTCACGGCCGCCCTGCGTGAGGCCCGTTTCGACGACGGCTGCGCGCTCGACCCCGCCGGGCTGCGCGCGGCGCGGGCGGCGGCGGAGGGGATACCGCAGGCCGAGCGGGCCTGGTGCTCCCCCAGCGTCCGCTGCCGGGAGACCGCCGCCGCGCTGGGCCTGGATCCGGTGGACGTGCCGGAGTGGGCCGGGTTCGACGCCGGGCGCTGGCGGGGCCGGACCCTCGCGGACGTCGGCGCGCACGAGCCGGAGGCGCTCGCCGCCTGGCTGGCCGACCCCGGGGCGGCGCCGCACGGCGGGGAGTCGGTACGGGCGGTGTGCGACCGGGTCGAGGGGCGGCTGGCGTCGGCGGCGGAGTTCTCCGGGCGCACGGTGGCGGTCGTGGAACCGGAGGTCGTACGGGCGGTGGTCGTGCGGGTGCTGGGGGCGCCGGAGAGCGCGTTCTGGCGGGTGGATGCGGGGCCGTTGACGGGGGTGGAGGTCAGTGGGCGGGGCGGGCGGTGGAATGTGCGGGTGGGGTGGGGCGTGGGAGGGTGAGCGGGTGGCCGAAGCGGGCCTTGCGCCCTCGCCTTCAGGCGCCCTCAGCGCTCCCAGCGCCCCCCTGCGAGCCCCCCGCCTCTCAGAGGGTTCGCATCCGTTTCATGGGGTATTCGGGTGATATGAACACCGCATCCGTCATGCTGGCCGCCCCGAGCGGTCTGCTCAGTCTGGCGCTGTTCGCGGTAGGTATCGCCGTCGTGGCGATGCTGGCCGGCGCCTTCTGGCTGGGCGCACGCATCAGGGACCGCGAGCCCCCGTGCCCGCGCCCCGAGGAGCAGCCGCATCTCCCGCCGGACGGCGCCGTCCATGAGATCCGGGAGACCAGGGAGCCCGACGAGGTCCCGCGCACCCCCAAGGGCGGCCGGCCCCTCACCCCGTACCAGCTCTCGAACTCGCAGACCCGCACCGCCGCCGACAAGGAGCGCGGGCGCTGGAGCAGAGGCGGCAGCGGATCCTTCGGCGGAGGCGGCCTGGGCGCGCACTGACCGCCCACCGGCAGCAGGCGCCGCCCGGCGACCCCCTCACCCCGCCGGGCGGTCTTCCCCTGCCCCTCCCCGCTGTCCCCACAACCCCCTTCTGACCAGGGCAATCTTTCTCCCAGGGTGCTTGCGGCACCATGATCGGCTGAACTAGCGTCCGGAAGTGCACAGTTCCGTGCACGAGTTCCTGCGACGATGGAGGCCGTATGCCGTACCAGTGGACGGTGTCGGGGGCATGACCGCATACAACCTCGCCGGCATCCTGGAAGGCTCCGCCGCACGGTATCCGGAGCGCACCGCGATCGTCTTCGGCGAGCTGCGGCTGACGTACGCGCAGGTCGACGCGGCGGCCTCGCAGGTCGCGAATCTGCTGGTGGAGCGGGGCGTGCGGCCGGGCGACAAGGTCGCGCTGTCGATGCCGAACCTGCCCTACTTCACGTTCGCCTACTACGGCATCCTCAAGGCGGGCGCGACGGTCGTCCCGCTGAACGTGCTGCTGAAGGCGCGCGAGGTGGCGTACCACCTCCAGGACTCCGACGCGAAGGCGTTCATCGCGTTCGAGGGCTCCCCCGAGCTGCCGATCGGCGACGCCGCGCGGGCCGCCGTGCGCGAGGTGCCCGAGGTGGAGCTGCTGATCGTCGACCCGGCGCGCGAGCTGCCGTGGGCCGGCCGCGCGCCCGTGTTCGAGACGGCCGGGACCGACGAGGACGACACGGCGGTCATCCTGTACACCTCCGGTACGACCGGCCGCCCCAAGGGCGCGGAGCTGCGGCACCGGAACATGCGGGACAACGTCTCGATCGACACGGAGCTGTTCGGCGCGTCGGCGGACCGCCCGGACACGTTCCTGTGCGTGCTGCCGCTGTTCCACTCCTTCGGCCAGACGGTGATCCAGAACGGCGCGCTCGCGTACGGCGGGACGATCGTGATGCTCCCCCGCTTCGAACCGGCGGCGGCGCTGCGGCTGATGCTGGCGCAGGACGTGACGTTCTTCGGCGGGGTCCCGACGATGTACTGGGCGCTGCTGGGCGCGCTGGACGACTCGGTGGACGTGACGAGGCTGGCCCGGAATCTGCGGGTCGCCGTCTCGGGCGGCTCGGCGCTGCCGAAGGAGGTGCACCGGGCGTTCCAGGAGCGGTTCGGGGTGACGATCCTGGAGGGGTACGGGCTGTCGGAGACCTCGCCGGTCGCGTCGTTCTCGCGGCTCGGGCAGGAGCCGCGGCCCGGGTCGATCGGGGTGCCGGTGCCGGGCGTCGGGATGCGGCTGGTCGACGGCGACGGCTCGGAGGTGACGGGCGGCGCGGACGCGATCGGCGAGATCGCGATCAAGGGCCACAACGTGATGAAGGGGTACTACAAGCGCCCCGACGCCACCGCCGAGGTGCTCAAGGACGGCTGGTTCCACACCGGTGACCTGGGGCGCAAGGACGCCGACGGCTGGTACTACATCGTCGACCGCGCCAAGGACATGATCATCCGGGGTGGTTTCAACGTCTACCCGCGCGAGATCGAGGAGTTGCTCATGGAGCATCCGGCGGTCTCGCTCGTCGCGGTCGTCGGCGTGCCGCACACCACGCACGGTGAGGAGATCAAGGCCGTCGTCGTGCGCCGGGCCGGGGTCGAGGTCACCGAGGAGGAGCTGGTCGGCTGGGGCAAGGAGCGGCTGGCGGCGTACAAGTACCCGAGGGTGGTGGAGTTCGCGGAGGCGTTGCCTATGACGTCTACGGGGAAGATCCTTAAGCGGGAGATCAGCTGAGGGGGCGTTTTCGGCGGGGGGGCTTCCGGCGGGGGTGCTCTTGGTTCGCTCGGGGGTGCGCTTCTGACTCGCTCGGGGGTGTGCTCCTGGCGCGCTGAACCTAGCGTTTGCTTGGTGCTGCTGGCTAACCTGGCGGCATGGCCCTCCAGTTGGACATGTCGGGCAAGGTCGTCCTGGTCACCGGGGGGACGCGCGGGGTCGGGGCGGGGATCGCGGAGATGTTCCTCAAGGCGGGCGCGCGGGTCGAGGTGTGCGCCCGCACCGCGCCGGCCGCTCCGTCTGAGGGGTTCACGCGGGTCGACGTCCGCGATCCGGAGCAGGTCGGGCGGTGGGTCGCGGACGTGGCCGGGCGGCGCGGCCGTATAGACGTGGTGGTGAACAACGCCGGGGGCGCTCCGTACGCCGCCTTCGCGTCCGCCTCGCCAGGGCTGCACCGCAAGGTCATGGAGCTCAACTTCCTTGGTCCCGCGCACGTTTGCCAGTCGGTGTTCCCGGTGTTCGACGGGCAGCCGGAGGGCGGGGTGGTCCTCAACATCACGTCGATCAGCGCGCGCCGGGTGAGTCCGGGGACGGCCGTGTACGGGGCGGCGAAGGCGGCGCTGGAGAGTCTGACGGCCTCGCTGGCCGTGGAGTGGGCGCCCAAAGTCCGGGTGAACGCGGTGAGTTGCGGGCTGGTCGCGACGCCGGGGGCGATGGATCATTACGGCGATCCGGAGCAGGTCGCCCGGGTGGCGGCGACGATCCCGCGAGGGGTGTTCGCCCGGCCCGAGGACGTGGGCGCGGCGTGCGTCCTGCTGGCGTCGCCGCTCGCGGCGCATGTCACGGGGGCGGTGCTGAACGTGGACGGGGGCGGGGAGTGGCCGGCGTTCCTTCAGCACACGCCGCACGCGTGACTTGAGCAAATGCTTGGTCGGTGCCGGGGTCGTTATGCTGTGCGTCGCACAAGATCGGGTGGGAGGGAACGAGCATGGCGGAACGACGTCCCGCCCGTACGGTGGCCGTCAACGACGGTGCCCCGAAAGCAAGTTCGGAGCGCCGGGCGCAGCTGCTGGGGATCGCGGCGGGCCTGTTCGCGACGCGCGGCTACCGGCAGACGACGGTGCGGGACATCGCGGACGAGGCGGGCATCCTCTCGGGCAGCCTGTACCACCACTTCGGCTCGAAGGAGGAGATGCTGGACGAGATCCTGCGCGGTTTCCTCGGCCGGCTCCTCGCGCGTTTCACGGAGATCGAGAAGGAGTCCGCCGATCCGAGGCAGGCCCTGGACCGGCTGATCGCGCACTCCTTCGCCGTCATCCACGAGTCCCCGCAGGCCGTCGCCCTCTACCAGAACGAGTCGGGCACGCTCGGCGCCCGCCCGGGTTTCGAGTACGTCGACCAGTGGGGCCGCGGGATCGAGCGGATCTGGCTGCGCGTCCTCAAGTCGGGCCAGGAGTCAGGGGCGTTCCGCGCCGACGTGGACGCGCATCTGACGTACCGCTTCATCCGCGACACGGTGTGGTGCAGCGTCCGCTGGTACCGTCCGCGCGGAAAGTTCCGCCACGAGGCGGTGGCCGAGCAGTACTTGTCGATCCTGTACGGCGGTCTCGTCACGGAGTGACGGGCACTTCCCGGTAGCGCAGCCCTTGGGGGTCGATCTCCTCGCGGATCAGGCGCAGTTCGGCCGGTCCGGGCAGCCGGGTCCCGGTGACGCCGGTGGCGTCGAGGGGGAAGCCGGTGCGGGCGCGGACGTCGTCGACGCTGACGCCGGGGTGGACGGAGCGGATGCGCAGCCGGCCGTCGTCGCCATAGTCCAGGACGGCCAAGTCGGTGATGACCAGGCCTAGTTGATGGAACGTCAGCTGTCCGGCGCGGTCGTTGCCGACGCCGCAGACGATGTCGACCTTCTCCACGAACACCTTCGCGGAGTGGCGGGGCACCCAGTAGTCGGTGCGGTGGTTGGCGGTGTTGCCGGGGGCGCCGCGCACGCCGATGAGCTGGCGGGCGGGGCGGCGCCAGTCGCCGATCGCGGAGATGTTCTGGTTGCCGTGGCGGTCGATCTGACTGGCCCCCATCATGCTGTGCCGGCGTCCGCTCTCCAGGAGTTCGAAGATGCGGGCGAAGGGGACCCAGCCTTCAACCACTCCTCCCTCGGCGGCAGTTGTGCCGAGCGGCGGGGGTTCGCTCATGTAGTAGGCCTCGCCGTCGGAGAGGACGAGGTCGGGGGCGGTGGTGCGGCGGGCGAGGCGGGCGCCGATGCCGGGGATCAGGCCGACGGGGTGGGCGAGGATCTCGCCGGCGTCACGCCAGGCGTCGGCGCAGGCGGTGGCGCACACTTCGGCCCGGGTGGCGGTCATCGCCCCTCCTCCGCGTGGAAGTCGGCGACCGCCTGCCGGTACTCGGCCTCACCGCCGTCGAGGAACCGTTTGCGGAACATCTCCCACGTGCCCGGGTCCTTGGCGGCTGCCGCGTAGTGGGCCTGGAACGCCTCGTCCCGGGGCCGGTCGGGCACGCACGACGTGAAGTGCGCGCCGCCCGGTGCCTCGATGACACCGGTGACGAAGATGCGGCTGATCAGCAGCGTCTGGGCGGGCCCTTCGGCGAGCAGGTCGGGTACGACGCGTTCGGCGCTGACGTAGGTGCGGCCGGCGGCGCGGGCGAACAGGTCGTCGAAGTACGGGTCGGGGCCCAGGTATTGGGCGTTTCCGGCCGGGTCGGCGCGGTTGACGTGGAGGAGGGCGACGTCGAGCGGGAGCGCCTTCATCGCGACGTACACCTCTGTGCCGTAAGGGGAGTTGATGGTTGTGAGGTCGGGGTTCATGGTGAGGACGTCGGAGCCGAGGCCGGCGCGGGTGGGGAGGAAGGAGAGGCGGGAGGCCGCCGCGCGCAGGCCGGTGACGACCATGCCCTCGTCGTACTCGGCGGTCTCGATCGTGCCGTGCTCGCGGGCGGCGCGGAAGTGGGGGTCGAGGGGGATGCTGTCGAGCGAGACGAATCCGTAGACCAGCTTGCGGATCTTCCCGGCGGCGCAGAGCAGGCCGACGTCGGGGCCGCCGAAGGAGACGACGGTGAGGTCGCGGACGTCGCTGCGCAGCAGTTCGCGGACCAGGGCCATGGGTTTGCGGCGGGACCCCCAGCCGCCGATCCCGATCGTCATGCCGGACTCGACGGTCTCGGCGAAGTGCTCCAACTGCACTGTCTTGTCGGCCATGTTCGTCCTCTCGGGAACTCGGCTCCGGCTCATACCAAACAAATGCTTGGTGGGTTACCGTAGGGCGCCGTTACGGCTCCGGACAAGCAGGGGGGCTGATGGACCTGCCCGAGTATGTTCCCGGTCATGGGTTGCTGGCCGGGCGGACCGTGGTGGTGACGGCCGCCGCCGGGGCGGGGATCGGCTCGGCCGTCGTGCGGCGCTGTCTCGAAGAGGGCGCGCGGGGCGTGGTGTTGGGGGATGTGCACGAGCGGCGGCTGGGCGCGGCGCGGGCGGCGCTGGCCGAGGAGTTCGGCGCCGGGCGCGTCGCGGCGGTCGTCTGCGATGTGACCGTAGAGCAGCAGGTCGAGCAACTGCTGGACGCCGCGGAGGAGTTCGGCGGGGTGGAGGTGATGGTGAACAACGCGGGGCTCGGGGGGACGCGTTCGGTGCTTGAGATGTCGGACGGGGAGTGGGGGCGGGTGCTGGACATCGGGCTGACGGGGACGTTCCGGTGTGTGCGGGCGGCCGGGCGGCGGATGGTGCGCGCCGGGCGGCGGGGGGTGATCGTCAACAACGCGTCGGTGGTGGGGTGGCGGGCGCAGGAGGGGCAGGCGCACTACGCCGCCGCGAAGGCCGGGGTGATGGCGCTGACGCGGTGCGCGGCGCTGGATCTCGCGGGGCACGGCATCCGGGTGAACGCGGTGGCGCCGAGTCTGGCGCTGCATCCGTTCCTCGAAAAGGTCACCGACGCGAGGCTGTTGGCGGAGCTGGCGGGCAAGGAGGCGTTCGGGCGGGCGGCCGAGCCGTGGGAGGTGGCCAATGTCGTGGTGTTCCTCGCGAGCGGCTACGCGTCGTACATGACCGGTGAAGTGGTCTCCGTGAGCAGTCAACGCGCTTGAGGGGAGGGCTTGTTGTGGCACTGCGTACGGCGCTGTGCGAGCTGGTCGGGGTGCGGTACCCGATCGTGCAGACGGGGATGGGGTTCGTCAGCGGGCCCGAGCTGACGGCGGCGACGGCCGAGGCCGGGGGGCTCGGGATTCTCGCCGGGGCGACGCTGTCGCGGGCCGAACTCCGGTCCGCGGTACGGGCGGTGCGGGAGCGGACCGGGGCGCCGTTCGGGGTGAATCTGCGCGGGGACGCGCCGGATGTGGTGGAGCGCGGGGAGCTGCTGGTGGCGGAGGGGGTGCGGGTCGCGTCGTTCGCGCTGGCGCCGCGCGAGCGGGTGGTGCGGCGGCTGAAGGACGCCGGGCTGGTCGTGATCCCGTCCGTGGGGGCGCGGCGGCACGCGGAGAAGGTGCGGGCGTGGGGCGTGGACGCGGTGGTCGTGCAGGGCGCGGAGGGGGGCGGGCACACCGGGGGTGTGCCGACGTCGATCCTGTTGCCGCAGGTCGTGGACGCGGTGGACATTCCGGTGATCGCGGCGGGCGGGTTCCGGGACGGGCGGGGGCTGGTGGCGGCGCTCGCGCAGGGCGCCGTGGGGATCGCGATGGGGACGCGGTTTCTGCTGACGAGCGACTGCACGGTGCCGGAGGCGGTGAAGGCGGAGTACCTGCGGCGGGGCGTGGACGGGACGGTCGTCACGTCCGTCCTGGACGGGGTGCCGCAGCGGGTGCTGCGTACGGAACTCGCCGAACGCCTGTCGCGGGAGCGGGCGTTGGGGCGGGCCGCGCGGTCGCTGCGCAGCGCCTTCCGCTTTCACCGGACCTCCGGCGTCCGCTGGGCCGACATGGTCCGCGAGGGGCTCGCCATGCGGCGGAGTCATCAACTGGGCTGGTCCCAGGTGCTGATGGCGGCCAACACCCCGGTGATGCTGCGGGCGTCGATGGTCGAGGGCCGCATCGATCTGGGGACGCTGGCGTCCGGGCAGGTCGCCGGGGTGATCGAGGATCTGCCCAGCTGCAAGGAGCTGATCGAACGGATCGTCGCGGAGGCGGAGTCGGTGCTCGCGCGGCTCGGTGCGGAGTGAAAGGACGCGTATGGACAGCGACTTCGTCAAGGCGTCGGTCGACGGGCGAGGCGTCGCGGAGGTCGTCATGGACCGCCCTCCGGTCAACGCCATCCCGGTGTCGGGCTGGTGGGCCCTCGCGGAGACCCTGACCGCCCTGGGCCGGGACCCGGCTGTACACGCCGTCGTCCTGCGCGCGGCGGGCCGTGGCTTCAACGCCGGTGTGGACATCAAAGAGTTGAGGTCCGACGCGAGCGCGATCGTGGCGGTGAACCGCGCCTGCTCCGCCGCGTTCGCCGCCGTGTACGACTGCCCGGTGCCCGTCGTCACGGCCGTGCACGGGTTCTGTCTGGGCGGCGGGGTCGGTCTGGCCGGCACCGCGGATCTCGTACTCGCCGCCGACGACGCCTACTTCGGGCTGCCGGAGGTGGACCGGGGCGCGCTGGGCGCGGCGACGCACCTCTCCCGGCTGGTGCCGGCGCAGCGGGCGCGGGCGATGATGTACACGTGCGCGACGGCGAGCGCGGCCGAACTCCAGGGCTACGGCTCGGTGTTGGACGTCGTCCCCGAACCACGGCTGCGGGCGCGGGCGTTGGAGGTCGCGGGGGAGATCGCCGGGAAGCATCCGGCGCTGATCCGGGCGGCGAAGGAAGCGTTCAACGGGATCGACCTGTGGGACGTGAAGCGGAGTTACCGCTTCGAGCAGGGGTTCACGTTCGAGGTCAACCTGTCGGGTGTGGCCCGGCAGGAGCGGTTCGGGCTCGGTGAGTGATGGATCTGACGTGGAGCCCCGAGGAGGAGGCGTTCCGGCGGGAGGCGCGGGCCTGGCTTGCGGAGCATGTGCCGTCGCCGCCGCTGCCGTCGGGGGACACCCGGGAGGGGTTCGCGGCCCATCTCGCCTGGGAGCGCGAGCTGTTCGCGGCACGCTGGTCTGCGGTGTCGTGGCCCGAGGAGTACGGCGGCCGGGGCGCGTCGCTGTGGGAGTGGCTGATCTTCGAGGAGGAGTACCACCGCGCGGGCGCCCCGGCCCGCGTCACGCAGAACGGCATCTTCCTGCTGGCCCCGACCCTCTTCGCGTACGGAACTCCCGAGCAGAGGCGGCGCGTTCTGCCCCGGATGGCGGCGGCCGAACAGCTGTGGGCGCAGGGCTGGTCGGAGCCCGGCGCCGGGAGCGACCTGGCGGCGATCCGCAGCCGGGGCGTCCAAGTCCCGGGCGGCTGGCGGCTGTCGGGGCAGAAGACGTGGACGACGCGGGGCGCGTTCTGCACCCATCTCTTCGGGCTGTTCCGCACCGATCCGCAGGCCGAGCGGCATCACGGGCTCACCTATTTCCTCCTGCCGCTGGACGCGCCCGGCGTGACGGTCCGGGGCTTCGAACGGCTCGACGGGGACGAGGGGTTCGCGGACGTGTTCCTCGACGACGTGTTCGTGCCGGACGCGGACGTCCTCGGCGCGGCCGGGCAGGGCTGGCAAGTCGCGATGGCGACGACGGGGTCCGAGCGGGGGCTGACGCTGCGCTCACCCGGCCGGTTCCTGCACACCGCCGAGCGGCTGCTCGAACTCGCCCGCTCCCGTGGGGAGTTGCGGGACCGGGTGGTCCAGGCGTGGATCGACGCGCAGGCCTATCAGTGGTTCACGCTGGAGCAGGTGACGGCTGTCGCCGACGGGCGGGAGCCGGGCGCCGAGTCCAGTCTCAACAAGGTGTTCTGGTCCGAGCTGGACGTCCGGCTGCACGAGACGGCGCTCGAACTGCTGGGCCCGGAGGCCGAGTTGGCCGGGCCCTGGAGCAAGGGTTTCCTCTTCTCGCTGGCCGGGCCGATCTACGCCGGGACCAACGAGATCCAGCGGAACATCGTCGCCGAGCGGCTGCTCGGACTGCCGAGGAGGTGAGTCGATGCGGTTCTCCGTGTCCGAGGCGGACGCGGCCCTCGCCGAGGCGGCGGCCGGGGTGCTCGCGAAGCCTTTCCCGGACGCCGGATCGGCGTGGCGGGCGCTCGGGTCGGCGGGGGTGCTCGGGGCACTGGTGCCGGGCGGGGCGGGGCTGGACGAGAACTGCCTGACTCCGCTGATGGAGACGCTGGGGCACAGCGGGCTGGCGGTTCCGGCCGCCGAGACGATCGCCGTCGGGGCGCCGCTGCTGGCCGGACTCCCTTTACTGGAAGGGGTGTTGAGCGGGTCGGCGCTGCTGACCGTGTCACTCGCGGACGGACCGGTGCCTTTCGCGGCCCGCGCGGACCTCGCCGTCGTAGCGACAGGAAACCGTCTGGTCCTCTTCCGGCGCGAGGAGTTGACCGTCGAACCGCTCACTTCGGTGGACGGCACCCGGGACCTGGCCCGGATAACCACCCCTGGCACAGGGGGTGTTCTGCTCACCGAGGACCCTGCGGTGGCGCACGCGGCCTGGCTGCGCGGTGTGCTGGCGACGTCCGGGCTCCTCGTCGGGCTCAGCTCCCGCATGCTGGAGCTGACCGTCGCGTATGTGCGGGAGCGGCGCCAATTCGGGGCGCCCGTCGGGTCGTTCCAGGCGGTCAAGCACGCGCTGGCGGATGTCGCGGTGGCGCTGCGGTTCACCCGGGCGTCGGTGCTGGCCGCCGGATGGGCGCAGGCGGCCGGGGCCACCGACGCCGACGTCCGGACGTCGGCGGCGAAGTCGCTGGCCTCGGAGACGGCACGGAAGGCGGCACGGGCGGCGATCCAGTGCCACGGCGCGATCGGCTACACCACCGAGTACGAGCTGCACCGGTACGCCAAGCGGGCGTGGGCGCTCGCGGCGGACTGGGGCGGGCCCGCCTGGCACCGGGCGCTCATCGCGCGGCAGCTCGGGCTCAACTCTTCGGAAGGGGACGGTGCGTGATGATCTGTCAGGACCGAGTCGCCGTCGTGACGGGGGCCGGGCAAGGGCTGGGGCGTGAACACGCGCTCGCATTGGCCGCCGAGGGAGCGGCAGTTGTCGTCAACGATCTGGGGGCGGCGGCGAAAGCGGTCGCCGACGAGATCAGCGCGCGCGGCGGCACGGCCGTCGCCGACCTCGGGGACGTCAGCGACTGGGGGTACGCGGAAGCCTTGGTGCGCAGGGCGGTTGAGGAGTTCGGGGCGCTCGACGCGCTGGTCAACAACGCCGGGGTCAACCGGGACCGGATGCTGGTGTCCATGTCCGAGGAGGACTGGGACCTCGTCCTGCGGGTCGACCTCAAAGGACACGCGGCGCCGCTCCGGCACGCCGCCGCCTACTGGCGCGAACGGGCCAAGCAGGGCCGCCCGTTGGCAGCGCGGATCGTCAACACCAGTTCCGGGGCAGGGCTGATGGGCAGCGTCGGGCAGGGCAACTACGCCGCCGCCAAGGCCGGTATCACCGCGCTCACGCTCGTCGCGGCGGCCGAGCTGGCGCGGTACGGCGTCACCGTCAACGCCATCGCCCCGGCCGCGCGGACGGCGATGACCGAGGCGGTGTTCGCGGAGCGGATGCGGGCGCCGGAGGAGGGGTTCGACGCGATGCACCCCGGCAATGTGTCCCCGCTGGTGGTGTGGCTGGCGTCGGCCAGTTCGGGGGAGGTCAGCGGGCGGGTGTTCGAGGTGGAGGGCGGGGTGATCAGCGTCGCGGACGGCTGGCGGCACGGGCCTCGGGTGGAGCGGGGGCGGCGGTGGGAGGTGGGGGAAGTGGGCGCGGCGGTCCGGGAGTTGCTGGGGCGGGTGGCGGGGGCTGCGGAGGTGTACGGGAGTTGATGAAGGGAGCCCTCGATATCCATGGCGGCGTACGGGAGCTGACGCGAGGGGCACTTCAAAAAGAGGGCGCGGCCTCAGCCGACCCACTTCACAAAGAGGGCGTGTCCTCAGCCGACACGGTCCACCAACCCCCACTCCAACGCCCGTTCAGCACCCACCGTCCGCCCGCTCAGCATCAGATACAGCGCCCGGTGCCGGCCGACGCGCCGCGTAACGCTCACCGTCCCCCCGGCCCCCGGAATCAGCCCCATGCCCAGCTCCGGCAGCCGGACACGCGTATCGGCAGCGGCGTACAAGCGAGCGGCGAAGGCGGGCAGTTCAATGCCGGCGCCCACACAGTGCCCGTGCACCCTGGCCGTCAACCGATCGCGCAGAGCATGGAGTTGGAGCCCCGCGCCCGCGTGGACGCGGATGAGATGGGCCGCCGCGAGATCGCTCGCGGTGCCGAACTCGGCGAGGTCGCCGCCTGAGCTGAAGCCGGGCCCGGCACCGTCGAGGACGACTTCGCGGACGGTCGGATCATGGGCGGCGATCTGAAGCGCTTCGGTCAGCGCGTCCCGGAGCCGGGCGCTGTGGGCATTGCGCCGCTCGGGGTGATTGAGGGTGAGCCGGAGGATGTCGCCGTTCCGCCTTACGAGAAGGGGCTGTTGGGGCACGACAACCGGCGCGGCTGACCTCCCCCGCGCCTTGAGCCAGTCGGCGAACCCGGCACCGCCGAGGAGGGTGGAGTAAGCGAGCGACTCCGCTTCGAGAGCTTGCCGCACCGGCAACCCCCGCTGAATCCCCAGCAGTTGGCGCAGCACCAGAGCCGCCTGCGGCTGCCGCTCCGCGCACTCACGCATAAACTCCGCTTCCCCCAAAGGGTCTTCGACCACGACCGTCGTCCGGTCCCCGGCATCACGCACGACCGTCACATCCAGCGCATCCGACAACGCGCCGCCCGACAAAGTGCTCCACCCGACCAGCAACCGCTGGCTCTCCCGCGCCCGCCGCTCAGCCTCCCGCACATCCGCCGCCGTCCCCGTCCGGTCCAAGTCGACGATCAGCAAGGGCTGTTCCAGAACACCCCCCTCCCCCAGAAGGTCCATGTCGGCGGCGCCTGCGGCGAGTTCGGCCACGGAGATCATGCGTTCACTGTGGTCGCCAAGGCGAGCCGGGTCTAGCATCCGGGCATGATCGACCCGCCGGATCCCCGCCGGGCCGCCGAGGACTGGGCGTGCAGCGGCGTACCTCTGCTGACCGGCCACGCCGACGGCCCGCCGCTGCTGCCGCCCGGCGGAGCGGCTGCCTTCGCCGCGAAGCTCACCGAACACATCGCGGCGGCGGGCGGAGCACGGCTGGACGGGGCTCAACTGCTCGCCGAGCGGGCCGCGTTGAGCGGACGCGGACGGAAGGGCCGGCGCTCGGTGGGCGGGAGCTGCCGCCTGCTGCCGACGCGCGACGGATGGGCGGCGGTGTCCGACGCACGGCCCGACGACCCGCTGCTGTGGGCCGCGTTAACCGGCAAGGACCTCAACACAGCGGCAATACAGAGCCAGTTGGCCGACTGGCTGGCCACACACGACGGCGCCGCCCTCGACGAACGCACCGAACTCCTGGGCCTCGCAGGCGCGTTCCTCCGCCCCCGCCCCGACCGCACCTGCCCGCTCCCCGGCCGCCCCCGCTCCGCCACCGGCCTCCTGGTCGTCGACTTCAGCGCCCTCTGGGCGGGCCCGCTCTGCGCGCACCTGCTGGGCACGGCCGGAGCCCGGGTCGTCAAGGTCGAGACACCGTCCCGCCCGGACGGCGCGCGCTTCGGCGACCCCGTCTTCTACGACCTGCTGCACGCCGGACACGCCTCGGTCGTCCTGGACCCCGCCGACCCGCGCGGCCGGGCCGCCCTGCACGCCCTGGTCGCGCGGGCCGACGTGGTGATCGAGTCCTCCCGGCCGCGCGCGCTGCGGGAGTTCGGCCTGGACGCGGAGGCGGAGGCGGCGCGGGGCTGTGTCTGGGTGTCGGTCACGGCGTACGGGCGGGACTCGGGGCGGATCGGTTTCGGGGACGACGTCGCCGCCGGCCGGGGACTGGTCGCCCGCGACGCGGCCGGGCTGCCGGTGTTCGCGGGGGACGCCGTGGCCGACCCCCTCACCGGACTCCTCGCCGCCGCGCTCGCACTGTCGGAGCCGGGCGGGGGTGTGGTGTGGGACGTGGCGATGGCGGACGTCGTGTCGGCGTGCCTCGCCCTGCCGGACACCGAGGGTGAGATCGTGCGCCGGGGTGCCGGCTGGCTGCTCGAAACGGGGTTCGAAACCCTGCCGTTGCGGCCCCCTCAGCCCCGGCGCCCGGCCGGCGAGGCGAAGGCGAGTGGCGCCGATACCGCTTATGTCCTGCGGGAGTTGGGGATCGACAGGCCGTGAGCGGACTCCTCATCCAGCACGCCGAGGTCGCCGGCCGCCGGTGCGCCGTACGCATCCGGGGCGGGGTGGTCGCGGAGCTGGCCCCTGCCCTCTCCCGGGTCCCGGGCGAGGAGGAGATCGACGCTCAAGGCGGCGCTCTCATCGCCGGGTTGACGGATCATCACCTCCATCTCCACGCCCTGGCTGCCTCGTTCACCTCCGTCCCCTGCGGCGGAGACCTGCGGGCCGCGCTGCGGGCCGCCACCCCGGACCGGCACGGCTGGATCAGGGGGACCGGTTACGACGAGCAGGCGGCCGGGGACCTGGACGCGGCCGGCCTTGACGCCTTGCGCGCCGACGTCCCCGTCCGTGTCCAGCACCGGAGCGGGGCCCTGTGGGTGCTCAACTCCCTTGCCGCAAAGGCCGTTGGGCTCGACGACGCCTCGCACCCCGGAGTCGAGCGGGACTCCGCAGGACACCCGACCGGGAGACTTTGGCGGGCCGACGACTGGCTGCGCGCCCGTCTCCCGCCCGTGCCGCCGCCTTCCCTTGCCGAGGTCGGCCGGAGACTCGCCCGCTACGGCATCACCGGCGTCACCGACGCCACCCCCCACCTGTCCCCCACCGCCGACTTCACCGAACTCCCCCAGCACGTACTCCCGTTGGGAGCCTCGGCCCACCGAGCTCCCTGGAAGATCGTCCTCGCGGACTCCGACCTCCCGCCCCTCCCCCGGCTCGCCGCGGAGATCGCGGCAACTCACGCCACCGGACGGCCGGTTGCCGTGCACACCGTCACCGCCGTCTCTCTCGCCCTCCTCCTCGCCGCCCTCCGGCAGACCGGGCCGCTCCCCGGTGACCGGCTGGAACACGCCGGGGTGGTCCCAGGACAAGCGCTGCCGGTCATCAAGGAGTTGGGGCTGCGGATCGTCACGCAGCCCGGTTTCCTCGCCGACCGAGGTGACCGGTTTCTCGACGGCACGGAAGCGCACGAACACGACTCCCTCTACCGCTGCGCCTCGTTCCTCGCCGCCGGCATTCCCCTCGCCCTGTCCAGCGACGCGCCGTACGGGCCGCTGGACCCGTGGGCGGTGATCCGGGCGGCGGTGGCGCGCCGGGCGCCGGACGGCCGTACCGTCGCCGGACGTGAACGGCTCAGCGCGGCACAGGCGTTGAGGGCGTATCAGGCCCCCGCGCTCGACCCCGGCGGGCCTCCCCCGGCGGTCCGGCCCGGTGTCCCCGCCGACCTGGTGCTGCTTCGCGCACCTTTGGCGCATGTGCTCGCGCGGCCCTGCGCCGAGGCCGTGCGGGCCACGTTCATCAGAGGGGTCATCCGATATTCATCGGATGTGAATCATCCCTGACCCTTGTCACTGTCGGCGATGACGCCGTAACGTCCTCGATATTCCGAGATACATCGGAGGAATGACGGCCCTGGGGAGTTCACGGCAATGAAGCCCGCTCGCATCCGGTCCACCGCAGCCGCCGGCGTCGTACTGGCGGTGCTCGCCCTCGCCACCGCCTGCAATCGCGAGAGTTCCAACTCCTCGTCCTCGGGCGGGAGTTCGGCGAAGATCGGGATCGATCTGCCGCGCTCCGACTCCGACTTCTGGAATTCCTACGCGCAGTACGTGAAGAAGGACATCGCGGCCGACGGCATCTCCGCGCTGCCGCTGAGCAATTCGCAGAACGACGTGACGAAGCTGGTCGCGAACGTCCAGGTGTTCCGCAGCACCGGCGCGAAGGCCGTCGTCATGGCACCGCAGGACACCGGGGCGATCGCGTCCACGCTGGAGAGCCTGGCCGCCGCGAAGATCCCGGTGGTGAGCGTGGACACGCGCCCCGACAAGGGGGACGTGTACATGGTGGTGCGCGCGGACAACCGGGCGTACGGCACCAAGGCGTGCCAGTTCCTCGGCAAGCAGCTCAACGGACGAGGAAAAGTGGCCGAGTTGCAGGGCGCGCTCGACTCGATCAACGGGCGGGACCGCTCGGAGGCGTTCGCGCAGTGCATGAAGACCGAGTTCCCGAAGATCAGCGTGTTCGAGCTGCCCACCGACTGGAAGGGCGACGTGGCGTCGGCGAAGCTCCAGTCGCTGCTGGCCCAGCATCCCGACCTGAACGGGATCTACATGCAGGCGGGCGGGGTGTTCCTCCAGCCGACGCTGGCGCTCCTGGAGCAGAAAGGGCTGCTGAAGGCGGCCGGGCAGGCGGGGCACATCAGCATCGTCTCCAACGACGGCATCCCGCAGGAGTTCGACGCGATCCGCAAGGGGCAGATCGACGCGACGGTGTCGCAGCCGGCCGATCTGTACGCCAAGTACGCGCTGTACTACGCGAAGGCGGCGACCGAGGGGAAGACCTTCACACTGGGCGCGACCGACCACGGTTCAACAATCATCAAGATTCCGGGCGGACTTGAGGACCAGCTGCCCGCGCCGCTGGTGACCAAGGCGAACGTGGACGACAAGTCCCTGTGGGGCAACAGCATCAGCTGAAGCTGAAGGGACGGTTTCCCATGACGGACTTCCCGACGGACTCCCCGACGGCCGCCGCCTCGGCCGCCGCCACCCCGCCCGCCGGTCTCCCGGTCGCCGAAGCGGTCGCCGAGGCCACCGGCGTCACCAAGCGATTCGGCGCGACCGTCGCCCTGCGCGACGCCCAAATCCGCGTGGCCGCAGGCGAGTCGCACGCCTTGGTAGGCCGCAACGGCGCCGGCAAGTCGACGCTGGTCTCCCTGCTGACCGGCTTGCAGCGCCCCGACACCGGCACAATCACTTTCTCCGGCGCCCCCGCGCCCGCGTACGGCGACATCGACGCTTGGCGGTCCCGGGTCGCCTGTGTCTACCAACGCTCCACGATCCTCGGCGAGTTGACGGTCGCCGAGAATCTCTTCCTCAACCGGCAGAGCGGCAGCGCGCTGCGCCCGATCCGCTGGCGGCAACTGCGCCGCAGGGCGGAGGAGTTGCTGGGCGAGTACGGGGTCGCCGTCGACCCGGCCGCACGGGCGAAGGAACTCACCGTGGAACAGCGGCAGTTCGTGGAGATCGCGCGGGCGCTGTCCTTCGGGGCGCGGTTCATCGTCCTCGACGAGCCGACGGCCAAGCTCGACGCGCGCGGCATCACCCGCCTCTTCGACAAGCTCCGCGACCTCCAACAGCAGGGCGTGGCCTTCCTGTTCATCTCGCATCACCTCCAGGAGGTGTACGACCTGTGCACCACGGTCACCGTCTACCGGGACGCGGCGCACGTCCTGACCGCGCCGGTGGCCGGCCTCGGACACCGGGAGCTGGTGGAGGCGATGACCGGTGAGTCGGCGCCGCCGGTGCTCGACGCACCGCGTACGGCTCCGTCGGCGGCGGCGCTACTGACCGTGAACTCCCTTACTCTGCCCGGCGTTTGCAAGGACCTGTCCCTCTCGGTGCGCGCCGGTGAGGTGCTGGGCCTGGCCGGGGCCACGGCCAGCGGGAACGTACAGGTCGGGGAGGCGGTCGCGGGGCTGCACCGGGCGCGCGGCGGGCGGATCTCCGTCGCCGGGAGGGTCGTACGCACCGGCAGTGTGCCCTCCGCGCTGGCCGCCGGGGTGGGGCTCGTGCCGGAGGACCGGCATGTTCAGGGGCTGGTCGTGGGGCGGAGTGTCGCCGAGAACGCGACGCTGACGGTGACCGGCCAGTTGGGTCCGTTCGGGACCGTACTGCCGTCCAGGACAAGGGAGTTCGCGGGGCGGGTGATCCGGGAGCTGGACATCAAGACGCCGGGTCCGGGGACCGCGGTGGGTGAGCTGTCGGGCGGGAATCAGCAGAAGGTGGTGGTCGCGCGGGCGCTGGCGACCGATCCGGCGGTGCTGGTGGCGATCCGGCCGACCAACGGGGTCGACGTACGGTCCAAGGAGTTTCTGCTCGGGACGGTCCGGCGGATCGCGGACGGCGGCAAGGCCGCGCTGATCGTCTCGGACGAGCTGGACGATCTGCGGGTGTGCGACCGGGTCGTCGTCATGTTCCACGGGCGGATGGTTGCCGAGTTCGCGGCCGGGTGGCGGGACGAGGAGGTCGTGGCCGCGATGGAAGGTGTGGCGGCGATGGAAGGTGTGGCGGGCGCCCGGCGAGGGGCTGCCGCCGAAACCCCGAGCGATACCCCCAACTCCGCTTTCCCGGAAGGAAGCTGACGATGTCCGCCCCCACAGACCTCTCCCCCACGGCCGCCGGCCCCCATCCCCCGGACACCCCCCGCAGCCGCCCCCGCCTGGACCTGGGCCGCTTCCGTGACCTGTCCCTCGTCCCGGCGATCCTGGTCCTGATGGTGATCGGGTTCATCGTCTCGCCCGCGTTCCTGACCTACGACAACCTGATCGGCGTCCTCCAACAGTCCACCGAACTCAGCCTGTTGGTGCTGGCGACGACGTTCATCCTCGTCAGCGGCCGGATGGATCTGTCCCTGGAGTCGACGATCGGCGTCGCGCCGGTGATCGCGGTCTGGCTCGTACTGCCCACCAGCGGCGGCCGGTTCAACGGGCTGGGGCTGCTGCCGGAGTGGACGGCCGTCCCGCTCTGTCTGCTCGTCGGGGCGCTGATCGGCGCGGTGAACGGTTTCCTGATCCTGAAGCTGCGGCTCAACGGGTTCATCGTCACGCTGGGCGCGCTGACCATGCTGCGTGGGCTCCAAGTCGCCCTGTCCGAGGGGCAGTCGATCGTCGATCTGCCGCCGTCGTTCAGCTATCTGGGCCGGACGTCGTGGCTCGGGGTGCCGGCCGCGATCTGGGTGTGCGGGGCGCTGTTCGCGGCCGGCGGCTGCGCGCTGGCGTGGCTGCGGCACGGGCGGGCGCTGTACGCGATCGGCGGCAATCAGGAGGCGGCGCGCACGGCGGGCATCCGGGTCGACCGCATCGTATGGACGGTGCTGATCCTGGGCAGTCTGCTCGCCGCGTTCGCGGGCATCCTCTACAGCGGGCACTACGGTTCGATCTCGGCGACGCAGGGCAGCGGCTGGATCTTCCAGGTGTTCGCGGCGACCGTCATCGGCGGGGTCAGCCTGAACGGCGGAAAGGGCACCGTCTTCGGCGCCCTGACCGGGGTGCTGACCCTTCAACTCGTCGTGAACGTCATGACGTTGGCGGGGGTGCCGCCGCTGTGGAACCAGTTCCTCAACGGCGTCATCATCATCGTCGCGCTGATCATTTCCCGGTTCGCGAGCGGAGAGAAGCAGGAGTGAACTCGTGCTCCGCCCAGATCCGCCGGGACGCCTCTTCCGGGTAGGGCGCGGTCGTGGAGTCGGCGTCGAAGAGCCGGGTCAGCCGCCGCTCGCGGTCGTAGGCGGCCCAGCCGGGGTCCCCGGTCGTCGCGAACTGCGTCCAGGCGGTGCGGAATTGGGCGGACAGCGGTTCGGCGGCGGCAGCGTGTTCGGGGCCGACGAGGAGTCCGCCGAGGCCGCCGGCGTACACGCCGAAGGTGAGGGGGACGTCGACGCCGTGGCAGGCGCCGAGGGCTCCGCCGCTCACCGGGGCGGCCCAGGTCAGCTCGTACAGGTGGGCCCGTCCGCCGCCCTGGACCTGGGCTTCGGCGAGTTGCTGGGAGGGGATGCGGAAGAGGTGGTCGGCGCGGACGTGTTCCAGGAGCTGCTCGGCGGTGGCGTCGGGGAAGGCCGTGCGGTAGGCGGTCTCGGGGTCGGCGCCGGGGCCGAACGCCCGCAGCGCCTTCGCCGCCAGCGCGTCGTCGACCTTGCCGAGGACCCCGGCGAGCAGCGTGAACAGGCGGAATTCGTCCCGGTTGTGGCCGGTGACCAGCTCGACGTCCCGCCCGGCGCCGGCGGCGAGGGCCGCCCAGGGGGTGGTGGTCAGGAGGTCGCCGTCGACGACCGGCGAGTACGGGGTGGTGGTGAGGGCGATCGCCCCCCACCTGTCCTCGTACGCGCCGATGCGGGCGCTCAGCGCGGCGCCGGCCTCCGCGAGTTTCGCGGGCGGGAGCGCGGCGAGGGCGGCGGCCGTCGGGGGCAGGTCCAGCGTCTCGGCGAAGGCGGCGCCGATGTCGTACGCGAGGTCCGCGGCGAAGTAGGTGGCGGGCACGCTCTGGGTGATGGCTCGGTGAAAGAGGCCTTGGGTGCGGGGAGTTGACATCAGGGCGGCGATCGAGCCGGCGCCCGCGGACTCGCCGAAGACGGTGACGCGGGACGGATCGCCGCCGAAGGAACGGATGTTGGCCTGGACCCACTCCAGCGCGGCGATCTGGTCGAGGAGGCCGCGGTTGCCGGGGGCGCCCTCGATGTGCAGGAAACCCTCTACTCCGACACGGTAGTTGAAGGTGACGACGACCAGGTCGCCGTCGGCCGCGAGGCGGGAGCCGTCGTAGCCGGGGTCGCTCGCCGTGCCCATCTTGTAGGCGCCGCCGTAGATCCAGACCATGACGGGCCGGCCGGTCTGTGAACTGGCCTCGGGCGTCCAGACGTTGACGGTGAGCCAGTCGTCGCCGACGGCTTCGGAGGCCGGGCCCTCGGTGCCGGAGGTGAAGGGCTCCTGCGGGGGCGGCGGGCCGAACGCGGACGCCTCGCGGACACCGTCCCAGGGCTCGGGCGGCCGGGGGGCGGCGAACCGGCCCGCGCCGACCGGGGGCGCGGCGTACGGGATGCCGCGGAAGACGGCCAACTCCCCCTCGTAGCACCCGCGTACGGCACCGGCGGCCGTCCTCGCCTCCGGGAACTCGCTGCTGCTCATCGACGACTCCTCGACTCTGAGGGGACTTGAGGGTGTTCAGTGAACCATAGTTCACTTGACGAACAGGGGGTGGGTGGGCGGTGTTTGGGGCTCGCCGGGGGCCGGGCTGTCGGCGTTCGCCGGGTCACCGGGACGCGTCGGGCCGCCGGGGCTTGCTTGGCTAGCGCGTCAGCAACAACCCACAGCTGTAAGCCCGTCCGCGCCCCACCCCCTGCTCCAGCGCCGCGACCAGCGCCGCCGGATCGGTCACCGTCAGCGTCCCCCTGATCTCCGCGCGGGTCAGCCGCAGCCCCTCGTGCGGGCCCGCGCTGGAGAGTGCGGGGAGCATGCGGACGGCGAGGGAGTCCGGTTCGGCGGTGGCGCCGATGCGGGGGACGCCGTCCGGGCCCCGGGCGGGCTCGCCGGGCGGCTGGAGCCGGGCCAGGAACCAGTTGCGCACGTGATCGGGCCGCGTGTGCGCCGTACGCCGGCCGCGCGGGCGGTCGCCGGGCGGTCCTGCCGGCTTGCTGTACGTGGGGTTGACAACCGTGCGGAAGGTGAGCACGTCACCGGCGCGGAAGGTCCGGTCGACGGTGATGACGTGCGGTTTCCTGGTCAGCGCCCCGCGCGGCATGCCCGCCCAGTCGCCGGGCACCTTCGACTGCACGACCAGCACCAGCGCGCCCGCCTTGAGGTCCACGGACCACGTCGACAGCACCCCCATCTGCGCGCGGGCGTCCCGGTCCCCGTCGGTCGCCCAGCCGCGGAAGCCGCTCATCACCGTGCGGTGCATGTCCTGGGCGTCGATGAGGGACTTGGTGGTGTAGGGGTGGCGGGTGTCGAGGGCGAGGACGCTGTGGGTGACGACGAAACGGGCGGTCATGGGATCAACTCCGGCCATTCCTCCGCGTGTTCGTCGATGGTGACGCGGGTGCGGGTCTCCCAGCGGGTGGTGTGCTCGGGCCGGTCCGCGGCGAAGCTGACCGGCTGGTCCTGGACGGGGGTGGCGGCGGGGGCGCTCGGGGGCGCCTCGATCCACGCCCAGGGCCGGGGCACGGAGGGCGGTCCGTCGGAGGGCAGCGGGGCGGTCGTACGGAAGGCTTCCTCGATGGCGGTCCCCTTCCGGAGCGGGCCGGTGAGGGTGCCGGAGGGCGGGCAGGACTTGCGGCCCAACCACAGGAGGCGGCGCGGGTGTTCGAGGGCGTGGGCGAGGGTGCGCAGGAACGCGGCGTCGGGGTGCTGGAGTCCGGCGACGAACGCGGCGTCGGCGAGGTACCAGCGCTCGGTCACAAGTCCGCTGCGCACCAGCTGCTTTGAGACGAGCGCGCCCGAATCCGGGTCGGACACGATGTACTTGGGCGCCCCGTACCAGTCGTCGAGCGCGTGCCGCCCGAACGCCGGGCCCTGTGCCCGCGCCATGCTGTCCGCCAGCGCCGCCGCCCTGCGGTGATCGGTGATGACGTCGCGCGGCCGGACGGGGAAGCGGCCCGCGCCGACGAGGTGGTAGTCCCGGGCCGGCGTACCGGGCTGATCGGCGCGCACCCCGAACCGTACGTCCGCCAACTCGCGGAGCCCTTCGTCGCGTTCGTGGCCGAGGGCCGCCGCGCACAGGCCGAGGACGCCGGACTTGGTGGGGCGGCTGTGGGTGTCGCGGCGGCCGAAGCGGGAGACCATGCCCCAGGACTGGAGGGGGCCCGCGAGGCGGACGAGGAGGGTGTTCACGGGGTCAAGTCCGCGACGGAGTCGACGTCTTGGACGCCCAGGTTCTCAAGTACCGCGTGGATGGCGGGGTCGTAGGTCAGGACGCGGCCCCGGGTGATGTCGTCCCGTTTGCGGCACACGAACTGGTGGTGTTTCAGGAGTCGTTCGACCGCGATCTCTCCGGCGGGCCTGCTGTTCTCCTCGATGGGTTTCTGGAACGCGCCCGCGTAGTTGAAGGGGCGCTCGCCCTCGAAGGCGAGGACCAGTGCGGGCAACACCCCTGTGGAAGCGGTGGAGTTCTTCTTCGCCTGCGGGAACGCGTTGACGAAGGCGTCGACGAACTCCGCCTCCGCGGCTCGGGCCGCCGTCTCCGCCTCTTCCTCCGTCATGCCTGCCGCGCGGAGGTTCTGGCGGAGGGTACGGCGGTCGAGGACCGCGTGCCGGTAGAACGTGCCCGAGATGAGCGATTGGTAGCCGGTCATTCCGGCGCCGGCGTCGTCGGCCGCGTCCAGGAATGCCAGGGCGTCGCTTTTCCGGTCGATTTTCGCGTCGTCCGCTGCCGCGTAGAAGTCGTCGGTGGTTTCCGCTTCATGGACGGTGAAGGCGTGGCCGCTTTGAATTGCTCCGTCGACGTTCGGGGAATCGGCGATTTCCGCGAGGAAGCGGCCGTAGAGGGCGATGTCGATGGCGTCTCGGGGGGCCAGGGCGGTGAGGATGGCGTCTCGGGTGGGTTTGGGGAGGGCGGGGAGTTTGCTGTTTTCGCTGTCGGTGTCTTTCGATTTCACGACGCTCGCTTTCGCGAGGTAATCGTCGACCCAAGCGCCGATCGCCCGTTCCTCCGCCGCAAGGTGATCGGCGATGCGGTCACCCGCGTCGGCCGGGGCGAAGAGGAGGACTTTCGTGAGGTTGGCAACGGTGGGTTTCGCGGGGTCGCCGAATTTGAGTCCGGTCGCCTGGAGGACGGCGCGGGCAGTGGTCAGCGCGCGTTCCCTGGGCCAGCCGTGCCGGGTCTCCAACGCGCGCGCCGTCATGAGGGCCCATTCCCGGGTGCGGACACCCATGGTGTACCCGGAAAGCCGCCCCTTTCCCGAATTGGCCCGGTCCCGGGCGTACATGCGTTCCGCTCTGCGGCGGGCCTGGCTGGTGATCAGGTGGCGTTCCACTCCGCCGTAGACGATGGTTTTGGGGGCGCCGTTCTCGTCTCTTACGGGGAGGGCTGCTACTAGGGTTTCGAGGAGGTGGAGGGAGAGGAACTGGGGCCGGTCGGTCACGTCAGTCGGTTTCCTTCCTCGGAGTGGGCTTCGGTGCCGGGGCGTAGAAGTCGCGGGCCCAGCTGTATGAAATGTCGGCTTTCTTGTCTCCCCAGGCGGTCAAGTCATTGGCGAGACCCGGCCAGTAGGGCGGTGACACCTCGCAGGAACGCAGGCGCACGATGGCGTGCTGCAGATGACGCAGAGGCAGGCGTCGGCTGGCGACGATGCGGTCCATCAGCCGGCCGGCCCCCGGGTCATCGGGGCCGCGCCCGAGACTGTTGCCGATACGACGGGCCGCGGTGCCCAGGCTTCCCCGGCCCCAATGCGCTTCAGCGGCACCCTGGTGATAGACGGCGAAGAGGAATGCCACTTGCTCGAATACCTCATGCCGGCCCTCGTCGAAATGGCCCGCCAGGATGTGGGGTTTCTCCTTCAGACTCGGCCTGCGCAGTCGGGCCAGCGATCCGTAGTCGCGGCCGCGGACCAAGCCGGTGAGCCAACGGGTGAGTTGCTGGGCCGTGTCGGGAGGGGCTTGGTTCACTGCCGGTCCTCCTTGAGCTCGTCAGGGGCATCGGGGGCGGTGAGGTGGTGGTCGAGGAGGCGGGCCGCCCTGGCGCGGGCGCGGTGGCCTCTGGAGTTGGCGGGGAGAGAGGACAGCCGGTAGCCCAAGAATCTCCGCGCGGACTGGGCGAGTTCCGCGGCGTACTCGACGAGGGCGTCGTACGTCCGTTCCTGGTCCTCGGTAGCCGCCGTTTCTTCCAGAAGGGCATGAAAAGGCCCGGCGGCATGCGCCCAGTGTTCGGGGCTCGCGTCGAAGCGGGCCAGTTGTGCTGCTTTATCGCTCGGTTTGGGGTTGGGATAGGTGATGCTCCAGGCGACATAGGCAGCTTTGGACAGGCACGTGGCCACGTACTCCGCGATGGCCGAGCCTCGCTCGGCCGCGTGGCGCAGTTCGGCATGGCGGCCGGGGACAAAGGGGAAAGTGTCCGAGACCCAGGTGAGGACCGTGGTCTGTTTGGTGATCACGCCCACGGCCCAGAGGGTGACGCTGAGGTCGCTGAGTTCCGCGAGGCGATGGTAGAGATCTGAAGGATGGTTCTTTTTCACCACCGCCGCGTATAAAGCATGCGCTTCACGCCATAGGGCTCGGGAGGCCGACGGGCGCAGGGGGCGCTCACCTCCTCTGGCCGACTCGTAGACGGCGTCCTGCATGTGATGGTCCGGGAGGGGTTCGAGGAGTTCCCCTGCCGCCATCAGGACTCGGTCCACGGCGAGTTGGCCGTCTTGGGTGAGCACGGGCCGCAGGAGGATCGAACGGCCGAGGACGGTGTGCAGATCAGCCGGACCCTCGACTCGACGCCCTTGCGGCTTGACTCGAAAGCCCCGGCGGGGGACCTCCGTCCACGTGCGGTTGAAGGTGCCGGGATGTCCCTCGACCGGGGCCAGGTTGATGAGGAGGGTTTCCCTGAGCGTCCGTCCCAGAGCGACGACGCGGACACGGCTGGTCAGACGTCCGAGGGCGAGGTTGGTCAGGGCCGGGCCGAGGGTCTCCTTTCCGGAGATCCGGGCGCGTCCGCCGGGCCCGTAGGCGTGCTGGACGAGCGTCGCTCGAAAAGCCTCGTCGACAGGGAGAGGATCTGGGTGTTCCAAGTGGTGGTGGTCGAAGAACTGGTTGTAGTCACCGGCTCGTTCGATCACCAATTGGGCGGGCCCCGCGCCGTATTGATCCAGGAAGGGCGCGAGGAGGGAATTCTGACCGAGGGGTTCCGTGGGGTGGAAGAGGTCCCAGTGGCCATCGGGACGTTTGTTAAGCCAGTCAGCTACTTTTTTCAAAAGATCGCCGCTGTACACCTGCTCACGCAGAGCATCGGCCTCGGCGGGGAATCCCGGGAAGGAGTAGCAGATCGCCAGGAAGTACTCCAGCAAGGCGATACCCTCGCCCGGGGTCTCCGCCGCGATGCCGGACAGCTCGTGGGCTTGATCCAGTGTCTCGATCAGGGAGGTTTTGCCTCTCTCCCCGTTTACCTTCAGTACCGGGACGCACTTTTGTCGCCGTGGGTCCCAGTGGTGGCGTAAATCGGCATAGGGTTCGGACAATGTGTGCCTACCTCTTACCGCCCGGCATGGTTCCTGCTCAGATGGATTCGGACCGTAGCACGCGAGAGGAGGTCTACGTGAGCATCTTTGAAGACGGCAACACGGCCGCGCACAAATGGTGTTGGGGATCAGTCAGTCCCAGCCACCCACTTGGATGGGTCCCGCTCGTCGCCCACATGGTCACCGCCAGTTCCATGGTCATCGAGATGTGGGAGCAGCAAATACTTGATCCATTGCAGCGCGAAGAGATCGCGAACAGCCTTGGTGTGCAGGACGAACGAAGCGCATGCGCCATTGCGGCGTTCCTGGCCGGGGTGAGGCGTATCGGCGAGGCCTGCCCGGCCCGTATGGCCGCCTTCGGCTCGGACTCTCCTTCTTCTCCCGAGCTGATCCGGGTCCGCGCGGTGTGGCGGGAGCAGGCGTCGCGCGCGGGACTGCCGTTGCAGGGACCCGGAGCCCGGCCGCGTCACGCGCGTCCGGAACACGTCACAGCGGCTGTCCTGCCCCGGCTCATGGGCTGCGACTGTGCGGGCTACGTCGACGGCGAGCGGTGCCGGGCGCCGGGCCATCAAGGCCTCTACCTCGCGGCGTACGCGCTCAACGTCCACAGCGCGGACGCGCTGCACGCCGACACGGTCGCCAGGGCCTACCGGGCGACCGGCGGTCCGGCCTGGGACGCCGTCCGTGCGCGCTTGGTGGCCTCGGTCGCCGGTCACGTCGGCATCGACGTAGGCGGCCTGCCGCGGCTGATCCGACCGACAGCCGCCGCGCGCTTGGCGGTCTTCAGCAGCTTGGTGTCGCTGAGCCGACGCCATTCCGCGAGGAACCCGTCGTACGACCTCGCGTCGCCCTATGACACGGACGAGGCGCTGTCGAATCGCGCACGCCTGCACGCGCATGAGGTGGTCGCGCGCATGCGCCGTACCAGCTGATCGAACATCCCCGCGCTGCGGGGCCGACGCCGTCACCGCTCCGTCTTAGCGTCCTCCATGTGGTCCATCCCCGCGCTGCGGAGCCGCTCAGCGCATCATAGGAGTCCGGCTCCTGGTCTGCCCCCGGCCGTCACGCATCACCCTGCTCCGCTGTCACCGCCGCGATGCCCGCCTGTCCCCCGAACGCCATCCGGAGACCGGTCCCGTCCAGAACCGCCAAAGACGTGAGCGACACCCCCGTGACCAGCCGCCGAAGCTCCTCCCCCGTCCCTGGGTTCCACAGCCGTACGGTCGTGTCCAGACCCCCCGCGCTCGCGATCAGCGGGCCGAGCGACGCCAGCGCTGAAACGGGACCGTCGTGCCGGGCGGACAAGAGCCTCGCTCCGGCATCCGGTCCCCACAGCCAGATGCTGCCCTCGGCTCCTCCGGCGGCCAAAGCCCATGGGCCATTTCCTCGGACGGCGGTCAGGGACATCACGGGGCCGGGCAACGTGAGCCGTTCCTCGGCCGATCCGCGCAGGGAGTCGTGGAGTGTCACGCCTTGGTCGGTGGCGACGGCGACAAGAGCGAGCGCCGGGAGAAAACACAGGGCGTGGACCGGCCCGGCGTCGTGGTGCCTGTACTGGGCGGTCATGCCGCCCTCCAGCAGATCGCAGTACGCCAGCCTGCCTCGGCCGGTTCCCACGGCCAGCACGGTGTGAGCGCCGGTCTCGAAAACGGTCAAAGCCGTCGCGCAGTCGTCGGACGACGTCAGCGAATCCACGAGCCGCCATCCATCGCCGTCCCAGCAGCCGACCGGACCGCCGGGAAGCCCTGCGACGACCGTGTCCGGACCGTACGTGGCAAGGGCCGTCACCGGGCCTCCCAGCCCCCTGCGGGGAAGACCGACCGACCGCAGGAATCCACCCGTGCCGGCCGAGTGCACGAGCAGGTTCCGGTCGGGGCCGACCGTGACCAGCCGCCCCGGCAGCGCTGCGAGGAACGTCCCGTCGAGCGGGGTGGAGCGCTGCGAACGGCGTTGCCACAGACCGGAGTTCCACACCCGCACGGTCCGGTCCCTGGAGCCCGAGACCAGGACCGGCCCGACCGCCACGAGCCCGGTCACCTCGTCGGTGTGATCCGCCGGGAACCACGCCCGTTCCTCGCCGGTCTCCGGGTCCCACAGCCGTACGACGCCGTCCTCGGCCGTCGCCAGCAGTACGCCGAGGTCCGGGTGCCGGTAGCCGGTCATCGTCTCCGCGGACCGCCGGATCATGCTGTCCCGGTGTTCCTCGCCGGTCCGAGCCGACCAGAGACGGATCGTGTCCGGAGACCGGGTGGCCACGGCAAGAACAGGGGTGCCGTCCCGGCCCTCGAAGAGAGCGAGAGCCGAGATACGGCCGCCGACCGCCTTCGTGAACGAAGTCCCGTCACCGACACGGACCGAGGTCCCGTCGTGCGCGGCCAGGACTCCGTCCAGAGCCACCAGGCCGGTCACCGGACCCCGCAGGACCTCACGTCGGACGTCGCTCCGGACGTCGTACGAGAAGAGGGCGGTGTCCGTGCCGATCACCAGCTCCGTCGAACTGCCCCGCGAAACAATGCCGTTGACCCTCCCGTCGATCCGCAGCCGCTTCTTCTGCCCGGTCAAGGGGTCGCACAGCCACGCGCCTTCGTCACAGCCGACCGCGAGCAGCGGGCGGGGGCCGGGTACGACGGCCAAGGCACGCGCCGAAGGGCCGTAGCCCTCGATGGGCTGCCCTACCGGGGTGACGGTGGCCGGATCCCAGACGCGGAGGGTGCCGTCGGCGCCGCCCGCGGCGATCAGAGAGGTGAAGGCGGTCAGAGAGAGGAGGTCGGTGTCCGTCTGGGCCAGGACGTTGTCCGGGGCGTGGAGGGATTTCCAGAGCGGGGTGAAGTGGCGGCCCGGCTTTCCGAGGGCGAAGTCCAGGCTTTCGGCCCGGGCGGTCGGCGAGGCGTCGGCGAGGAAAGGCTCGATGCCGGCCCAGGCGGACAGGCGCACGGTGTCGTCGGTGCGTTCCGCCAGGAGGCCGAGTGCGCCGCGTACGTTGCCGCTCGTCTCGTGGCGAAGGAACTCGCCGGTGATCGTCTTGTCGTCCAACACACCGCCCGCTGCCGCGTGTTGGACCAAGTGGCGGCGGAAGTAGGCGTGCGGTGGGCCGGCTTGGTCCGCCACGAGGGCGCTGAAGGCCGCCGCCAGGCTTCGTTCGGCTTCACGCGGTGTCCTGGGAGCAGCGGCGGGCAGGTCACCGGGGAGAAGCGTCTCCGGGGCGTCGCGCAGGAACTCGGCCAGACGTTCATGGTTGACGCGGTAGAGGTACCTGTCGTCCTCCACGTTCTTGGCCAGATGGCCTCCGAGGCTGCTTCCGCGCACCTGCGGGATCATCGCCTCCGCGAACTCCGGCTGCCCGCCCAGGGCGCGTATCGCACACGGCCAGATGTTCTCCCAGGGGAGTCCTGCGCCCCGGGCGAAGGCGACGGCCCGCAGGACCAGCAGCAGGTCGTCCGCCGGGTGCCCCGCGTTGCGTGCCACTCGTGCGATGTCGCGGCGCAGCAGCCCGGCAGTGCCCTCGGCGAGGGTACGGCGCCACGTCTCGTCCCGCGGGTCCGGCAGCCTGCCCTCGGCCAGGAGTTCCGTCACGGCGAGGCGGGCGTTCAGGAAGGACGGGGCCACTTCCTCCGCGATCGCCGCCGCGAGTTCCCTGAAGTCGGTGAAATCGTCGAAGAGGGTGCGCAGGAGTCGCGCCGCGTAGGCCTCGACGTCCTCCAGGGTGCCGGTGCTGTCCGTGCGCAGCAGTTCGCTGGTCTGCGGCATCTGTGTCAGCTGGTCCAGCAGATCCGGGGCCGGCTCCCTCGGCCAGGCCGATGTGTCTCCCCCGCCCCGGCCGGGGCGGGTGCTGCGCGCTCCCAGCAACAGCCGTACGGCGAGCCGACCGTCGGCGGTCCGCTGCTCGGCCAGCGCCCGGACAAAGACGACCGTCCTGGTCGGGTCCTTCGACTCGTCGATGCCGTCGATGACGATCGTCGTAGGGCGGTTGCCGCGCAATGTCCTTACGTGGGCGAGGAGTTGATCGGACGCCGTGATGCCGCCCCTGGTGACGGGGACTCTTTTCGTGAGCAACTGGTAGAGCATGGCGGCCAGTTCCTCGGCCTCGGCGTTGCGGGCCAGTACCGCGACGTCCACAGCGCCTGCGGGGACGCTCGTCTCCGGCGGCATGCTCTCGACGATGTCCGAGTACTCGCGCCGGAACTTCGGATCGCTGAGGGTGACCGTCCGGGCCAGCAGCGCGGACTTTCCTGAACCTGCCGCTCCGGTGATGACAAGGACACCGACGCCGTTCAGGAGGAACTCGGTGATGCGGCGGACGTGGGCGGTGCGACCGGTGAAGTGCCAGCCGGGTACGTCCACGAAAGGGCGGCCCGAGGCCTGGTTCAGCCAGTGTGCGGCCATGTCCTCGGCGGACCAGGCGACTGCGCTGCGGGTGCCGCCCACGAGAAGGGGACGGCAGGCGGGGTTGGGGATGCAGGGACTGGGCTGCTGTAGGTCCTGTTTCGAGAAGGTCCCTTCCTTCGGCCAGACGACGTGCGCGTCAGGGTCGACTCCCTTGACGCACACGGATGCCATCACCGCATAGAAGCCCTGGACACTCAGCCAAGGACCCGACCGCTCCCACTGCTCCTTCCTGAAATGGGCGACCGTCTTCTCCAGGAGGCGTGAGAAGCCTCTCGGCCGTGGTGTGCCGTCTTCGTCTCCGGAGGTGATGACGACGAGGGACGACATCGTGCGCCGGGTCTCGTCGAGAGCCTTCAGGCGCCTGAGCAACTCCTGGCGCAGGATGCCCGAATGGCAGGAGTCCACCATGATCAGGACATGCTCGGCACCGGAGTCCAGCACGGGGATGATCGCTCTGGAGGTCTGGAAGGCGGTGGTCAGCAGCTTCTTGTCGTCGGTGTCCGGCAGCAGCAGGAAGTGCTCGTCCGTCCCGGGGTTGATTCCGTGGCCGGTGATATAGACAACCACTACCTGTCTATGGCTGGCCTTCTCCAGCTCCTGGGCACGCAGGAAGTCCTCGAAGTCGTGGACGTTGCAGAGCTTGCCGGGTTCCACGACCTGGAAGCGTCGCTCCCCCAGCCGGTTTCCGGCCCACAGGCGTCGGACTACGGCCACTTGTGCCTTGATGCTCGCCGCGAAGGCGGCATCCTCGTAGTCGGAGACGGCCAGGATGATCAGCTGGCAGTCCCATGCTCGGGCATCACCTCTCACCCGCACTCCCCTGCCACTGCCCCGGCCTCCAAGTACCGCACCACGGCATGCGGATCCACCCACCCGTTGTCGACCTCCTCGTCGACAACCCCCGCAGCCACCTTCTCCAGCCCCGTCCCCCCGGTGACGAGATCCCCGGGGTCAAAGGCGTTCACCCACCTCACCCCGGGCAGCGCCAACGCCTCCTGGTCCCGGACTCCCAGCCCCCGCCGTACCGCGGCGATGCTCAACGGCGACCCGCACGTCACCAGTGTCCGCACCCCGCTCACCTCCCCGCGCCGCAGCAGGTCGTACGCGATCACACTGCCGAGGGAATGTCCGAGCACGATCTCGACCCCCGCCGCCCTGAAGCTTCGGGCGACGAACTCCCGCACGCGACTGGCGAGTTCAGGACGGTGCAGATAGAGGCGCACCTCCCGCATGAAGCCTACGAAAAGCTTGCCCCCGCCCCGGGGGAAGCGCACGTCGTATGCCTGCACCAGCCTGTTCACGGAAGCCGGCCAGAGCTGCGGCAGGCCCAGCGTTCCCGTACCCAACTCATCGACGAGTGCCAGGTCTTCCCGCCGTACGACGTCCTCCAGGGCGACGGTGACGAAGTCCGCCTCCTCATCGCTCAAAGGGGTCTCGGGGCCGGACGGGTCGGCCGGCGGGCCGAGATGCTCCGCTCCTCGCGCCAACAGCGAGGTCCAGTGCGGAAGTTCCAGGGTTCCTTCAGGCAGACAAGGCCGGCGCAGATCGGTCAGGCCCTGGTTGAGCGCGCCGGACCACTCCCTCGTCAGCCGCTGCTGGGAGGTCCCGCCCTGCCGGATCCCATGCACCCCACCGACCCGCACCGCCCGCCCCCTTACCCCTCACCTCCGCTGAGCGGCAAGCCGCACCGGAGCATTGGCCGCACCATATCCCCCGTAACCACCACTTCGCTGGACGAACTCGAAGAAGACCTGGCCGACGGTCCGGGTGTAGCAGTGCCGGAACTCCCCGCCCCGCTCGTCCCGGTCGTAGAGGATTCCGAGTTCCCGGTAGGACTCCAACTCCCCTTCCTCGAACTCGAATCGGGCGGCGAGGTCGTCGTAGTAGTTGCCGGGGACTTGGAGCAACGGGGCTCCGGAGGCGCGGAATTGGCGGACTGTTGTCACCAAGTCGGCTACGGCGACGGCGATGTGGCGGGCGCGGCTGTCCACCTCGGGGGTGGGGGCGAGGTTCAGGACGAGGTGGGGGCCTGAGGGGGAGGCGGAGAGGGCGCGGCTGCGGAACAGGCCGTAGGGGTCGGCGAGTTCGACGGTGTCGTGGGGGCTGAGGCCCAGGATCGCGCGGTGGAACAGGACCGCTTCGTCGAAGTGGTGCCAGGGTTGGGTGAGGGCGAGGTGGTCCAGGTGGCCGTCGGTCCCGCTCGTCCCGGCAGCAATGACGTCGTCCGTGCCGCTCGCCCCGGTGGAGACTTCGTCGTCCGTCCCGCTCACCCCGGTGAAGACGAAGTCGTCCGTCCAACTCGCCAGCCCCGCACGGCGGGTGGCGCAGAACAGGACCTCTGTTCCGTCGGGGGCCGCGATCGACTCCAGGGGGACGTCGTCGGGTGTGTGCCGTTTCGGGAGGGTCGGTGCGAGCAGGGCTTCCGCGCGGCGGGCGGAGGCGGCGGGGGACGCGGACTCCAGGCCGAGGGCCGCGAGGGTCGTACTGGTGCGCCGGGTCGCGGTGTTGAGGACGACGCGGGCCTCGCCGCGTTCCCAGAGGTCGACCGGCTTGGTGCGGTGGCGGGCGGTTCTGGTGAAGCCGATCGCGGTGAGGAGGTTCTCGGCGGGCTGGGGGTCGCTCGTCGCGAGTTCCGCGAACGCCACGCCGGAGGGGATGACCGGGGGCGGCAACTCCGAGGCGCCGGCGGCCTCTTCGAGGGCCAGCAGGGAGCGCAGGCCGTCGAGGGCGGTGCGGCCGGCATCGGCCTGGCGGAAGACGTCGTTGAAGACTTCCAGGGAGAGGGGGCCGGTGTAGCCGGTGGCGAGGACGTGGCGGAGCAGGCCGGTCACGTCGAAACCGCCCTGGCCGGGGAAGCAGCGGTAGTGGCGGCTCCATTGGAGGACGTCCATCGCCATCAGGGGGGCGTCGGCGAGCTGGAGGAAGAAGATCTTCTCGCCGGGGATGTCCTCGATGCCCTTGGGGTCGGAGCCCCGGGAGAGGATGTGGAAGCTGTCGAGGCAGGTGCCGAGGGCGGGGTGGCCGGCGTCCTTCACGATCTGCCAGGCGTGGTCGTAGGTGTTCACGTGGCGGCCCCAGGCCAGCGCCTCGTACGCCACCTTGATGCCGGACTCCTGTGCGGCGGCGGCGAGTTGAGCCAGCTGGGCCGCTGCCAGCGCGTCGTCGTCCACTGCTTCCGGGGAGACGTTGGAGCAGACCAGGACCGTGTCGGCGCCCAGGCGGCGCATCAGGTCGAACTTGTGGCGGGCGCGGCGGAGGTTGCGGGTGAAGGTCTCCCCGGGGACCGCCTCGATGTCCCGCATCGGCTGGTAGAGGTCGATGGTGAGGCCCAAGTCCCTTGTGCGGGCGGCGATTTCCTCGGGGGTGAGGGGGCTGGCCAGGAGGTCGTTCTCGAAGATCTCGACGCCGTCGTAGCCGGCGCGGGCCGCCGCGGCGAGTTTCTCGGTGAGGGTGCCGCTGAGGCAGACGGTGGCGATGGACTTACGCATGGCCGCTCCCGATACCTATCCAGGTCTTGCCGGCCCGTGCGGCGGCGCCCGCGAACGCCTCCTGGGCCTCGGTCAGTTGGAAACACGCCTCGATGACCCGGCCGGGGCGGGCGGCGGGGAGTTCGGCCACCGCCGTCGCGAAGTCGCCGGGGTGGTCGTAGATCATCGAGCCGCGCAGGGTCAGCTGGCGGCGCACCACGTCGTCCGTGGTGAGCGGCAGCGGCGCGGAGTTGAGGCCGATCAGGGTCACCGTCGCGCCGGCCGCCGCCCGGCGCAGCGCCGGGGCCAGCGCCGCCGGGTGTCCCGACGTCTCGAAGACGTGCGTGAATCCGCTCCGGCCGTCGTCCTCGGCCGCCCCGAGCCCCAACGCCCTTTCCAGGCGCGGGAGATGCGGCTCTGTGACGACGGGTGTGATGCCCGCGCGGACCAGGATCAGACACAGCAGCAGACCTTGCGCGCCCGCCCCGACCACGAGGCAGGGGTCCCCGGGCCGCACCCCACTGCGCCGGACGGCCGCCCGGGCGACGGCGTACGGCTCGGCGCAGGCGAGGTCGGCGGCGGTCAGCTCACCGGGGTGCGCGGCTTGCGCGTCAGCCGCGCTCAGTCCGCCGCGCCCCACAGCTCCCGCGCCGGCCGTACGAGAATCTCCGGCCCCGCCGATCCGGCCGTCGCGCTGCGGCTCGGGGTGCCCGATCCGCCGCGGCTCGCTGTCGGCGCCCTCGGCTCCGATCCCGGCGGCCCCCGCCGCCCCCACCGGATGCGCGAACCCCGCCGGCACCCCCACCCGCTCCGCCAGGACCCCCACCGAGTTCAACCCCACGATCACCCGGTGCGCGCACGCCGATGTGAGTCCGGTCAGGCAGTCCACGCACTTCAGGCATGCGTAGTTCGGTTCGATCACCACCCGTTGGCCCACCTGCCGGTCCGTGACGTCCGCGCCGACGGCCACCACGCGTCCGAACCCCTCGTGCCCCATCACCCACGGCAGCGCGGGCACCGTCCGGCGGCCGTGGAAGACGGCGAGGTCGGTCCCGCACAGCCCCACCCCCTCCACGGCCACGACGACATCGCCGGGTCCGCACTCGGGCTCGGGCCAGTCGGTGACGATCTCGACGCGTTCCGGCGCCGTGAGGACTGCTGCTTTCACCGGGACTCCCAGTCGACCACTAGACGGTTCTACTGTTCCGCTGTGCGGTCAGCTTAGACGGTCGCCGCCTCGTCCGTCACGGTCTCCTTCCGGACGGCCTCCGCCCCGCCCTCCCCGGTGCCCCGCAGCCGCAGCGCGACCAGGAACGACACGAAGCACCCGGCCGCCACATACCCCGCCACCAGCGACCAGCCCCCGTCCGCCCAGATCACCAGCGAACTCGCGATGAGCGGGGTGAAACCGCCGCCCACCGCGCTGGCCAGCTGATAGCCGACCCCGGCCCCGCTGTAGCGGTACTCGGGACCGAACATGTCGGTGAACAGGGACTGCTGCACCGAGACGGCCATGTCGTGCGCGACGTTCACCAGGAGGACCGCGAAAACCACGATGAGGACCAGCGACCCGGACTCCATCGCCCAGAAGTACGGCACCGCCCCCGCCGCCCCGATCAGCCCGCCCGCGCAGTAGATCCGGCGCCGCCCGTAGCGGTCGGCGAGATAGGCGAACGCCGGGATGGTGAGCACCGCGAGCCCGCCGACCGCGAGGTTGACGTTGAGCAGGTCGTCGCGGTCCAGGCCGAGTTCATCGGTGCCGTAGGACAGGCCGAAGGTCGTCACGCCGTAGAAGGTGAACAGTTCGACGAAGCGCAGGCCGATGATGGCGAAGAAGCCGGCCGGGTTGGAGCGGACGGCGGCGATCAGCGGGACGCGCGGGCGTTCGGTGTCGGCCAGGCCGGCGACCTTCTCGGTGAACTCGGCCGACTCCTCGACCTTGGCCCGGATGACGAGGCCGACGACCACGAGCAGCGCGCTGAGCAGGAACGGCACCCGCCAGCCCCAGGCGCGGAAGGCGGCGTCGGACGTCGTACCGGACATCACCTTGGTGATCAGTGTGGCGAGCAACAGGCCGAAGGACGCGCCGACTTGGACGCCGCTGCTGTACAGCGAGCGCCATTTGCGCGGCGCGTTCTCGACGGCCATCAGCGCGGCCCCGCCCCACTCGCCGCCGACAGCGAACCCTTGCGTGGCGCGCAGGATAACGAGCAGCACCGGCGCCCAGATCCCGGCCTGCGCGTACGTCGGCAGGACGCCGATCAAGGTGCTGGCCACGCCCATGATCAGCATGGTCAGGACCAGCATCCTCTTGCGGCCGAGGCGGTCGCCGAAGTGGCCGAAGACGATCCCGCCGAGCGGGCGGAAGAGGAAGCCGACGCCGAAGGTGGCCCAGGCGGCGAGGGTGCCGACGGCCGGGGAGGCGCCGGGGAAGAAGAGGTCGCCGAAGAGGAGGCCCGCGACGATGCCGTAGAGGAAGAAGTCGTACCAGTCGACCACGGCTCCCATGAAGCTCGCCAGGGCGGCGCGTTTCGCGAGGGCGCTGTTGCTGCTCATCTCTCACACACTCCGTCGGATGCGATGTCGTCCCAAGAGTGGTCCACTCCTCGGAACTTCTGGACCGGCAAGCGGCACCCTAAGGCGGGGGTTACGGGAGCTACAAGAGTTGCGTCGAGATTTCCGCGGCATTGCCGTATACCTGGTCCACAGTGCGGTCTACGGTCGGCGGGACAGCACGGCACCGGGACGGCACGGCACGAGAGGCGGGCGGATGAGCGAGGCGGAAGAGACGGCACCGGAAGGGCACTCCCCCGGCGTGCGCAGTGTGCGCAGGGCCGTCGACATCCTCAATCTGCTGAGCGAGGAGCGGCCGGTGGTCAGTCTGCGGGAGATCACCGAGGCGACCGGGCTCGCCAAGACGACCGCGCTGCGGCTGGTGCAGACCCTGGAGGAAAGTGGACTTCTCGGTCCGCATCCGTCCGGCTACACGGCCGGTCCCGCGCTGTGGCGGTGGGCGTATCTCGCGCGCAGCCAGTGGGAGGTGCCGCAGGACACCCGCAAGGTGATGCGGGAGCTGGCCGACCGGCTCGGTGAGACCGCCAACCTCTTCGTCGCCCGGGGCGTCAGCCGTATCTGCGTCGCCCACGAGGACAGCCCGCACCCGCTGCGGCACGTCCTGGACGTCGGCGACGAGCAGCCCCTGTGGGCCGGCGCCTCCTCGAAGGTCCTGCTGCGCGACGCCCCGGAGTCCTTCCTGCGCCGGGTCGCCGCCTCTTCCCCGCAGGGCGAGGAGCTCACCGTCCGGCTGCGCGCCTGGGCGGCGGAGGCCGCCATGCGCGGATACGCCGTCAGCAGCAGCGAGTTCGACGAGGGGCTCAGCGCCGTCGCCGTACCCGTCACCGGTCGCGGCGGGCGCGTCGTCGCCTCGCTGTCGGTGAGCGGTCCGAGCCACCGCTTCCCCTACGAGGCCATCGAGCGCTTCGCCGTCGAACTCACCGAAGGCGCCCGCCTGATCAGCGCCCAGGGCTTCACCCACCCGCTGGGCAGCAGCGTCTGACTCCGTACGAGCCCACCTTGGAAGAAAGTTGCTGTAACTGACCAGTTCCGGTCAGTATTCGCAATCATTTGTCGCTGCTTCTGCGAGATCATGGCCGGGTCCGCCCCACGGAAAGGCCTTCCCCTTGCACCCCGGCAGCTACTACGAGCGCATCGACGACCACCGCTTCAAGCCCACCCCGCACGCGCAGGGCGCCTGGGCGCTGGACGAGCAGCACTTCAGCCCGGTCGGCGGGCTGATCGTGCACGCCATGGACCGCCATCTCGCCGGCCGCCAGGGCCTGTTGCTCTCCCGGATCAGCTTCGACATCCTCGGCCGGATCGCGCTGGACGAGTGCGAGGTCACGGTGGAGACCGTCCGCCCGGGCCGCACCATCGAGCTGGTCGAGGCCGTCGTACGGATCTCGGACCGGCCGGTGGTCCGGGCGCGCGCCTGGCTGCTGGCGGCGCTCGACACCTCGGCGGTGGCGGGCGGCAGCCCGGAGCGGCTGCCGGCGCCGGGGTCGCTCGCGCCCTGGGCGATGAGCGAGCTGTGGCCCGGCGGCTACATCAGCTCGGTCGAGATCCGCCCGGTCGCCCCGCCCGCGCCGGGGCGTACGGCCGCCTGGGTGACGACGCCGCTCGCTCTGGTCGCCGGCGAGGCGAGCAGCCCGCTGGCGTCCTTCGTCGCGCTCGTCGACACCGCGAACGGCATCGCCGTGCGGAAGCCGCCGACCGAGTGGATGTTCCCGAACGTCGACCTCACGGTCCATCTGTACCGCCAGCCCGTGGGCGACTGGACCGGGCTCGACACGACGGTCGCTTTCGGACCGACGGGGCAGGGACTGACCAGCACGGTCCTGCATGACGTCGAGGGGCCGGTGGGGCGGGCGGAGCAGATTCTGACGGTGCGGCCGTTGGGTGGCTGAGTTGAAGTTGCAGGGGCTGAGGTGGACTGACAGCGGCTGACTCGACAACGGGCCCCGCCGGGGCGGAAGTTCCCGGCGGGGCCGTTGTCATTCGTGTGGGTTACACGTCGTGGAACCCAAGAGCGTCCGAAGGCTACGCGTCCGTCTCCGGCCGCCCCTCCTGCGCCCACTGCGTGTGGAACATCCCCTCACGATCCACCCGCGCATAAGTGTGCGCCCCGAAGAAGTCCCGCTGCCCCTGCAACAACGCCGCAGGCAACCGCTCCGCCCGCAGCGTGTCGTAATGCGACAGCGCCGCCGAGAACGCCGGCACCGGGATCCCCCGCCGCGCCGCCGTCGCCACGATCTCCCGCCACGGCACCTGCGCGTCCGCGATCTCCGCCGCGAACTCCTTCTCCGTCAGCAGACTCACCAACGCCGGATCCTGCACGTACGCCGCGCGGATCCGGTCCAGGAACGACGCCCGGATGATGCACCCACCCCGCCAGATCCGCGCCACCGCCGCCAAGTCGATCGCCCACCCGTACTCCTGGGCCGCATCCTGGATCATCGACCACCCCTGGTCGTACGCGATCACCTTCGACGCATACAACGCGTGCTCCACCTGCGACGCGAACCGCGCGGCCTCCGTCCGCGACAACGGCGGCGTCGTCCCGCCCGGCAGCCCCCGGTACGCCGCCCGCAACGCCACCTGCCCCGACGCCGCCCGCGCGAACGTCGCCTGCGCGATCGCCGTCACCGGAGACGCCAGATCCAACGCCGTCTGAACCGTCCAACGGCCCGTCCCCTTCTGACCCGCCCGGTCCACCACCACATCCACGAACGGGCCACCCGTAAGGGCATCCACATGACCGAGAACCTGGGCCGTGATCTCGATCAAATACGATCCCAGACGGCCCTGATTCCACTCCCCGAAGATCCCCGCGATCTCCTGCGGCGAGTACCCCGCCACCTGCCGCAACAGGTCGTACGCCTCCGCGATCAACTGCATGTCCGCGTACTCGATGCCGTTGTGCACCATCTTCACGAAGTGCCCCGCACCATCCGCACCGATGTGCGTCGCACACGGCTCACCGTCCACCTTCGCACTGATCGCCTCGAACATCGGCCCCAGCACCGCGTACGACTCCGGCGAACCACCCGGCATGATCGACGGCCCGTGCAGCGCACCCTCCTCACCACCCGACACCCCGACACCCACGAAATGAATGCCCTGCTCACGCAACGCGGCCTCCCGCCGCCGCGTGTCCGCGAAATGCGCGTTGCCCCCGTCGATGATCATGTCGCCCGGCTCCAGCAGCGGCGCGAACTCCTCGATCACCGCGTCCGTCGGACCGCCCGCCTGCACCATCAGCATCAGCCGACGGGGCCGCTCCAGCGCCGCCACGAACTCCTCCGCCGACTCCGCCGGGACGAAAGCACCCTCGTCCCCGAACTCCTCCATCAGCGCACGCGTCCTGCCCGCGCTGCGGTTGTGAACGGCGACCGTATAACCATGCCGCGCGAAGTTGCGCGCCAGGTTGCGGCCCATGACTCCCAGGCCGGTGACGCCGATCGATGCGGATGCGCTCATATCGCTGTACCTGTTCCTGTCGTTGTTGACGTCCTTGGGGGCGTAAACCCTGCCACCGACCTGATCTATGCCCCATGACCCAATATTCGATAATCAGCCGGTCCGATCAAATGCCACTCGCGTGCTGGTCGCACCCGCACACCCCCTCTCCCCCCACCCCTCCACCGGGGCGCGCATATCACCCTTTAACCAGCTATCCACGCCGGTGAATTTATCTATCCCCTTTCGTACCTTCGGTGCTACGAGTCACAGAACCGACTCCACGAAGGGAGCACCCCATGCACCGCACCCTCATCCACGGCATGGTCCTGCGCGCCAAGGTCACGCACAGCGCGCCCGCCCGGGTCGAGGCCGTGAGCCTGGACCAGGACCTGATGGCGGCGGCCGATCTGCGCGCGGGAGAGCGGGTCGTGCTGTCGAACGTCAGCCGGGGCGTCCAGGCCGAGACGTACGTCCTGCCCGCCGCGCCCGGCAGCGGCACCCTCGCGGTCAGCGGCGCCGCCTCGCACTGCGCGGCGGCCGGCGATCTGGTCGTGCTGACCAGTTACGGCAGCGTCGGCCCCGATCAACTCGGCACGCACACCCCGTACATCGTGCACGTCGACGCCGGGAACCGGATCGTCGGCGTCGGCGGGGCCCCGGAGAAGGAGGCGGCCGAATCGTTCGTCCCGTTGCCCCGACTGGCACCTCCCTGGTCCCTGCACGTCGCCGGCACCGCGCCCGGGGACGTCGGGGACCTGGCCCGCTGGATGAACTCCCCGCACATCGCGCCCGCCTGGGGCCGCGCCTGGCCGCCGCAGGTGTGGCAGGCGGAGTTGGACCGCCAGGTGGTCAGCGGGACCTCGTGGCCGTGCCTGGTGTCGTACGAGGGGCGGACGTTCGGCTATGCCGAGATCTACGACGTGGCGGCGGACCCCCTCGGCGGGTACTACGACGTGCGCGCGGGCGACGTCGGGGTGCATGTCGCGCTGGTCAATCCGCTGAGCCGGGGGCACGGGCTCGGGGCCGACCTGCTGCGGACGGTGTCGGACGCGATCCTGCGCGCGCACCCGGAGCGCCGGGTCGTCGCCGAACCCGACGCCACCGACCTCCAGGCGGTCCACGCGTTCCGCAAGGCGGGCTTCGGCGTCCTCGCCGAACTCACCCTGCCCGGCAAGACGGCCGCGCTGCTGGCCAAGGAGAAACCGGGTGTCTGACCTCGCCGACGCGACCGGAAAGGACCGGAGCGTGCCGTACCCCCCGCTGCTGGCTCGGGAGGGCCCGTCTCACATGAACTGCGCGACGTACTCGGCGAACGGCGGGATCCCGGCCGCCACCCGCCGCTCGTCCATCCGCTCCGGTTCGACACAGGGCCAGGGCACCGGCGAGCCGTCCTTCACCCCGGCGATCTGAGTCCCGTACACCTGCTCCCGCCCCTCGTTGACGAGCACCCGGTCCCGTAGGAAGGCCACCTCGCGGGGCGGGCAGCCGGCGGCCTCCATGAGCTGCGACGCCCGGCGCTGGACGTGCAGTTGGCGGTCGGCGTGCTGGGCGACGAGTCAGGCGGCGGTGGCGGCCTCGGGGCCGACGAGGCCGGGGTGCGGCCAGCCGAACTCGTCCATGATCGCGTCGAGCCGGTCCCCGTGCAGCGCGGTGAGCCGCCGCCAGGCCAACTGGTCCGCCGGGTCCTCACTGTTGCCGAGCGGCGAGGTCTCGCGATCGGCCGCGGCCATCGCCGTGAGCTCCGCCGGCAGTGCGGAGACGTCCGGTGTCACTCTCAACTCCCTTGAGAAATAATGGATTTACCGCCGCCGCCACGGCAACGTCCCCTCGTCGTCCGCGTCCATCCTCCGCAGCGCCCCGTTGATCGCCTCGCCGATCTCCGCGAACTGGGTGACCTGTTCGGGGGTGAGCGCGTCGAAGATGGCCTGGCGGACCGCTTCGACGTGGCCGGGGGCGGATTCTTCCAGGAGGGTCATGCCCTGGGGGGTGAGGACGGCGAGCTGGTTGCGGCGGTTGTCGGGGCACTCGCGGCGTTCGACGTAGCCGGAGTCCTGGAGGCGGCTGACCGCGTGGGTGAGGCGGCTGCGGGTGATGCGCAGACCTTCTGCCAGCTCAGACATGGTGAGGGTGTGGCCAGGGGCGGCGGAGAGGAACGCGAGCAGGGTGTAGTCGGCGTGCGCCAGGCCCGCGTCCCGCCGGAGCTGGCGGTTGAGGTGGTCGGCGAGGTGGGTGGAGAACTTGACGTAGGCGAGCCACGCCCGTCGCTCCTCGGGGTCCAGCCAGCGCGGCGTCGCAGTCATGCGCTCCACTTTAACCTCGCTTTAACTGCCACACCCTTCGCACCGGGCGCTCCGGTCGGCCCAGGCTCAACGGCAGCCCGATCCCGGCCAGTTGGGCGCGCTCCTCGCCCGACGGCGCCCTGCGGCCGGTGCCGATCGGCAGCGCGTCGGCGTCGGACAGGGCGGCCGGGAACGCCGTCCCCGCGATCCCCTCCAGCAACTCCCTTGCCCGCGCGAGCCCAGCGGCAGGCACGCCCCGCAAGGTCCACTCCAGTTGCTCACCCGGGCGGCAGGTTGAAGGGCGTGACGACCTGGATGGGGGACGGCGGTGGGGGTGCGGCCTCGGGCAGGGCCCGGTGGGCGCGCAGGACCGTCTGGCAGGCGCGGCGCATGTCCTGGCGGAGGTCGTGGTGGAGCACGGCGGACAGGCGGCGTTCGCGCAGGAGGCGGGTGTTGTCCTCGTCGAGGTCGTGGGCGACGAAGACCACGCAGCGCCGGCCGAGGGCGGCGAAGGCGTCGAGGGTGGCGAGGTTGCCGCCGCCCATGGAGTAGACGGCGACGATGTCCTCGTCGCGGCGCAGGGCCTCGGTGACCAGGTCGCGCTGGGTGGCGTCCAGGCCGTCGCTGTCGGTGACCTCGACGAGCGCGCGGCGGGGCGCGGCGAGCCGCATCTCGCTGCGGAAGCCCATCTCGCGCTCCTCCTCGCCCCGGAAGGAGCCGCGGCTGATGGTGGTGAGGACGTTGCCGGGGCGGTCGCCGAGCCACTGCTGGAGGAGGTAGGCGGCGGTCGCGCCGGCCGCGCGGTTGTCGATGCCGACGTAGGCGAGGCGGGCGCTGCGCGGGAGGTCGGTGACGAGGGTGACGACGGGGACGCCGGCCGCGGTGAGGCGGGCGACGGCGTCGGTGGTCTCGGGGACGTCGGGGGCCTTGAGGATCACACCCTGGCTGCCGCGCCGGGCGATGCCGTCGAGGACGGCGGCGAGCCGGCCGGCGTCGCCGGTCTCGCGGAAGTGGAAGCGGGAGCGGACCACCGCCGGGTGCAGGGACGGCAGTTCGGCTTCCAGGGCCGCGCGGACGGCGGTCGAGAACCGTTCGGGTGCCTGCATGACGATGTCGAGCATGAAGGTGCGGCTGCCGATGCGGACCTGGTCGCGCTGGCGGTCGAGGTCGGCGACGGCCGCGTGGACCTCGCGGACGGTGCTCTCGCGGACGCCTCCCCTGCCGTGCAGGACGCGGTCGACCGTGGCGGTGCTCAGCCCGGCCTGGCGGGCGATCTCCCTGATCGAATGGGGGTGGCGCATGAGGTGTTCCCGAAGTCGATGATGGACTTTTGATTCACTGCCGAGGCTTGCTTGAGGTGTTCGGCACCTCAAGACTGGCAGAAAGCCCCGCACGGCGAAAGGACCCGCATGTCCCGCACCACCGGCGCCTGGCTGACCGAGGCCGACTGCGACCTCGGCGCCCTGCGCGCACTCGTCGAACAGCAGACCGACCCCGCCGGCTACCTCACGGCCGAGGGTGTCGAACAGAACGTCCTCGTCTACGACAGCGCGCGCCTGCGCGGCCTCGAGGGCGCCGAACGCCGGGACGTCCAGGCCGAGTTGGCCCGGGCGCTGCTCGACGGGCCCGGGATCGTCGTACTGAAGGGCGCCTTTCCCGATCCGGGGGTCGTCGACCGGGCCTCGGAGGCGTTCCGGGGGATCATCGAGGAGGAGCGGGTCGGCGGGGGTGCTCGCGGGGATCACTTCGCGAAGCCGGGGGCCAACGACCGGGTGTGGAACGCGCTGGAGAAGACGGCCGTGCGGGCGCCGGAGGTGTTCGCCGACTATTACGCGAACGAGGTGCTGGCGCTGGTCTCCGAGGCGTGGCTGGGACCCGCGTACCAGGTGACGTCGCAGATCAACGTCGTGAATCCGGGGGGCGCGGCGCAGAGTGTGCACCGGGACTACCACCTCGGGTTCCTCTCGCAGGAGCAGGCGGCGGGGTATCCGGCGCATGTGCACCGGCTGTCTCCGGTGCTGACGCTCCAAGGGGCCGTCGCGCACTGCGACATGCCGGTGGAGTCGGGGCCGACGCTGTATCTGCCGCACTCGCAGAAGTTCGAGCCGGGGTATCTCGCCTGGCGGCTCCCGGAGTTCGTCGGGTACTTCGGCGGGCACCACGTCCAACTCCCGCTGGACAAGGGGGATTCCGTGTTCTTCAACCCGGCGCTGTTCCACGCCGCCGGGCACAACCGGTCCGCCGATATCCGCCGGATGGCGAACCTCCTCCAGATCTCCTCCGCGTTCGGGCGGGCCATGGAGACGGTCGACCGGGAGGCCATGGCGAACGCCGTCTATCCGATGCTGCTGAGCCGCAAGTCCGAGGGGGCGGCGGAGGATTGGCTGCGCCGGGTGGTCGCCGCGACCGCCGAGGGCTACCCCTTCCCGACCAACCTCGACCTCGACCCGCCGGTCGCGGGCCTCGCCCCGCCGTCGCAGGCGGATGTGCTGTGGCGGGCGGTGTCGGAGGGGTGGGCGATTGAGCAGTTGCGGAAGGAGCTGCATGCGGGGGTGGAACGGCGGGTGAGCTGAGGGGAGTTGGGGGGCGGCTCATTCGGGGCCGCCTCCGCTGAAGGTGCCCGGTGTTCCGAGGGGCCGCCTCAATTCCCGCTGGCCGTCGGGAACCCGCAGGTGAAAGGGTACGAACGTCCGTATCCACAGCGGAGGTTCACACCCCCACACCCCAGGAGGCCCCCTCATGTCCGTCATCCACCGCACGACGCTCACCCCGACCAAGCTGGAGCTGCTCGCCCCCTGGCTGCCCACCCGCCCCTGGCACCAAGGCCCCTCCGGCGCACCGGAGTTGGCCAGGTCGGGCGGCTTCCGGCTGGACGACCCCGAGGGCGAGGTCGGCATCGAGTTCCTGGTCGCGGGCGACGGCCCGACGGCCTACCTCGTACCGATGACCTACCGCGCGGCCCCGCTGGAGGGCGCCGAACACGCGCTGATCGGCACGACCGAACACGGCGTCCTCGGCCGCCGCTGGGTCTACGACGCCGGCCACGACCCGGTGTTCGTCGCCCAGTTGACCGCCCTCCTCCAGGGCGCCGCGCAGCCGCAGGCCCAGAGCCTCAGCGACACCCCCGACCACGAGGTCACCTTCTCCTACACCGGCGACCACGCCCTCCCCGCGTCCTTCACCGTGACGGACGACGAGGAGGGCACGCTGCTGTCCGCACCCGGCGCCGTGATCCGGATCCACCGGGTGCTGCGGGCCGGTACGCCCGACGCGGTGCTCGGGCACATCGGCGCGCACTGGACCGACGCCGACGGCACGCGCGTCGAGGGCGCGTTCTTCAGCGTCGTGGAGAAGTAGCGTCGTGGAGAAGTAGCCCGTATAGACAGACCGCTCAGCCGCGTGAACGCCCGTACAGCGGAGGCCTCTTGGGGCGGGCAGTCGTGCCGCGGACGATCAGGCGGGGCGGCAGGACGACCTCGCGGGGTTCGGTGCGGGAGCCGTCGAGGCGTTCGACCGCCGCCGTGACCGCCTGGCGGGCCTGTTCCTGGGCGTTCTGGCTGACGGTGGTGAGGTTGAAGCAGCTGAGGCGGGAGTGGGTGTCGTCGTCGTAGCCGGCGACGGAGATCTCGTCGGGGACGGCGACGCCCGCGCGCGTGAGGGCGGCGAACACGCCGATGGCGGACTGGTCGTTGAAGGCGACGACGGCCGTGGGCAGCCCGCCGGCGTCGAGCAGCTGCCGCGCCGCTCGCTCCCCGCCCGCCTCGGTGTGGTCCCCGCCGAGGATCTTGACGCGCTCCCCGAGCCCGTGCCGCCGCATGGCGCTGCGGTACCCCCGCCGCCGGTCGGTGGCGATGACGCCTTTGCCGCCGTCGACGTAGACGATGTCCCGGTGCCCCAGCTCGACCAGATGGTCGACGATCTGGCCGACCCCGTCGTCGTCGGCGCTGCGTACGACGTCCAGGGCGGCGTCGGTGATCCGGCGGCCGACGGCGATGACGGGGAGCCGGCTGCCGAGGTCGGCGAGGTGTTCGCCGGAGCCGGTGGGGCCGAGGAGGATCAGGGCCTCGCTGCGGAAGGCGAGCAGGGTGCGGGCGGCGGCCTGCTGGTCGCGGTTGCGGGTCTGGGTGGACAGGACGAGGTCGTAGCCGACCTCTTCGGCGGCGGTGTGCAGATGCTCGACGAGTTCGGCGTGGAACGGGCTGTGGACGTCGATCATCACGCCGAGGAGGCGGCTGCGGCGGCTGGCGAGGGAGCTGGCGGTGCGGTCCACCTGGTAGCCGAGGTCGGCCGCGGTCTTCAGTACGCGCTGCCGGGTGCGCTCGCTCGGGCCGGGGGCGCCGCGCAGGACCAGGGAGACGGAGGCGGTGGAGACGCCGGCCCGGGTGGCGACGTCCTCCAGGCGGGCGCGTCGGGGCGGGCCGGCCCGGTGAGCGGTGGTGCCGTCTGCGTCGTCCATGTGCGTCTCCCCGTGCCCAAGTCAGCCGTGCAACACCCTTGACACCCTGCTGAAACGAGGTCGATAGTACCAGCACTTAAAGCGCTTTAAATTGTCCTGTTGTCGCGACGAACTCTGCGGCGCAGCCGCTTCTCCCGCTTCTTTCGCGCAGCCCTTTTGCACAGCGAGGTGCATCACCCATGACCCCCTCCCGTTCCCGCAGACTCGTCCCCGTCGTGGCCGCGACAGCCGCCCTGGCGCTCGCGGGGTGTTCCAGCAGCACCGGCGGCAAGAAGGCGACCGAGAGCGCGGCCGGCGTCTCGGCGGGCAAGGCCGACACCCCCAGGATGACGATCGCGATGGTCACCCACGCCCCGGCCGGCGACACCTTCTGGGACACCATCCGCAAAGGCGCCGAGGCCGCCGCCGCCAAGGACAACGTCAAGCTGATCTACTCCAACGACGAGACGGCCGGTGACCAGGCGAACCTGGTGCAGAACGCGATCGACCAGAAGGTCGACGGCATCGCCGTCACCCTCGCCAAGGCCGACGCCCTCAAGGACGTCGTCGCCAAGGCGGAGCAGGCCGGTATCCCGGTCGTCGGCCTGAACGCGGGCCTCGGCGTCTGGAGGCAGCAGAAGCTGATCTCCTTCTTCGGCCAGGACGAGTCGGTCTCCGGCCAGGCCCTCGGTACGCGGCTCAACGGCACCGGCGCCAAGCACGCGCTGTGCGTCATCCAGTCCCAGGGCGACGTCAACCTGGAGGAGCGCTGCGCCGGGGTGAAGAAGACGTTCGGCGGTACGACCGAGATCCTCAACGTCAACGGCACCGACATGCCGTCCGTGAAGTCGACCATCATCGCCAAGCTGAAGCAGGACCCCTCGATCGACCAGGTCGTCACGCTCGGCGCCCCGATCGCGCTGACCGCCGTGCAGTCCGTCGCCGAGGCGGGCGCCAAGGCGAAGATCGCCACCTTCGACCTCAACAAGGATCTGGTGGCGGCGGTCGAGAAGGGCAGCATCGAGTTCGCCGTCGACCAACAGCCCTATCTCCAGGGCTACTTGTCCGTCGACGCGCTGTGGCTGTACAAGAACAACGGCAACTACAGCGGCGGCGGTGAGGCGCCCGTGCTGACCGGTCCGGCGTTCGTCGACAAGTCCAACGTCGCGCAGGTCGCCGCGTTCGCCGCGCAGGGCACCCGCTGAGCACGTCCCTCCCCCAGGAAGGCACCCTTTCATGAAGATCGCCCTCGACCCGTACATGATCCGGAACGTTCCGCTGCTCGAACTGCCCGGTGTGGTGGCCGAGTTGGGCTACGAGTGGATCGAGCTGTCGCCGCGTGAGGACTTCATCCCCTTCTTCCGGCACCCGCGCGTGGACGACGCGACCGTCCGCAGGTTCCGCAAGGCGCTGGACGCGGCGGGCGTCGGCGTCTCCTCGCTGCTCCCGCTGTTCCGCTGGTCGGGCCCGGACGAGGACGCCCGCCAGGCCGCCGTGCGCTACTGGAAGCGGTCGATCCAGATCGCGGCCGACCTCGGGGTGGACAGCATGATCTCCGAGTTCAACGGCCGCCCCGAGGAATCCGACCGCAGCGAGGCCCAGTTCTGGCGGTCGATGGAGGAGTTGCTGCCCCTGTTCGAGCGCGAGGGCATCAAACTGGCCCTGGAGCCGCACCCGGACGACTTCATCGAGAACGGGTACGACGCCGTCAACCTAATCCGGGGCGTCAACCACCCGAACGTCAGCTTCCTCTACTGCGCGCCGCACACCTTCCACATCGGCGACGACGCGCCCGGGATCATCGCGTACGCGGGCGACCTGCTCACCCACGTCCACCTCGCCGACGCCTTCGACCACACGGCGTCCTCCGGGAACCGGTACATCCTCAACCCGCCCGGCACGGCGGCCCGGATCCATCAGCACCTCGACATGGGTGAGGGCGAGGTCGACTTCGCCGAGCTGTTCCGGGAGCTGAAGGCGAACGGGTTCGACGGGACGCTCACGGCGTGTGTGTTCGCGTGGGAGGAGCGGGCCCGGGAGTCGTCGGTGTTCATGCGGGGGAAGATCGCCGAGTATCTCGCGGGCTGATTTTTTTTCGGCGCGGTTTAAAGCGCTTTAATAGAGCGCTCCAGGCTCTGGAAGCTTGGGGCGCTCCCCACTGACCTGTTCTCAAGGGAGTTCACCATGTCGGTTAAGCCACTCTCCGTCGCCGTGATCGGTGCCGGGATGGCCGGGCGCAGTCACGCGGCCGGGTACCGCAACGCCAACACGGTCTTCGGGGCCGGGCTGCCGCCGGTGCGGCTCGCCGCGATCGCCGATGCCAACGTGGCGCTGGGCGAGGACGCCGCCCGCCGGTACGGGTTCGAGAAGGCGTTGCCGAGCTGGGAGGCCGTCGCCGAGGACCCGTCGATCGACGCGGTCAGCATCGTCGTGGGCAATGATCTGCACCGGCCGATCGCCGAGGCGCTGGTCGCGGCGGGCAAGCATGTGCTGTGCGAGAAGCCGCTGGCCGGGTCCATCGAGGACGCCGAGGCGATGGCCGCGCTGGAGCGGGGGGCCGGGGTGGTGACGTCCGTCGGGTACACGTTCCGGCGGGCGCCGGGGATCGCCGCGATCCGGGAGCATGTGCGGGGCGGGGAGCTGGGGGAGCTGACGCTGTTCAGCGGGCGGTACTGGTGTGATTACGCGACCGATCCGCGCGGTCCGCTGAGCTGGCGGTTCAAGGGGGGTGCGGGGTCGGGGGCGCTCGGGGACGTCGGTTCGCACATCATCGACGCGGCCGAGTACGTCGCCGGGCCGGTCGTCTCCGTCTCCGGGGCGGCGCTGTCGACGCAGATCACGAAGCGTCCGCTGCCGCTGGGCGCGGTCGTGGGGCACAACTCGGCGCCGGTGTCGGACGAGTTCGGGGCGGTGGAGAACGAGGACACCGCGTCCTTCACCGCCCGTTTCGAGTCGGGGCTCGTCGGCACCTTCTCGGTCACCCGCACCGGCTTCGGCCTGCCGAACGGCCTGTTCTTCGACGTCCTCGGCGTCGGCGGGCGCGCGGCGTTCGACCAGCACCGCCCCGCCGAGTACCTCTTCGACGACGCCCAGCCCGAGGCGCGTACCCGGGGTGCCCGGCAGGTCATCGCCGGGCCGGCGCTGCCGTACTTCGCGGGCGGGGTCCCGATGGAGGCGCCGGGGGTGGGGGCGAGCAACGCGGACAACTTCACGTATCAGGCGCGCGCGTTTCTCGATCAAGTGGCGCTGGTGCGGGGGGAGTTGGCGGAGGGGGCGGCGGTGCTGCCGCCGTGCGCGAGTTTCGCGGAGGCGTTGCGGACGATGCGGATCATCCGGGCGGTGGTGGAGTCGGCGGGGCGGGACGGCGCGGCCGTGACGGTCCCCTCCCTCTGACCGCGCCGCACGGCCGTAGCGATCCCTCCCTCTGAGCGGTCGCCGGAAGGCTTCCTCCCTCCTCCTGAACTTCCCCTACTTCTCCCGGAGTTACGACATGGCTCTCAAGCTCGGCGCGTACACCGCCTGTCTGCACGACCGCACCCTCACCGAGGCCCTCGACATCCTCAAGGCGAACGGCCTGACGTCGGTCGAGGTCAACACCGGTGGTTTCATCCCGTCCCCGCACTGCCCCGTGGACCTCCTGCTGTCCTCCGCCCGGGCCCGCGAGGAGTATCTGGCGGTCTTCGCCGACCGGGGCATGGAACTGACCGGCCTCAACTGCAACGGCAATCCGCTCAACCCGCTGCCCGGGGTGGGCCCGAAGCACGCGGACGACCTGCGCCGCACCATCGAGCTGGCGGGGCTGCTGGGGGTGCGGCACGTGGTGACGATGTCGGGCACGCCGGGTTCGGACCCGGACGCCAAGTACCCGTCCTGGGTGGTGAATCCGTGGGACGGCGTGTACATGGACGTCCTGGACTACCAGTGGGGGGTGGCGGTCGGATTCTGGAAGGAGATCGACGCGCTGGCCCGCGCGAACGGCGTCCGCGTCGCCATCGAGATGCACCCGCACAACCTGGTCTTCTCGCCGGTGACCCTGAAGCGACTGGTCGACGAGGGTCAACTGACCAATGTCGGCGCGGAGATGGACCCCTCCCACCTGATGTGGCAGGGCATGGACGTCATCGCCTCGGTCAAGTGGCTCGGCCCCCTGGTCTTCCACGCGGCGGCGAAGGACGCGAGGCTCTGCCCCGGCGCCGACATCCGCGGCGTCCTCGACACCTCCTTCACCCGGGTCCCCGCCGACTCCCCCGCCAAGGTCCCCACCGGCTACGGCCATTGGTGCAACGCCTGGCCCGAGAACCCCGCCTGGAAATTCGTCGCCGTCGGCCTCGGCAACGAGGTCCCCTTCTGGACGGAGTTCCTGCGCGCACTGGCGGAGATCGACCCGGACATCGCCGTCAACATCGAGCACGAGGACGCGGATTACTCCCAGCTCGAGGGGTTGGCGCTGGCCGCGGAGAATCTGCGGGGGGCGGCTGCGGGGATCTGAACCGCCGGGTGGGTTCCCCCGCCGGCTTCCGGCACGGGAGCCCACCCCTCACCCCACCTCCCCCGCCACCACCCGCGCCGCCTCCGCCACCAGTGCGCTGTTCGACGGCCCCTGTGCCGCGTACGTCGTCGACAGGACCGCCAGGACGATCGGCGGGCGGTTCGGGGGCCAGACCACGCCCGCGTCGTTGGCCACTCCGTACGACGAGCCGCCGCCGGTCTTGTCGGCGAGGGTCCAGTCGGCCGGGAGGCCGGCGCGGAAGCGTTCGGTGTTGGTGGTGTTGGCGGTCAGCCAGGCGGTGAGGAGGGCGCGGTCGGCGGGGGCCAGTGCGTCGCCGGTGAGCAGGTGGTGGTAGGTCCGGCCGATCGCGCGCGGGCTGGTGAGGTCGGTCTCCCGCCACGGCTCCGCCGAGTTCAGCTCCGGCTCCCAGCGGTCGAGCCGGGTGACGCCGTCGCCGGTCGAGCGGGCGAGGCGGGTGACCGCGGCCGGGCCGCCGACCTCGCGGAGCAGGAGGTTCGCGGCGCCGTTGTCGCTGTGGGAGACGGCGGCGGCGCACAGCTCCCGCACGGTCATGCCGTGCGCGACGTTCTCGTCGGTGCCTGTGACCGGCGCGTACCCGGCGGCCTCGACGTACTCCTTGGTGTAGCGGACGCGCCGGTCGAGCGGGACGCCGTCGCGCAGTACCGCCGCCGCGGCGATCCCCTTGAACACCGAGCACATCGGGAACCGTTCGTCCGCGCGGTGGGCGATCGTCCGGCCGGTCGCGGTGTCGTACGCGAAGACACCGAGCCGGGCGGCATACTTCCGCTCCAACTCACCGAAAGACTCGGTGAGTCCGGGGGCGGCGTGGGCCGGGCCCGGCAGGGCCGTCGCGAGGGCGGCGCCCGCGCCCAGCGTGAGCATCGCCCGGCGGCCGAGAAGCGTCTGTTCCATTGCGTACGTCCTTCTTGCCATCGCTGTGTCCCCCCTGTACGACAGTCAAGACGCGGTCAAGTCCGGTCCCGGTTTCCTCTTTTGCCCCCTGCGTCTCACACCAGCCGCCGTATCTCCCCCCGCACCCGGTAGAAGCCGCCCGCCGCCGAGTGCAGCGCGTCCACCACATAGCGCGCCCCCGGTTCCCGGATCGCGTGCGGGAACTGGACGTTCCAGGACGGCTCGTAGCCCTCGGAGAGCACGTGGACGCGGAGCCGGCCGCCCTGCTGGACGCACTCCACGACCACCTCGCCGGCGGCGGGACCGGCGACGGTGGCGACCGCCGTGGCCGGGGCGCGCACCGGCAGGGCCGCGGCGAGTTTGATGTCACGGGCGACCGGGACCGTGCCCTGCTGGGCCGACGCCACGGCGGCCTCGCTCGCGTCGACGCAGACCAGGGCGCCCGAGGTGGTGACGAGGTACAGCCGTTCGTCGCGGTACTGCATCGACAGGGCCGAGCCGTCGCCCGTGCCGAGCTTCCACAGGCGTGTGCCGTCCCGGTCGAAGCAGTAGACGGAGGACGCGGAGTCGCCCGCGAAGACGTATCGGCCGCCGGGCGAGGTGGCGCAGGAGTAGACGGCGCTGTCGCACGCGTACGTGGCCTCGACGGCGCCGGTCGCCTTGGACAGGCGCTGCACCGCGCGGTGGGCGGTGCCCGCGTAGACGGCGTCGGTCTCCTGCCAGCCGAAGAGGACGGCTCCTTGCGTGCGCGTGTGCCACAGCTCGCCGCCGCCGTCGGGCGCGTAGGCGGTGACGCCCGCGGTGTGGCCGTGGTAGACCGCGCGGTCGTCGGCGCGGATCATCCACGCCTGTTCGCCCCGGCTGCGGCGCGACCACTGGTGCTCATCCTCATGGTCGATGACGGTGAGCCGGCCCTCCCGGTCGGAGACGTCGAGGACGCCCTCATGGATGTCCAGCCAGAAGATGTCGACGTCGGCGGCGATGTCGTAGGCGGCGAACGGCAGCTTCGACGAGAGGTCGTACACCTTGCCGTCGTCGCAGCCCGCGTAGATCCAGAAGTCGTCGGCGACCAGGCACTTCACGCCGTCCGGCAGGCCGAAGCGGGCGAGGACGGCGCCCTCGTGGTCCAGCGTGTAGACGTCGCCCGCCTGGTTGCCGACCCAGCAGCGGTCGTCGTCGACATGGATGCCGAACGCCGAGGAACCCGTACGGAAGCGCCACAGCACCGGGGCGACGGCCCGCGCGGTGGACGGCGCCGAGGTCACCTGACGGCGGGTCACCGCGCGCGGGGCGCGTCCGCCGGGCACCGCCGGGGCGTACCCCTTGCGGATCTTCTCCCCCACCTTCTTCGCGGCGGCCGTCTGTGCCTTCTGCCCGGTCGCGAACGACGTCGTCTGCACCTGGCCGCCGGCCCCGATCCGGCCGTAACGGACCGTCACCACCACACCGTCGACGCTGACTTCGTAGAACTTGTGCGCCCCGCCGTCTTCCTGCGACAGCTCCAGATACGTCGTCGACACGACAGACCCCTCCCCATGAACAGATCCGCCGATCCCTCGCGGATCACCACTGCTCACACCGTAGGGGCCACCACTGACAACGCCTCCTGAGCAGGCCTTACGTTCATTCCACGGGGTCCCCGACCGTGTAGACGTCCTTCACCTTCACCTCGGAGACCCCCCGCCCCTCCGGGAAGACCCGCCGCCAGTCGCCGGTCACATGGAGTTCGTCGGTGCCCATCGCGCGGACGACGCTCAAGCCCTGCTCGTGCGCCTTGTACGCCTTCATCCAGAGGTTGGCGAAGGCCTGGGAGCGGATGAGGTGCATCCAGTCGGGGCGGTAGAGCTGCCGGTTGTAGTTCGATTCCCCCATCGTGGAGACGAACTTCGAGTACATCGCCTTGACGTACTCCAGGGTGACGTCGTCGTCGTTGTCGACGGCCTTGCCGCGCGCGTCCTGGAGCGCGACGCGGAACTTCTCCAGCAGGTTCTCCGTTGCACCTGATGTGAACGATTCGTGCACGACCGGGGGTTCGCACAGCGCGTGCCGCGGGTCCGAGAGGCGCAGCAGGAGCCGGAGGGTGGGTTCGGTGACCCACAGGGGGCCCGGTTCGTCGCGGTTGCCCAGGGGGTTGGGGAGGACCGCCGAGTGCTCCCACTCCGGCGGGGTGATCAGGTGGACGCCCGCGCGGCGGCGGTCGTGCCCGAAGCCCTTGGAGTGTTCCAGCTGACCGATGGGGAGGTGGGTCTTCAGAGCGGACAGGTAGGCGCCGTTGACGTCCAGCGCCGTCACCTCGTGTTCGCCGGGCGGCAGTTCGGGCCGCGTCCACTTCGGCCGCGCCTCCCAGATCTGGTCGGCGCCCCGCGCGGTCTGCTTGCGCAGCACGTCCGGGATCCAGGGGTGCGCGACGATGTCGTACCGTCCGCCCTTGCGGGTGTGGTCCAGCAGCGCCATCGCGTCCGGGATCGCCCGCCGCACGAGCGCCTCCGTCGCCGCCTCCACGTCCCCTTCGTGCTCGGCGAGCACCGCGGTCACCGCCTGGGCGATGAGGTCGGGTTCGGCGGCGGGGTGGAGGGTGGCGCGGCGCGGGGGGTTCGCGGGCTTTCCGGTACGGGCCGCCGGACGGGCGGGGGGAGTTGCGGCGGAGGCGGGCTCCCGCGCGGGCGCCGCCTCAGAAACAGCCTCGGGGGCCGCTACGACAGACCCCGCGCCCCCGGACTCCGCCGCACCGCACGCCCCCGGGTCGAGATGCTGCGCGAACCCGGCGACCTGATGCGACGCCGGCCCCCCGCACAGCACACACGGCTCCGGAGCCGCCAACAGCTCCACATCGTCGTCACCGGCATCGACACCGACATCGGCATCGGCATCAGCCGCCTCGACGGAAACCTCAGCCTCAGCAGAAACCCCGACCTCCCCCGCACCGGAAGCCCCCAACTCCCGCTCCCCCAACCGCCCCTCGACAGCCCGCAGAAAATACGCGTACCGATCCCGCACCTCCCCGCTGGGATCCCGCCCCGCCTCCCACCCCCCGACGGTCGACGGACTCACCTGAAGCGTGCGCGCGACCTGCGCCCGGGAGAGATTCAACGCCTCCCGCAGCTCACGCCGCCGCTCCGCGGGAGGCAGCTCGGCCTCGGGGCGGGCGGCCTGGTCCAGCAGGGCGTCGATGTCGTCGTACGGCTGCGTCATCGTGTCTCTCTCCGGCGCCAGATGAACTGCCGGAACGCTATCAGGGGTCCGCATCCGCGCACGCCAACGGCGGTTTCGGTGAGATCATGGGGCGTCAGTACTACATCTCTGTAGAGGAGCACCGTACGTGTTCGAGAGCCTCAAGAACCTCAAGGACAAGGTCGAGGACATCGCCGAGGCCCACGGGGACAAGATCTCCGACGGTCTGGAGAAGGTCGGTGACTTCATCGACGACAAGACCGACGGCAAGCACAGCGACAAGATCGACACGGCCGTCGACAAGGTGCAGGAGTACGTCGGCAAGCTGGGCGAGAAGAAGGACTGACCTCAGGGCCCGCCGGCCCGCACAGGCCGGCGGGCCCTTGCGGCGACCCCCCGAAGAAACCTTCCGGCACCCCGAAGCAGGCCGCCGCCCCCTCAGGCCGCCGTGTCCGCCGCGAGGATCTTCGCGAGCAGTTCCAGCGTCGGGTGGATGTCCCGCTGGAGCCGGATCAGATCGAGCCCCTCGTCGCCGACGACGGTCAGCATCGCCCGGTCGTTGATCGCCTGGACGACGACGTGCCGGTCGGCGCTGCGGGTGATGACGTCGCGCAGGCCGGTGCCGCCCGCCTCGTGGGCCATGCGGCGGGCGAGGCTGAGGGTGGCGGCGGAGAGGGCGGCGACGGACTCCGGGTGGACGGAGTCGGAGTCGGCGGCGACGAGGAGTCCGTCGACGGTGGAGATCACCGTCTCGCTGACGCCCAGCACCCCCTCGCGCAGGGCCGTGAGGACCTCGACGAGTGGCTCGGACTGGTGGAGTTCGGACATCGGCATTCCCTTGAACGGTGGCGTACGAGCGAGGAGTCGGGCGGGTTCAGGGCAGTGCCGCGAGAGCCGCGCGGACGCGGTGGAGCAGAGAGGTCTCGGGCTGATGCTCCTCCAGATCCGGGACGGGCGGCGGACCGGCCACCGCGCCGGGGCGGCGGACGGGGAGAACCGGGGCGGGCGGCGCCGGGGTGGGTGGCGCCTGGACGCAGGGCTCCTGAGTGCGGGGCCGCTCGTCCGGGAGTGCTGGGGAGCGCCGCGGTCTCACCTGTAAGCGGCGCGCCAGCGCCAGGTTCCGCCGCTTCGACTTCCTGCGCCGACGTGGGTTCACACGGTATCCGATCGATGAGGGTGGTGTGTCCCCGGAGTACGTTGCGGAAGTGGCATCGGCGTGGCCGGTGGGTGAAGCGTCACCCCGTCGTGGCCGCCTTGCACCCGGGGAGCGGTGCTGGGCCGGCCGGCCGTCGGGGTTTCGTTCAACAGCAGTCCCTGGGTGCGCAATTGCGCAAGGTCGAGCATGACGGCGTAGCTGCCGCGGCCGAGCGCGAAGGCGATGTCCCGGGGGGTGCGGCGGCCGTTGACGGCGTCGAGGACGGCTGCGAAACGGGGGGTCAGGCGGGGGCGGGGGCGGTCCGCGCGGCGGACCCGGGTACGGGCGAACTCTGTTGGTGAGCCCCAGAGTTGGGCGAGCGTGGTGAGGCGGCGGGTGGCCTCGGCGGTGACGAGGTGCGGGGCGAAGGCGCGGGCGGCGACGACGTCGGGGGCCGGCGGGTGCACCTCCCAGTCGGTGGCGTTGCCGAGGGCGAGCGCGAAGGCGCCGTCGAACAGGGCTGCCGTACAGGTGATTTCGAAGTCCTGTGGGGTCAACAGGCCGCGTTCGGCGAGGACTTGGCTCAAGGTTCCGCCGGCCGCCCTGGCCGCGGCCCATGAACTGTCGTCCACGCGGCCGGACTTGACGAGCAATGACTCCGCGCCGGGGGCGCCGGGGGTGTCGACGGCGGTCATCAGGCCCCGGCGCAGATGGATCGTGCCGCCCGGGCTGCCGCCGACCGCGACGGTCGCGTCGCGGCCTTCCGTGTGCAGGGCTGCGAGGAAGGCGGGCAGGTTGCGCGGACGGCTCACGCGCTCACCTCGGCCGCGTACCGCCCCAACTGGTGCAGAACCAGAGCCAGGTTGGCGTTGCCGCGGTCCAGCGCGGCGGTCAGCAGCAGCGGGTCGCCGGGCCGGTCCACGGCGGTCAGGACGAACTGCTGCTCGGTGCCTGTGATGACGATGCTTTCCAACTCCCCCTGTGCACCGGCCGCTTGGAGCCCGCTGCCGACCAGTGCGGCCAGCCTGCCGCACTCGACGGGATCGGGGCCGTTCGTACCGGCCTCGCCGTAGGAGAGTCCCGTGACGGCGTCGACGAGCGAGACACCCGTGACGCCCGGCAGTTCGAGCAGGCGACTCAAGGATGTTTCGACTGAGGACAACGGGACTTCCTTTCACCAATGCTTCACATGATGACGGAAAGCACAGTAGTTTAATCGCAAAGGATCAGGACAGGCCATCGGCCGCTCATTTTCTGACCCCCCGTCACTTAGCACCACCGTACAGAGCGAAGGGCATCCCCATGAACATCGAGACCGCGCTCAAGGAAGCCATGACGATCGACGGCGCTCTGGGCGTCGCCCTGGTCGACTACGAGAGCGGTATGTCGCTCGGCGTCCTCGGCGGCGGCCAGGGCCTGGACCTCGAAGTGGCCGCGGCCGGCAACACCGAGGTCGTCCGCGCCAAGGCCCGTACGCTCGAACTGCTGGGCATGGAGGACTCCGTGGAGGACATCCTCATCACCCTGGGCGCGCAGTACCACCTCATCCGCCCGCTCGGCAGCAGCCGCGGCAGCCTCTTCCTGTACCTCGCGCTGGACCGCTCCCGCGGCAACCTGGCCCTCGCCCGGCACTCCCTCAAGCGCATCGAGGGCGAGCTGGACGTCTGACGGCGCCCGCCCCGACAGGCGTTCCCCGAAAGGCAGTCGTCCCCCGAAAGACATAGCGTCCCCAAAAGGCATTCGCCTCCTGGGGCATTTACTCGGGGCATATGACAGAGGGCGGAACAGGTCATGGACCCGTCCCGCCCTCGGCGTCGTACACGAAATCAAACAGCCGAAACAGCCGTCGCCAAAGCAATTGCCGCAGATGCGGCGTCGCTAAAGCAACTGCCGCATCCGGTCTTCTACTTGCCCCGGCCCCAGGCCCAGGCCAGCCGTGCCGCGCCCGAGTTGTTCGTCACCTTCAGCGAGGGGTTCGCCGTCGGGCCGGTCAGCTCCGTCAGGCTGTAGGTGTCCCCGGTGCGCAGGCCCGGCCAGTACACCGAGCCCATGTGCAGCTGGCGGAAGACGTCCGTGTCGGCCTGGATGTACGCGATCTCGTTGTCGTTGCCGGGGTTGGTGCCGGTGTAGTCGAGTCCGCTCGTCATCGTCGCCCCGAACTCGTCGGCCACCGTGCGCGAAGCGCAGTTGCCCAGGCGGTTCTTGAGGTCGGTGACCCAGTCCGCGTAGCTGTGGGTGCCCCAGAAGCCGTAGTGGTGCAGCGAGAGGTAGGTGCCCTTGAGGCGCGGGTCGGCGCAGACCGAGACGACGCTGTCGTTGTAGCCGCTGCCGCTGACGAAGATGCGGTTCTTCGGCACCTTCGGGAAGGTCGAGATCCACTGTGCGGCGATGTCGGCCCACTGTGCGGGCGTGTAGCCGTGCGGCTCGTTCATCGGCTCGAAGTAGACCTGGCCGTTGCCCGAGTAGGCCTGCACGACCGTCTTCCACATCGGCCAGTACGTGGCGGTGTCGTCGATGAACCCGTCCTTCTGCGCGCCCGTCCCCTCCCAGTAGGAGACGATCACCTTGAAGCCCTGGCGGGTCGCGGCGTCGATGACGGCGCGGTACGACTTCCAGTAACTGCCGTTCACCGTGTACGGGTTGATCGGGATGCGGACGGTGTTGGCACCGAGGTTCGCCTTGAACCCCCCGATGATCCGGGTCGCCTTGTGGTACGTCGTCGCGTAGTCGTCCGCGAGGGACAGACCGGACAGGACGACCTCGTCGTTGGCGTAGTTGTCGCGCGGGTCGGCCCAGTTGACGCCGTGGAACCGGCTGGTGTCCGCCGTCGGCGCGGCGTTCGCGTGGGCACCGGCGCCCAGCGTCGCGACGCCGGCCAGGGCCACCGCGGTGACGAGTGAACGCAGGCGGGTACGCCGGGAGTTGAGGTGACGCAGGGGCACGGGGGTACCTTCTTACACGGGGGCTCGGCTCGGCTTCGGGCACCGCGCGGCTCACGGCCCGAAGTCAGACCACTCATGATCGGTCGGCGCGAGTCTCATTCCCGTACTACAACGTTGTCAAGAGTCTGTGTGCCGGGTCCCGGCAAGCGCTTACCACCCCTTTACCCCGAGACGTCGCTCGGCGCGCCGACACGCGGCGGGGCCGGGCGCCGGGCGGGCCTCAGAAGAAGGCCGAGCCGGGGTTGCCGTCCGCGCCGTACGGACGCCGGGCGAGCGGGCCGCCGATCGGCGGGGCCTGGATGATGCGGGCGAGTTCGCGCTGTATCCCCTCCGCCTCGCTGCGGACCTGGGACGGTATGTCGCCGCGTTCGGCGACGAGACGGTCGAAGATCGGGGTCTGACTGAACACGCGAGTCCGTTTTCCTGCCTGATCGGCCCGAAGCACGCGGCTCGGGCGCTGACGCATACATGCTGAGCCTACGGGGTGGATCAACTCCCGCACCCCACCGGTCCACGCACGCTCATACGGCGTTCACAGGAGCGGGCGCTCCGCGGGGCGGACGTGAACGCGAAAGCGCTTCCCCCCAGAGCGCCCCCGGAGCGCCCCCCAAAGCGCCCCCACACACCCCCGCGCCCCCTCACGCCTCCGTCAGCAGCCGCCACCCCGGCGCGTAATTCCCGTGCAGCACAAGGGAAGCCGCCCCCACCGCGCCCACCGTCTCGCCGATCACGCTCTGCTCCACGGAAATGGCCCGGATGGTCCGCGCCACGGACGTGCGGTTCACGGCCGCCTCGACCTCCGCCCGCATCAGCGGCTCGATCCCCCGCAGCGCCTCACCGCCGAGCACGATCCGGGAGACGTCGAGCAGGCTCACCGCACCCCGGGCGGCCTGCCCGATCCGGCGGGCGGCGCGGCGTACGACGTCCAGGGCGGCGGGGTCGGCGGCGCGGGCGGCGCGGCGCAGGGACCTCCAGTCCTGGCGGACGGAGTCGGGGGTGCCGAGGAGGCCGATACGGCCGGCGGCGGCCTTGCCGTGCCGGGCGAGGAGGTCGTCGATGATCGCGGCGGGGCTGCAATAGGGGCCGAGGCAGTCGTCGGAGCCGCACTGGCAGATCCGGTCGCCGGGTTCGACGGCCATGTGGCCGAACTCGCCCGCGTTGCCGGAGTCGCCGTGCAGGACGGCGCCGTCGAGGACGATGCCGACGCCGACGCCGGTGCCGAGGTAGACGAAGAGGAAGCTGCCGGCCCGGTCGGCGCCGCCGATCCAGCGCTCGCCGATCGCGGCGGCGGTGGCGTCGTTGTCGAGGGCGACGGGCAGTCCGGTCGCGGCGGCGAACATCTCGGTGAGCGGGACCCGCCCCCAGCCGGGGAAGTTCGGCGGCGAGACCACGGCCCCGGTGGTGCCGTCGAGCGGCCCCGGGGCGGCGACGCCGAGGCCGAGGAGGCGGGCGCGGTCGACGCCGACGCGGTCGACGAGGCGCTGGGCGGCGCGCGCGACCCGGTCGACGACGTCCGCCGCGTCGCCCTGCTCGGTCAGCCGCAGCCGCCGGGAGCCGACGATCTGCCCGGCGAGGTCGGCGACGACGATGACGGCGGCGTCCGGGTCGAGGTGCACGCCGAGCGCGTACGCCCCGTCGGCCCGCAGCGACAGCAGCGTGCGCCGCTTGCCCCCGTTGGACGGCGCCTGCCCGGACTCCGCGACGAGCCCCGCGTCGAGCAGCTTGCGCACCACGTTGGAGACGGTCTGGCTGGTCAGCCCGGTCAGCTCGGCCAGTTCCACCCGGCTGACCTCGCCCCGGGTGCGTACGGCGTCCAGGACGACGGCCTGGTTGTAGCCGCCGACGCGCGGCAGGTTCGTACCGCTGCGGGTCGGTATCGGGATGCCAGGCCGCCGCGTCGTCTCACTCACCTGAGTCACTTCGCCACCCCGTCTCACCTGGGACCAGCTGTCCCTCGGCCGTCGTGAGGCGGAAGTTTACACACCGGAAGCATTGACTTAATCCATCAATTGGATTTAGCGTCTGGCCACCAAATCCGGCCGACGAGGGCCGGGCGTCAGCGTGAGAGTGCAGTTCAGGACGCTCACCGGGCTCGCCCTCCTGGCCGGAAACCGTCGCCGCTCTCCGCCAGGTCCGTCCCGGAGGTACCACTGTGCGCTCAAGAATCGTCACCGCCGCGGCCTTCACCGCCGCCACCGCGCTGGCCGTCACGGCCTGCGGGTCGGGATCGTCAGGCAGCTCGTCGAAGACGATCAAGGTCGTCTACTGGCAGAACCTGAACAGCACCGTCAAGCTCCAGGCGGACTTCCTGGCGTCGATGGTGAAGGAGTTCACCGCCGCCAATCCCGGCACCAAGGTCCAGCTGATCCCGGTGACCGCCTCCGAGAACGACTACTACACGAAGATCCAGCTCATGATGCGGTCCCCCTCGACCGCCCCCGACCTGGTCTACGAGGACACCGCGCTGATCAACTCCGACATCGCGGGCGGCTACCTCAAGCCCCTCGACGCGTACACGGCGAAATGGGCGGACTGGTCGCAGTACGCGGCGGCCTCCAAGACGGCCGTGACCGGCGCCGCCGACGGCAAGGGGTACGCCGTCCCGGACAACACCGACACGCGCGGCATCTGGTACAACAAGCAGCTCTTCCAGAAGGCCGGGATCAGCGTCCCGTGGCAGCCGAAGACCTGGGCGGACGTCCTGACGGCGGCCCGCACGATCAAGGCGAAGCTGCCCGGCGTGACCCCGCTGAACCTCTACACGGGCACGGCCGGCGGCGAGGCCTCCTCGATGCAGGGCTTCGAGATGCTGCTGTACGGCACACAGGCGGCCGGCAACTCCTTGTACGACACCGCGCAGAAGAAGTGGGTCGTCGGCAGCCAGGGCTTCAAGGACGCCCTCGACTTCGTGCACACCGTCTACAACACCGGCCTCGGCCCGGCGAAGGACCAGGCGCTGGGCGCCAACTTCGGTACGACGGTCGGCACCGAGCTGATCCCCGACGGCAAGCTGGCCATCGACATCGACGGCTCGTGGATGACCAACAACTGGGGTACGACGAGCCCGCGCCCGTGGCCGCAGTGGCAGTCGGTGATCGGCACCGCGGCGATGCCGACGCAGAACGGGCAGGCGCCCGGCGCGACGAGCATGTCCGGCGGCTGGGCCTGGTCGATCCCTGCCAAGGCGGGCAACGCCGACCTGGCCTGGAAGTTCCTCTCCGAGACCCTCCAGACGAAGACCAACGCGTCGAAGTGGAACGTCGTCAACGCCTCGATCGCCGTGCGCAAGGACGTCGCGGCCGACCCGGCGTACCTGAAGGCGGTGCCGACGAACAAGTTCTTCACCGAACTGGTCGCCGACACCCACTACCGGCCCGGACTGCCCGAGTACAACCAGGTGTCGACGGCGATCCAGAAGGCCATGGAGTCGGTGACGACGGGTCAGGCGTCCGTGGACAAGGCCGCGAGCACGTTTGATAACGATGTCAAGGCGGCGGTCGGCGCCGGCAAGACGGTCGAGGGCGCGCAGTGACCACGCTCGCCCCCACGCCCCGCGGGCCCCGTTCCCGCGGGGCCTCCCCCGCCGGCCGCTCGCTGCTGCGCGGACTGCCGACCCTCCCGGCCGTGATCCTGCTCGCGGTGTTCCTGGCCGGGCCGATCGCGTACTGCGTCTACTACGCCTTCACGAACATGCAGTTGACGGGCGCGTCGGGCACCGACTTCGTCGGCTTCGACAACTTCACCCGCGCGTTCGGCGACGCCGACTTCCTCAACGCGGTGAAGCTGACGCTGGTGTTCGTGGTCGGCTCGGCCGTCATCGGGCAGAACACGCTGGGCCTGGCGCTGGCGATCCTCATGCAGAAGGCGTCGAAGCCGGTGCGCTCGCTGGTCAGCGGGGTCGTCATCGCGGCCTGGGTGCTGCCCGAGGTCGTCGCCGGCTACCTGATGTACGCGTTCTTCTTCGACCAGGGCTCACTCAACTCGCTGCTGGACGCGATCGGGCTGCCGACGCAGAACTGGCTGTACACGATGCCGATCCTGGCCGTGTGCCTCGCCAACGTCTGGCGCGGCACGGCGTTCTCGCTGATGGTGTTCTCCGCCGCGATCAACGACGTGCCGGCCGAGCTGCACGAGGCCGCCGAGATGGACGGCGCGAGCCCCTGGCAGCGGCTGTGGCGCGTCACGCTGCCGGTGATCAGGCCGTCGATCCTGACGAACCTGATGCTGATCACCCTCCAGACCCTGTCGGTGTTCGGCCTGATCTACACCATGACGCGCGGCGGCCCCGGCAACCAGAGCCAGACCCTGCCGATCTTCATGTACCAACAGGCCTTCCAGAACAGCCTGATCGGCTACGGCACGGCGATCGCGCTGGTGCTGCTGGTGGTCGGCGCGCTGTTCTCGATCGTGTACATCCGGCTGCTGAAACTGGAGGAGGACTGATGGCCGCCCCGAAGTTCGGCAAGCTCTCGGTCAACGTGGTCCTGCTCGCGGTGTCGGTCCTGTACGTGCTGCCGCTGCTGTGGATGGTCCTGGCGTCCGTCAGCGACCTCAACACCTTCAAGCTCGAACTCCCCGACACCTTCACCCTCGACAACTTCGACGCGATCCTCAACGTCGACACGACCTTCCGCCCGATGCTCAACAGCCTGCTGCTGTGCGGCTTCGGTACGGCGATCACGGTCGCGGCGTCGATCCTGTGCGCGTACCCGCTCTCCCGCTACCGCTCGCGGGTGCGCCGCCCGTTCCTCTACACGATCCTGTTCTCGACCGGGCTGCCCATCACGGCCGTGATGATCCCCGTCTACAGCATGTTCGTGCAGCTGAACCTGATCGACTCGATGCCGGGCACGACCCTGTTCCTGGCCGCGTCCTCGCTGCCGTTCGGGATCTGGCTGATGAAGAACTTCATGGACGGCGTGCCGGTCGTCCTGGAGGAGGCCGCGCGCATCGACGGCGCGCACACCCTCCAGGTGCTGTGGCGGGTGGTGCTGCCGCTGATGCGGCCCGGCGTCATCGTCGTCACCATCTTCACCTTCATCGGCATGTGGGGGAACTTCTTCGTCCCCTTCATCCTGCTGCTGTCGCCGGACAAACTCCCCGCGTCCGTCAGCGTGTTCACCTTCCTCAGCGCCCACAGCGCCACCCAGTACGGGCAGTTGTCGGCGTTCTCCATGATCTACTCGGCGCCGGTGGTCATGCTCTACCTGCTGCTGGCCCGCAAGCTGGGCGGCGGGTTCGCGCTCGGCGGGGCCCTCAAGGGATGAACCGCCGGCCCGATCGACTCCCCCCACTTTCCAACGGAGATCCGTATGCACAACGACCGTGACGTCATCGAACAGCGGCTGCGCCGGGTGCTGGAGGAGCGCATCCGGCCGGCCGTCCACGCCCGGGCGGTACCGCTGTCGGTCGAGGCGTGGGACGTACCGGGTGAGCCGGTGCCGGTCGCCGAGGGGCTCGCCGCGCCCTACCGGCCGGTGCGGGTCGGGGACCCCTGGGGGCCTGCCTGGACGACGAGTTGGTTCAAGGTGAGCGGGACGGTGCCCGCCGGGTGGGCGGGGCTGCCCGTCGAGGCGGTGCTGGACCTCGGGTTCGGCACGCACTCGGCCGGGTTCTCCGCCGAGGGCCTCGTCTACCGGGCCGACGGGACGGCCGTGAAGGCCCTCAACCCGCGCAACACCTGGCTCCCCGTCGCCGAACAGGCCGTCGGCGGCGAGGAGTTCACCGTCTTCATCGAGGCCGCCGCCAACCCGGTGGTCATGCACACCGGACAGGACCAGGTCCAGTTCGTGCCCGTCTCGGTCGGCGGCCCGGCCCCCTGGCTCGGCGACCCGGCGGCCGACCCGGGCGCCCCGGTCTACCGGCTGCGCCGCATGGACCTGGCCGTCGTCGACCGCGAAGTCCACGAACTCACCCAGGACTTGGACGTCCTCGGCCAGCTCATGCACGAGCTGTCGCCGGACGACCCGCGCCGCTGGCACATCCTGCGCGCCGTCGAACTCGCCCTGGACGCCGTCGACTTGCAGGACATCAGCGGTACGGCGAGCGCGGCCCGCGCCGCCCTCGTCCCGGCGCTGGACTCCCCCGCGCACGCGGGCGCCCACCGGATCACGGCCGTCGGCCACGCGCACATCGACACGGCGTGGCTGTGGCCGCTGCGCGAGACGGTCCGCAAGGTCGCCCGCACGGTCTCCAACGTCACCCAGCTCATGGACGACCACCCGGAGTTCAAGTTCGTCATGTCCCAGGCCCAGCAGCTGGCCTGGCTCAAGGAGCACCGGCCCGAGGTGTACGCGCGCGCCCAGGAGAAGGCGAAGACGGGGCAGTTCCTGCCGACCGGCAGCCTGTGGGTCGAGCCGGACACCAACATCAGCGGCGGCGAGGCCCTGGTCCGCCAGTTCGTCCACGGAAAGCGGTTCTATCTCGAGGAGTTCGGCGTCGAGACCGAGGACATGTGGCTGCCGGACACCTTCGGCTACAACGCGGCCCTCCCCCAGATCATGAAGCTCGCCGGGGTCAAGTGGTTCCTCACCCAGAAGATCTCCTGGAACACCACCAACAAGTTCCCGCACCACACGTTCTGGTGGGAGGGCATCGACGGCACCCGCATCTTCAGCCACTTCCCGCCCGTCGACTCCTACAACGGCGACCTCTCCGGCGCCCAAGTCGCCCACAGCGTACGGAACTTCCAGGACAAGGCGCGCGCCGGGCACTCCCTGATCCCGTTCGGCTACGGCGACGGCGGCGGCGGCCCCACCCGCGAGATGCTGTCCCGCGCCGCCCGTATGCGGGACCTGGAGGGCGCGCCCCGCGTCGAGTTGGCGGGCCCGCTGGAGTTCTTCCGCAAGGCGCACGCCGAGTACGAGGCGAACGGCGGCGCCCCCGTCTGGTCCGGCGAGCTGTACCTGGAGTTCCACCGCGGCACCCTCACCAGCCAGTTGGCCACCAAGCAGGGCAACCGCCGCAGCGAACACCTCCTGCGCGAGGCGGAGTTGTGGGCGGCGACGGCGGCGGTCCGGCACGACACCCCTTATCCGTACGAGGACTTGGACCGCCTGTGGAAGACGGTCCTGCTCCACCAGTTCCACGACATCCTCCCCGGCACCTCCATCGCCTGGGTGCACCGCGAGGCCGAGGAGACGTACGCCCGCGTGGCCGGCGAGCTGGAGGAGCTGATCGGCGCGTCGCTGGGCGCGCTGGCCGGTCCCGGTGAGGGCACGGTCGTCTTCAACGCGGCCCCGCACCCCCGCGGTCACGTCCCCGCGTTCGCGGCGGCCCCCCGCGCCGACTCCCCGCACGCCCCGGTGCCCCCGGTGGCCGACGGCACCGGATTCGTGCTCGACAACGGCCTGGTCCGGGTCGTGATCGACGCGCGCGGCCTGGTCACCTCGGCGTACGACCTGACGGCGGACCGCGAGGCGCTGGCGCCCGGCGCGGTCGGCAACCTGCTCCAGCTGCACCAGGACTTCCCCAACCAGTGGGACGCCTGGGACATCGACTCCTTCTACCGCAACACCGTCCGCGACCTCACCGAGGCGGAGTCGGTGACGGCGGCCGAGGAGGGCGTGAAGGTCGTCAGGGCCTTCGGGAACTCGCGGATCGAGCAGACGCTGTCCCTGGCGGCGGACTCCCACCGGCTGACCGTGGACACGGTCGTCGACTGGTACGAGCGCGAGAAGCTCCTGAAGGCCGCGTTCCCGCTGGACGTGCGGGCCGCGCACTCGACCGCCGAGATCCCCTTCGGCCACGTCGAGCGCCCCACCCACACCAACACCACCTGGGACGCCGCCAAGTTCGAGGTCTGCGCCCACCGCTTCCTGCACGTCGGCGAGCGCGACTGGGGCGCGGCCCTGGTCAACGACTCCTCCTACGGCCACGACGTCACCCGGGACGTCCGCGCGGACGGCGGCACGACGACCACGGTCCGCCTCTCCCTCCTGCGCGCCGCCCGCTTCCCCGACCCGGACCAGGACCAGGGCACGCACCGCCTGTCCTACGCCCTGCTGATCGGCGCGCAGGTCGCCGACGCGGTCCGCGAGGGATACCGGTTCAACCTGGCGGAGCGCACGGTGTCCGGGGCGAACGAGGTCGCGCCGCTGGTCTCCGTCGACCGGGACGGCGTGGTCGTCGAGGCCGTCAAGCTCGCCGACGACCGCAGCGGTGACGTGGTCGTCCGCCTCTACGAGTCCCAGGGCGTGCGCGCCCGCGCGACCCTCACGGCCGGTTTCCCGCTGGCCGGGGCGGTCGTCACCGACCTGCTGGAACGGCCCACGGAGGAGATCGAGGCCGAGGGCGACGAGGTCCGGCTGTCCTTGCGGCCCTTCCAGATCCTCACCCTGCGGCTCGCGCGGCGGCGGTAGGGATACGTTCCAGGACCCCTCCCGCGAACACGTCGTACAGCGGGAGGGTCTCCAGGTGCACGTACCCGATGTGGCAGTCGCAGACGGCGAGCGGGCAGGGGCGCGGCTTGAGGGCCGCGCGGTAGCTGCCGTCGTAGAGGTTGCCGAGCTCCGCGCGCACGAAGTGGCAGCGCCGGACCGTGCCCTCGCCGTCGACGGAGACCACCGACTCGCCGGTGCGGCACGGGAGTCCGGCGCTCGGGTGCGGGTGGCGGCTGTAGGGGAAGAGCCGGTCGAGGGCGGTCCAGTCGGCGGCGGCCGCGTCGTCGTAGGTGTGGCCCTCGGCCGCGTTCACCCAGAGGTAGACGTGCTCGGGCAGGTCGGCGCGCAACTTCCGTGCGTGGCCGAGGTGTTCGGGGAGGCCTACGACGCCGACGCTGTGCCGGATCCCCTGGGCGGCGAGGTCGTGGGTCTTCGTGAGGAAGCGGTCGTAGGGGGTCTGGCCGGGGTGGTAGGTGCACCACAGGGCCAGTTTCGCGGGGTCAGCGTCGGCCAGCCAGTCGGTGCGGCAGCTGAGGTTGGTCTGGACGGCGACCCGGCGGATGTGCGGGAGGTGGGAGAGGGCGGTCAGGGCGCGGCGGTACCAGGAGCGGGTCAGGGCCTCTCCCCAGGGGGTGAAGAGGATCGACAGGCTGTCGCCGGTCTGGCGGGTCGCCCAGTCGGTGAACCTCTCCAGCGCGGCGCGGTCGGCGCGGAGTTGGGCGGCTGTGTCGCGGCGCTTGGCGAACGGGCAGTAGGGGCAGTCGTAGTCGCAGGAGGCGAGCGGGCCCCGGTAGAGGAGGGTCAGGGCCGTCGGGCCGGAGGCTTCCATGGGGGCGGTCACTTTCTCTCGTACTCGGCCATCTTGCGGCGGACCGCCGGGGAGAACAGCTCCGGGCCGATCGCGTCGGAGTGGGCGAGGCCTTCCGGGGTGAGCTTCAGGTGGTCGGCGCGGTCCGCCAACCAGCCGCGTTCGGCCATGCGGTCCAACTCCCGCGCGAAATACTCCCGTTGCCCTGCGGCGGGCAGGCCCTCCGCCTGGAGCAGGGACTGCAAGAGATAGCGGCGGCGGCGCTCGTCGTCGTCCATCGCGTAGCCGTTCTCCGCGCGCGTGAAGTCCTCGGTGGCGACGTAGTCGTCGATGATCTTCCGCACCTCGCTCGTCCCGACCGCGTAGTCGAAGGAGTAGTGCACGTCCCGCGTGTACGAGCGGGCGCCGCAGCCCAGGCCGATCATGCCGTCGGTCTGGCAGGCGTAGTCGTCGGCGCCCAGGTCCGGGGCGCCGGCGCGGCGGAACATGCGCATGGAGTGCTGGACGTAGCCGCGCGCGAGGAGGTGGTCGCGGCCGAGCCGGTACAGCCGCAGGCGCCGCGCGTCCCACTCCGGGTCGGGGGCGTCCGGCGCGGCGCGGCCGAGTCCGGTGAGGGGGCGGACGTACAGCGGGTACAGGTACAGCTCCTCGGGCTCCCAACGCAGCGCCGCGTCCAGGGAGTTGAGCCAGCTCTCCGGCGTCTGGCCGTCGATGCCGTAGATGAGGTCGATGTTGAGGACCGGGATACGGGCGTCGCGGATGCGCCCGAGGGCGGCCTCGACGTCGGCGCGCCGCTGGGGGCGTACGGCGGCGCGGGCCTCGGTGTCGTCGAAGCTCTGGACGCCGAGGCTGAGGCGGGTGGTGCCGCGGTCGGCGAGGACCTGGAGGCGGTCGGCGGTGGCCGTGGCGGGGGACGCCTCGACGGAGAGCGGGATGCTGCGCAGGTCGGCGCCCATGCGGTGTTCCGCCAGGTCGCAGAGGCGGTCGAGTTCGGGGGCGGTGAGGAAGGTGGGGGTGCCGCCGCCGAACGCGGCCGTGACGAAGCGGGGGTCGGCCGGGCCGAGGGCGTCCCGCGCGGCTGTCGCCTGGCGGTCGAGGGCGTCGAGGTAGGCCGTGGTGAGGCCGTCGGGGGCGCCGATGCGGGTGAAGAGGTTGCAGAAGCCGCAGCGGACTTCGCAGAAGGGGATGTGGAAGTAGAGGGAGAGTGAGGTGGTGGGTTCGGCCGCCCAGAGGTCTTTCAGGGCGGGTCTGGCGGGGAGTTTCCGGTAGGCGGTCTTGTGGGGGTAGGCGTAGACGTAGGACTGGTAGGGGGTGGGGGGTGGCGTGGCCGGTGCGTTTGTCGTGGCCGGCGTGGCTTGCACGGTCGGCGTGGCCGGCGTGGCTTGCGTGCTCGTCACGGTCGGCGCGTCCATCGTGGTCATGCGGCGGACTCCCCTTTCTCCAGGGTGAATTGGGCGTACGGGACCGTCCACACCACCGGGTGTCCCAGCCGGTGGCCCGTGTAGCCGTCGTCGCCGTACGCCGTGCCGTGGTCGGAGCAGACGATCGTGAAGCAGGGGCGGCGGCTGCTCGCGGCGGTGAAGAGGCGGCCGATGTGGCGGTCGACGTACTCCAGGGCGGCGGCGTGGGTCGCGCGGGTGTCGCCCGTCTCGCGGGTCGCGCCGGGGAGGTGGAACCAGTTGGGCTGGTGCAGCGCGGAGACGTTCACGAAGAGGAACAGGCGCTGTTCTTCGGGGAGTTCACGGACGATCTCCTCCGCGCGGGTGACCTGGCTCTCGAAGGACGTGGGTGAGGTGACGCCGAACTCCGGTTCCCAGTGCGCCTCTTGGAAGAGGCCGGGGAGGACCGAGCCGAGCGGGCCCTGGCGGTTGAAGAAGCCGACGCCGCCGATGCAGACGGTGCGGTAGCCCTCCTTCGCGAGGCCGGAGACGAGGTCGGGGGTGTCGTACACGAACGTGCCGTCGGCGGTGGTCTCGCTGCCGGCGAAGCGGGCCGCGAAGAGGCGGGGGTGCGGGCCGGGGGTGGCCGGGGTGGGCAGGAAGCCGGCGAAGATGGCCTGGTGGGAGGCGTAGGTGAAGCTGCCGGGGGCGTGCCGTTCCTCCCAGCGGGCGGCCGGGAGGTGGCGGGCCAGGTTCGGGATGCGGCCCTCGGCGGCGAGTTCGGCCGCGACGTCGTACCTCAGGGTGTCGAGGGTGACGAGGAGGAGGTCGTGGCTGCCGACGATCCTTGTCATGTCAGGCGTGTGCATGGGGGCTTCCGGGGGTCGGGGCGGGGTTCGGGGCGGCGTGTTTCAGGGTCGCCGCGATCTGGGCCGCGTAGGTGTCGAGGCCCTCGGCGCCGCTGCCGGGGAGGCCGGTGAGGCCGGGCAGGAGGTCGCCGAAGGCGTTGACCTCGGCTACGGCGGCCCGGTCCCAGCCGACGGCGGGCAGGAGGTCGACGCCGACGCAGAGGGTGCGCGGGAAGCAGGCGGCGGCCTGTTCGGCGACGCCGAGGACGTCCGCCCAGCGGGCGCCGGCCGCCGCCACCGCCGCGCGGGCCGCGTCGAGGTCGCCTCTGCTGCCGCCGAGGTGGAGGTTGGTCATCGGGGAGCGGCTGGTGCGGACCACCCCGTGGGTGGCGCGGCCCGCGACGACGACGATCCGCAGGTCGGCGCTGCGGCCGTGCTGTCCTGCCTTGGGCAGCCAGTGCTCCAGGTGCAGATGGTCCGGGGCGAGGCGGTCGACGATGGCGGCGATGTGCCGTTCGTCGGTGTAGCGGCGGACCTTCAGGGAGTTGAACAGGCGGCCGTCCGGGGTGAGTTCGGCGGAGGTCGCCGCGCGGATCCGGCCCCCGCCCGCCGCCTCGACGGCCAGCACACCGGACGCCGAGGAGCCGTGCGCGAGCTTGACGAAGAGGCGCGGCATACAGTGCTCCCGCATCAGCGCGCGTACGTCGTCCCAGCCGCGGACCTCCGCCGCGCCGGGGCCCGAGGTGGGCGACTGCGGTACGGGGACCCCGGCCGCGGCGAGCCGCGCGTGGCAGCGCCGCTTGTCGAACAGCACCGCCAGCTCCTCGGGGTCGTCGAGCCGCCGGCCGCCGCGCAGGGTGCCCAGCGCGGCGAGGAACGCGGCGTACCAGCGGGCCGAGCCCTCCACCCGCGTGGGGTCGCCGGGGCCGCGCAGGAGGCGGTCCACGTGCGGGTCCTCGCCCGGGGAGTCGAGGCGGACGATCTCACCGGGGGCGAAGCCGGCGCCGCCCGCCGCGAGGACGTCGGCCCAGGGGACGACCCTCGGGGCGGGGAGGCCGGCGGCGCGGACGGCGGCGGTGTAGAGGGTGACGCGGCGGTTGGCGGGGTTGCCCACGACGGTCAGGGGCGGGGGGTTCGGCGTGGCCGAGGGGTCCCGGCGGGCGGCGCGGGGCTCGCCCCGGACCTGGGGCGCCGTCGGGACCGTACGCATCGGTGTCACTCCCCCACGGCCACGTAGCGCCACACCGTGCCGTCGTCCTCCTGGTCGTCCTGGGCGTCGCCGTGGTCCACGTCGAGTTCGACGCCCGCCGGTTCCAGGGTCTGGCGCAGGCGGTCCCTCAAGGGGTCGGTGAGGTAGTTGTAGTGCAGGTCGAGCTTCTTGAGGTGGGTCAGGGGCTGGCCGCCGATCAGGGCGGTGGCGCCGTCGTCGGTGAGGATGCCCATCGACAGGTCGAGGGAGTCCAGCTGCGCGACGACCGGGGCGGCGGCGACGGCCGCGGCGATCTGGTCCTGCATCTCGCTGTTGCGCAGGGCGAGATGGCGCAGGGCGGGCAGCCGGGCGCCGGAGAGGATCGGCTCCAGGTCGGCGATCTCGGCCGTGCCGCCGTAGTCGGGGGTGCCGAGCCACAGGTCGAGGTGTTCCAGCGCGGGCAGCTCGCTCGCGGCGACACCGCGTACGGCCTCGGCGGGCAGGCCGCCGGACTCCATGACGAGCCGGCGCAGGGCGGTGTGGGTGACGCCGGTGAGGGTCAGGTCCTGGCCGCCGCGCGTGCCGAACTCCTCCAGCTCCGGGAAGGCCGTCAGCAGGGGGGTGACGTCGGTCTGGTGGATCCAGGAGATCTCGCACTCCTCCGACGTCATGTCCCCGAGGAACAGCGCCCGCAGCGCGGGCAGCCGGTCGCGGGCGGCGATGAGGGCCTCGAGCACGGCGGAGGGGTCCGAGTCGTACGCCTCCTCCCAGGCGCCCACGACGATCGCGCTCACCTTCGCGGAGTCGACGGTGTCGAGGAAGCGGGCGAAGACGGCCGTCCACTGCTCGCCGGAGTCGTACACGGCGCTGCCGATGGACCAGGCGACGGAGTCCGCGGCGGGCAGCGGCCTCGGGTCCTTGGGGTGCGGGAGCGCGCGCACCGGCAGCCCGTGGAAGGTGGTCAGGTGCTGATGGACGGTCATACGGCTGCTCCCTGCTCTCGGCGGATGTGGCCTGCTGCCGCAAGTTGTACCAACCGGCACTGACAACGGGGGTGCGGGGGCGGCTTCGAGGGGCGTTGTCAGTGGTGGGTCGTAACGTCGTGGGTGTCGGGCGGCGCAGGGTGTGCCGCCGGATTCCGAGAGGGGGTGTGCCCGTGTACCGGCAGGGAGATGTGCTGATCGTGCCCGTGGCCGAGGAGGCCGTTCCGGAGCATGTGGCGCGGGCGCCGCGTGCGGCGCGGGACGGGCGGGGGCGGCTGGTGCTGGCGCTCGGTGAGGTGACGGGGCACGCGCACGCGGTGGTGGGCCCCGGTGATCTGGTGCGGGAGGCGGGCCCGTTCGGGCCGATGCTGCTGCATCTGCCCAAGGGCGGGCGGGTGGTGCACGAGGAACATGCGGTGATCACGCTGCCGGCGGGCTGGTTCCGGGTGGTCAGGCAGCGGGAGTACGTGCCGGGTTCGGTGCGGATGGTGGCGGACTAGACATGGGTGAGGGGACTGCGGTGGCCGAGGTGACTGAAATGACGGATGCGGACGTCGACTTGTGGCGGGCGTGCGCCGCCGCGACCGGCCCGGCCGACCGGGCGCGGGCCGAGGCGGGCGTACGGCTGGCCTACCGGCGGGCGGGGCTCGCCGGGCCGGAGCGGATCGTGTGGGCGCGCTCGCCCCGCGAGGGGGTCGAGCTGGTGCGGGCCCTTGAGGGGGCCGGGGCGAGTGTGCGGGAGGCGGTGCGCAGCGCGCCGTGGGCGCGGGAACGGCGGCGGGTGTCCGAGGAGTTGGGCGCGCCGGGGTGGGCGGCGCGCTGGGCGGCGTCCGGCGGGCGGCTGTGGGAGCTGACGCAGAGTCTCGTCGACCGGATCAGGGCCGGGGTCCAGGAGGAGCTGGGCCCGCAGGCGCGGCTGGTCCTGCTGGACGCGGTCCTCGGGCAGCACGACGCGCCCTGGCTCGCCGCGTTCCGGACCGCCGGCGGACCGCTCGACGGGCTGGCCGAGGTGGCGCGCGCGGCCGGCTGGTGGTGGGCGTTCGAGAAGGTGGCCGTGGTGTGCGAGCGGCCGGTCGAGCTGCACCGCGACGAGGCGGGGCGGCTGGACCGGGGGGACGGCCCCGCGCTGGCGTTCTCCGACGGGTTCGCGCTGTGCGCGTGGCGGGGGATGCCGGTGCCGCGCGACTTCCCGGACGAGCTGAAGAGGCTCACGCCGGAGCGGGTGCGGGCGGAGGAGAACGCCGAACTGCGGCGCGTGATGCTGGAGTTCTACGGTTACGACCGCTACCTCGCGGACTCGGGGGCGCGGCCTCTGCACGAGGACGCGACGGGGGTCCTGTGGCGGATCGACCTGGAGGGCGACGAGCCGGTCGTGATGGTGGAGGTCGTCAACTCGACGCCGGAGCCCGATGGTTCGCGCAACCGGTACTGGCTGCGGGTGCCGCCGTCGACCAGGACGGCGCGGGCGGGGGTGGCGTGGACGTTCGGGGTGGACCCTTCGGTGTACGCGCCGCTTCAGGAGACGTGAGGGCCTGATGGGCGCCGCTTCAGGAGACGTGAGCCGATGGGCCCGGCGCCGCTGAGGGTGCCCTCCCCCGTGCGCGGGACGGGAGAGGGCGCCGCCGGCTCAAGCCGCCCGGCTCAAGCCGCCCGGCTCAACTCCCTCAGCTGAGGCCGAGGTTCGCCAGAGCCGTCGTCCAGTCGGTCACGATGGCGCTGCGGGCGTCGTCGAGGCTGACCTGGCCCGCGCAGACGGCCTTCTTCAGCTTGTTCTCGACGGTGTCCTTGTTGCCGGCGGTCTTGTCGCCGTACTCCGGCTCGGGCCAGAGGTTCTTGGGGTCCTTGGGGGCGCCGCCGAGTTCGAGGGGGACGAAGTGGTCCTCCTCGTAGTCGGCGGTGCTGGTGTCGGTGTAGCCGTACTCGACGATCTGCTGCTTCTTCAGGGCCGTCGTGTACGAGCTGGAGGGGCGGACGGTCGCGGTCCAGCCCGAGACGCAGATGGTGGAGTTGATGGTGGACTGCGTGACGTCCGGGTTGTAGGCGCCGGGCTGGCAGACGGGGTCGGGGAGGGGGAGGTAGGCCTGGCTACAGGTCTGGGCGTGGGCCGTGCCGGCGGTGACGGTGAGTCCGGCGGCGGCGAGGGCGAGGGCGGAGAGGGTGGTCACTGCGGAGCGGGGAATGCGGTGGGACATGTGGGGGGCTCCCGGTGCGATGCCCGGCAGTCGTCCGGGCGGTCGCGCACATGACAGCACTCGGGATTTCTACGCGGATAGAGCCTTTGCCCAACCCGGTACCGGCTTGGGAGACGGCTTGCCCCGGACCGGGGCGGCGCTGGGAACTCCGTTACCCGGCCTTGGCGTTCGGGTCGTACGTGTACGCGGCTTCGGCAGGGGACCGTGCCGAAGCGAGCGTGCCCGGACCCTCAACAGGGGGTCCGGGCACGTCACTTGTCACACGGGCACACTCAGGGAGTCAGCTCCCACTTCTGTATGTACCCCACGTCGATCCGCGCCCGGTCCTGCACCCGCAGCTTCCACGTCCCGTTCACCGGCTGGGCCGAGGCGTCGACGGTGAAGGTCTGGTCGACGTTGTCGGTGGAGTCGCTGCTGGGCGTGAGCAGCGAGTAGACCGTCCCGTCGGGGCCGACCAGGTCGACGGCGAGGTCACCGCGGTAGGTGTGGACGATGTTGACGTACACCTTGGTCGCGGCGGCGGCGTTGCCGTCGCGGCCGGTGATGGTGATCGGGGACTCCACGGCGGGGCCGGCGTCGGGGATGTCGACGCGGGTGGCGTTGGCGTAGATGTTCGCGATCCGCCAGCCGAAGCTCTGGGTCACGGACGCGCCGGTGGCGTCGCTGACCTTGAGGGTGACGGCGTGGCTGCCGAGCGCGGCCGGGACGCCGGTGATGAGGCCGGTGTCGCTGATGCTCAGCCCGTCGGGCAGCCCGCCCGCCTCATAGGTGAGGGCCGAGCCGGTGTTGGTGGTGTAGGCGCTGACCTGGAGGGAGACGGCCTGGCCGACGCCGGAGGTCTGGTCGCCGAGCGGAGCGACGTTGACGCCGAGCGCGATCCGGTTGCCCACGTTGATGCCGGCCCAGGCGTCGGCGACGGCGAGGTAGGTCGGGGTGTAGGCGCCGAAGAGGTCGGCGGCGGCCTGGAGGGTCGCGGTGCGCGCGCCGGCGTAGTTGGTCGTCGACGTCATGTACGTCGTCAGCGCCCGGTACCAGATCTTGGCCGCGTTCTCGATGCCGATGCCGGTGACGGGCTGCCCGTCGGAGGTCGGGCTGTCGTAGGCGACGCCGTTGACGGTCTTCGCGCCGCTGCCCTCGCTCAGCAGGTAGAAGAAGTGGTTCGCGGGGCCCGAGGAGTAGTGGACGTCGAGGTTGCCGAGGCCCGGGGACCAGGCGTCGGCGGAGGAGCCGTCGCGGGAGGGCTTGTCCATGTAGCGCAGCGGGGTGCCGTTGCCGCGGATGTCTATCTTCTCGCCGACGAGGTAGTCGCCCGGGTCGGCCGGGAGGTTCTCGTAGAACTCGACGGCGGCGGCGAAGATGTCGGACGTCGCCTCGTTCAGCCCGCCGGACTCGCCCGAGTAGTTGAGGTTCGCGGTGGCGCTGGTGACGCCGTGCGTCATCTCGTGCGCGGCCACGTCGAGGGCGGTCAGCGGCTTGGTGTTGCCCGCGCCGTCGCCGTACGTCATGCAGAAGCAGCTGTCCTGCCAGAACGCGTTGACGTAGGAGTTGCCGTAGTGGGCGCGGCTGTAGGCGGCGACGCCGTCGTTGCGGATGCCGTTGCGGCCGTAGACCTCTTTGTAGTAGTCCCAGGTGGCCGCCGCGCCGAACGCGACGTCGACGCCCGCGGTCTGCCGGTTGGCCGGCGTGCCGTCGCCCCAGACGTCGTCGGCGTCCGTGAACAGCGTGCCCGTGCCCGAGCTGCCCTGGTTGAGGTCGTACGTCCGGTGCCCCGCGCGGTCGCCGTCGACGAGCTGGTACGACGATCCCGACCGGGTCGTGCCCAGCGGGACCGTGCCGCTGTACTGGCCGGTGCCGGTGCCGGTGTGGACGCCCTCCTCGGCGAGGAGCTGCTTGCCGCTGGCCGCGTCGGTGACGACGCGCAGTTCGCTGGGGGTGCCGTCCTCCTGCGTGCCGTGGACGACGCTCTCCCAGGCGAGGACGGGCTTGCCCGCGCCGGCCCAGACGACGAGGCGGGGCGCCTCCGAAGCCTCCGCGCGGGAGACGTCCTCGCTCTTCGCCACGCCCAGCGCCGTGTTCCGCGCCGCATTCGCCGCGATCTTCGGCGTCAGCGACGGCACCGCGAGGTCCGCCTCGGCCGCCTTCGAGGTGGTCGTACGGCCGTCCTTGCGGACGTGGACGACGAGGTCGCCGCCCAGCACGGGCAGGCCCGCGTAGGTGCGTTCGTAGCGGGTGTGCGTGGTGCCGTCGGCGTCCTGGGCGACGTCCTTGACGACCAGCTTCTCCCGGTCGCCGAGGGCGAGTTGACGGGCCGTCGCGGCCGTCGTGGAGTTCGCGCTCTTCAGCAGCGAGGCGCGCCGGTCGGGGGTCAGGGAGACCGGTGCGGCACCGGCTCGGGGGGTCGCGCTGATCTTCTGCGGGGCCGGCTCGGGGGCCGCGGTCGCGGCGCCGGGCAGGACGCCGACGGCCAGCAGGGCACCGGCGGCGGTGAGGGCGAGGGCGGCGGATCTGCGCCGCGGGACAGCGAGGCGGGGGCGCCTGGGCAACGGAGGTCTCCTTCTGCGCTCTGCACAGGGGGGTGGGCGAGGAGCCGTTCGATGCGGGGGGATAGGGGGTGACGAGGGGTGGGGGGTGTCACCGGAACGGAGGTGAAGGAATGGTGAACGGTTGACAGAAGGGTGGCATCTGACCCATGAGATTGTCATGAGAGCGTCAAGGTACGGCTTGAATTGACGCTTGTTTGCTGGGAGTTCGGGGTGGGGGTGGGGGTTTTCGGCCGTGCGGGGGGTGAGGGAAGACAGGTGTGGGGCGCCCGGGGTTCAGCGGTACCGGCGTTCAGTGGTTCCCGGGTACGTCCTCGCGCCAGTACAGCAGCCGCCCGCCCTCGGTGCCCTGCACGTACACGGACCGTCCGCCCGCCCCGTACCGCCCTATCTCCGTGCGCAGCGCGACCTCTTCCCCCACCCCGTCGGTCACATCCAGCAGCAGTCCGTCGAGCGGGCCGCCCGCCAGCTCCGCGTACCGCCTGCCGTGTCTCGGCGCCGCGTCCTCGTGGTCCGCGCCGTAGACCCGTCCGTTCATGAACTCCGTCTCGTCCATGTGTTCACTTTGCCATCCGGCACTGACAACGGCCCCCCGCAAGGCCCCCGCTTCAGCCAACACCTTGGCGCGAAACCGCCGGTAGGAGGCTTTCGGCCCCGCGCCGGGTAGACACAGTGACGTCCTCGCACGAGGGCGGGTCCGGGGCGGGGGGTGCCCTGATGACGGAACGGGCGGGACGGCCGGGATCGGCGGAGCCTCGGTTGCGGGACGTGTTGCCCGCGCTGGTCGGGCTGACGCTGTTCGTGTGTGCGGCGACCGCGCTGCTGGCGCTGGCCGGTCGCCGGTACGGAGCCCCTGCGCCGGTCCTCGGGCTGCTGGTCCTGGCGGTGGCGGCCGTACCCCTGGCCCGCCGCGCCCGGCGGCGGGCCCGGCGCCGGTCCGGTCACTACACGCCGGCCGAGCTGGCGGACCTGGACACCGCCGACCTGGTGACCGCCGTGGCCCGCATCCTGCGCCGCGACGGCTGGCGCGTGCTGCCCGCGTCCGCCCACGACACCTTCCACCTCACCGCGCGCGACCCCCGGGGCCGCCTCCTGGACGCCGCCTTCCGCCCGGTCGCCGAACCCCTCCCCGACGAGGAGGGCACCTGCTCCTGCCTCCACCGCACCCGAGGCACCCCCGACCTCCGCCTGGTGATCCACCGGGGCACCTTCACCCACCGCGACACGACCTGGGCCGCCCGCCAGGGCCACACCCACCTCATCGACGGCCCCCGCCTCCAACTCTGGGACGCTGTTGGTTATTTCGGGGGCAAGCTCTACTCGGCCCTGCTGGACTTCGGTTTGGTGGGGCCGAG
>NZ_JBVLTJ010000008.1:0-413740 GCF_055597585.1 Streptomyces sp. AMJ-169
TGACGGACGGTGCTACCAAAGCAACCTCCCCGTCACAACTGCCGCTTGACAACATCATTAGGAGGTGATACCGAGTTCACGTCCCCCCATGCGTCCACTCCGGCTCCGTCCGCGCCCAGTCCCGTTCCCACTCCGCGAGCCGGTGCCGCAGCGCCGTGCGCCGGAAGGCCGCGTACCCGAGGGCCGCCGCGCCCGCCGCGCCGCCCGCCCCGCACAGGCCCGCCGACAGGGCCTGCTGCCACACCATGGCCGGCGTCGGCGGCGCCGGGACGCCGAGGCCTGAGCGGTCCAGCCAGACCGTGAGCGTCGCACCGGTCCGCGTCCCCGCCGGGACCGGCGCGGTCGTCGTCCGGGGCGGCTCACCGGGCGGTGTCCAGCGCACGCTCACCCGGTACGACTGCTCGCTCCCGCTCTGTGACAGCGCCGAGCCCTTCGGCACCTGGCCCGTGACCTGGGCCCGCACCGCGTGCCGCTCCGCCCGCAGCCGCTGCGCCACCCCCTGCGCCTGCCCGTAGGACCACGCCCCCGCCAGCGCCCCGGCCAGCGGCGCCGCGATCAGCAGCAGCACCGCCAGAGCGAGCGCCGCCCACCCCTCGACGACGTCCGACCGGCGGCGCAGCGGATTGCGCCGCCAGCGCCAGCCGGGCACCCGGGTCCGTGTACGCGCGCCCATACCTTCCAGGTACCCCGTTCGGGGGAGCTTCCCGCACGAAACGCGTATCTCGGCCGGATCGGGACGGGGTCGCGCGGCCCTTTCAGCCGTACCGCTCGATCCGCACCCGCTCCACCGGCTGGCCCGCCTCCACCAGCAGCCGCGAGGCGTGCTCGGCGAACGCGTTCGAGCCGCACACGTACGCCTCCCAGCCGCCCTCCGGCAGCCCGGCCGGCGTGAACAGCGGGGCCAGGTGGCCGGCGTCCAGCCGGCCGACCGGGGTGCCCTCGGGCGCCGTGCGGGTGAAGACCGGGGTGGTCTCCGCGCCGTACTCCCGCGCGTAGATCAGCTCCTCGGGGCCGCGCGCCGAGACCAGCAGGTGAAGGGGGACGGAGAGGCCGCGCAGGCGGCGGTGGCGGAGCATCGACATCAGCGGGACGACGCCGGAGCCCGCGCCGATCAGGAGGGCCGGGCGGTCGCCTGGCCAGGCGAAGAAGCCGCTCAGCGGGCCGCGCACCTGGACCTCGTCGCCGGGGCGGGCGACGGTGTGGAACCAGCCGGACACCTCGCCGCCCTCGACGTGGTCCAAGGTCAGCTCGATGTGCCCGGGATCGTCCGGCGGGGAGGCGATCGAGTAGTGCCGCTGGGCGGTGTAGCCGTCACCGGCGGTCAGCCGCAGCATCAGGTGCTGGCCGGGGAGGTGGCCCGTCCAGCCGGGCACGGCGAAGCGGAACGTTGCCGCGTGCGGGGTCTCGCGGCGGATCTCGGTCAGCGTCGCCGTCTGCCACACGGCCGCCGCGCGGTTGGACACCGCGATCCGGCCGGGGACCGCGAACCGGGTCTCGGGGGCGAAGGCCGTCTCAGTCACCGGAGTACCTCTGCTCCTCCCACGGGTTGCCCCGCGCGTGGTACCCGTTCTGCTCCCAGAACCCCGGCTCGTCGTGGTCGAGCAGCCGGACGCCCGCGATCCACTTCGCGCTCTTCCAGAAGTACAGGTGCGGCACGAGCAGCCGCGCGGGACCGCCGTGCTCCGGCGCCAGCGGCTCGCCGCCGTAACGGAACGCGATCCACGCCTTGCCGCCGGTCAGGTCGGACAGCGGGAGGTTCGTGGTGTACCCGGTGTGCGAGTAGGCGACCGCGTGCGTGGCCGTGCTGTCCGGGCGGGAGGCGGCCAGGAACGTGTCCAGGGAGACGCCCCCGAAGCGGACGCCGAACTTCGACCAGCTGGTCACGCAGTGGATGTCGCCCCGGTACTCCGACTCCGGCAGCGCGTGCGCGTCCTGCCAGGTCCAGGTGCGCTCCTCGGCGACCAGCCCGTCGACGCGGAAGGTCCAGTCGGCGGGCGCGAGGTCCGGGGTGACCTCGGCGGACAGCACGGGCCAGTCGTCGCCCGCGTCGTACTGGCCGGGCGGCAGCCCCGGATTGTGGACGCGGGCGCGCCCGGTGAAGCCTCGGGTGACGTTCATGGCGGGGTGGTGCTCCAGGTGGTGCGGGGTGCGTACGTCAACCGTACGGGGTGCGTCTGTCCACCGTACGGGTCCACGGTACCGGCCCCGCGCGGCCGATCATTAACCGCGTATGAACTCTGCCCGGGCCCGGGAATACCTCCTCACCTGCGGTTCTTGGTGATGGATGCCGAACGCGTAAGGAGAGTGACCGCCATGTCCAAGGCATACGTCTTCACCCGCTACGGAGGCCCGGAGACCGAAGGCTTCGCGGAGATCGAGCCCCCGGTGCCCGGCCCCGGCGAGCTGCTGGTCGCGGTGCGCGCGGCCGGGGTGAACCCGGTCGACTGGAAGCTGCGCGGGGGCCTGCGCCTCTTCGCCGAGCCCGTCTTCCCCGTCGTCCTCGGCAGCGAGGCCGCCGGAGTGGTCGTCTCCGTCGGGGAAGGGGTCACGGACCTCGCGCCCGGCGACGAGGTCTTCGGCAACACCCTGACCGGCGGCTACGCCGAGCACACCCTGTTCCCCGCCGCCATCACGGCCCGCAAGCCCGCCGCCCTGTCCTTCACCGACGCGGCCACCCTCCCCGTCGCCGCCGCGACCGCCTACGACGGCGTCCGCCAGCTCGCCCTCCCCGCCGGCGCGACGCTCCTGATCACCGGCGCGGGCGGCGGGGTCGGCGTGGCCGCCGTACAGATCGCGCGGGCCGGGGGCCTGAACGTGATCGGGCTCGCGAGCGCCGCGAAGAAGGACTTCGTGGAGTCCCTCGGCGCGGTCCACGTCCCGTCAGGCCCCGACTGGACCTCCGCCGTCCCCGGCCCGGTCGACGCCGTGTACGACCTCGTCGGCGGCGAGGTCCTGGAACAGGCCGCCGGACTCCTGGCCGACCGCACCAAGCTGATCACCGCCGGGGCGGCGGAGGAGACGGCCGCCGCGCTCGGTGGCGCCAGGGTGGAGCGCAAGCGGAACACGGCCGTCCTGGAGGCGGTCGCCCAGCTCGCGGTGAGCGGCGCCCTGAATCCGTACGTGACGGCGGTCTTCCCGCTGGACCGCGCGGGCGAGGCGCTGCGCGCGGTGGAGGAAGGGCATGCGCGGGGGAAGGTCGTCATCGAGGTCGGGGAGGGGGAGTGAGGGGCGCGGATTCTTTTGCGGGGCGCTCCGGGGGCGCTCCGGGAGCGCCGCACGACTCCGCTCCGGGAACACGGCACGACAACTCCGCCCCGGAAACGCGGCACGTCCTCGACAACCCCGCCCTCGCCTCCCTCACCGGCCCCCACGCCCACTTCGCCGAGCGCCGAGGCCGCGTCCTGCGCTACCCGCTCGACGTCTCCCCGTGGCTGGCGCTCCCCGACGATCCCGACGCCGCCGACTGGGCGGACCTGGCCGCGCTCGCCGGGCCCGGCGAGGAGGTTCCGTTGTCCGGGTACGTAGGGGAGGTGCCGCCCGGCTGGGACCTGGTCTTCCAGGTGGAGGGCGTGCAACTCGTCGACGACTGCCTCGCCGCCGCCCCCGACTCCGAGGCCGTCCGGTTGGGCCCGGCGGACGTCCCCGAGATGATCGACCTCGTCGAGCGGACCCGCCCGGGTCCCTTCCTGCCACGCACGATCGAGCTGGGCACCTATCTCGGTGTCCGCCGGGGCGGCGCCCTGGTCGCCATGGCCGGCGAGCGGCTGCGCCCGCCTGGATACACCGAGATCAGCGCGGTCTGCACTGACCCGTCCGTACGTGGTCAGGGCCTCGCGAGCCGACTGATCCTCGCTGTGGCGCATGGCATCAGGGAGCGAGGGGAGGTGCCGTTCCTGCACACCGGAGCGGGGAACGTCAACGCGATCCGGCTGTACGAGTCGCTGGGATTCCGGTTGCGGAGGCACACGGCGTTCCTGGCGGCGAAGGCCCCGCAGGGGGTGGCCTCGCTGCGGGGCTGACCGGACTGTCTCTGTCCGTACGCGCCGCGGTCACCGTACGTTGAGGGGGCCATCCGTCCGGATCAGGGAGCCGTCATGGAACAGGACAGCAAGGACGTCGCGGTCGTCATCGGCACCGGCGGCATGGGCCGCGCCGTCGCCCGCCGGATCGGCGGCGGACGCCGGCTGCTGCTCGCCGACCACGACAAGGCGGGCCTCGACGCCTTCGCCGAGCAGTTGAGAGGGGAGGGGCACGAGGTCACCGTGCAGGGCGTCGACGTCGGCGACCCGGAGTCGGTGCGGGCGCTCGCCGCGACCGCCGCCGGGCTCGGGGCGGTGACCCGGGTCGTGCACACGGCGGGGCTGTCCGCCGTGCAGGCGCCCCCGGCGGCGGTCCTGCGCGTCGACCTGCTGGGGGTCGCCCTCGTGCTCGACGCGTTCGGGGCGGTCGTCGCGCCGGGCGGGTCCGCCGTCGTGATCGCCAGCATGGCCGGGCACCTGCTGCCGGCGCCGCTGTCGGCCGAGCAGGAACGGGCGCTCGCGGGTACGCCCGCCGCCGGGCTGCTGGAACTCCCCTTCGTCGCCGCGATCACCGACTCCGGCCTCGCGTACTCGGTCGCCAAGCGCGGCAACATCCTGCGGGTGGGGGCCGTCGCCGGTGCCTGGGGTGAACGCGGCGCCCGCGTCAACTCGTTGAGCCCCGGGATCATCTCGACGCCCATGGCGCAGCAGGAGTTGGCGGGGGAGAGCGGGGACCATATGCGGGGGATGCTCGCGGTGTCGCCCGTGCGGCGGGTGGGGACGCCTGACGACATCGCTGCCGCCGCCTGTTTCCTGCTGGGGGAGGGGGCGGCTTTCGTCACCGGGACGGATCTGCTGGTGGACGGGGGAGTGGTCGCGCGGTTGCGCAACTCGGCTGCGGCGGGCTGAAGTTCGCGGCGGGTGGCTGAGGTGTGCGGCAACTGCCCGTCTTGGCCGCCTTGTTGGTTAGGGTGAACGAGGACTGATTCGGGGCCGGACACGGGCCGGGGGGGCTTCGAGTGGGCGTGGAGCAAGAGGAACAGGCCGTCGCCGGACCGCTGTTGAGGAGCCGGGCGCTCGGGGCGGTCGCGGTGCTGGCCGCGCTCGTCGTCGTCCTCCTCGGTGTCCTGTTCGCCGGGGACAGCGGGCCCAGCGGCCTGGACGCGCGGATCGGGACGGCGGCCGTGGACGGGCTGGGGCCCGCCGGGCGGCACCTCGCCCTCGCCGTGGACTTCCTCGGGGAGCCCGCGGGGGCGGCGCCGCTGGTCGCCGTCGCCGTGGCGGGCTGTCTGCTGCTGCGGCTGCCCCGCGCGGCCGTGCTCCTCGTCGTCTCCGCCGCCGCGGCCGTGGGGGCGGCGACGCTGCTCAAGTCGCTGGTGGGGCGCACCATCCACGGCGACAACCTGTCCTACCCGAGCGGGCACACCGCCTTCCTCACCTCCCTCGCCCTCGTGGCGGCGCTGGCCACGGCCGGCCGGACCGGCCTCGGCAGGGCGGCCGGACCGGCCCTCGCGCTCGGCGCCGCGCTGGCCGCCGGGGCCGTCATGGGCTGGGCGCAGATCGCGCTGGGCGCGCACTACCCGACCGACGTCCTCGGCGGCTGGTGCACCGCGCTCGCGGTGGTCCCGGCGAGCGCGTGGGCGGTCGACCGGGCGGCGGACTCCGGTCTGCGGAAACGAAGTTGACGAAGCGTCAGGCCAGTTTCCGGAACACCGGCTTCACCGCCCGCCCGCCCAGCCACGGTGTCGGATCGCCCGCGTCCAGCGCCTTGCGGTACACCGCGCACGCCTGCGCCACCACGTCCACGGTGTGATCGATGTCGGCGCCGTCCAGCGCGCTGCTCACCACGAACGACGGCGCCAGCACCCCGCCCGCGAGCAGGCACCGCAGGAACAGCGTGCGGTAGGGCTGCGACGGGCGGCCGTCGCCGTCGAGGGTCGCGAAGACCAGGTTGCTGGCCCGGCCCCGGAGCAGGAGGTGGTCACCGACGCCCATACCGGCCGCCACGTCACGGACCCCGGCGGCCAACCGCTCGCCCAGCGCGTGCAGTTGGGCCGTCACCCCCTCCTCGGCGTACGTCGTCTGCACGGCCATCGCCGCCGCCAGCGAGTGCGTCTCCGCGCCGTGCGTCGTCGACAGCAGGAACACCCGCTCGCCCGCGTGCCGCAGCCCGCCCCGCTCCATCAGCTCGCGGCGCCCGGCCAGCGCGGCGACGGCGAACCCGTTGCCCAGCGCCTTGCCGAACGTCGACAGGTCCGGGACGACCCCGTACAGGCCCTGCGCGCCCGCCTCTGACCAGCGGAAACCCGTGATCATCTCGTCGAAGACCAGCACACAGCCGTGCCGGTCAGCGAGCGCGCGCAGGCCGGCGAGGTAGCCCGGCGGGGGCTCGGTGTGGGTGGCCGGTTCGAGGATCAGGCAGGCGATCTCGCCCGCGTGGCGGGCCAGCAGCTCCTCGGTGGCGGCCAGGTCGCCGTACGGGAACGTCACCGTCAGGTCCGTCGCCGGGATGCCCGCCGGCATCGGGGTGGTGCCGATGAACCAGTCGTCCACCGAGAAGAAGGGCTGGTCGGCGCAGAGGGCCACCAGCGGGCGGCCGGTGACCGCGCGGGCCAGGCGTACGGCGGCCGTGGTGGCGTCGGAGCCGTTCTTCGCGAACTTCACCATCTCGGCGGTCGGCACGGTGGCCAGGAAGCGTTCCGCCGCGTCGAGTTCGACGACGGACGGGCGGACGAAGTTGCTGCCGCGCTCCAACTCCCGCCGCACCGCCTCCAGTACCCGAGGATGGGCGTGGCCCAGGCTCACCGAGCGCAGGCCCGAGCCGTACTCGACGTACCGGTTGCCGTCGATGTCCCACACGTGGGCGCCCCGGCCGTAGCTGATGACCGGGGCCAGGTGCTCCGGGTACTGGTCGTCGCCCTTGGCGTAGGTGTGCGCGCCGCCCGGGATCAGGGCGTGCAGCCGCTCGTTCGCCTTCCGCGAGCGTTCGGTGCGCACCTCAGCCCTCCTCGCGCTTCAGGACCTCGGCGAGGCTCGGCGCCTGCCGGTCCCGGGCCGACATCAGCGTCACCGGCAGCGGCCAGGGGACGGCGAGTTCGGGGTCGTCGTAGCGGATCGTCACGTCCTCGGCCGGGTCGTGCGGGCGGTCGATGCGGTACGACACGTCGGCGGGGTCGGTCAGCGCCTGGAAGCCGTGCGCGCAGCCCGCCGGGACGTACAGGGTCACCTGCGTCTCGTCGGACAGCTCGAAGAACGCCCGGTTGAGGTAGGTCGGCGAGTGCGGGCGCAGGTCGACGACGGCGTCGAAGATCCGTCCGTACGAGCAGCGCACCAGCTTCGCCTCGCCCGCGCCGGAGCGCACGTGCAGGCCGCGCAGCACGCCGCGCGCCGAGCGGGAGAGGCTGTCCTGGACGAACGCGTGCGGGTCGAGGCCGGCCCCGCGCAGCACGTCGGCGTCGAAAGTACGGCTGAAGAAGCCGCGGTCGTCGGCGTACGGCGTCGGCTCGAACAGGTACGCGCCGGCTATGTCCTTGACTTCGGTCGCTTTCACGGAACCTCCCGGGGGAACAGGGCCGCGGTCAACGCGGTGAACTGGTCGTCGAGTTGGCGGGCGGCCAGGCGGTTGCGCCCGGCGAGGGTGCGGCGCAGTCCGGTCGAGTTCTTCTCCAACTCCCGGAACTGTCCGAGCAGTCGGGCCGGGTCGACCTCGCGGGCCGGGTGGCAGTACGCGGCAAGGCCCATCCGGGCCATCAGCGCCTCGGTCTTCGCCGCGTAACTGAGGGCGAGCGAGGGGGTGCCGGTCCGCAGCGCGCAGATCAGGTTGTGATACCGGGTCGCCACGACGGTCTCGGCGGCGGCGGTCTCCTTCATCAGGTCGGCGAGGGAGGTGGTCTCGGCGACGGTGACCAGGGGTGAGGCGACGGCGTCGAGAATCGCGTCGACGACCGGGGTGTCGACCCCGTCCCCGGTGAGCAGCCGCACCGGCCTGCCCTCCTCGACCAGGGCGCGGATGAAGGTGGTTGTCCCGTCGAGGTAGCGGCGGTGGATCTCTTCGGCCCGCGCGCGGTCGTCGTTCCCGCCGTGGAAAGCCATGACGCCTACGCAGACCAGGCCGGGGGGTTTCGAGGAGGGGGTGGGGTCCGCCTCCGGTGTCGGCAGTGCGAACGCCAGGTCCGGGTGGACCGTGTCCCCCGCCGTGTCCACTCCCATCGCCCGCATCGCGTCCCGCGACGGGGTGTCCCGGTACGAGCGGTACGTCGCCAGCCGCGCCGACCAGCTCACCAGGGTCCGCACCGGGCGGCTGCCGATCGGTGCGGCGCCGACGCCGACCAGTGCCACCGGCGTCCGCAGCACCCGCCCGCTCGCGCAGAGCAGGAACAGCGCGTACGGGAACCCCCACGGCCGCAGCGGCAGCGTCGCCTCCAGGACGCCCATGCCCGGCACGATCACCACGTCGTGCCGGCGGACCCACGCGGCGGTGCGGAAGGCGTCGACGAACTTGCCGGCGCCCTTCGCCACGACCGCGCGCGCCCGGGACGCGGTCCGGTACTCGCCCCGGTACCAGTGCAGCCGCGTCGCCGGAATCCCGAACCGCGCCGAGACCGCCTCCGGCCCACCGCACAACGCGTCCACCACCGCCTCCGGACGAGCGGAGCGAAGGTACCCGAGAACGGCCTCCAGGGACCCGTCGTTACCGAGATTCCCGGACCCGAGCAGCCCGAACACCCCGACGCGCACCGGCTGTTGGGGCGTCATACGGACCTCCCTCGGCGGCCGGAGCCGAACTGCCTGCCGCACGGCGGGGTTTGAGGCGTCATGCCGGTCGGCCTGCACAACGTCCCGCCGCGCGCCGGGTTTTGAAGCGTCACGCTGGCTAGACAGCCCAACTCCCCTATGCGCGCCGGATTGTGAGGCGTCATGCCGGTCAGCCCACGCAACTCCCTGCCGCGCGCCGGGGTTTGAGGCGTCATGCCGGTCGACCCGCGTAACTCCCCGCCCCGCGCCGGGTTCTGAGGCGGCGATCCGGTCAGCCCGCCCAACTCCCCGACACGCGCCGCCCTTTCAGCCCTCACGCCCGCCTCCCCTCCCGCCCCGCCACCAACGCGTCCACCGACACGCTCAGCGCCGACGGATCGACCGGCGTCCGGTCCTCCACCCGTTCCCCCACCCCCGGCCGCGCCCTGCTCCCCAGCCACGCCGAGAGATGGCCGTAGCACGCCCGCCGGTCCGCCGAGGACAGCGGTGCGCGGCGGATCGCGGCGACGAAACCCCATACGTACTCGGCGAGCAGCCGGGGCGTCGGATGCAGGGGGCCGGCGCGGCGGGGGTCGAGGTTGGCGCAGCGGGCCCGTTTGCCGGGGTTCGCGCGTTCGGCGCGGGTCGGGTGGTCGCGGCGGAAGTACAGGAGTTCCGGGACCTGGTGGAACGGGCCGTACAGGGCGATCTCGGCGACGTACGTGCGGTCCGCGTGGTGGTAGCTGTCCATCGGCTTCACCCGGCGCAGCACATCGGCGCGCAGCACCCCGTAGAAGTCGTCGCCGCCGGGCTCGAACAGCAGACTGCGGAAGCGCTCCGGCGCGCGCGGGGAGTCGGTGGCGAGGGTGTAGTCGTACGGGACCTTGACCCGCCCTTCGCCGTCGATGACCGCCTGGCCGCTGTGGGCGAGGATCATCTCCGGGTGCTCGTCCAGGGCGGCCACGCAGCGCTGGAGGAGGTCGCGGCCGTAGAGGTCGTCGTGCGAGGCCCACTTGAAGAGTTCGCCGCGGGACTCGGCGAGGACCAGGTTGTGGTTCGGGGTGGCGCCGATGTTGCGGGGGAGGCGGAGATAGCGGACACGGGAGTCCTTCGCGGCGTACCGGCGGCAGATGTCCTCGGTGCCGTCGGCCGAGGCGTTGTCGGAGACGATCAGCTCGAAGTCCTCGTACGTCTGGCCGAGCAGGGCGTCGAAGGACTCGGACAGGTACTCCTCGCCGTTGTACACGGGCAGGCCGATGCTCAGCCTGGGGGTCATGGCGTCCTCGCTTCCGGGATGGGGTCCTGAAGGCGCTCGCGCAGGGCGGAGCGCAGTTGCAGCCACCACACGGCCGAGCCGCTGAGGGTCGCGGCGGCGACACCCCAGGCCGAACCGGACGTGCCGGCCAGGGCCGCGCCGCCGAGGCCGCCGCCGACGTAGCAGGCGGAGGCGAACAGCTGGCAGCGCAGGCTGCGGCGGGCCGCGCCGAGCGCGCGCAGCCCGGCCGCCGCGCCGGTGCCGAGCCCGGCGCCCGCGACACCGAGCGTGATGGGCAGGACGAGCGGGGAGGCGGAGTGCCAGACAGCGCCGAGCGCCAGCTCGCCGACCCCGCCGGGCATCAGCAGCAGCGCCCCGCCCCACAGCAGCGCGCCGGCCGCCTGCCCGCCGCCCAGCAGCAGACAGAACGCGCCGAGCCGCCCCGGCGCCCGCCGCAGCACCCGCGCCGCCTCCGGGACGGTCACCAGCGACAGCCCCATCAGCACCGCGAGGAACGGTCCCATCAGCAGCTCGGCCCCGCGCACGGCGCCCACCGCGCCGACGCCGATGACGACGCCGAGCCCGTACGCCCGCAGCTGGCTCGCGCCGCTCAGGCTGACGTTCTCGACCAGATACCGGTACCCGAGGTCACGCTGCTCGCGCAGCCAGCCCCGGGCCCCGGCGAGCCTGGGCCGGACACCGCACTGGAGGCAGCCGTACGCCGCCGCCGCCCACGCCGACGCGCCCCAGGCCAGCACGAAGCCGGCCACACTCCCCGCGCGGGCCGCGACCAGCAGCGCCGGGACCAGCGCGAGCGCCCACACGACGTCGTTGACGAACGCCTTGCGCCCGACGCCCGCCGCGAAGAACGAGAACCGCCAGGCGTCTTGCAGCAGCAGCCCCGGCAGCACCACACCGAGACACGCGAACGCGGGACCCACCCGGCCGCCGAGCGCGAGCCCGGCCACCAGGCACACCGCGCCCAGGACACCGCCGATACCGAGCGCCGTGCCCGACGCCCGCGCCACCGCCCCGCGCCAGGCCGCCTCCGGCACCCCGCTGAACCGGACCACCAGCGGATCGGTGGCCAGCCCGCGCGAGACGTTCAGGACGACGCCGTAGGTGACCCAGGCGAGGCTGAACACGCCGAACGCGGTGACGCCGAGCGAGCGGGCGACGTAGATGCCGACCGCGAAGTTGGAGATGCTGGAGGCGGCCTGGTCGGCGAGGCCCCAGGAGAGGCGGGCCAGGAGGGCGCGCTTGGCGGAGGTGGGGGCGGACGCGGAGTTGGCGCCGGACTCCGGGCCTGCCCCCGCCCCCGACGCCCCCGCCCCGTTCGCCGTCGCCTTCGCGCTCACCCGCCTCACGCCTTGATCAACCCGGCGCCGCACAGCGCCCCCGCCGCGGCGGCCACCGCCTCGAACGCCAGCCCGGACCGCTCGGCCACGTCCAGCAGCGAGTGCCCCCCGTCGGAGAGGCTCAGCACCCACAGCATCGCCAGCTGTGCCTGCTGCGCGTCGCTGCGTCCGCCGAGGGAGTCGTACAGTCCGCGCCGGCCCAACTGCGGTTCGCCGTACGGGCTGAGGTTGACGTACCGGCGGTCGGCGTCCAGCACCGCGAACGCCTCGCGGCACACGGCGAGGGTGTCCGCCATCGCCTCCGGGGAGACGAGGTCCAGGTTGTCGGCCGAGGTGTGGTACTCGGGGTACCCGGCGTACGGGGTCCGGCTCAGCGAGCCCACGCCGAGGTCGAAACCGGGGGAGCAGTACTGGCGTTCGTCGTAGCCGTACGGGGTGAACTCCCTTATGTCGTGCGGGCGTTGGGAGGCCGCCAGGATGTGGCGCAGGACCCGGTCGATCTCCGCGTCGCCTCGCCGGCTCTGTTTGTAGGTGAGTTGACCGGGGTCGCCCGCGCAGGCCAGGACCAGGCCGTGTTTCACCCGGTCGATCCGGTCCGCGTTGCGGGCCAGCCAGGTGATCGCGCCGATCGTGCCGGGCGCGTAGACGAACCGGTAGGTGTAGTACGGCTGTTGCTCGGCCAGGGACCGGGCGAGGAAGGTCGCCACCGCGATGCCGGCGAGGTTGTCGTTGGCGAGCGAGGGGTGGCAGACGTGGGAGGAGACGATCACCTCGTCGGCGCTCTGCCCGGGGATCACGTGCTCGGCGTAGGTGAGGTGGCCGTCGGCGAGCGTGGAGTCGATCCGGACCTCGTAGTCGCCGTCCGGGAGGGCGTCCAGGGTCTGCTGGGCCAGGCAGAAGCCCCACTCCGGTTTGTAGTAGCTGGTGCGGTACGGCACCCACGTCGGGTGCTCGGGGAGGGTGTGCAGGTGCGGGCGGAGTTCGGCCAGCGGCATGGTCGCCGCCACCGGCACGCTGTAACCGAGCACGTGCAGGCTGGACTCGGCGAAGTCCACGACCCGGTTCCCGGCGGCGTCGGCGACGTACGCGTCCCGGATGTTCCACTCCTGCGGCACCGTCCAGTCGAGGACCTGCGTGCCCGTCGGGACCTCGTGCACCTCCAGGGGGACGTACTCGCCGACGATGTCCAAGGTGGCGCGGACCCCGTCGCCCGTGATGCTCCGGCAGAGCGGGTACAGCCGCTCCACCAGCGCGTACATCTCGGAGCCGAACCCTTCCCCGGTCACCGGCGCCACCGCAGCGTCCCGTCCACCGCGCCCGCCTCCGCCGCCGCCCGCAGCACCGCCAGCCGTGTGAACCGCCGCTCGAAGTCCCCCCGGGTCAGCCCGAACTGCCGGTAGGCGTCGGCGAGTTCGAGCGCCCCCCGCTTCACCGTCCACTCGCACTCGAACCCTGGAACCGCCGCCCGGAACCGCGAGAAGTCCACCCGGTACGAGCGCGGGTCGGCGCCCGTCTCCCCGGTGATCCGCACCTCCGAGCCGGCCACCGCCTCCGCGACCTGCCCGGCGATCTCGGCGACCGTGACGTTGTTGACCTCGCTGCCGATGTTGAACGCCCGGTCGTGCACGGCCTCTTGAGGGGCCGTCAGCGCGGCGGTGAACGCGCGCGCGATGTCGGCGGCGTGCACCAGCGGACGCCACGGCGTGCCGTCGGAGAGCACCAGCACCTCACCGGACAGCAGCGCGTGGCCGACCAGGTTGTTCAGCACGATGTCGGCGCGCAGCCGGGGCGAGTACCCGAACGCGGTGGCGTTGCGCAGGTACACGGGGCTGAAGTCGCCGTCGGCGAGCGCGTGCAGGTCGTCCTCGACGCGGACCTTGGACTCCGCGTACGGGGTGACCGGGCGCAGCGGGGCGTCCTCGGTGACCAGGTCGTCGCCGCCGGCGGCGCCGTACACCGAGCACGTCGACGCGTACAGGAACCGCTTCACCCCGGCCTCGCGGGCCAGCCGGGCCAGCCGGACGGAGGCGTGGTGGTTGATGTCGTAGGTGAGGTCGGGGGCGAGGGAGCCCAGGGGGTCGTTGGAGAGGGCGGCCAGGTGGATCACCGCGTCGAAACCGGACACGTGCCCGGCGGTGACGTCCCGCAGGTCCACCTGAACTCCCGGCGGATCGGCGGGAGCCGGGCCCAGGACGCAGTCGGCGAACAGGCCGGAGTCGAGGCCGGACACCTCGTGCCCGGCGGCCGTGAGGACCGGGGCCATCACGGAGCCCAGATAGCCCTGATGGCCGGTCAGCAGTACGCGCACAGGTCAGTCCCCCAGGTCGAGAGTGAGTTTGGTGACGGCGAACGCCTCGGCGTAGCGGGCGTGGCATTCGATGCCCCGGATGCGGGCGAGGCCGCGGAAGGCCTCCGGGTCGTACCAGGGGCGGTGGTGCTGCGAGGGGTAGTGCTCCTGGAGCAGCCGGACCTTGTGCCCGGCGGTCTCGGGGGACAGGGGCTGGTAGGCCGCCGGGCGGCCGAGGTCGCCGTCCCACTTGACGATCTCGTAGCCGAGCACGAGGTGGTCGCGGAACGCGGTGGTCATCAGCTTGGCGAGGCTCCGGTGGTCCTGGTGGGCGTCGTCGGTGCGCGGGGCCAGCACCAGGTCGGGCTCGGTCCGCGTGCGCAGTTCCTCGACGGCGGCCTTCGCCTCGTCCCAGTGCGCGGGCACCCGGCCGTCCGGCAGTTTGCGCACGGTCAGGCGCAGGTCGGCGCCCGGGCAGAAGGCGGCGAGCGCGGCCCGCTCCTCCTGCTCGCGGTCGGTGCCGCCGCCGCACAGGACCAGCGCGTCCACGCGGATCCCCGGCCGCGCCCCGCACAGCGCGAGCAGCGTGCCGCCCGCGCCGATGGCGATGTCGTCGCAGTGCGCGCCCACCGCGACGACCGAGTCAAGGCGCCCCGCGCCGAGCCGGATCACGCCCGCTCCCACAGGGCCCACGGGCGCTCGCCCCTGGCGTAGGCGTCGTCGAGCGCGGCCCGCTCCTTCACCGTGTCCGTCGGCTTCCAGAACCCCCGGTGCTGATGCGCCACCAGCCGCCCCCGCTTGGCGAGTTCGGCGCAGCCGTCGGCCACCAGGTCGCCGTTCTCCGGTATGTGGTCGAAGATCTCCTGCCGCAGCACGAAGTAGCCGCCGTTCTCCCACAGCGGCAGCTCGCTCACCGCCGTGATCCCGCCGACGAGGCCGTCGTCCCCCAAGTCCACGCAGTGGAACGACGACTGGGGCGGGACCACCATCATCGACGCGCCCGCGTCCCGGCCCGCGAACTTGTCGATCATCTCCGGCAGGGGGGCGTCGGTGAGGACGTCGGCGTAGTTGGCGAGGAACATCTCGTCGCCGTCGAGATGCGGCCGAACCCGGCGCAGGCGTTCGCCGATCGGAGATTCGACGCCGGTCTGCACGAACGTGATCGTCCAGTCGGAGATGTCCGTCGACAGCAACTCCGTTCTGCCGTCACGCAGGACGAAGTCGTTGGACGTCGTCTCCTCATAGCTGAGGAAGAACTCCTTGATGTGGTGCGCCCCGTAGCCCAGGCACAGGATGAACTCCGTGTGCCCGAAGTGCGCGTAGTACCGCATGACGTGCCAGATCAGCGGCCGGGGCCCGACCATCGCCATCGGCTTCGGCACGTCGTCGGTGGCGCCGCTGCGCATCCGCATCCCGTAACCGCCGCAGAACAGTACGACCTTCATCGCTCGACCTCGACAATGCTCAGCTCCGGGATGGGGAAGACCAGCCGGCCGCCCCAGTCGTGCACGAAGGACAGCTGCTCGGTCAGCTCGGCCCGCAGGTTCCACGGCAGGACGAGCACGTAGTCCGGCTTGTCCGCGGCGATCCGCTCCGGCGGCAGCACCGGGATCCGGGCGCCCGGCGTGAACCGGCCGTGCTTGTAGGGGTTGCGGTCGACCGTGTACGGCAGCAGGTCGGGCCGCACCCCGCAGTGGTTGAGGAGGGTGTTGCCCTTGCCGGGGGCGCCGTAGCCGACGACCGTCTCCCCGCGCTCGGCCGCCTCGATCAGGAACCGCAGCAGATCCCGGCGCACCTTGGCGACCCGCGCGGAGAACTCGGTGTAGCCGGACAGCTCCTGGAGCCCGGCGGCCTTCTCCCGCGCCAGGACGTCCGCCACCCGCGAAGAGGGCTGCCCCGAAGGACGCGCCCACAGCCGGATCGACCCCCCGTGCGTCGGCAGCAACTCCACGTCCACCAAAGTGAGTCCGCCGCTCGCCAGCGCCCTGGCCGCCGAGGCGACCGTGTAGTACTGGAAGTGCTCGTGGTAGATCGTGTCGTACTGGTTCTCCTCGATCAGCGTCAGCAGGTGCTGCACCTCGATCGAGACCCAGCCGTCGTCGGCGACCAGGGCGCGCAGGCCCTGGGTGAAGCCGGTGACGTCCGGGATGTGCGCGTACACGTTGTTGGCCACCACCAGGTCCGCCGGGCCGTGTTCCGCGCGGACGGCGGCGCCGGTCTCCGGGGTCAGGAACGCGGTCAGCGTCGGCACCCCGGCCTCCCGCGCGGCGGCGCCGACGTTCACCGACGGCTCGACACCCAGGCAGCGCACCCCCCGCTCCACCACATGCTTGAGGAGATATCCGTCGTTGCTGGCGACCTCGACGACGAAGGAGTCCGCGCCGAGGCCCAGCCGCCCGGCGCTCTCGTCGACGAACGTGCGCGCGTGCTCCACCCACGACGTCGAGAAGGACGAGAAGTACGCGTAGTCCGTGAACGTGTCCTCCGGTGTGATCAGCGGCGGCAGCTGCGCCAGCCAGCACTCCGTGCACACCCGCAGGTGCAGCGGGAACGCCGGTTCCGGCAGGTCCAGTTGGTCCGCGGCGAGGAAGCTTTCGCACGGCGGCGTCGCCCCCAGGTCGACGACGCTCGCCATCGCCTCCGAGCCGCAGAGTCGGCATCGTGTCATCTGCTCGCTTGCCCCCCACTCGGTCTCGTCCGGCCCGCGATCGCGGACCGGTACCCCTCCACCAGGCGCTCCAGCCCGACAGCCGGACTGAAGCCCCGCTCGTACCGGAGCCGGGCCGCCGGGCCCATCCCCTGCTCCGCCGTGATCCGGCGCAGACAGGAGGCCAGCGAGGCGGCGTCGCCCGGCTCGTGCAGCAGCCCGGTCACCCCGTCCTCGACGAGCTCGACGAACGCGCCGTGCCCGGCGGCGACGACCGGCACCCCGGCCGCCATCGCCTCGACGACCACCAGCCCGAACGCCTCCAGCCACGTCGACGGCGCCACCACGGCCACCGCCCGCGCGATCGCCGCCCGGCACCGCTCCGGCTCGTACAGACCGGCGTATCGCACGTCCTCGCGGCCCGCCGCCCAGGCGGCCACCTCCCCCTCCAGCGGCCCCGTCCCGGCGATCAGCAGCGGTACGCCCGCCCCGCCGCCGGCCGCGAGCCGGTCCCAGGCCGCCATCAGCAGCCGCACCCCCTTGGCCTCCGCGAGCCGCCCCAGGAACAGCAGATGCTCCCCGGGACCCGTGCGGCGCTCGACGGGGTCGGGCACGAAGTTGTGCTTCACACCGAGGCGTTCGGCCGGCAGCCCGGCCCGTACGAGGACGTCGCGCTGCGCGGCGGAGATGCAGAAGAACCGCTCCACCCCCGACCACCACCGCCGCCGGTTCACCGACAGGCTCACCGCGAGCGGCACCGTGGCCAGCCGGGAACCCCGGTAGCAGCCGTGCCGCACGGCCGGCAGCGGCGACGCCCCCACACACTCCGTGCACGGCCGGCCCGCCCGCTGGAGCGTGCCCGGCGGGCAGACCTGCGTGTAGTTGTGCAGCGTCGCGACGGCGGGCACGTCCGCGTCGGCGCACGCCGCGAGTACCGCAGGGGACAGCAGCGGGAACACGTTGTGGACGTGCACCACGTCCGGGCGCAGCGTCCGCAGCCGGGCCGCCAATCGCGCCCGCACCGCCGGGTTCCACGGCACGAGCAGCGGGACCGCCGCCTTCCCCAGCAGGGACCGCCCGGCGATGTCGTCGCTGCGCCGCTCGAACAGCTCCACCTCGTGCCCGGCCCCGCGCAGCAGCGCCACTTCCTGGTCGACGACCCTGTTCTCCCCGCTCGGCTGCGCGGAGCCGTACCGGTTGTGCACCACGAGGACACGCACGGCTCACCCCACCTCCGGATCGACGGGCGCCGCCAGCAGCGACGCGGCCACGGTCAGATGCAGCAGATACGGCGAGGCGTCACCGAGCCCCGCCTCCGTGTACGACGCGATCGCGCAGTACCCGACGAGGAACACCGCGCAGGCCCGCGCCAGCGACGGCGGACGCAGCAGCGCGACCCCGGCGAGCACGGCCATGAACCCCGCCACCAGGACCACGCCGGTCAGCCCCTGCTCGTTGAAGACGGCCAGCCAGCTGTTGTCGATCGGCAGCCCCCCGAACGACTTGTCGCCCAGGCCCACCCCGAACAGGTACTCCAAGGGCGTGCAGGGCGCCGCGAGCAGCGCGTCCCACACCTTCGCCCGCCCGGTGAGACTGCTGAAGTTCTCCTCGCTCTGCCCGCGCAGGAACCACGCCTGGAGCAGCGACCCGAACCCCACCGCCGCCACGCCCGCGCACAGCACCGCCCACGAGAAGAACCGCCGGGCGGCGGCGCTCGTCAGCAGCAGCGAACCGATCGCCAGCACCAGCCCCGCGAGCAGCCCCAGCGTGGCCGTCCGGGTGTGCGTCAGCGCGAGCAGGACCAGCGACGGCACGACGACGAGCGCGGCGCTTTTGCGGTCGGTGCGGCCCCCGAGCAGGAGCAGCACGGCGAGCCCGATGATGACGGCCGCGTACTGCCCGATCTGCGGCGGCGTCAGCGGCCACAGCGCGCCGACCAGCCGCCCCCCGTACAGATCCGGCAGCGCCGCGCCCGGCGAGACGAGCAGGCCCGCCGCCACCGACAGCAGCACCGCGAAGTACATCCGGATGTGCAGCCGCACGAACGTCATGTCACCGTCCCACCAGCGGCTCAGCAGCCACAGCGTGCCGACGAACAGCGCCAGCCGCGCGCACCGGAACAGCGCCCCGAACCCCGACTCCAGATGCGCGCTGGAGATCACGCTCGCCACCAGCAGCAGCGTCAGCAGGAACAGATAGGCGCTCGTCCGCACCCGCAGCCGCGGATTGAGCAGCAGCGCCAGCGCGAACGCGGCGGCCAGCGAGCCCATCGTGACCATCTGGATGAGGGAGCGCGGCAGCGGGACGATGGTCTTCGCGCCCGCCGAGCCGAGGGTGTTGAGGACGAGCAGGGCCCAGACGGCGCCCACGAGCCTGGGCGCGTGCCGCTCACCCGCCCCGGTAAGCACGTCCGGGCCGGCCTGAGTGTGCGTCAACTCCCGCCCCCCGCCCGGAATCCGCTCCCCGCGTCCTGCCGGTACGGCGCCCCCCGCCACTGCCCGGCGTCCAGCACCCGGCCCTGGTCGTGCGCGACGAACGTCCACGGCCCGACGTACGTGTTGTCGTACCACCGGTTGCCCTGCCCGGTGGTGATCGCCTGCGCGACCGCCTCCCCCTTGTACGGCGACCAGTCCGGGTACGTCCCGTAGTTGGAGAGCACCGCCATCCGGTCGCACTTCGCGGCGCAGCCGACCACCGACTTGTCCAGCAGGAAACGGTTGCCGTGGATGTCGACGCGCTGTGTCTTCCAGCGGCAGTCGGAGTACAGCGGCGCCTTGGCGATCCCCGGCTGGGCGCAGCGGGCGGTGTCCTTCACCAGCAGCGTGCAGTCCCCGGAGGAGGTGTTGGCGGGGCTGTTGCAGAAGCGGTCGGCGTTCTCCCACAGGGTGATGCCCGACCAGTTGTCCTCCAGGGTGTTGCGGGAGATCTCCAGCTTGTCCGTGCGGGCCTTGACGCGCGGTTCGCCGCCGGACTCGGAGATGTAGACGGTCGCGAACGGGAAGGAGTCGCCCTGCTCGGCGGCCTTCCTGCCCTCCACCCAGTTGTTGCGCCGGATCGTGTTCCCCCGGATCACCGCGTTGTAGCTGGTCTCGTAGATCAGCGCGGCCCCGTCGTTGGACTCGATCACGTTGTTCTCGATGAGGAAGTCGTTGTTGTTGGTGTCCGCCCACAGCCCGGTGCCCTTGTTGCCGTGCACCCAGTTCCCGCGCACGTCGGCCCCGTCCACCGCCCAGAACTTGATCCCCCCGGTGCAGCCGCACCCCGGCTGCCGCCGCTCCCAGTCCCCGGTGTTGTTCCCGGTGATCTCGTTGCCCTCGACCACCAGCCCCGTGATCTTGGCCCCCGACTTGTACGCGTTCATGCCGTACTGGCCGTTGGCGCGCAGGCAGTTGGCGCGGACCTGCTGGCGCACGCCCGCCATCAGCCCGGCGCCGGAGTTGTTCTGGATCGTCGTGTGCTCGATCACCCATCCGTCGGCGGAGTCGTGGTTCACGACCCCTTCGTCGTGCGGCGCGACGAACCCCTGCACGGTCAGCGAGCGGACGGTGACGTCACGGGCGCTCCCGCCGAACGCGTACTGGTTGACCTTCCGCCCGTCCAGCACCGCGCCCGGCGCGCCGACGTACACGTCCCCGTCCTTCGGGACGACCTGGGCGTAGCGGTCCGCCTCGAGGGTGTGCGTGCCCGGACGCAGCCAGAACGTGGTGCCCGGCGGGCTGTCCTTCGTCTTCGCCGCCAGATCGCCGGACACGGCCGGATCGACGGCCACCGCCCCTTCCGGCGCCGTCTTCGGCCCGCCCGAGGGCCGGTCGCAGACCCGGGCGACGGCCGTGGCGGGCGCGCCGGACGACGGCTGCGTCCGCGCGCCCGGCGTACCGCCACCGCTGTCGCAGCCGGCCACCGCCAGCAGAACGAGCGCCGACGCGACCGCCGCCCATGCCTTCATCCGGCCCCCCTAGCCCTGGAACCTGAGGACGGTCGTGAACTCCCGTACCCCGTCCGTGAATCCGCTGCCGACCAGCACGGTCGCGGGCACCTTCCGCCCGAACCCGGCGGAGTACCACCCCAGCGGCGGATCGCTCTCCCCCCGGTGCGCCCGCCACCCGAGCCCGCCCGGCAGTTCGAGCACCGCCGAACGCCCCTGCGCCCAGGCCAGCTCGGCCCGGTTCCCGGCCAGTTCGACACGGACCTCGGGCCCGAGGTGGAACGCCATGCGGACGCCGGCCCGGCGCGGCCCGCGCACCTCGTCGACGATCCTCAACTCCTCGCCCGCCAGCTCCACTCGGCGCCGGTGCGTGAAGGGCCGGTAACCGTCGTGCTCGGCGCTCCAGCGGTTCGGACCCGCCTCCAGGACCCGGCTGCGGGCGTGCCGCGTCCACAGGAACGGGCCGCCGGACACCGACTGGTCGGCGCCGTCCAGTTCGAGCGTGTTGTGCGCGAGCGTCGAGCGGAAGTAGCGCCGCCAGGCCGGCTGCCCGTGGTAGCAGAACGTCCCCGGGTCGGCGAGCACGTCGACCCCGTCGCGGCGCACCTCCACCGACAGCGCGTCCGCGTGCGCGTGCGCCGCGATGGACAGGAACCCGTGCGGCCCGCCGTCGCACCGGCACCAGATCCCGCCGGGGCCGCGCAGGACCGTCAGCCCCGCGTCGGCGAAGTGCCCCGGCCTGGTCGCCGGACGGCTCCTCGCCGCGTACGGCTTGATCAGCGCGGCCAGCAGGGGCGTGCGCACGTCCGTGCCGGTGACCTCCGGCCACCAGCCGAGCCGGCCGAACACCGCGTCCCCGGTGGCCAGCAGCGAGCCCCAGCGGTCGGTGCCGTCGCCGTCGACGACCAGCCCGTACCCGTCGTCCGCGTCGCCCTGGCGGGGCGGGCGCAGGCGGGTGTCGACGACGGCCGCGAGCGCGTCCGTCATCCGCAGCAGGACCAGCCGGACCGGGGCGGGGACCTCGACGCCCGCGAGGTCCGCCTCGGCGACGGCGGCCAGGCCGAGTTCCAGGACCAACCCGTGGTACTCCGTGGCCAGTTCGCGGTTGAGGCCGGACAGGAAGGTGTTGGCGCGCAGGTGATGGTCCAGGGAGCGCAGGGCGTCGGCGCGCCAGCGGGCGGACGCCGGGAACCAGCCGAACGCGCAGGACGCGGCGAACTGCCCGGCGGCCTCGGCGATCACATGGTTGTTCGCCGACGAACCCCGGCTGGGGAACGCGGCCAGCCAGCGCTGGTGGTGCCAGATCTGGCCCAGCGCCACCGGGTTGCCCTCGAACAGGGCGGGCGCGCCCGGCCAGCCGTCGAGGAGCCGGCGCACCCACACCCACGACAGCAGCCGGACACCCAGCTCGATCCCGCTGGTCCAGTGCACCCCGCGCAGCGGCGCGTTCGCCGCCCACCACGACCGCAGGTGCGCCGCGACCCGCTCCGCGTACCGCTCGTCCCCGGTGACCGCGTAGGCGGCGGCGAGCACGGTCAGGTACTGGTGCCGCGACAGCTCCCAGATCTGCTTGACGTCCCCGACCGTGTCCTCGTCGCGGTACGGCACGTCGAAGGCGTACCCCCAGGGCGCCCGGCGCCCGGTCTTCGGGTCGTACCACCAGTCCGGGTCGGTCAGGTCGTCGCGGACCACCCCGAAGTACTCGGCGTGCCCCGCCATCAGCCGGTCCGCCTCGGCGAGCAGCCGCTTCACGGCGTCCGGCGCCGCCGACGCGAGCGTCCCCGGGGGCAGTACGGCGGTGAAGCGGGCGCCGGTCACGACGGGGGCGTCCGCCCGCGCGGAGCGCCACCGCCGCCTGCGCACCGCGTCCGCCGCCCGGCCCCCGGCCTCCTGGGGGCCCATCCGCGACAGCCGGCGCAGGTACCAGCCCGCGCCCATCGTCATCGGGCCGCCGCCAGCGTCACCGGCGCGCCGCTCGCCAGCGCGGCCGGCACGGCGAGGGTCGCGGCCGTGGTCGCGGCCAGCGACTCCAGCGGTATCGGCATCGGGCCGCCGCCGCGAACGGCCTTGACGAACGCGGCCAGTTGGGCGGACTGGCCCTTGTCCCGGGCCTTCGGCAGCCGTGAACTCACCCACCGCTTGCGGTCGTGCACCGAGGCGCGCACGAAGTCGTCGAGCCGCAGCGCGCGGCCGTCCGCGATCAGGTCCAGGGTCTCCTTGGGGAACCCGGACGGGCCGGTGGTGACATAGCTGAGGGCGGCGGTCGAGCCGTCCGGGTAGCGCAGGACGACCTGGAGGTCGTCGCCGCCCGGTGTCGTCGTCGCGTGCACCGAGACCGGGTCGGCGCCCAGCAGCCAGCTCGCCGTGTCGACGAAGTGCCCGCCCTCACCCGTGAACCGCGAACCCTCGGAAGCCTGCCGGAGGTACCAGCTGCCGTGGTCCAGGCGGCCCGCGTTGACCAGATAGCGCAGGCTCGCCGGGCCCGAGCGGGCGCCGAACCGCGCCTTCGCCTCGCGCAGCAGCGGCGCGAACCGCCGGTTGAAACCGACCTGCAACCGGTCGTTGCCGGACTCCTCGACCGCCGCGAGCACCCCCGCCAGCTCCTCCTCGGTGAGCGCGAGCGGCTTCTCGACGAACACCGCCTTGCCGGCCAGCAGCGCCCGGCGGGTCAGCTCGGCGTGCGAGCTGTGCCGGGTGACGACGAACACCGCGTCCACGGACCTGTCGCCCAGCACCGCGTCCAGGTCGGTGGTCGCCGCGGCGAAGCCGAACTTGCGCCGCGCGTTGGCCCCGGACAGCGCGGTGGTGGTGACGACCGTCGACAGCTCGACACCCTCACGGCCGGTCAGGTGCGGCAACAGCATCGACGTCGCGTAGTTCCCGGCACCGACGAACGCGAGCCGCACCGGAGCCCCGGCCGGCCGGGCCTTCTTGCCGCCGGCCCTGGGCACGGTCACCGTCACGGGCTGCGGCGCCACCGCCTGCCCGGGGTAGCGGAACAGCACGGCGACGGCCTTCAACTCGCCTTCCTTCAGGCGCCGGTACGTCTCGACCGCGTCGTCGAAGCCGGCGATGTGCGAGACCAGCGGCTCCACGTCCACCCGGCCCCGGGCGAGCAGATCCAGGAAACACGCCAGATTGCGGCGCTCGGTCCAGCGGACGTACCCGACCGGATAGTCCCGGCCCTCCAGCTCGTACTCGGGGTCGTAGCGCCCGGGGCCGTAGCTGCGGGAGAAGCGGACGTCCAGCTCCTTCTCGTAGTAGGCGTTCCACGGCAGGTCCAGGCGGCACTTGCCGATGTCGACGACCCGGCCCCGGTCCCGCGCGAGCCGGGCGGCCAGCTCCACGGGCTCGTTGCTGCTCCCGCCGGCCGCCAGATACACCTGGTCCACACCGTGCCCGCCGGTCAGCTCGGCCACCGCCGTCCCCACGGCCGCCGACGACGGGTCGCCGCAGGCCACCGCGCCCAGCCGGGCGGCGAGTCCGCAGCGCGCCGGGTCGGGGTCGGCGCCGACGACACGCACCCCCGAGGCGGTCAGCAGCTGCACCACCAGCTGGCCGATCAGCCCGAGGCCGATCACCAACGCCACGTCCCCGAGCTGCGGTTCACCCCGGCGCACCCCTTGCAGGGCGATCGAACCGACGGTCCCGAACGCCGCGTGCCGCGCGGCGAGGCCGTCGGGGACCGGGGCGTAGAGGTTCTTCGGCACCCAGTTCAGCTCGGCGTGCAGCGCGTGCTCGTTGCCGGCGCAGGCCACGAGGTCGCCCGCCTTCACGTCGTCGATCCCCGCGCCGACCTGCTCGACCACCCCGCACAGCGAATAGCCCAGCGGCGTATAGGAGTCCAGCTTGCCCATCACCTTGCGGTAGGTCGCCGGCACACCGTTCGCCGCGACGCTCTGGACGACCTTGGCGACCTGGTCGGGGCGCGAGCGGGCCTTGCCCAGCATCGACATGCCGGCCTCGGAGACCTTCATCAGCTCGGTGCCGGTGGAGATCAGCGAGTAGGCGGTGCGGACCAGGACACCGCCCGGCTTGCAGCCCGGCACCGGCACGTCGAGCACCGCCAGCTCGCCGCTCTTGTAGTTCTGCACCACTTGTTTCACCCGAAGCCGTCCTGTTCTGTAGGCGGTCTGTGTGTCTTGACGCGGGGCGTCTTCACGCGGCCGGAGGTTCGGTCGCGGCGCGGTACCAGTGCTCCAGGGTCAGCACGTGCCACAGGTGCTTGGAGTAGTCCTTCTGCCCGGCCGCGTCCTCCGCGACCAGCCGCGCCAGCGCCTCCCGGCGCAGGAACCCGGACCGCACCAGCACCCCGTCGTGCACCACCTCGCGCACCAGCGGCGCCAGATCCCGGCTCATCCAGGCCCGCAACGGCGCGCTGAACAACCCCTTCGGCCGGTACACGATCTCCCGGGGCAGCACCGAGCAGGCAGCCTCTTTCAGGACGGCCTTGCCCTGCCGCCCCACGATCTTGCGGTCCCCGGGCACCGCGAACGCCGCCTTGACCACCTCGACGTCCACGTACGGCACCCGCACCTCGGTCGACGCGGCCATGCTGGAGCGGTCGGTGTACGCGAGGTTGAGACCCGGCAGGAACATCCGGGCGTCGGCCAGGCACATGCGGTTGACGAAGTCGTCGAGGCCGTTGTCCTGGTAGACGTCCGCGTGCTCGCCCAGCACGTCGTCGACCGTCCCGGCGAGGTCCGGGCTGATCAGGCCGAGCAGTTCGGCCCGGTCGTAGAGGGTGTAGCTGCGGCGGAACGCGGTCTCCTCGGGGAGGTCGGCGAAGGAGAGGAAGCGTTTCGCGAAGCGCACCGAGCGGTAGCCGCGGCGGGCCGTCGCGACCGGCAGCCGGTCCACCGCCCCCGACAGACCGCGCCGCAGCGGGCGCGGCACGCGCTGGTAGCGCAGCGCGAGGAGGTTCGCGAAGTGCTTGCGGTAGCCGGCGAACAGCTCGTCGGCCCCCATCCCCGAGAGCATCACCTTCACCCCGGCCTCGCGGGCGGCCGAGCAGATGAGGAACGTGTTGATCGCGGCCGGGTCGCCGATGGGCTCGTCCAGGTGGTACGTCATCCTCGGCAGCAGGTCGAGGATGTCCGGCGCGATCTCGATCTCTTTGAGGTCGACGCCGAACCGGGCGGCGACCTGCCGGGCGTAGCGCAGGTCGTCCGGCATCGCCTCGAACCGGGCGTCCTCCGCGCGGAATCCGATCGTGTAGGCGGAGATCCCGGGCCGGTCGCGGGCCGCCAGCGCGGTCAGATAGCTGGAGTCGAGGCCGCCGGAGAGGAACGTCGCGACGGGGACGTCGGAGAGGAGGTGGCGGCGGGTCGAGTCCTCGATGACGGCCGCGAGGTCCGGGGGCGCGCAGTGCCGGGCCTCGGCGGCGACCTCCTTGAGGTTCCAGTAGGTGCCCCGCCGCACGCTCCCGTCCGGCCGCAGCCGCAGCCAGCTCCCCGGCGGCAGCTTCCGCGCCCCCCGGTACGCGCACCGCGAGTCCGGCACCCAGTAGTACAGCAGCGACGCCACCAGCGCCGCGTGGTCCACCTCCAGGGAACCCACCGCGGCCAGCGCCTTCAGCTCGGACGCGAACACCACGCCCCCGCCGCGCTGGAGGAAGAACAGCGGCTTGACGCCCAACTGGTCGCGGGCGAGCACCAGTTCACCGGTGCGCTCGTCGAAGATCCCGAACGCGAACATGCCGCGCAGCCGGGGCAGACAGTCCGTGCCCCAGCGCCGCCACGCCTCCAGCAGCACCTCCGTGTCCGACGTCCCCCGAAAGCGCGCCCCGGCCGCCGCCAGCTCGGCCCGCAGCTCGGGGGCGTTGTACAGCTCGCCGTTGTAGGTGAGGGCGAGCCCGCCGGAGACCATCGGCTGGGCGCCGGTCTCCGACAGGTCGACGATGGCCAGCCTGCGGTGCCCGAGCTGCACCTCGCCGGCCCCGGCGGGGTGGCCGTAGCGGCCCGACCCGTCCGGACCGCGGTGGGCGAGGACACCGGTGAGCCGGTCCGTCACGGCCTTCCCGTCCGGCCATAGGTACGTGCCTGCGATGCCGCACATGTGCTACCGAGCCTCCTGGTCGCTGTCCGGTACCCGCGCCGCCCACAGCGGCGGCCGGCCGGCCCCGTTGTGCCGGACGGGCCGTTCGCCGAGCTCACGCGGGTCCCACAGCGTGCCGTCGGTCCGGTCGCGCGGATCGGGGTCGATCAGGACCACCCCGGCCACCTCGATCCGCTCCTCGGCGAGGTGCCGCGCCACGGTGTGCAGCCAGGCGGCGCTGCCGTGCCCGGCCCGCACGACCAGCACGGCCCGCGCGCCGAGCTGTCTGAGGTCGCCCCACGCGGTGCCGGGCGCCAGCGAGCCGACGCCCAGCTGATGCTGCCCCGCCGACACGGTCACGGTGATGTCGGGCCGCCGCCGCGCGAGCCGCTGTCCGGGCAGCGCGTCGACGACGGTCACCGGGCCGTCCGCCGCCAGCGCCCCGGCGAGGTCCAGCGCGATCGCGCTCGCACCGCGCGCGCAGCCCAGCTCCAGCAGCGACACCGGACCGCCCGCCCCGCGCGCGGTGCGGGCCAGCGACGCGGTGAGCCGCTCGCGCGCCGCCCTGGCCCGGCGCCGCCGCCACAGCCGGGGCGCGCGCCGGGGCAGCTCCGCCGTGACCGAGGCGCCGAGGTGCGCGGCGATCTCCCGGCGCAGCACGGGCCGGTCGGCGACGACCACGGTGACCGCCGCCAGCGCGAGCCCCAGGACCAGACCGAGGACGGCCCCGATCCCGGCGTCGGTGACGGCCGCCTTGGCCAGGGAGCGGCGCACCGGGCTCGGGGCGTCGACGATCTGGGTGCCGGCGATCAGCTGGGGCGTGCCGACGCCGGCCTCCGCCGCGCGCTGGCCGAAGTCGGTGACGCGCGCGGTGAGATCGGCCCGGCGGGCGTAGAGCGACTCCAAGTCGGCCGCTTTCGGGCCGCCTTGCGCGGAGCCGGCCTCGATCTGCCGGTTGACCTGGGTGAGTTCGTCCCGCATCCGGGCCTGCTGGGCGAGCAGCGCCTTGGCCTCGGCGTCCGCCGCGTCCTGGATGCGCTTCACGTGGTCGGCGACGAACGCCTCGGCGAGGGCCTGCGCGCGGGCCGTCGCCTGGGCGTCGTCGGCGCCGGTCACGGTGATCTGGAGCAGGTTGTTGGTCAGCCCGGCGCCCGTGTAGTCCCGCATGAAGTCCTCAGGTTTCACACGGGACTTGAGGGACTTCAGGGCCTGTTCGGCGATCCGCGTGGTCTGGAGCAGCGCGACGTCGGTGCGGATCAGGGTCCCGGGGTCGTTCGGCTGGTCCTGCTGGTGCGCGACCAGCACTTTGGTCACCGCCGTCGGGGGCGGCGGTATCAGGACGGCCACCCCCGCGCCCGCGCACAGCCCCAGCGCCGCCGTGGCACACCACAGGCGCCGCCGCCTGCGCACCGCGACCACCAGCGACTGGAGGTCGAGCAGCGGCGACGACTGGGGTGTCGTACTCGTCGTCACCCGGAACCTCCCACCGAGGCGGTCTCCCGGGGGCGGGACGGGGACGGGCGGGCGGTGGAGGGGGCGGTGAGGACGACGCCGGCGAGGGTGTGGCCGGCGTCGGCGCAGGCCTCGGCGAGGGCGGTGAGTTCGGGGGCCGTCCACTCGCCCGGGGTGAGGACGACCAGGGCGCCGGACTCGCCGGCGGCGTCCGGGACCGTCGGACGCGCCAGCTCGACCTCCGCGGGACGCAGCTGCGGATCCCCCTCGGCGGCCAGCTCCTCGGCGGCCCGGCGGGCGAGGACGTCACCGGCCGGGACGACGACCAGCAGCCGGTGATGATGCCGGAGGCGGGCGCGCACCCGGCGGTAACGGATCTGCCGGGCCGTCTCGTCGGCGGCTTCCAGGACGGGCACGTCCCAGCGGATGTCGGCCCCCACCAGCCGGCGCAGCCGGCCGCCCGGACGGCGTACGGTCTTGCCGGCGGGCACGTCGAGCGTGCCCAGCGCCACCGTGCCCAGCGCGGCGGCGATCTCCGTCTCGCCGCGCAGCCGGCGGCTCACCCGGGCGGCCGTGAGGTGGCCGACGACGGCGAGCAGGAAGAACGACAAGGCGCCGCCCGCGATGAGCTGAACCCTGGTCGGCGGGGCCTGGCCGGACGGGCGGGGCGCCGGGCCCATGACGACCATGGCCGCCTTGCCGGCGGTCGGTCCGGTCTCGTCCAGCTTGTTGACGGCCTCCTGGAGCGCGGTGCGCAGCTTCGCCAGCTCGGTGCGGGTCTGCACGCTCTCCACGCTCTGCCCGGGCCCGGTGGCGTCGGCCAGCTCGGTGATGCGCCGGCCCGTCCGCACGATCAGCTGCCGCAGCTCCTCGGGGCCCGCCGTCGCCCCAGGGTCGCCGCTGTCGCCCGCGAGCCGCGCGGCGAAGGCGGTGAACTGCCGGGCCACCTGGTCGGCGAGCCGCTGCGCCCGCTGCGGCGACCCGGCCGTCCCGGAGATCTTGACGATGTTCCCGTCGGCGGCCGTCGCGCTCACCTGGGTCTGCAACTGCCTGCCGCCGACGCCCTCCCACTTGAGGGCGTCGGCCGCGCGGTCGAGCACCACCGAGCTGGTCGCGATCTCCGTCTGCGTCAGCAGCTCCCGCTGCTCCCACGCCCCCGGCAGCAGGACCTGCGCCGACGCCGTGTACTGCGGCGGGAACAGCAGCGACAGCCCGTAGCCGGCGAGCGCGCCGAGCACGGTCAGGAGGGCGAGCAGCCGCCGGCGGCGACGGACGATCCGTCCGACCGTGACCAGGCGTATGGTCTCGTCGTTCAATGGCGCGGCCTCCGCCCCGGTGCACGGTCGCGGCGGGCGGCGGCGTAGGCGGCGAGCAGCGCGGCCTGCGAGTTCGTCCAGGACAGCGGTCCGCCGACCCGCTCCTGGCCGAGCTTGCCCATCCGGGCCCGCCGGTCGGGGTCGTCGAGCAGCAGCGCGATCAGTCCGGCGAACTCGCTCTCGTCGTTCGCGGCGGCGTACAGGGCCGCCTCACCTGCGGAGACCCGCGCCTCCTTCAGGTCGAAGGAGACGATCGGGCGGCCCATCACCATGTACTCCAGGACCTTGTTCATGGTGGAGACGTCGTTGAGCGGGTTGCGCGGGTCGGGGGACAGGCACACGTCCGCCGTGGACAGGTAGCGGGCGAGGTCGGCGTCCGGGACCCGGCCGGTGAACTCCACCTGGTCGCTGAGCCCGAGCCGCTGCGACAGCTCGACCATCGCGTCGAAGGTGTCACCGCCGCCCACGAACACCGCGTGCCAGTCGTCGCGCCCGACCTCGTCACGGAGTCTCGCCAGCGCCCGCAGCGCGTAGTCGACGCCGTCCTGCGGGCCCATCACCCCGAGATAGCACAGCAGATGAGGCTTGCCGCGCTTCAACTCCGGCTCCGCCGGGACGGGATGGAAGCGGCCGGTGTCGGGCGCGCTGCGCACCACGAACACGTCCGCCGGACTCCGGCCGCCCCGGCGCACCGCGACCTCCCGGTAGCTCTCGTTCGTGGCGAGCACGACATCGGCGGCCCTATAGGTCAGCCGCTCCAGCGCGCACACCCCCCGGTACAGGAGGTCCTTGCCGCGCCCGAACCGCGACAGATACAGCTCCGGCACCAGGTCGTGCTGGTCGAACACGAACCGCGCGCCGCGCCGCTTCAGCCACAGCGCGGGCAGGAACAGCAGGTCGGGCGGGTTGCAGGCGTGCACGACATCGACCGGCCCCACCTTGCGGGCCAGCCGGAACGTGTGCCACAGCGCGCTCCCGTACTCCCGCAGATAGCCGGCCGGGCCCCCGGTCGCCGCGCGCAGCGGGTAGCGGTGGAGGCGCACCCCGTCCAGCACGGTCTCCGCCTCCGTGTCCCGCTTGGTCCCTCGGGGGCAGATGACGTGCACCTCCCAGCCCGCGTCGCGCAGGGTCGTGCACTCCTGCCACACCCGCCGGTCGAAGGGCACCGACAGGTTCTCCACGAGGATCAGCGCGCGCTTGATGTCACCAGGCAAGGCCCACGTACCCCGGTTCGGCCCGGCGCGTCTCGGCGTCGGGGAGGCGGACGAGGTCGACGATCACCGGTTCGCCGCCGTGCGGGAGCGCCGCGAGGACGTCCGGGTCCCGGGTGCCGACCAGGATCACGTCGGCGTGCTCCAGGACCTCGGCCACGGAGTCCGCCAGGAGCTGCGCGAGATGCGGCAGCCGGTTCTCGATGTACTCGCGGTTCGCGCCCAGCAGCCGGGACAGGCTGACGTTCGCGTCGTAGATCTTCAGGTCGTAGCCCTTGCCGAAGAGCCGTTCCGCCAGTTCGACGAGGGGGCTCTCGCGCAGGTCGTCGGTGCCGGGCTTGAAGGACAGCCCGAACAGCCCGGCCCGCCGCTTCCCCGTCCGCTCGACCAGCTCCACCGCCCGCTGGAGGTGGTCGGAGTTGGAGGGCAGGACGTGGGCGAGGATGGGGACGGAGACGTCGGCGCGGTGCGCGGCGTGCACCAGGCTGCGCAGGTCCTTGGGCAGGCAGGAGCCGCCGAACGCGAAGCCGGGACGTAAGTAGGCGGGGCTGATGTTGAGCTTGCGGTCGGCGAGGAAGACGTCCATCACCTGGTGCGAGTCGACGCCGAGGGCCCGGTATACCGCGCCCAGCTCGTTCGCGAAGCCGATCTTCAGCCCGTGGAAGGCGTTGTCGGCGTACTTGACCGCCTCGGCCGTCGGCACCGGCACCCGGAACACCTCGCCGGGCAGCCCCTCGTACAGCGCCGCCACCACGTCGCCGCCCGCCGGGTCGAGTTCGCCGATGACCGTCTTCGGCGGGTCGAAGAAGTCCCGCACGCTGGTGCCCTCGCGCAGGAACTCCGGGTTGACCGCGACCTTGATCTCCACCCCGGTCCCGGCGTGTTTCTCCAGGATCGGCACCAGCAGGTTCAGACAGGTGCCCGGCAGCATCGTCGAGCGGAAGACGACGGTGTGCCGCCCGCCCCGCTCGGCGAGCGCCGCCCCGATCTCCTCGGTGACCCGCTCCAAGTAGGCGGTGCACAGGCTGCCGTTGGGCTCCGACGGGGTGCCCACGCAGACCAGCGACACCTCGCTCGCCCCGATCGCCTCGCGGACGTCGCCGGTGGCGCGCAACGCCCCCGAGCGCACGCCCTCGGCGACCAGCTCGCCGATCCGCTCCTCCACGACCGGGGCCCGGCCGCCGTTCACCAGATCGACCTTCACCGGGTTCACGTCGACGCCGACGACGTCGTGCCCCATCCCGGCCAGGCATGCGGCCGACACACAGCCCACGTACCCGAGCCCGAAAACGCTGACTCTCATCTCCCGCTCCTCCCCCCGAAGTTGCCGCGCATCAGTAGGCCCCCTGTCCGTGCAGCACCGCACGCAGCGTCTTCCACAAGATCACCGTGTCCAGGGCGAGCGACCAGTCCTCCACGTACCGCAGATCCAGCCGGACCGCCTCCTCCCAGGACAGGTCGCTGCGCCCGCTGATCTGCCACAGGCCGGTGAGCCCCGGCTTGACCAGCAGCCGGCGCCGGATGTCCGGGCCGTACGCGGCCGACTCCTCCGGCAGCGGCGGGCGCGGACCGACCAGCGACATCGAACCGGTGAGCACGTTGAAGAGCTGGGGCAGCTCGTCGACGGAGTACCGGCGCAGGACCGCGCCCACCCGGGTCACCCGGGGATCGCGGCGCACCTTGAACAGCAGCCCCGCGCCCTCGTCGAGCGCGGCCAGCTGTGCCCGCGCGCCGTGCGCCCCGGCGACCATGGTGCGGAACTTCCAGATCGTGAACTCGCGGCCGTCCTTGCCGACCCGGCGCTGGCGGTAGAAGGCGCCGCCCCGGCTGTCCGTCAGCACGAGCAGCGCGACCACCGCCATCAGCGGCGCGAACAGCACCAGCAGGAGCGCCGCGCCGGCCCTGTCGACGATGCCCTTGACCGCGCGCCGGCCCCCGGTGAACGTCGGCATGCTGACCCGCAGCAGCGGGATGCCGAGCACCGCGTCGATGTGCAGCCGGGGCCCGGCGACCTCCATCAGCACGGGCGCCACGACCATCTCCGCGTCGCTGCCCTCCAGGTTCCAGGCCAGCTTCTGGAGCCGGTCCGGCGACCAGTGCGGGTCCGAGGTGACCGCGACGACCCGGTAGCCGCCCTGGTGCACATGGCCCGCGACGTCCGTGAGCCGGCCGACGACTGGCACCCCGTCCAGATGGTCACCGCTGAGCACGGGCCCGTCGGTCGTGCACACCGCCTCCACCCGCCAGCCCAGATGCGGGAACTTACGGGTGCGGCCGATGAGATCACGCATGGTGGCCGGGGACCCGGCGGCGAGCACTGGTCTTAAACACCGGCCCTGCTTGCGCTGTTTGTGCAGCCACAGCCGCAGCACGTACCGGGCGGTCATGGTGGTGAGCAGGATCGCCGGGATCGCCACGAAGATCCACAGCTTGATGTTGCGGGAGGCGAGCGCTATCCCGCCGAGCGCGAGGACGACGGTCGCCATGAACACCGAGCGGCCGAGCCGGCGGAACTCCTCCGCCCCCTGCCCGAGCACGGCCGGCGTCCACGACCGGCTGACCGCGAGCGAGCCCAGCACCAGTAACTCGGTGCCGAACGCCAATATCCCCCATTTCTCATGCCAGTTGGCCGCGTCCCGGGCTCCGAAGAGATTCCCGATCGACGCCACCACACAGGCGGTGGCCACGGTGTCGCTGGTGATGACGGTACGGCGGTACCGGTGTTCCCAGTCGAGCGCGGGCTGTCCGATGTCCCCGCCCGCCGGACGCCTGCGCGCCGGCGGAAACGGGCTGACCAATCCCCCTTGCCGCACAGAACCCCCCCAGGTTCCCAGTGGTTCGACGCTGTCGTTCGCCTCGCACTGTGCTCCCCCCCCCCCCCCGGGAGGCCCCCGCCTCCCGTACCGTCCCCTCCCGTCGGGGCCCCCACCCCGGCTTTACCTGATGGCGGACCCACGGACCATTACCGGTCGCCTCGGGTCCGAACGCCTGAAGCACGGTCAATCTAGACCATCGGGCCCAGCCTGTAGAGAAGGTGTGGGGAATTGGTGCGCAAGTTTTGAGACGGAATCCAACAGCCGTCGACCACTGGCTCCTCAGCGGTAGATGTTGTTGCTGGTGTGCTCCCCCTCCAGCCAGGACGCCAGCTCCGCGCGGGCCGTGCGGCGGCGCTCCGCGTCGGACTCCTCGATGCCGGGCGCGTCCAGGGTGAACTCCAGCAGCAGGCCGTTGGGGTCGCTGGTGTAGAGCGAACGGCAGTAGCCGTGCTCCAGGACGTACGTCTCCTCCGGGCGCCAGCCCGCCTTCTCCAGGCGCTGGGCGATCGCGTCCTGCACCTCCTCGGTGACCTTCAGCGCGATGTGCTGGAACGGCGAGTGCGGCATCCGGGGGCCGAAGCGCTCCTGGTCGGCGGGGTCGGCGAACTGGAAGAAGGCCAGCGCGCTGCCGTCGCCGAGGCCGTAGAAGGTGTGGCAGTAGGTGCGGACCGCGCCGAACAGCTCGTCGGACTCCTTCCAGGTTGCGATCAGCGGCAGGCCGACGAGGTCCTCGTAGAAGGCGCGGGTCGCCTCCTGGTCGCGGGTGACGTAGGCGTTGTGGTGCAGACGGGAGGGGAGTGCCGGGGCGGCTTGAGTCATCGTCGACTCTCCTTCGGGGGTCCCAAGTGTGCGGACATGTGTCCGCTGTGCGGTCACTCTCGTTACCCTGATACGGGAAACCCCCGCCGTCAACCCTCCGTGGGCGGCGTAATCTGGACGCCCAGTCGAGCGACCTGAGAGGCACAGCAGATGCCGCGTACGGGCACCGGGCCTGATTTCATCGAAGCGCTGGCCCGCGGGCTGGAGGTGATCACCGCCTTCGCCCCGGGGCGGCCGGACATGTCCCTGTCCGAGGTCGCGACGGCGACCGGCCTCGCCCGCCCCACCGCCCGCCGTATCCTCCTCACCCTCGAAGAGCTCGGCTACGTCCGCGCCGGCGAGCGCGGCTACGCCCTCACCCCGCGCGTCCTCGACCTCGGCACGGCCTACGTCGGCTCGCTCGGACTGTGGGACGTGGCCCGCCCGCACATGGAACGCCTGGTCGCCCGCACCCGCGAGTCCTGCTCCGTCGCCCAGCTCGACGGCTCCGACATCGTGTACGTCGCCCGGGTCGCCGTACCGAAGATCGTGACCCTCTCCGTGCAGATCGGCACGCGTTTCCCCGCGCTCCAGACCTCGCTCGGGAAAGTGCTGCTGGCCGCGCTGGAGCCGGAGCGGCTGGAACGGGCGCTCGCCGAGCCGACCCGGTCCGGGCTGACTCCCTTGTGGAGACCGGGAGTCGACGAGCGGGACGGGGTGCTGCGCGAGGTGCGGGCGCGGGGGTGGGCGCTGGCCGACGAGGATCTGGCGCTCGGCATCCGCTCGGTGGCGGTGCCGCTGCGGGACGGGGAGGGGCGGGTGGTCGCGGCGATCAATGTGAACGCGCACGCGGCGGAGACGTCCGTGGAGCGGCTGCGGGAGGAGCATCTGCCGCTGCTGTTGCAGACGGCGGGGGAGATCAGCGGGGATTTCGCGCGGCTGTCGGGGGTGCCTCGGGCGGTGGTGGCGGTTCAGGGGTGAGGTTCGGGGGCTTCGGGGGCTTCGGGGGGTGAGCTTCGGCGCTGTGTGGCGGGGGCTCGCTCCTCGACGTGAAGGGGGCTCGCCCTGGGCGGTCCCCGCGTGCCACAATCCGAAGTCGGCGGACAGATGTCCGCTGTGCGGTCGGAGGGATGGTTCCATGGAGACACCGGAGATACCGGAGACGCCGGCGACACCGTCGGCCCAGGGTGGCGGCCCCCTCTCCGGGCTGCTGGTCGCCGACTTCTCCCGGGTCCTGGCCGGCCCGTACGCGACCATGCTGCTGGCCGACCTCGGCGCCGAGGTCGTCAAGGTCGAGGCGCCCGCCGGGGACGAGACGCGCGGCTGGATGCCGCCGACGCGCGGCACCACCTCGACGTACTACCTCGGCGTCAACCGGGGCAAGCGCTCCCTCGCGCTCGACCTGCGCGACCCCGAGGACGCCGGCGCGGCCCGCGAACTCGCCCGCCGGGCCGACGTCCTGATCGAGAACTTCAAACCGGGCGCCCTCGCCAAGTACGGCCTCGACTTCACCGCCGTCACCGCCGCCAACCCCGGTGTCGTGTACGCCTCCATCACCGGCTTCGGCCCCGGCGCGGGCTCCCACGTCCCCGGCTACGACCTGATGGTCCAGGCGATCTCCGGGCTCATGAGCCTCACCGGCGACCCCGAGGGCGAGCCCTTCCGCGCCGGGATCTCCGTCTTCGACGTGATGGCGGGCAACCACGCGGTCATCGGCATCCTCGCCGCCCTGCGCCACCGCGACCGCACCGGCCAGGGCCAGCACGTCGAGGTCAACCTCCTCTCCTCGGCCCTGTCGGGCCTGGTCAACCACAGCTCCGCGTACGTCGCCGGCGGCACCGTCCCCTACCGGATGGGCAACGCCCACCCCAGCGTCTTCCCCTACGAGCCGTTCCCCACCGCCGACCGCGACCTCATCGTCGCCGCCGCCAACGACGGCCAGTTCCGGCGCCTGTGCGAGGTCCTCGGCATCCCGGAGACCGCCGACGACCCCCGCTTCGCCCGCAACCAGGACCGCACCGCCCGCCGCGAGGAACTGCGCCCCCTGCTCGTGGAACGGCTCGCCACGCGCGGCGCCGCCGACTGGTTCGAGGCGCTGGTGGCCGCCGGGGTCCCGGCCGCGCCGATCAACACCATCGACGGGGGCTTCGCGATGGCCGAACGGTTCGGGCTCGACCCGGTCGTCGAGGTGGGGGAGGGGGAGCGGGCGGTGCCCATGGCCCGCCATCCGATCGGCTTCTCGGCGACACCGGCGAGATACGAGCTGCCGCCGCCGGAACTGGACGAGCACGGGCCGGAGTTGAGGAAGTGGCTGGAGACGGGGGAGGGCGACCGTGACTGAGCAGCAGCCCGGGATGAAGTCGGACGATATGGCCAGCGAGCCCTCGGTGCAGCCGACCCCCGGCCACCCCACCGCCTCCACCCCCGCCTACCCCACCGCCCTAGGCGCCTCCACCCCCACCACCATCACCCTCCTCGGCGACGACCTCGCCGCCGACATCATGGGCACCGTCGGCTTCGGTGAACTCGCCTACCGCCTCGCCACCCAGCGCCGCCCCACCCCCGGCCAGGTCCGCGTCTTCGAAGCCGTCCTCGCCGCCCTCGCCGACCACGGCTTCACCCCCACCGCGATCGTCACCCGCCTCACCTACCTCTCCGCCCCCGACTCGGTCCAAGGCGCCCTCGCCGCAGGCCTGTTGGGCGGCGGCTCGCGCTTCCTCGGCGTCACCGAGGACACCGGGACCTTCCTGCACGAGGTTCTGGCACACCACCAAGGCCCGCTCCCGGGGACCGACGCGGAGTGGGACGAGCTGGCCCTGGCCACCGTACGCGCGCAGAAGGCCGCCGGACGTCTCGTGCCCGGCCTCGGCCACCACGTGCACAAGGGCGGCGACCCCCGCACCCCGCGCCTGATCCAGATCGCCGAGGAGGAAGGACAGTTCGGCCCGCACCTCGCCCTGTTCGCCGCGATCGGCCGCACCCACCCCCAAGTCCTCGGCAGAACCCTCCCGTTGAACGGCGCCGGAGTCTGCGGAGCCGCCCTCGCCGACCTCGGTCTGCCGATCCCGCTGCTGCGCGGCTTCGCCCTGCTGGCCCGCACCGCCGGGCTGATCGGCCAGCTCGCCGAGGAGATGCGCAACCCGGTCGCGAACGACATCTTCCTCTCCGTCGACCTCAACAACCGCCCCGTCGCCCCCGACCCCTGGAACCCCCGGTGAGCCCGCCCCCCGGCATCCTGTTCGTGCACGGCGCCCACCACGGCGCCTGGTGCTGGGACGAGGTCAGGAACCGGCTCCCGGACACCCGCACCCACGCCGTGGACCTCCCCCTCACCTCCTTCGCGGACGACACCGCCGCCGTCCGTACAGCCGTCCGCGCAGCGGCCTGGCACGGTCCTGTGCTGCTGGTCGCGCACAGCTACGGCGGGCTCCCGGTCTCGGCGGGCGGGCACGCCGCCGACCGGCTGGTGTACATCGCGGCCCGCATGCCCCGCCCCGGCGAGTCCCCGGCACAGCTGACCCCCCGCTGGAACGACCCCGCCTTCCCCGCGGCCGTCCACCAGGCGGACGACGGTACGGCGACCCTGCTGCCCGCCGCCAGGGAAGCGCTGTACTCCGGCACACCGCAGCCGCACGCCGAGCACGCGGCGGCCCACTGGCGCCCGATGCGCAGCCGCGTACCGGACGAACCCCTCACCGACCCGGCCTGGCTCGCGGTCCCCAGCGCCTACGTCGTGTGCGCCCGCGACCGGACCGTACGCCCCGAAGCGCAACGGGAGTGCGCCGCGCACGCCGTCACCCGGCTCGAACTCGACTGCGACCACTCCCCGTTCTACTCGGCCCCCGGCGAACTGGCCCGCTTCCTGGGGGAACAGACGGCCCTCCTCGCCCAGTAGGCTGCCCTACGGCCCGAGGCCCAGCCCGCCTACGCCCACCGGCCCGACGACGGGGAGCCCATGACGTACGACGACCTCCTGCACCGGGCCGCCGCCCTGGTCCGCCCAGGACGCCGGGCCGTCCTCGGGATCACCGGCAGCCCCGGCGCGGGCAAGACGACCCTCGCCGAACGGCTGGTCCGCGACCTCGGGGAGAGCGCCGCGCACGTCCCGATGGACGGCTTCCACCTCGCCGACGCCGAACTCGACCGGCTCGGCCGCCGCGACCGCAAAGGCGCCCCGGACACCTTCGACGCGGCCGGCTACGCGGCCCTCCTGCACCGGCTGCGCTCCGGCGAGGACGGCATCGTCTATGCCCCCGGCTTCGAGCGCGGCCTCGAACAGCCCCTCGCCGGCGCGCTCCCCGTCTTCCCCGAAGCCCGACTGATCGTCACGGAAGGCAATTACCTCCTCCTCGACACCGCCCCCTGGCCCCGGGTCCGCCGTGAACTGGACGAGGTCTGGTTCTGCGCCCCCGAGGAGAAGGACCGCGTCGCCCGGCTGATCGCCCGCCATGAACAGTTCGGCAAGTCCCATGAGGCGGCGGTCAATTGGGCGCTGGGGACGGATCAGCGCAACGCCGACCTCGTCGAATCGACCCGGGGGCGCGCCGACTTGACCGTCACGGCCGCTCAACTCCCGCCGCCTCAGTGACCGTCCGCCGCACGATCGCCCCCTGCTCCGGGTCCGCGAGGGCGAGGGCGGTCTGGGCGGTGAGATAGCCGGCGGGGTTGCCGGTGTCGTACCAGCGGCCCTCGACCACCTGGCCGTAGAGCGGGCGGGTGGCCGCGTACGCGTTGATGGCGTCGGTCAGGAAGATCTCGCCGGTGCGGTGCCCGTACCAGCGCCGGGTCAGCTCCCGTACCTCGTCGAGGACCCCGGGCGTGATGACGGACCCGCCGATCGCCGCGTACGCCGACGGGGCGGCGGCCGGCTCCGGCTTCTCGACCAGGCCGGTGATGCGCAGCCGGCCGCCGCCGAGGTCCTCCTTGACGACCGGCACCCCGTAGGCGCAGGCCTCTTCCGGGGCCATCGGCAGCAGGGCGACCACCGGGCAGCCGGTCCGCCCGTACGCCTCCACCAGCTGGCGGGCGCGCGGGACCTCGGCGGTGAACACGTCGTCCGGCCACAGGACCAGGACCGGCTCGTCGGTGTCCCGGGCGCCGTTGAGTACGGCCGTGCCGGTGCCGTAGGGGCCGTCCTGGTAGAGGTAGGTGATCCGGCGGCCCAGTTCGGCGACCTCCTCCACCGCGTCGGCCTGGGCGTCCTTCCCGGCCGCGCGCAGCCGGGCGGCCAGCGCGGGGTCGGGGCGGAAGTGGTCCTGGATCAGGGACTTGCCGGCGGAAACCACGACCGTGATGTCGGTGATGCCGGAAGCCGCAAGTTCCCTGACGGTGTGTTCGATGACAGGGCGGCCCGCGACCGGCAGCATCTCTTTCGGGATCGCCTTGGTCAGGGGGAGCAGCCGCGAGCCGAGCCCGGCGGCGGGGATCACGGCCTTGCGGAGGGGGAGGACGGGCACGGCTGCTCTCTCTCGGTTCGGCGTACGGCGCGCGGTGCGCGATGGGTGCCGACGCTACCAACCCGGGCCCCCGGCGCCCCGCTCCGGCATCGCGGACGCCGCACAGTGACCTTTCCCAAAGCGAGCCGAACACTCTAGGAAAACGTTTGAAGTCTTCGTTACTCTTCGGACCAGAGGCGCGGAAACCCCCGACCACGACTTCGCCTAGCTGTGCTCCGCGCCTTTTCGGTCCGTCCTTGTCAATCCGTCCTTGTCAATCCCCTGTTTCCCCCCACTGGCCTTCCTGACGGTTTTTCTCCCTGCTGTCCGGATCTCGGCACCGATTGGCATAAACCGGCCAATGGCTGAACCGGCCGCAGGAGACCGCGGGCTGGCCCGCCGCTAGGAGAGCGATGGAGAACAACGAAGAACTCGGTGACTTTCTGCGGGCCCGCCGGGCCCGGCTCACCCCCGGGGACGTGGGCCTCGATCCGGGTTCCGCGCGCCGCCGGGTCTGCGGGCTGCGCCGGGAGGAAGTTGCCCGGCTCGCGAACATCAGCGCGGATTATTACAGCCGGCTGGAACAGGGGCGCCGCATCAATGTGTCCATGGAGATCCTGAACTCCGTGGCCCGGGCGCTGAAACTCACGCCGGAGGAGTCCAGGTATCTGGCGCAGCTCGCTTTCTCACCGGTCACCCAGCCCTCGGACGGCACGAGCCCGGTCTATGCGGACACCCCGCTCACCGTGGCCCGGATGGAGATGCCGGCCGCCACCTTCGACGCCCGCCTGGACGTGGTCGAGATGAACGACCGCTTCAAGGAGCTCGTGACCGAGATAACCGAGCTCCCGGACGCGCGGATCAACACGGCGCACGCCATCTTCTCGATGAAGCAGCGGTTCGATTCCGCGGCGGACTGGGAACACTCCGCCCGGCAGATCGTCGCGCTGCTGCGGCGCAACATCAGGATATCCGGCCGGGACGCGAAATCGGATTCACTCCTCAGGAGTCTCCAGGAAGTGTGCCCCGAATTCCGCAGGATATGGGACGAGTATCCGATCTGGCAAGGCGGCCGGTATTCCTTCAAAGTGGCCGACCCGTACGGCCAGAATGTCGAGGTGGCGGGTGAGGTCTATTTCGTCTCCGACTTCTCTCCGATGACCTTGGTCGTGGTGAACGCCTCCACATGACCCCTCGTTGATTATCGACCGGCCGCGGCCCCTATGTCTCGGTGCCGGTGAACCTAGGACGTGGGGTCCTAGGTTCACCGTGGTCTGCGCGATACCGCCCGCCGCGTGATCTCCTGACGGGGGAACGGGCCGTGTGTCGCGGGACCCGGCCACTGGCAAGGCGGACCGACACCCTCTCCGGCCCTTCCGCAGGGAACCGACTCGACAGAGGGAACCGCATATGCCGAAGCGCCACGAAGCGAACTGGAATCTGCTGCCCGGGCAGGTCGCCCTCTGGAACGCCCAGCAACTCGACCCGCAGAGCGCCGCCTACAACGGCGCCCTCTCTTTCGAGATCCACGGCCCCGTGGACGTCGGCCACTTCACCGAGGCGGTACGCCGGGGCATCGCCGAAGTCCCCCTGTATCACGCCCGGTTCCCCGCCGAGAACGGCCGCCCCCGCCAGCTCGTCGACCCCGACCCCGACTGGGCGCCCCGCTTCCTCGACGTCAGCGCCGCACCCGACCCGCGCGAAGCCGCCGAGGACTGGATGCGCGGCGACGCCGAACAGCCCCTCGACCTCGCCGCCGGACCCCTCTTCACCGAGGTCCTCTTCAAGGTCCACGACGCCCATTACGTCTGGTACCGGCGCGGCCACCACATCCTCCTCGACGGCCAGTCGGAGCAGATGGTGACGGCCCGTATAGCCGGCCTGTACAACGCCCTCCTGCGCGGCGAACCCGACACCGGCACCCCCCTCGCCTCCACCGAGGCCCTCCTCGCCGAGGACGAGGCCTACCGTGCCTCCGAGGACTTCGAGAAGGACCACGCCTACTGGCTCGACGTGCTGCGCGACCGCCCCGAGAACGCGGGCCTCGGCAACCGCCACCGGCCGCTGGAGAAGCGCTCCGTCATCCGCCACACCCACCGCCTCGCCCCGAACCGCGAAGCCGCCGTCCGCGCCACCCTGGAGCGCTACGGCACCAGCCTCGCCCGCCTCACCGTCGCCGCGAGCGCCGCCTACCTGCACGGCATGACCGGCCAGGAAGACCTCGTCGTCGGCATCCCCTGCCCCGCCCGCAGGCGCCCCGGCAGCCCGGCCGCGAACGCGCCCGGACTCACCGTCAACCTCCTGCCCGTCCGCCTCGCCGTCCACCCCGGCATGACGCTCGCCGAACTCGTCGGCCAGTGCGCCACCGCCATCCGCGGCGCCCTCCCGCACCACCGCTACCGCTCCGAGGAACTCGCCCGCGAACTCGGCGGCGTCGACGGCTCCGCCCCCCTCTTCGGCCTCGTCGCCAACGTCTTCGGCCGCGCCGACCCCGACTTCGGCGGCGCCCCCGTCACCTGCCGCTACCTCGCCTACGGACCCGTCGACGACATCGCCCTCTACGTCATCGACACCGGCGCCGGCGAGGGAGAAGCCGTCCGCGGTCTCGAAGTCGTCCTCGAAGCACACGGAGGCCGCTACGACGACGCCTCCGTGCGCGCCCACCTCACCCGCATCCTGGGCCTCTTCGACCAGTTCACCACCCTGAACCCCGAACTCCCGGTCAGCGCGCTGGAGTTGACCGACGCGGAGGAGCGGCACCGGATTCTCGTCGAGTGGAACGACACCGCCCGCGACGGAGACCCGGCCACCCTGCCCGCGCTGTTCGAGGAGCAGGTCCGCAGGACCCCGGACGCGCTCGCCGTCGTCCCCGCGCGAGGGATGCCCGGGGACGCGCTGACCTACGCCGGGCTGGATGCCCTGGCCGAGCGGTGGGCCGGGGCGCTGCGCGGGCGGGGGGTCGGGGCCGAGACCGTCGTGGGGCTGTGCCTGACGCGGTCCGTCGAGTGGGTGGCGGCGCTGCTGGCCGTCACCAAGGCGGGCGGGGCGTATCTGCCGCTCGACCCCGGATATCCGGCGGACCGGCTGGAGTTCATGCTCGCGGACGCCCGGCCGGCGTGCGTTCTCACCACCGGGGATCTGGTGGACCGGATCGGGGCGGGGCATGAGGTCGTCCTGCTGACGGACCTTGAGCAGAGCGACGCGAGCCCTACGCAAAACGCCCCGAGCCAAAGTTCCCTGAGCCAAAGCGCCCCCAGCCCCGCGCAGACCGCCCCCCTGGACGTCCGCCACCCCGCCTACGTCATCTACACCTCCGGCTCCACCGGCCGCCCCAAAGGCATCGTCGTCCCGCACACCGGCATCGCCGACTTCGCCCGCACCATGGCCGAGCACCTGCGTGTCGGCCCCGGCGACCGTGTCCTCCAGGCCAGTTCGCCCAGCTTCGACGTCTCCTTCATCGAGACGGCCGCCGCTCTCCTGCACGGCGCCACCCTCGTCGTCGCGCCCCCGGGGCAGCTCGCGGGCCCCGAACTCGCCCAGGTCCTCGCCGACAACCGGATCACGCACGGCTATGTGACCGCGACCGTCCTGCGCACCCTCCCCGAGGACGGCCTGCCCGATCTGCGCGTCCTCGCGACGGGCGCCGAGGCCGTGTCGGGCGAGTCGGTCGCCCGCTGGTCCCCGCACGTCGCCCTCCTCAACATCTACGGCGCCACCGAGACCACCGCCGACGCCGTCTGGAGCGACCCGATGACGGGCTCCGACACCCCGCCGGTCGGCCGCCCCGTCCGCAACACCCAGGTGTACGTCCTCGACCGCGACCTGCGCCCGGTCCCGGCCGGCGTCGCGGGCGAGGCCTACCTGGCCGGCAACCGGCTGGCCCGCGGCTATCTGAACCGGCCGGGCCTGACCGCAGAGCGCTTCGTCGCCGACCCCTACGGCCCCCCCGGCTCCCGTATGTACCGCACTGGTGACCTCCTGCGCTGGAGCACCGACGGCGTCCTGGAGTTCGTCGGCCGCTCCGACTTCCAGGTCAAGATCCGCGGCTTCCGCGTCGAACTCGGCGAGGTCGAGGCGGCGGTGGACCGGCTGGCGGGCATCACGCAGAGCGCGGTCGTCGTACGGGAGGACCGGCCCGGCGACAAACGGCTCGTCGCCTACGTCGTCCCCGAGCCCGGCGTCGATGTCCAACCGCTCGCGCTGCGGCGGGAGTTGGGGGCGAGTCTGCCGGAGTACATGGTACCGGCGGCCGTCGTCGTGATGGCGCGGCTGCCGCTGACGGTCAACGGCAAGCTGGACCGGCGCGCGCTGCCCGAGCCCGACTTCGGGGAGCTGGTGTCGGGGCGGGCGCCCGTCTCGGAGGGGGAGGAGGCGCTGTGCGGGCTGTTCGCCGAGGTGCTGGGACTTGAGCGGGTCGGCGCCGACGACAGCTTCTTCGAGCTGGGCGGGGACAGCATCGTCGCCATCCAGCTGGTGTCGCGGGCGCGGGCCGCCGGGTGGGTGTTCTCCGCGCGGGACGTGTTCCAGCACCGCACGGTCGCCGCGCTGGCCGCCGTCGCGCGCCGCGAGGGACCCCGCACCGGAGCCGCCGCCTCCGACCTCCTCGCGCTCACCGCGGCCGACCTCGCCGAACTCGGCCCGGGCCACGAGGACTTGCTGCCGCTCACCCCGCTCCAGCGGGGCATGCTGTTCCACGCCTCCTACGAGGGCGAGGGAGCGGGCGAGGACGTCTACACCGCGCAGATCGTCCTCGACCTCGCCGGAGAGATCTCGGCGGACGCCCTGCAAGCGGCCTGCCGGGCACTCGTCGCCCGCCACCCGAACCTCCGCGCGGGTTTCCGCACCCTGTCCTCGGGCACGCAGGTGCAGACCGTGGCCCCGGAGGACGGCAGCCACTGGTCCGTGGCCGACCTGCGGGGCGCCGCCGACGACGAGCAACAGCGCGTCCTCGCCGCCGAGCGCCGCCCGTTCGACCTCGCCGCCCCGCCCCTGCTGCGCTTCTGCCTGCTCCGACTGGCCGACGACCGCTACCGTTTCGCGCTGAGCCACCACCATGTCCTCCTCGACGGCTGGTCGATGCCGGTCCTGCTGCGCGAACTGTTCGCGCTGTACGGCGAGTCCGCCGACCTCCCCGAGGTCACCCCCTACCGCGCCTACCTGGAGTGGCTGGACCGCCAGGACGCGGCCGGCGCGCGCGAGGCGTGGGGCCGGGCCCTGGCCGGGATCGAGGAACCCACCCTCCTCGTCCCGGACACGGCGGCCGACCGGCGCGTGTCACGGCAGCCGGAACGCCTGGAGGCCGGCCTCCCGGAGGAGACGGCCCGGCGCCTGAAGACCTGGGCGCGCTCGCGCGATCTGACGGTCAGCACCGTCCTGCAAGGCGCCTGGGGGCTGCTGCTGGCCGCCCTCACCGGCCGTGACGACGTCGTCTTCGGCACCACCGTCGCCGGCCGTCCGCCGGAGCTGCCCGGCGTGGAGTCGATGGTCGGCCTGTTCATCAACACCGTCCCCGTCCGGGTCCGCGTCACCCCGGGCACGGACTTCCAGAGCCTGTTCGCCGCCGTCCAGGACCAGCAGAGCGGCCTCCTCGACCACCAGCACCTCAGCCTCTCCGACCTCCAGCACTACACCGGCCTGCCCGAACTCTTCGACACCCTCGTCGTGTACGAGAACTACCCGCTGGACCCCGCCCAACTGCTCAGCCCCGCCGAGGGAGTCCGGATCACGGGGCTGTCCGCGCGCGACGCCACGCACTACCCGGTGGCCGTCACCGTCCTCCCCGAGGACACCCGTATCGCCGTCCGCCTCGACCACCGCCCCGACCTGATCGGCACGACCGCCGCGCGGACCCTGCTGGAGCGGTACGTGCGGGTCGTGGAGCAGGTGACCGCCGCGCCGGACACGCCCGTCGAACGGCTCGACCTCCTCGGGGCCGGCAAGCGCCGGGAGCTGCTGGCCGCCTCCGGCACACCCCGGGAGCTGCCCGCCACGACACTCACCGCGCTGCTGGCGCAGCAGGCGGCCCGGACGCCGGACGCCGTCGCGCTGATCGACAGCTCCCGGAGGCTGACGTACCGCGAACTCGACCAGCGGGCGGACCGGCTGGCCCGGACCTTGCGGGCGCGCGGGGTGGGGCCCGAGACCTTCGTGGGCGTGTGCATGCCCCGCTCGGCGCTCCAAGTCGTCGCGCTGATCGCCGTGTTGAAGGCGGGCGGCGGCTATCTCCCGCTCGACCCCGCGCACCCGGCGGACCGCCTCGCCGGGATGACGGCCGACGCGCGGCCCGTGTGCACGGTGACGGTGCCGGAACTCGCCCACCTCGTGGACACGCCTGTCGTCCACTACGACGACCAGGAACCGTCCGCCGAACCCCTCACGGACACCGGACTGCTGCCCGGCCACCCGGCGTACGTCATCTACACCTCCGGCTCCACCGGCACCCCCAAGGGCGTCGTCGTCCCCCACGAAGGCGTGACCCACCTCCTGCGCTGGGCCCAGGAGACCTTCCCCGCCGCGGACCTGGCGCACGTCGTCGTCTCCACCTCCTTCAACTTCGACGTCTCCGTCTTCGAACTCTTCACCCCGCTGGTCTCCGGCGGCACGGCCGAGATCGTCGCCGACGCCCTCTCCCTCGCCGAGGACCGGCCGGGCACCTGGGCCCCCACCCTGGTCAGCGGCGTCCCCGCCGCCGTCAACGCCGCCCTCGCCGCCCGCAGCGGACCGTTCCCGGACACGCTCCGGCAGATCGTCCTCGCCGGCGAGGCCCTCACCTCCGGCAGCGCCCGCGCCGCCCTGGCCGCCGCCCCCGGCGCCCGCGTCGCCAACATCTACGGACCGACCGAGGCGACCGTCTACGCCACGGCCTGCCCGGTCGAGGACCGCCACCTCGACGGGACCGGCGTCCCGATCGGCCGCCCGCTCACCGGCACCCGCGCCTACGTCCTCGACAGGGCCCTGCGCCCGGCCCCCGCCGGCGTCACCGGCGACCTCTACCTCGCCGGACCGAACCTGGCCCGCGGCTACCTCAACCGCCCGGCCCTGACCGCCGAACGCTTCGTCGCCGCCCCCTACGGCCCGCCCGGCACCCGCATGTACCGCACCGGCGACAAGGCCCGCTGGAACGGCCACGGCGAGATCGAGTACCTCGGCCGCGACGACCAGCAGGTCAAGGTGCGCGGCTTCCGCATCGAGCCCGGCGAGATCGAGACCGCCCTGACCGGCCACCCGGCGGTCGGCCAGGCCGCCGTGATCGCCCGCGACGACCGCCTCGTCGCGTACGTCGTCCCGGCCGCCGCCAAGCCGCTCGCCGCGCCCACCGGCGACCCCGCCCGCTCCCGGCGCCACGGGGACCTCCCCGCCGCACTGCGGGAACACCTGAGCCGGCGGGTGCCGGAGTACATGGTGCCGGCGGCGGTGATCCTGCTCGACTCCCTGCCGCTGACGGTCAACGGCAAGCTGGACCGGCGCGCCCTGCCCGAGCCCGGCTTCGGCGGGACGGCGGCGGGGCGGGCGCCGGTGTCGGAGGGCGAGGAGGCCTTGTGCGGGCTGTTCGCCGAGGTGCTGGGGCTTGAGCGGGTCGGTGCCGACGACAGCTTCTTCGAGCTGGGCGGGGACAGCATCGTCGCCATCCAGCTGGTGTCCCGGGCCCGTGCCGCCGGGTGGGTGTTCTCCGCGCGGGACGTGTTCCGGCACCGCACGGTCGCCGCGCTCGCCGCCGTCGCCGAGCGGGAGGCGAAGGCCCCGGTGGAGGCGGTCGCGGACGCGGTCGGCGAGGTGCCGCTGACGCCCGTCGTCCGGCGCCGCCACGAACAGGGCGGACTGCCCGAAGGGTTCGACCAGGCGGTGGTGGCGCTCGTGCCGGCCGGGCTGGCGGAGAAAGAGCTGGGCGAGGCGTTGCAGGCGGTCGTCGACCGGCACGGGATGCTGCGCGGGCGGCTCGTCGAGGGCGACGGCGGGACGTGGGCGATGGAGGTACGGCCCCAAGGGAGCGTCGACGCCCCCGAGTCGCTGGCCCGGGTCACCTCCCCGGCGGACTTCGAGGACGCCTCCGCCGCCGCGCGCCGGCGCCTGGACGCCGTAGCGGGCCGCATGCTCCAGGCCGTCTGGCTCGACAACGGGCCCGGTGAGTGCGGGAAACTGCTGCTCGCGGCGCATCACCTCGCCGTGGACGGGGTGTCCTGGCGGATCCTCCTGCCCGACCTGCGGGCCGCCTGGGAGGGCGAGGAACTGCCCTCGTACGGGACGCCGTTCCGGCACTGGGCGCGGCAGCTTGTCGCGCGCGCCGGGGAGCGGGAGGGCGAACTGCCTTTGTGGACCGGCATGTTGGAGGCCCCCAACCCGCCGCTCGCCCACCGCCCCCTCGACCCGCGCCGCGACACCGTCGCCACCCACCGCGTCCTCGACATCACCCTCCCCGCACAGCTCACCGAACCCCTCCTCGGACCGGTCCCGGCCGCGCACCGGGCCACCGTGAACGACGTCCTCCTGAGCGCCCTGCTGCTCGCGGTCGTCGACTGGCGCACCCGGCTGCGCGGGGACGCCACCGGCTCGCTCCTCGTGACCATGGAGAGCCACGGCCGGGAGGAGACCGACGCCGCCCTCGACCTCACCCGCACCGTCGGCTGGTTCACCAGCACCCACCCCGTCCACCTGGCCCTGCCCGGCGACGGCGTCCCCGACCTCGACGCACCCGCCGCGCTCAGCCGCACCGTCAAGTCCGTGCGGGAACAGCTGCGGACGATCCCCGACAACGGCCTGGGCTACGGAATGCTGCGCCACCTCAACTCCCGTACCGCGCCCGCCCTGCGCGCCCTGGAGGAGGCCAACCACCCGCACGTGTCCTTCAACTACCTCGGCCGGCTCGGCGGCGCCGAGCGGGAGTGGGACCTCGTGGCGGGGGAGGAGGGCTTCAGCGGCGGGGAGAACCACCGGATGCCGTTCACGCACACCCTCGACATCAACGCCGTCACCCGCGTCACCCCGGCCGGGCAGCAGCTGTCGGTGACGTGGGTGTGGCCGGGCGACCTGCTGTCGCGGGAGGCCGTGGAGGACCTGGCGCACACCTGGCGCAGGGCGGTGACGGCCCTCGTCACCCACGCCGACGACCCCGAGGCGGGCGGACTCGTCCCCTCGGACCTCTCCCTGCTGTCGCTGACGCAGGAGGAGATCGACGAGCTGGAGGCGGAGCTGTAGCCGGCGCATGAAGGAGGCCTCCCACCCGGAAAGGTGGGAGGCCTTTTCTCTTGGTGCACTCAGGAGGCCGACCCTTGCCGCCGTCAGCCGGTCAGCAGACCGGAGATCCGCTCACCCACGGCCCCCATCACCTCCGGACCCCCCATCTCGCTGTGCTTGCAGGCGAGTTGGGTGTTGTCGACCGCGCCTGTCACGTACGGCCCCCAGGCCGCCCCCGGCGCCCGGCCGGCCGTCGGCCCCGCGTCCGCCGCGAAGAACACCACGTCCCCCCGGAAGACGCCCGGCGTGTGCGCGAGCCCGAGGAGGAGGTTGTTGCGGTAGACGGCGACGACCCGCGCGGCGGCCTCCTCGGTGAGGTCCCCCAGCGTCCGGCCCGCGCCGAGCGGGATCCGCCCGGCGTCGACCGCGGCGACGACGGTCCGGGGATCGTCGTGCACGCCGATCTCCACCCCGAGTTCGTCCGACAGCTCCCGCAGGACCCCGTCCTCGGTCAGGACGGTGTCGTCCGGCTCCGGGGGATAGGAGTCCAGCATCGCCAGCAGTGCCACCTCCTCGCCCGCCGCCTGGAGCAGGCACGCCATCTCGTGCGCGACGACTCCGCCGAAGGACCAGCCGAGCAGGTGGTAAGGGCCGCTCTCCTGGACCCCGCGCAGCTGCCGCACGTAGTCGGCCGCCATCTCCCGCACGTCGCGGGGGAGTTCGCCGTCGCCGTCGAGGCCGCGGGACTGGACCGCGTACACGGGGTGCTGGGCGGTCACCCGGTCGGCGAGGGCCGTGTAGGTCCAGCCGAAACCGGCGCCGGGGTGCACGCAGAACAGCGCGGGGCGTTCCCCCTGGACCCGCAGCGGCAGCAGGACCTCGGCGGCCTCCTTTGTACCGGCCTGCTCCCCGATGCGTACGGCGAGGGCGGCGGCCGTGGGCGCGTCGAACAGGGCGCCGACGCCCACCGTCGCGCCGAGCGCCGTGCGGACGCGGCTCATCAGCCGGATCGCGAGCAGGGACTGGCCGCCCAGCTCGAAGAAGTCGTCGTCGGCGCCGACCTCCGTACGGCCCAGGACCTCGGCGAACAAGGAGCACAGGAGTGCTTCGCGCGGGGTGCGGGGCGGGCGGCCGGCGGCGCGCGGTCCTGCGGGTTCGGGGAGCGCGGCGCGGTCGACCTTGCCGTTGGCGGTGACGGGCAGGGCGTCGATGAGGGTCAGGACGTCGGGGACCAGGTGGCGCGGCAGGGTGCGGCGCAGGTCCGTGCGGACGTCGGACAGGAGGCGGTCGGGGTCGGCCCAGGTGCCGCCGGCGGCCGGCGCGGGCGCGACCGCCTTCGGCCGGTCCGGGCGGATCGCGTACACGGTGACCAGCGAAGTCCCCTCCAGCTGCGCGGTGTTGTCCACCGTCACCGCGAACCCCCGCTCCCGCAGCAGGCGTTCGACACTGGCGAGCCGTCCCTCCTCGTCGTGGACCTCCGCGACGATCTGCCCGATGACCGGCCAGTGCGCGTCCTCGATGCCCAGCAGGACGTCCAGTTCGCTGCGCTCCGCGTCGATCTTCAGCAGGTCCACGCGGTCGACGCCGGTCTCCCGGATCATCTGAGACAGCGTGCGCAGCTCGCAGGGGACCCGCTCCGAGCGCAGCCGGGCGGTGAGGAGCTCGTCGAGGAGCTCCCGCTCCCCGTCGCCCGCCGCCAGCTCCCGCGCGGTGTACGTCTCGACGGTCGCCCGGTCCTCCCGCGCCGACGCGTACCGGCCGGACAGGATGGACACCTCCGGGTAGTACGTGAACTCGGCGCTGCCCTCCCGCTCGGCGATCGCGTACGGGTGGGCGCGGATGCCCGCGTCGTGCAGTTCGGCGTTCAGCTCCAGCAGCCCGAAGACGTCCGGCATCGGCTCGAAGCAGTGGATCACGCTCCCCGGCGCCTGGGCCGCCACGGACAGCGCGAACATCCCGATGTGCGCCCCGACGTCGAAGACACAGGCGCCGTCGGGGAGTTCGACACCGCCGCGCAGATACTCCCGCGCCGCGAAGATCTCCTCGTACAGGAACTCGGCCTCGGCGCGGCCCCGGCAGAACACGCTCATGCCGTTCGGCAGGCAGACGCGGGAGACGCCCGCCGTGCGGCCGGAGCGCTCCAGCGCGCGCAGCCGGCGCACGGCCGACGCGGTGGTCTCGTCCGGGACGACATAGCCGGCCAGCCGGTCGCCGCCGGCCGTGACGACCGCCGCCCCCACCGCCGGGTGCGCGAGCAGGGCGCTCTCGACCTCGCCGAGCTCGATCCGCATACCGCGCACCTTGACCTGGTGGTCGGTGCGGCCGAGGTAGACGAGCTGCCCGGCGTCCCAGCGCACGACGTCACCGGTGCGGTACATACGGGCGCCGGGCGGCCCGTACGGGTCGGCGGTGAACCGCTCCGCCGTCAGCGCGGGCCGGCCGAGATAGCCCTGGGCCAGCTGCACCCCGGCGAGGTACAGCTCGCCCGCCACGCCCGGCGCCACCGGGCGCAGCGCCGGGTCCAGGACGTATACGCGGGTGTTCCACACCGGGCGGCCGATCGGGACGCCCGCCGTGCCCGGCGCGATGGGGGCCGCGGTCACGTCGACGGCGGCCTCCGTCGGGCCGTACAGGTTGTGCAGCTCGGCCGGGAGCGTGCGGTGGAAGAGGTCCGCCAGCGGCGCGGGCAGCGCCTCCCCGCTGGCCAGGACCCGGCGCAGCCCGGTGCACGCGGCGGCGGCCGGCTCCTGGAGGAACGCCTGGAGCATCGACGGCACGAAGTGGACGGTCGTGACCCGCTGTGCGCGGATCAGCGCGGCCAGATACCCCGGGTCGCGATGCCCCCCGGGCCGGGCCACCACCAGGGCCGCGCCGGTGATCAGCGGCCACAGGAACTCCCACACGGACACGTCGAAACCCGCCGGGGTCTTCTGGAGCACCCGGTCGTCCGCCCCGAGCTGATAGGCGTCCTGCATCCACAGCAGCCGGTTCACGATGGCCTCATGGCTGACGACGACCCCCTTGGGGACACCGGTCGACCCCGAGGTGTAGATGACGTACGCCGGGTGCCCCGGCCGCAGTTCGCCGTCCGTGAGGGCGTCCCCCGGCAGCGCGGCGACGGCGCCGGCGGTCTCGGGGGCGTCGAGGAACAGCAGGGGAGCGCCGGTGCCGGGGGCGGTCCCCTCGGTGGTGAGGACGAGCGCGGGGCGCGCGTCGCCGGTCATGAAGGCGAGCCGGTCCGCCGGGTACTCGGGGTCGAGCGGAAGATACGCGCCGCCCGCCTTGAGCACGGCCAGCAGCGCGACGACCAGCTCGACGGAGCGCGGCAGACACAGGCCCACGACGCTCCCGGGGCCGACCCCGAGCCCGCGCAGATGCCGGGCGAGCCGGTTCGCGCGCGCGTCGGCCTCCGCGTAGCTGAGGTGTGCGGCGCCGTCCGTGAGGGCCAGGGCGTCCGGGGTGCGCCCGGCCTGCCGGCGCAGGAGGTCCGGCAGGGTCAGCGGGGGCAGCTCCCGGACGTCACCCGTGCCCAGCGCCAGGGCCCGGCGGTGCTCCCCGGCCAGCAGGACGTCGGTGTCGCCGACGCGGCGGTCGGGCCGCGCGGTGAGCTGGTCGAGGAGGAGCGCCAGGCGTTCGGCGAGCGCCTGGGCCGTCTGCGCCGTGTACAGGTCGGTGGCGTGGACGAGGGAGAGGTCGATGCCGTCCGGGGCGCCGTCGGCGGTGAAGGTCTCGGCGAACCGGAACTCCAGGTCGAACTTGGCGCGGACCCCGCCCGGCGCCGGCTCGTCCGGCGGGACCTCGGCCAGGGTCAGGCCCGGCAGCGAGAACCCGCCGCTCTCGGCCGAGGTCAGGCTCAGCACGGTCTGGAAGAGCGGCTGACGGGCCCTGGAGCGGGCCGGGTTGAGGATCTCCACCAGCCGCTCGAACGGCAGGTCCTGGTGCGCGTACGCGGCGAGGTCCGACGCGCGGACCTGGGCCAGCAGTTCGCGGAAGGTCGGGCCGGACGTGAAGTCGGCGCGCAGGACGAGGGTGTTGACGAAGAAGCCGACGAGGTCGTCCAGCGCCTCGTCGGTGCGCCCCGCGACCGGGGTGCCGAGCGGAATGTCGTCCCCGGCGCCCAGCCGGTGCAGCAGCGTGGCCAGGGCGGCGTGGCAGACCATGAACAGGCTCGCCCGCTCCCGCCGGGCCAGGGCCGCCATCGCCCGGTGGGTCCGCGCGGGCACCCGGCACGAGACGAGACCGCCCGCGTGGGAGGCGGCCGGCGGACGCGGGTGGTCCGTCGGCAGCGCCAGCTCGTCGGGGAGCCCGGCGAGCGCCTTCGTCCAGTGGCCGACCTGCTCGGTGAGGAGACTGCCCGGGTCGTCCTCGGCGCCCAGGAGCCGCCGCTGCCAGAGGGTGTAGTCGGCGTACTGCACGGGCGGCGCGGGCCGGCCGGGCGCGCCGCCGCCGGTCCGGGCGGTGTAGGCCGCGGCGAGGTCCGCGAAGAGCGGGCCCGAGGACCAGCCGTCGCCCGCGATGTGATGCAGGGTCAGCGCCAGCACGGCCGTCTCGGGCCCGGTCACGAACAGGCGGGCGCGCAGCGGGACGTCCCGGGCCAGGTCGAAGGGCTCGTCGACGGCCCGCGCGACCAGACCGGGCACGTCGGCCGGGTCCGCCGACGCCACGGTCAGCTCGGGCGCCACCCCGTCCAGCACCCGCTGGTAGGGCTCCCCGTCCGCGACGGGATACACGGTGCGCAGCACCTCGTGCCGCTCACCGAGGTCACGCAGCGCCGCCCGCAGCGCCGCCACGTCCACCCGGCCCTCGAGCCGCACCACGAACGGGATGTGATAGGTCGCGTTGGGCCCTTCCATCGCGTCCAGGAACCACAGCCGGCGCTGCGCGTACGACAGCGGCACGACCTCCGGCCGGGGCACCCGCGTGAGCGCGGGCCGCCGCCGGGCGCCCGGGTCGAGCCGGTCCGCGAGCAGCGCGGGCGTCGGCGCCTCGAAGAGCGCGCGGATGGCCGCCTCGGTCCCGGTCTCGGTCCTGATCCGGCTGATCAGCCGGGTCGCGAGCAGCGAGTGCCCGCCGTGGTCGAAGAAGCTGTCGTGCACGCCGACCCGTTCGGCGCCGAGCACTTCCGCGAAGAGCGTGCAGAGGGTGGCCTCCAGCGGCGTGCGCGGCGCGTCCTGAGCCGCCTCGTACGCCGGCGCGGGCAGCGCGCGCCGGTCCAGCTTCCCGTTCGGGCTGAGCGGCAGCCGCTCCAGCACGACGAACGCGGACGGCACCATGTGGTCCGGCAGCACACCGGCCACGGCGCGGCGCACGTCACCGAGGTCGACGTCGGCGCCGGGCGCGGGGACGACGTACGCGACCAGCCGCTTGTCGCCCGGCCGGTCCTCCCGTACCGTCACCGCCGCCTGTCCGACCGCCGGCTGTGCGGTCAACGCGGCCTCGATCTCGGCCGGTTCGACGCGGAAGCCGCGGATCTTGACCTGCTCGTCGGAGCGGCCCAGGTACTCCAGTTCGCCGTCGGGCCGCAGCCGGACGGTGTCGCCGGTGCGGTACATCCGGGTGCCGGGCGGCCCGTAGGGGTCGGCGACGAACCGCTCCGCCGTGAGGCCGGGGCGGCGCAGATAGCCGACGGCGAGAGGGGCGCCCGCGAGATACAGCTCGCCCGCGACACCGGGCGGTACCGGGCGCAGGAACCGGTCGAGGACCAGCGCCCGCGTACCGTCGACCGGCCGGCCGATGGGCACGCCGGGCCCGTCGAGATGCGACTCCCGCACCCAGCAGGCGGTGGCGTACACGGTCGCCTCGGTGGGGCCGTAGATATTGGCGATCCGCGCGCCCGGCACGGCGGCCGTCAGCTCGCGGACCAGGGCCGACGACAGCCCCTCACCGGCGAGGACGATCCGCCGGACACCGGCGGGCAGCGGCCTCAGCTGCTGGGCGGCGGCGACGGCGGAGGGGACGCCGCTGATGAGGGACGGCGGCTGGGAGGGAGCCCCACCGCTCGGAGACCGGTTGTCGCCCAACGCCAGGACATTCTCCGCGAGTTCGACGCTCCCGCCCCGCACCAGCGGCGTGAACAGCTCGAACACCGACACGTCGAAGTTGAACGACGTCGACACCAGCACCCGCGCCAGCTCGTCCGCCCCGAACGCGCCGCCCGCCCACTCCAGCAGGTTCACCACGCTGCGGTGCGCGACCACGACCCCCTTCGGCCGCCCGGTGGACCCCGAGGTGTAGATGACGTACGCCGGATGCCCGGCCGTCAGCCCGGTGTCCGCGAGGCCGGAGCCGTCGCCGGTCCAGGTGCCGGGCAGCAGGAGCACGGCGCTGCCGGCGGGGAGCCGGCCGGCGAGCGCGTCGGTGGTCACCACGCACACCGGGCGGGCGTCCTCGACCATGAACGCCAGCCGCTCGGCCGGGTACTCCGGGTCCAACGGCACGTACGCGCCACCGGACTTGAGCACCGCGAGCAGTGCGACGACATGGTCGGCCGAGCGGGGGAGGCAGAGGCCGACGAACGCGCCGGGGCCGACGCCCTGTTCCCGCAGCGAGCGGGCCAACTGGTTGGCGCGCGCGTCCAGTTCGCGGTACGTCAGCTCCCCGGGCCCGGCGACCGCGACCGCGTCCGGGGTCCGCCGGACCTGCTCCTCGAAGAGGCCGGCCACAGTCCCCTCGCGGACCGTGTCGTCGTGCTCCTCAAGGATGTGCTCGCCCTCCAGCAGCGTGTCGACGCGGCCGAGCGGCAGGTCGGGGTCCGCGGCGAGCTGGGTGAGGACGCGGGTCAGGCGGCGGGTGAAGGTCTGCGCGGTGGCGGCGGTGTACAGGTCCTCGGCGTAGATGAGGGTCGCGTCGAGCCCGTCGGGCGTGCCGTCGGGGGTGAACCGCTCGGTGAACTGGAACTCCAGGTCGAAGCGGACCGACCGCTCGTCCTGCGGCGCGGCGGAGACGGTGACGCCGGGCAGGTCCAGTGCGGGCCGGTCGGTGCTCAGGAGGTTCAGCATGACCTGGAAGAGCGGGTGCCGGCCGGTCGAGCGGGCCGGGTTGAGGATCTCCACCAGCCGCTCGAACGGCAGGTCCTGGTGCGCGTACGCCGACAGGTTCGTCTCGCGGACCTGGCCGAGGAGTTCGCGGAACGTGGGGTTGCCGGAGAGGTCGGTGCGCAGGACGAGGGTGTTGACGAAGAAGCCGACCAGCGGGGCGAGCGCGTCGTCCGTGCGGCCGGCGACCGGGGTGCCGAGCGGGATGTCGTCCCCGCCGCCCAGCGCGTTCAGGAGGGTGGCGAGGGCCGCCTGGAGGGCCATGAAGAGGCTGGCGCCGCTGCCGTGCGCGAGGTCCGTCAGCGTCCGGTGGGTCTCCGGGGCGACCGTGAACGTGACGAGCCCGCCCCGGTGGCCCGGGACCGCCGGGCGCGGGCGGTCGGCGGGCAGCGGGAGTTCGTCGGGCAGCCCGCCCAGCGCCTCTTTCCAGTAGGCGATCTGCGTGGCGAGGACGCTGTCCGGATCGTCCTCGGCGCCCAGCAGGCGGCGCTGCCACAGGGTGTAGTCGGTGTACTGCACCGGCAGCGGCGTCCAGACCGGGGCGGCCCCCTGGCGGCGGGCCGCGTAGGCGGCGCTCAGGTCGGCGCAGAGGGGGGCCGTCGACCAGCCGTCGGTCGCGATGTGGTGCAGCGTCAGGGCGAGCGTCGCCCGCTCGGGCCCGGTCACGAAGAGGGCCGCGCGCACCGGGATCTCCCGGGCCAGGTCGAACGGCGTGCCCGCGGCCTCCGCGACCAGCGCGGGCAGCTGCGCCGCCGAGGCCGCCACGACCGGCAGCCCCGGCAGCGTGTCCAGAACCTGCTGCCGGGGCTCGCCGCCGGCCGCCGGATAGACGGTCCGCAGGATCTCGTGCCGCTGGACCACATCGCCCAGCGCGGCCCGCAGCGCCGCATGGTCGAGCGGCCCGCGCAGGTCGATGACCAGCGGGATGTGGTAGGTCGCGCTGGGCCCCTCGAACTCGTCGAGGAACCACAGCCTGCGCTGCGCGTACGACAGCGGCACGACGTCCGGGCGCGGCTGCGCCACGAGCGCGGGACGGGCCTCGCGCGCCGGGTCGAGCCGCTCGGCGAGCAGCGCGACGGTGGGCGTCTCGAAGAGCGCCCGGATGCCCGCCTCCATGCCGGTCTCGGTGCGGATGCGGCTGACGAGCCGGGTCGCGAGCAGCGAATGCCCGCCCCGCGTGAAGAAGTTGTCGTCGACGCCGACCCGTTCGACGCCGAGGACTTCCGCGAAGAGCGTGCAGAGGGTGGCCTCCAGCGGGGTGCGGGGGGCGCCCTGGCCCGCCGACGGGGGCCGGTCCAGCGTGCCGCGCGCCTTGGCCTGCTCGTCGGCGCGCCCCAGGAACTCCAGCTCGCCCCCGGCGGTGCGGCGGACGAGGTCACCGGTGCGGTACATGCGGGTGCCGGGACGGCCGTAGGGGTCGGCGACGAAGTGCCGCGCGGTCGGCCCCGGCCGGTCCAGACAGCCCCGGGAGAGCTGGGGGCCCGCGAGATACAGCTCGCCGGCGACTCCGGCGGGCACCGGCCGCAGCGCGCCGTCGAGGACGTACGCGCGCGACGCGGCGATCGCGTCCCGCGTGACGGCCGTCCCCTCCGGCCGCCCCGGGGCGTAGCCGACGTACGCCGGGTGGCTTCCGTGGACGGCGGCCTCGGAGGCGGTGTCCGGTATCAGCTGCCGGCGTTCCGCCGCGTCGAGGATGTCGAGCCGTCCGACGGGCGTCGCGGGCGCGGCGGCGATCTGCTCCAGGACGCGGACGAGCCGCCGCAGCAGGGTCTGCGCGGCGGCCGTGCCGATGAGGTCGGGGCGGTGCGCGAGGCGCAGCTTGAGCCGGCCGCCGTCGGGTTCGACGGTCACGGTCGCCGGGTAGTGCGTGGCGCTGTGGATCGACGCCCCGTCGACGCGCAGGCCGGGGGCGGGGCTGTGGAACTCGCCGGGGTCCAGCGGGTAGTTCTCGTACACGAGCAGGGTGTCGAAGAGCTCGTCGAGGCCGGTACGGCCCTGGAGTTCGGCGAGCCCGAGGTGCTGGTGGTCCAGCAGGGACTCGTGCTGCCGCTGGAGCGCGGCCAGCACGTCCTGCACCGCCGCCGCGGGCGCCGCGCGCAGCCGGACCGGGACGGTGTTGATGAAGAGGCCGACCATGGACTCGACGCCGGGCAGCTCCGGCGGGCGGCCGGAGACGGTCGTGCCGAAGACGACGTCGTCCCGCCCGGTCAGCATGCCCAGCAGGAGACCCCAGGCGCCTTGCAGGACGGTACTCATCGTCAGGCCGCGGGTCCGGGCCCAGCGCTCCAACCGCCCGGTGGTGTCCGCCGGTACGACCTCCCGCACCGGCTCGGGCCGGTGCGCGCCGCGGCGGTCCGAGGCGGCGCCCGGGGTGAGGAGCGTGGGGCCGTCGAGTCCGGCCAGCACCGCGTCCCACGCGGCCTGCGCCGCCTCCCTGTCCTGGCCGCGCAGCCAGGACAGGTAGTCGCGGTAGGCGGTGACCGGGGCCGGCGGCGCCGCGCCGGCGTAGCGCGCGAACAGCTCACGGACCAGGACCGGGGTCGACCAGCCGTCCAGGAGGATGTGGTGGTTGCTGATCACCAGGCGGAAGCGGGCGTCCGCCAGGCGCAGGAGACAGAAGCGGATCAGCGGCGGGCGGTCCAGGCCGAACGGGCGGCGCTCCTCGGCGGCGATCCGCTCCGCCTCCCCGGGCGGCGCCGACCGCAGGTCCGCCTCCCGCCAGGCCGGCTCCACGCTCTCGGGCACGACCTGCACCGCCTTGCCGGACTTCAGCACCCGGAACCCGGCCCGCAGGTTCGCGTGCTGCTCCAGCAGCGCCCCGGCCGCGCGGCGCAGCTCCCGCGCCGACAGGCCGCCCTCCACATCGAGGGCGACCTGCACGGTGTAGACGTCCTCGCTGCCCTCGTCGCCCGCGTAGAGCGCGTGGAACAGCATTCCTTCCTGAAGCGGCGACAGCGGCAGAATGTCCACCAGGCCCGAACGCATGTCTCAAGGTCTCCTTGTTCAGCTGAGAGCCGGGGCTACGAAATTCCGGCCGGCCGCATGTCGGTCCAGTTCTCCTCGATATACGCCAGGCAGCTCTCCCGGCGCTCCGGTCCGTGCACCGTCCGCCAGCCCTCGGGGGCGTCCAGATGGACCGGCCAGAGGGAATGCTGGTTCTCCTCGTTGACCAGTACGGAGAACGTGCCGTCCGCGTCGTCGAAAGGGTTGGCCATTCCTGCCCCATTCCGTGCCGTGAATTGCTTTCGGAGGGCGCCGTACGGCACCTCGCGCCAGCAAAACATGACGGACCGCGGGACCGGGCCGCCCGACCGGCGCCTCCCCGAACCTGGGTTCCACAGACATAGGAAAGCCCGTACAAGAGACGGAGCCCGGAAGAGCGGCTTTCCTGTGATTCGCTGAAGAGCGAGAGACCGGGAACATCGTCGCCGCCGCTCCGGCCGTCACCGTGCCGCGGCGGGCCTGGGAAAACGTATCCGCCCGGAGGGTGAAATGCAGTCACGCGAGCTGACCATCAAAGACCGCACGATATCGGACGACTCCGACAGCTATGTGATAGCCGAGATCGGGCACAATCACGGCGGCAGCCCGGACCGCGCCGAGGACCTCTTCCGCGCGGCGGCCGAAGCGGGCGCGGACGCCGTGAAGCTCCAGAAACGCGACAACCGGGCCCTGTTCACCGGCGCGATGTACGACGAGCCCTACACCGGCCCCAACAGCTTCGGCCCCACCTACGGCGCCCACCGCGAGGCCCTCGAACTCGGCCGCGCCGACTACGAACGCCTCGGCAGGCTGGCCGCGGAACTCGGCGTCGACTTCATGTCCACCGCCTTCGACCACTCCAGCGTCGACTTCCTCACCGAGGTCGGCGTCGAGGTCCTCAAGATCGCCTCGGGCGACCTCACCAACACCCCGCTCCTCGCGTACGCCGCGAAGACCGGCCTCCCCCTGGTGGTCAGCACCGGCGGCGCGGACCTGGCCGACGTCCGCAGGGCCTGCGACACCGTCCTCCCGCTCAACCCCCGCCTCGCGCTGCTCCAGTGCACCGCCGTCTACCCCGCCCGGCCCGACCAGCTCAACCTGTCGGTGATCGGGGCCTTCCGCGAAGAGTTCCCCGGCGTCGTGATCGGCTTCTCCGGGCACGACCTCGGGCCGCAACTGAGCTGGACCGCCCACGCGTTGGGCGCCCGCGTCATCGAGAAGCACTTCACCCTCGACCGCGAGGCCCAGGGCACCGACCACCGCTTCTCCCTCGACCCCGCCGACCTCAAGGAACTGGTGACAGGTCTGCGCCGGGTGCGGGAGGCGCTCGGCAGCCCGGTCAAGCGGACGCTGGACGAAGAGGCGGGCGCGCTGCGCAAGATGGGCAAGAAACTCGTCGCCGCCCGCGACCTGCCCGCCGGCCACCGCCTCGGCGAGACGGACCTCGCCGTCAAGTCCCCGGGCGACGGCATGAAGCCGTACGAGCTGGACGACGTCGTCGGCAAGGTCCTCGCCGGACCCCTCGCCCAGGACGCCGACCTCACGCCGGGAATCCTGCGTGACTGACCTCAGCGGAAAGGCCGCCGTCGTCACCGGCGTCCTCGGCCGGCTCGGGCCGGTGTGGACCGGCGCCCTGCTGTCGGCCGGCGCCCGGGTGCTCGGACTCGACGTGGGCACCCGGCGCCCCGAGGCGCTTCAGCGGACGCTGAAGGCGTACCCCGAGGACGCCTTCGCCCTCGTCCGCGCCGACGTCACCGACCGGGCGAGCCTCACCGCCGCCCTCGACGTCTGCCGGGAGCGCTTCGGCACCCCGGACGTCCTCGTCAACAACGCCGGCATCGACCAGCCGCCCGCCACCACCGAGAGCTGGCGCTTCGAGGACATCCCGGACGACGTCTCGGCCGCCGTCCTCGACGTCAACGCGCTCGGCACCCTGCGCGTCTGCCAGGTCTTCGGCTCGGCCATGGCCCGGCGCGGCGGCGGCTCGGTCGTCAACATCGGCTCGCTGTACGGCTCGACCGCGCCCGACCCCCGCCTCTACGACCACCTCCCCGTCGACCCGCCGTTCCTCAAACCCCCCGCGTACGCCGTCTCCAAGGCCGGCGTGGCCTCGCTCAGCCGCTATCTCGCGGCGCTGTGGGGGCCCAGCGGGGTACGCGTCAACACACTGTCCCCGGGCGGGGTGCGCGGCGGCCAGGACGAGCTGTTCCAGGCGAAGTTCACCGCGAAGGTGCCGCTGCGGCGGATGGCGGAGGAGACGGACCTCACGGGGCCGCTGCTGTTCCTCGCGTCGGAGCAGAGCGCGTACGTCACGGGGACGGAGCTGATGGTCGACGGGGGGTTCGGGTGCTGGTGAACCCCCTTCCGGCCGCCGCTCCGGCCCCTCCGGCAGCGACCCGCAACGACGCGGCAGCGACCCGCAACGACGCGGGAGCGACCCGCATGACTCGGGAGCGACACGCATGACCACCCCCAGGACGCTCGCCTGGCTCCCCCGCCGGGAGTTCACCAGGACCCTCGCCGCACTGACCGACCCGCACGACCGGGCCGAGGCCTTCGCCACGCTCTCCCGGATCAACACCCTCTACATGATCGGCAAGGCGGGCTCGGGACACCTCGGCTCCAGCTTCAGCGCGGCGGACGTCGTGAGCTGGCTGCTGCTGGAGGAGCTGAACCGGCCCGGCGCGGCCGACGGTGACGTCTACTTCTCCTCCAAGGGACATGACGCCCCCGGCCTGTACGCGTCCCTGATCGGCCTCGGCCTGCTCGGCGAAGACCTCCTGCACCAACTGCGCCGGCTCGGTGGACTCCCCGGCCACCCCGACGTCGCCACCCCCCACATGCCGTTCAACACCGGCTCGCTCGGCATGGGCATCTCCAAGGCGAAGGGCCTCATCCTCGCCGACCGGCTGCGCGGGCGCCGCCGCCGGGTCTACGTCATGACCGGGGACGGCGAACTCCAGGAGGGCCAGATCTGGGAGTCGCTGCCGAGCGCGGCGCACCGGAGGATGGGCGAACTCACCGTCGTCGTCGACCACAACAAGCTCCAGTCCGACACCTGGGTGACCGACGTCAACGACCTCGGCGACCTGGAGGCCCGCTTCGCCGCCTCCGGCTGGGGCGTGCTGCGCTGCGACGGCAACGACAGCCGCGCGCTGGAGAGGACGTTCCGCCGCCGCGCCGAGGAGTTCGCGGGCCGCCCCGTGGCGATCGTCGCCGACACCGTCAAGGGCGCCGGCGCCGAGCGCTGCGCCGCCACCTCGATGCCCGCGGGCGAATGGCGCTACCGCTACCACAGCGGCGCCCCTTCCCCCGCCGACCACGCCGAGATCCACGCCGAACTCACCGCCCGCGTCGACGCGTTGCTGCACCGCCACGCCCTCCCCCCACTCGCCCCGCACACCACCGACGTCCCCGCGCCCATCGCCGCCTCCGGCCCCCGGCTGCCCGAGGTGTACGGCCGGACGCTCGCCGACCGGGCCGTCGAGGACACCCGGATCGTGGCCCTCGACGCCGACCTGGTCCTGGACACCGGCCTGATCCCCTTCCGTGACGCCCACCCCACCCGGTTCGTGGAGTGCGGGATCGCCGAACAGGACATGGTCTCCATGGCCGGGGGCCTCGCCGCCGGGGGACTGCTGCCCTTCGTGCACAGCTTCTCCTGCTTCCTGCACGCTCGGCCGAACGAGCAGATCTACAACAACGCCACGGAACGCCGCCGCGTCGTCTACACCGGCTCCCTCGCCGGACTCCTGCCCGCCGCGCCCGGCCACTCCCACCAGGCGGTGCGCGACACCAGTGCGGTCGGCGCGGCGCCCGGGCTCGTCGTCCTCGCCCCCGCCTCACCGGCCCAGACCGAGGCCGCCGTCGACTACTGCCTCGACGCCGAGGACAGCGTCTACCTGCGGCTGTCCAGCGTGCCCTGCCCGCCCGAAGTCGCCGCGCTCCCTTGCGAGTCGCTGGTCACCGGACGGGGTGAGCGGGTCCGCGCCGGGGACGGGCGGACCGTGGCGATCGGCTCGGGCCCCGTCGTCCTCACCGAACTCCTGCGCGCCGCCGACCTGCTGGCCGCCGACGGCATCGGCCTCACGGTCGTCAACCTGCCGTGGCTCAACCGCGTCGACCCCGGCTGGCTCGCCGAACTCGCCGCCGGGGCCGACCAGTTGTTCGTCGCCGAGGACCACTACGAGCGCGGCGGCCAGGCCGACCTGATCGCCCGCGCCCTCCTCGCCCTGCCCCCGCTCACCCTGCCCCGCTTCCAGGGCATCGGCCTCACCGAGATCCCCCGCTGCGGCACCCCGGAGGAAGCGCTCGACGCGCACGGCCTGAGCGCGGCCCGGCTCGCCGGGACGATACGGACCTCCGTACGCCAAGGCACCCTCACCCCCTGAGAAAGGACCCCATGGAAACCGTCCGCAACGAACTCGAGCGACCGCCCGCCGACATCGTCGAGGCCTTCCGCGAGGTGCTCAAGGAGTACAGCCCCAGCTGTCTCGTCACCGACGCCCGCCGCCGGGTCGGCGCCATCGGCGGGCTGCTGCCGGTCGTACCGAGCCACCGCATCGCCGGGCCCGCGCTCACCGTCGACCTGTCCATCGACGACCTCGTCGACTGCATGCCCGTCCTCGCCCTCGCCCGGCCCGGCGACGTCATCGTCATCGCCTGCCACGAGACGCGGCGCACCGCGATGTGGGGCGGGCTGATGGCGACGCTGTCGCAGAAGGCGGGGGTCGCCGGAGGGATCGTCGACGGGGCGATCCGCGACGTCGACGAGATCCGCGACCTCGGCTTCCCCGTCTGGTACCGGGGCACCGTCCCGCGCGCCTCGCCGACCGCCGTGCACGACCGCACCGAGCCCGTCGCCGTCAACGTGCCGGTCGTCGTCGACGGGCAGGTCATCAACCCCGGTGACATCGTCGTCGCCGACGAGAACGGCATCGCCGTCGTCCCGCCGGACCTCGCGACCGACGTTCTGGAGCGCACCCGCGCGCAGATCGACAAGGAACGCGTCATCCGCGAGAAGATCTCCTCCGGCGCGACCGTGGCCGAACTGCTCGCCGAGTTCGGGCACTTGTAGAGCCGATGCTCACACGCGACGGCGACCGGGTGAGCGCCGCGCCCCGCGCGCTCTTCCTCGACTTCGACGGGGTGGTCTGCGACACCGAGCGGGCCGCCCGGCGCTCCTGGGAGGAGCTGTACGCGCGCTCCGGGCTGCGGCTGCCGGCGCGGGTGTGGCACCGGATGGTGGGCACCGCGGCGGGCGCCGAACTCGCCCGCGCCGACCTGGGGGCGCGGCGCGCGGCCCCGGTGGCCGCCGGGGAACTCGCCTGGCGGCAGGCGCGCAAGGCCGACCTCGCGGACCGGGAGCCGCTGCGCCCCGGCGTCGCCGCACTCGTCGACCGCGCACGGGAGTTGGGGCTCCCGGTCGCGGTCGTGTCGAGCGGGGAGCGGCGCTGGGTGCGCGGGCACCTGGACCGGCTGGGGCTGCTCGGCCGGCTCTCCTTCACCGTCACCGGGGAGGAGGCGGCGGCCCGGAAACCGGCGCCCGACCTGTATCTGCTGGCGCTGCGCAGGGCCGGGGTGCCGGCGGGCGCGGCGCTCGCCGTCGAGGACTCGCCGACGGGCGTCACGGCCGCCCGCGCGGCGGGGCTGACGTGCGTCGCGGTCCCCACGGCCGACTCCGCGCCGCTGTCCGGCAGCGGCGCGGACGTTGTCGTGAACAGCCTGGAACTGCTCGGACTTGACCCTTCATCAGATCTGGACACACGATGACGACGCATCTCGCCATGGACGCCCTCGCCGCACCCGGTGCGGCCACCGCGCAGTGGATCTGGCGCGACGGGGCCCTGGAGCCCTGGAAAGAGGCGACGGTGCATGTCACCGCCGTCGGACACGCCTCGGTGGCCGCCGTGTTCGAGGGCATCAAGGCCTACCGGTCGGCCGACGGGGAGCGATTGTCGGTGTTCCGGCTGGACGAGCACCTGGACCGGCTCCTCGACTCGGCCCGGCTGTGCCGCGTCGACATCCCCTACAGCAAAGGGGAGTTGAGGACGGCCGTCCTCGACACGCTCCGCGCGAACGACTACCGCGACGACGTCTACATCCGGCCCTGGGCCTTCCCGAAGGGGCTGATCCGCGAACAGATGGTGCCGGCCGGCACGGTGTGCGAAGTCGTCGTCGACACCTGGCCGTTCACCAGCCACCTCTTCACCGAGCGCGCCTGCCGCGCGGCCGTGAGCAGCTGGGTGCGGATCGGGGACGCGCAGATGCCGCCGCGCGCCAAGGCGTTCTCGAACTACCACAACGGCCGCCTCGCCGTCCTGGAGGCCAAGGCGGGCGGTCACGACTGGCCGGTCCTCCTCAACTCCCGCCACCAGGTGAGCGAGGGCCCCGGCGCCTGCGTCGCCCTCGTCCGCCACGGCAAGGTCATCACCCCCAGCCTGACCAGCGACGTCCTGGACAGCATCACCCGCTCCACTGCCCTCACCCTCCTGCGCGAGGCCGGCCTCCCGGTCGAGGAACGCGAGGTCGACCGCTCCGAACTCCACCTGGCCGACGAGATCTTCTACCTCGGCACGGCGTGGGAGATCCTCCCGGTCGGCCACATCGACGGGCTGCGGGTCGGGGACGGGGGGACGGGTCCGGTGGCGCGGCTGCTGGAGCGGGCGTACGACGACGTGGTGCGCGGGGCCGACGGGCGGCACGCGGAGTGGCGTACCGAGGTGTGACGGTACGACTTATCGGGGCGGCTCGCGGGGCCGGCGCGGCCCAAGGCGCGGCCCCGGAAGCCGGTCGGACAAGTCAGATCTCGAAGACCACCTTCCCGAACACCTCCCCCTCCGCCATCCGCGCGAACCCGGTCCGCGCCCGCCGCAGCGGGTACACCGTGTCGATCAGCGGGCGCACCCCGCTCGTCCGGCAGAACTCGATCAGCCGGGCCAGCTCCTCGCGTGTCCCGATCGTGGAGCCGGCCAGCCGCAGTCCGCGCCGGCGGATCAGGTCGAGGCGGAGGTCGGCCGGGTCGCCGGTGGTGGCGCCCGAGACGACCAGGCTGCCGCCCTCCCGCAGCGCGCCGACCGAGTGGGACCAGGTGGCCGCGCCGACCGTCTCGATCACGGTGTCCACCGGGTGGGGGAGGGGCGCGCCCGGCGCGAAGACGGCGGACGCGCCCAGGGCGAGCGCCCGTTTGCGCTTGCCGGCGTCACGGCTCGTGGCCCACACCTCGTGGCCGGCCGCCGAGGCGAGCGCGATCGCGGCCGTGGCGACCCCGCCGCCCGCGCCCTGCACCAACACCCGCCCCCCGGGCCGGAGTTCGGCGCGAGTGAAGAGCATCCGGTAGGCGGTGAGGTAGGTGCTGGAGAGGCAGGCGGCCTCCGCGTGGCTCAGGAAGTCCGGTTTCGGCAGCAGGTTCCAGCGGGGCACGGCGAGGCGTTCGGCGAACGTCCCGTCGTACTTCTCGGTGAGGAAGCTCTTCGGCTCGCCGGTGTCCAGGCCGTGGCCCGTCTCGCCGATGACGGCGTGCACGATGACGTCCCGGCCGTCCTCGTCGACGGCGGCGCCGTCGCAGCCCAGGACCAGCGGCAGCCGGCCGGGGGAGACGCCCACGCCGCGCAGCGTCCACAGGTCGTGGTGGTTGAGCGAGGCGGCCTTCATCCGGACGACCGTCCAGTCCGGGCGGCGCGCCACGGGTTCGGGGTGCTCGCCCAGGGACAGCCCGTCGAGCGGGCTGTCCGGGGCGACTCGGGCCGCGGTGACGGCGAACATCAGACGACACCCAGCCGCACGGCCGCGTCCAGCCGGATGACCTCGCCGTTGAGCATCGGATTCTCGACGACATGGGCGACCAGCGCCGCGAACTCCTCGGGCCGGCCCAGCCGTCGGGGGTGCGGAGTCTGGCGCATCAGTGCCGCCCCCATCTCGTCCTTGATCCCGGCGAGCATCGGCGTCTCGAACAGCCCCGGCGCCACGGTCACCACCCGGATCGCGTGCCGGGCCAGATCCCGGGCGAGCGGCAGCGTCATCCCGTTCACCGCCGCCTTGGACGCGGCGTAGGCGGCCTGCCCGGCCATCCCGTCGTACCCGGCGATCGACGACGTGCACACGATCACCCCCCGGTCCCCGTCGACCGGTTCGTTCCCCGCCATGACCTCCGCCGCCAGCCGTACGACGTGGAAGGTGCCCAGCAGATTGACGCGGACGACCTCCTCGAACTCGGCGGCGGGCAGCGGGCCCCTGCGGGTCAGGACGCGGCCGACGCGGGCGGAGCCCGAGCAGTTGACGGCGATGCCGAGCCGCCCTCGGCCCGCGGCCTCGGTGACGGCCGCCGCGACGTCGGTCTCGTCCCCGACGTCACCGCGGACGAAGACCGCCTCGCCGCCCAGTTCGGCCACGGCCTTCGCGCCCCGCTCCGGATCCCGGCCGGTGACGACGACCCGGGCGCCCGCGTCCAGCAGCCGCCGGGCCAGCGCGAGCCCGAGACCCGACGTGCCGCCGACGACGAGAGCGGCGTTCCCTGCGATGTTCATGTTCTCCCCCGCCGCTTCACGGAGCCGGCAGGTAGTCGTCCTGCCCCGCCCACCGCACGAGCGTCGCGCCCGTGCTCATCCCCGAACCGAAGGACACCAGCACGACGTTGTCGCCGGCCTTGACCCGCCCGGAGTCGACCGCCTCCCGCAGCGCCAGCGCGATCCCGGAGCCGGAGGTGTTGCCGTACTTCTGGACGGTCGTGAACGTCCGCTCCCGCGGCAGCCCGACCTCCTTGAGGAGGGCGTGGATCAGGTGGTAGTTGGCCTGGTGGAAGAGGATCAGGTCGACGTCGTCCAAGGACACCCCGGTGTCCTTGGACAGCTTCTGCACCAGGGGCGGTATGTGCTCCATCGCGAAGTCCTTCACCGGGCGCCCGTTCATCACCGCGAACCGGTCGCCGAACGCCGACTGCTTGGGGCGCCCGTCGGCGAACGTGCGCTGCTCACGGCCCGCGTACGCCGTGTAGTAGGCGCTCGGGAAACTCGCCAGGTGCGCCGAGCTGACGCCCGTGCCCGGCGCGGTCGGCTCCAGCAGGTAGCAGGCCGCGCCGTCGCCGAAGATGACCCCGACCGTGCGGTCCTCGGGGTCGAACAGCTTGGAGTTGACGTCCGCGAGGACCACCGCGACCCGCCGGTACGCCCCGGAGCGGACGAACTTGGCGCCCACGTCGAGCGCGAACACCCCGCCGCCGCAGCCGCCGCTGTTCACGTCGAAGCCCGGGACGCCCTCGATGCCGATCTTGCGCATGATGCCCACCGCGGCGGCCGGGATGATGTCGTCCGCCGTGTACGTACCGCAGATCACCAGGTCGACGGAGTGCGGGTCGACGCCGGCCTGCTCGCAGGCGTCCAGCAGGGCGGCGGCGCCGAGGTCGGTCGTCCACTCGTCCTCCGCGGCCCAGCGGCGCTCCTTGACCCCGATGTACGTGGTGATCCAGTCGTCGGTGGTGTCGAAGAGCCGCTCCAGCTCGGCGTTGGTGACGACGCGGTCGGGGACACGGGCGCCGATGGCGCGGATGCCGACGCCGGGTGACTCGGTCGCGGTGAGGGTCATGGGACGTCACTCCTAGGGTGAAGGGGCGGTTCGGTGGGTCAGCGGCCTTCGAAGCGGGGTGCCCTGCGTTCGGTGAACGCGGCGATCCCCTCGGCGGCGTCGGCGGTGGCGGCGATCGCGCGCAGCGTCGCCGCCTCGTCGTCCAGGTGCTCGGCCAGGCCCCGCCGGCCGGCCGCGCGCAGCAGCCGGCCGGTCTCGGCGTAGGCCCGGGTGGGCCCGGCCGCCAGCCGTGCGGCGACCTCCGCCGCGCGCTCGGCGAGCCGGCCGGCCGGCACGACCTCGGTGCACAGCCCCCACTCGAGCGCCTCCGCGGCCTCCAGGACATGCCCGAGCAGGATCATCCGCTGGGCCCTGCGCACCCCGACGAGCTGCGGGAGCCGCTGGGTGACGGCGCCGTCGGGGGTCAGCCCCAGCTCGGCGTAGGCGGTGCGGAAGGTGGTGCCCTCCTCGGCGAGCAGGATGTCGGCGAGGAGGGCGATACCGAGGCCGCCGCCCGCGACCTGCCCGCTGACGGCGATGACCAGCGGGGCGTCGTGCGCGGCGAGCCGGGCCAGGGCCGCGTGCCCGTACCCGGCCACCGTCATCAGGTGGCGGGGCAGGTCGCCGGCGCCCCGGAAGTCGCCGAGGTCGCCGCCGACGCAGAAGTGCGGTCCGGCGCCGGTGAGCAGCACACAGCGGGCCGCCGCCACCTGAGGCAGATGCGCCGCCTCGAACAGCTCGCGGGCGCAGGCCAGATCGATCGCGTTGCGGCGCTCGGGGCGGTCGAGGGTGATATGGGCGACGCCGTTCTCGCACCGCAACCGGAGCGAGGTGAATTCCCCGGAGAAAGTCATTGCGGCGACCCGGGGAATACGCGTCCTGTTCCCGGCCACAACTCCGCTGAACTGCCGGGGGAATTACCGGCCGGCGGCCATTTCGCCGGGGCCTGGGCTGCGATGACTGAGCGCATGACCGCATCGTGGCACGGGCGCCGCGGCAGCGGACGGTCTGGAACGGTGCACGGTAGACCTAGGTTCGCCGGGCATGGGAATAAGGGTGCGGGAACGGATTCACGCGCTCGGCCGCGCCCCCTTTTCCGGCGCGGGAGACGCCGTTTCACCGTTCTTCGCCGGCAGATCGAGGCTGTCGCGCAGATTGACCGGCTTGAGCAGCACGGCCGCGAGCACGGCGAGCGCGGCGGCCCCGGCCGCGAGCAGGAACGCCTGCGCCGTCGCGTCCCCGTAGGCGACCCGGACGATCTCCCGCATCACGGGCGAGGACTGGTCCGCGCCCGAGAGCCCGGCCGCCGCCGCGCCGTCCGCGATCCCGCTGTCGACCCGCCGGGCCAGTACCGCGCCAAGGACGGATACCCCGATCGTGCCGCCCAGGGACCGGAAGAAGGACACCGTGGAACTCGCCGACCCGATGTCCTTCAGCGGCACGGTGTTCTGCACGACGAGGATGAAGTTCTGCAACGTCATCCCGATCCCCATGCCGACGCACAGCATCGCCCCGCACAGGAACAGCATCGACGTCCCGCTGTCGATGGTCCCGAGCCCCGCCGACCCGACGGTGAGCAGCACCGCGCCCGTGATCACGTACGGCTTGATCGCGCCGCTGCGGCTGATCAGCCGGCCCGCGACGATCGAGGCGATCAGCGTCCCGGCCATCATCGGAATCGTCAACAGCCCCGACTCGGTGGGCGACTTGCCCCGGCTGAGCTGGAAGTACTGGCTCAGGAACACCGAGGCCCCGAACATGGCCGTGCCCACGGCGAGACTGCCGAGGATCGCCAGCGAGGTGGTGCGCTGCCGCACGATGGCGAGCGGTACGACCGGCTCGGCGGCGCGCTGCTCGACCCACACGGCCGCGCCGAGCAGGGCCAGCCCGCCGGACACCATGGCGGCCGTCTGCCACGACGCCCACGCGAAGGAGCCGTCGACGAACGACACCCAGATCAGCAGCACGCTCACCCCGGCGGCGATCAGCGTCGCCCCCAGGTAGTCGATGCGCACGTTCTCCCGGCGGATGACCGGCAGTCGCAAAGTCCGCTGGAGCAGGACCAGCGCCACGGCGGCGACGGGTATGCCGACGAAGAAGCACCACCGCCAGCCCAGCCACGAGGTGTCCACGATGACACCGCCGAGCAGCGGACCGCCGATGGTCGACGACGAGGTGACACCGCTGATGTAACCGCTGTAACGGCCGCGCTCACGGGGGGAGATCATGGCCGCGAGCGCGATCGTGACGAGCGCCTGCACCCCGCCCACCCCGATGCCCTGGAGGGCCCGCGCGGCGATCAGCTGCCCGCCGGTCTGGCTGAACCCGCAGGCCAGCGCGCCGATCATGTAGATCGCGGTGGCGGCCTGGACGAGCACCTTCTTGCTGAACAGGTCGGCGAGCTTGCCCCAGATCGGGGTCGTCGCCGTCGCGGTGAGGAGGGTCGCGGTGACGACCCACGTGTACTGGGTCTGCGTCCCGTCCACGGACCTGATGATCCGCGGCAGCGCGCTGGAGACGACCGTGCTGCTGAGGGTCGAGACGAAGAGCGCGAGGAGCAGTCCGGTCAGTGCCTTCAGCACCTGCCGGTGAGTGGTGGGGGTGGTCTGCGGGGGGCTCGACTCGTTCACTGTGTTCCCGCTTCTGGAGCTGGAGGGATGGAGAGGGGAGGAAACGCGTGAGGGCCGGTGCGCGGATTTCGCGCACCGGCCTGGAGCTGGGGGGGAGGGTCAGGCGCCCGCGGCCCCGATCAGCGGACGGTCCAGCGAGTCGGCCGCGCGGCCGAGGAGCTGGAGGTTACGGGTGCCGAAGTCCACCAGGAGCGGCTGCCCGGAGATGTAGCGCGCCGCGTGCGAGTTGAGGAACACCACCGGGTCGGCCATCTCCTCCGGCGTGGCCAGCCGCTGGATCAGCCCGGCCCGCGACTCCAGTGACTCACGCCCGCCGGACATCCTCGCGAAGTCCTCCGTCAGACCCGTCTCGGTGCTCGTGGGCAGCACGGAGTTGACCCGGATCCCGAGGGCGGCGAGGTCGGTCGCGCTGTGCGCCATGAACAGGTTCAGCACCCGCTTGGACAGCGCGTACGCGGCCGGACCGGGCTGGTCCTGGAGCCCGAGGCCCTCGATCGCGGCGACGATGCCGTCCCAGCCCTCGGCCTGTATCAGCACCTCCAGCTCGTCCTGGTAGCGCTCCCAGTTGACGCCGCCCATCGAGGTCACGTAGACGACGGCGCCGCCGTCACCCATCCGCGCCTTCAGGTAGGTGTCCGAAATGTACTTGTAGGAGCCGTAGTTGATCAGCAGCGTCGTGTTGTAGTCGTGCTGCATGCCCGAGACGCCGGCCACGCCGAAGAACGTGTCGACGTGCTCGGGGAGCGATTTGAAGGCGCGGTCGATGTCGTCGCGCAGCGCCAGGTTCGCCTGGATCGTGGAGGCGAGGCCCGGCAGGTCGGTCGGCGCGTAGTCGATGGCGTGCACCTCGGCGCCCAGCTCCACGAGCCGGCGCGCCGTCGCCTTGCCGATGCCGGAGGCGGCGCCGGTCACGACCGCGGTGGTGCCCTCGTACTTCAGGTAGTCGTTCATGTGCCCAGTTCCTCTCGCCCGCTCCGGTGCCGGACGCGGGTGCGTGCTGTGAGTGGGGGGAGTGCTCGCGTCAGGCGAGCGGGAGCGCGAGCGCGGAGCCGATGGTCTTCGTCTCGGTGTAGGCCTCGAAGCCCTCACGGCCGCCCTCGCGGCCGATGCCGCTGGACTTGTAGCCGCCGAACGGGGCGTCCCCGCCGGAGAACGTGCCACCGTTGATCATGAAGCTGCCGACCCGGACAGCCTGCGCGATCCGCAGGGCGCGCTCCGTGGACGCCGACTGGATGTACCCGGCGAGCCCGTACCGGCTCGCGTTGGCCAGCCGGACGGCCTCCTCGTCGGTGTCGAACGGCGTCACCGTCAGGACCGGTCCGAAGATCTCCTCCTGCGCGATGGTGGAGTCGTTGTCGACGTCGACGAAGAGCGTCGGCTCGACCCAGAAGCCCGGCCGGTCGGGGATGCCGCCGCCGGCGGCGAGCCGCGCGCCCTCCTCCTGCCCGATCCGGATGTAGTCGGCGATCCGGTCCCGCTGCCGGGCCGAGACGACCGGTCCGGCCAGCGTCTTCTGGTCGTTCGGGTCCGCGCAGGAGAGCTGCGAGAACGCCTGGGTGAGACCGGCGACGACCTTGTCGTAGACGGGGCGCTGCACGAGCAGCCGGGTCGGCAGCGCGCAGCCCTGGCCGGCGTGGGCGAGCGCGCCGAGCGCCTGCGGGATCGCCTGGGTGAGGTCGGCGTCGTCGAGGATGATCGACGCGCTCTTCCCGCCGAGCTCCAGCATCGTGCGCTTGAAGGTCGGCGCGGAGCGCTCCAGGACGCGCCGGCCGGTGAGCGTGGAACCGGTGAACGACACCATGTCGACGCGCGGGTCGGTCAGCAGCAGCTCGGCCGCGTCGAGGCTGCGGGTCGGCACCACGTTGACGACACCGGCCGGGATGTCGGTGCGCTCGGCGACGAGCCGCCCGATGCGGGTGGTGTTCCACGGCGTCTCGGGCGCCGGCTTGGCGACGACCGTGTTGCCGGCGGCGAGCGCGGCGGCGAGCTTGCCGAGCATCAGCCCGAAGGGGAAGTTCCAGGGGGCGATGGCGCCGACGACCCCGACCGCCTCCTTGACCACCCACCGCTGGCTCGGCTCGTCCGAGAACCGGTTGACCGCGTCGTCGAGCCGGCGCACCCACTCGAACTGCTCGATGTGGTCGATGTACCAGCGGAACTTCTGTAGCGGCTCCTCCAGTTGCGCGCTGTAGGTGAGCATGCGCGGGGCACCGACCTCCGCGATCAGCTCCTCGCGCAGCTCCTCCTTCTCCTCGGTCAGCGCGTCGAGGAGCTGCGTCAGCACCCGCTTGCGCAGCTGGCGGTCGACCGCCCAGTCCGTCTCGTCGAACGCGCGCCGGGCCGCGCCGATCGCGTCGAGCATGTCGTCGGGGGCCGCGTCGGCGACCTTGCCCAGGACGGTGCCGTCGGCCGGGTTGAGCACCTCGAACGTGGCGCCGCCCGTGGCGTCGCGGAGCTTCCCGTCGATCAGCATCCGCTCTTCGTGCGCGGGGGCCGGGGGAGTGTCGGACATCTTCGTCCTCCTGTTGTGTGGGGGGGAGAGGGAGATATGGGGGGTGGGTCAGGGGGTGGGCACGGTGTCGGCCCAGCGCGCGCCGGCCGCGATCGACTGCCGCCACTGCCGCAGCGCCTTGGGCGGCATCCCGACGGCGAGGGCGCCCGCGACCCGCTCGCCGGTGCGGTACGCGGCCACGAACCGGCGCTCGGTCAAGTCGCCGTCGACGACGGCGACTTCGTCGTGCCCGCGCAGATAGCCGTACGCCTGGATCTTCATGTCGTACTGGTCGGACCAGAAGTACGGGACCGGGGCGAAGGACTTGCGGGCCTGCGGGGCGGCGAGCAGGTTGCGGGCCGCCGCCATGCCCTGCTCGGCCGCGTTGGTGCGGTGCTCGACGCGCATCGAGGTGCCGAACAGCGGGTTGTGCCAGCGGGCCACGTCACCGGCCGCGTAGACGCCCGGCGCGGCCTCGCAGTACTCGTCGCACACCACGCCGTCGGCGATGTCCAGGCCGCTGTCCGCCAGCCACTCGGTGTTCGGCAGCGAACCGATGGCCAGCAGCACCTCGTCCGCCTCGACGAGTTCACCGCCCGCGAGCAGCACCCCGTCCTCGGTCACCTCGGACACCGACACCCCGCAGCGCAGGTCCACGCCCCGCTCCAGGTGGGCCCGGGTCAGCACCTCGCCGGTCGCGGTGCCGACCGCGTGGGCCAGCGGCACCGGCGCCGGTTCGAGCAGGGTCACCTTCGCGCCGAGGCCCCACGCGACGGAGGCGGCCTCCGCGCCGAGGAAACCGGCGCCCACCACGACCAGCCGCCGCCCGGGGGCCAGCCGCTCGCGCAGCCGCAGCGTGTCGTCGAGGGTGCGCAGCACATGTGCCCGGGTCCCCGGCAGCGTCCGGGGCCGCACCCCGGTCGCGATGACCAGCCCGTCGTACGGGACCTCCTGGCCGTCCGCCAACCGCACGCTCCGGCCTTCGAGTTCGAGGCCGGCGGCGGCGACGCCGAGGCGCAGGTCGAGGTCCAGGGCGGCCAGGTCGGACGGGGCGCGCAGGGCGAGCCGGCCGGCGTCCCACTCGCCGGACAGGAACTGCTTCGACAGCGGCGGCCGGTCGTAGGGCGCCTCCGGCTCGGCGCCGATCAGGGTGAGGGTGCCTTCGTAGCCTTCCCTGCGGAAGGTCTCGGCCGCCGCGAGCCCGGCGGCCGAGGCGCCGACGACGACGATCCGGTTCACTCCCGCACCAGCCGGATCGCCGCGGCCGGGCAGACCGCCACGGCTTCCCGCACACCCTCGACGAGGTCGTCGCCGATCCGCTCCTCCAGCAGGATCGCGATACCGTCGTCGTCCTGGTCGAAGACGTCCGTCGCGACGAGCACACACTGGCCCGAGGCGACGCACTTGTCGGCTTCCAGCTCCACCTTCATGGCGTTTCCCTTGCTTGAGGTGCGGTTCTCACCAGGAGACGGGCAGTTCGTGGACGCCGTAGATGAAGGCGTCGTGCTTGAACTTCACGTCCTCGAAGGCGCAGGCGAGCTTGAGCGTGGGGATGCGCCGGTAGAGGGTGCCGTAGACGACCTGGAGCTCCATGCGGGCCAGCGGCTGGCCCAGGCACTGGTGGACGCCGAAGCCGAACGCCACGTGCCGGCGGGCGTCGCGGGTGAGGTCGAGCCGGTCGGGGTCCTCGAACACCTCGGGGTCCCGGTTGCCCATCTCGTTGATCATGATGACGCCCTCGCCGGCCTTGATGACCTGGCCGCCCACCTCGATGTCCTCGGTGACCGCGCGCCGCCGCCCCTGATGGGTGATGTGCAGATAGCGCAGCAGTTCCTCGACGGCGGAGGCGACCAGCTTCGGGTCCTCCGTCCGCCGCAGCAGGTCGAGCTGGTCGGGGTGCTCGAGCAGGGCGAGGGTGCCCAGGGCGATCATGTTCGCGGTGGTCTCGTGGCCCGCGATCAGCAGGAGCAGCGCCATCTCCGTGGCCTGGCCGTGCGTCAGCTCGCCCGCCGTGACCCGCCCCGCGATGCTGGAGAGCAGATCGTCGCGCGGCTCCTCGAACCGCTGGGCGATCTGGCCGGCCAGGTACCCGGCCATCGCCCGGGTCGCCGCGCCGCGCTCCTCGGGGGAGGCGGTCGTACGGACCATCGTCTTGGTGTTCTCCTGGAACAGCTCGTGGTCGGAGTAGGGCACGCCGAGCAGTTCGCAGATCACCAGGGAGGGGATCGGCAGGGCGAAGGCCTCCACCAGGTCCACCGGGCCCTCGCGCTCCAGCAGTTCGTCGATCAGCTCGTCCACGATCCGCTGCACGGCCGGGCGCAGGGCCTCGATCTTCTTGACGGCGAAGGGGGCGGTCACCATCCGGCGCAGCCGGGCGTGCTCCGGGTCGTCCATCATGATGAAGCTGAGCTTGCCCTCGCCCGCCTCGGAGCTGGCCTTCGCCGGGTAGCCGGGCTGGTCGGGGTCGGCGCTGGCCCGCTCGTCGCCCAGGAGGGCGCGCTGTTCGGCGTAGCGGGTCACGAGCCACGACTCGCTGCCGTCCCACAGACGTACCTTCGTCAGCGGGCCCTGCTCCTGGAGCCGCTTCAGACCGGGCGGCGGGTCGAACGGGCAGCGGTCCGCCCGTGGCATGGGGAACTCGGGGGTGGTGTCCGGTTCCTCGTGTGCGGGACCGGCCAGGGTGTCGGCCATGGGTCTCCTCGGTGGTGGGGGCTCCGCGGGGGAGCGGAGAGCCGGGGGGAAGGGGGTGAGGCCTCGATGAGCAGATGCAAACAAGGAGGACTGACGCCTGCCTGCCGGACACCTGACGGGAGCCTGACGTGATCCACGTCACGCTTCCCGTGTGGCCAACTTCCCAACGCCGTGGAGGAGTTGTGCGAACGCATGGCTGAATCCCGGACGGCAGAGGCGCGTCCGGGGGGCCTGGCTCTCTTCTAGCTTTCTTCGGCCGCCCCCTCCCACTCCGCCTCCGGATCGAGCGGCAGGCCGGGGTGCTCCCGTTTGAACGCCGCCGCCTGCTCCTCGATCGTCGGCAGCGCGTGGTCCGGCGCGCCGAAACCGCGGAACAGGGTCGTGCAGTACTCCTGGGAGAGGAACGCCGCGTCCCAGCGGCCCTCCGTGTTCACCCACTGGTAGGTGTGGTTGTGCAGGTTGAGGAACTGCAAGGTCGCGAGCCTGGGCGGCATCGTGCGGAAGACGTGCTGCTGCATGGCCTCGGTGAGCAGCTCGGAGACCACCTGCTCGAAGTCGGCGCGCTGGCCCAGGAGGGTCTTCAGTTCGGCGCCGCTGAGGGAGCGGTAGTCGTGTTCGTAGACCCAGATGTGGTCCAGCCGGCGGAACATGATGGTCAGCAAGGACTCCGACAGCAGCCGCAGCCGCAGCAGCGGGCCGGTGTCGAGGGCGGCGATCTGGCGGGCCCGGGCCAGCAGCGGGCCCATCACCCGGGACTGGACCTCGACCAGCAGGTTCTCTTTGGACTCGATGTAGTAGTACAGGGCGCCCTTGGCGAGCCCGACCGCGCGCCCCAGGTCGTTGATGGAGGTCGCCGCGTAGCCCTGCCGCGCGAACAGTGATGCCGCGATGTCGATGATCTTCTGACGTCTGACCTCGAAACCCGGCCCGTGGCCCGGTGGTCGTGGCATCGGTGCGCTCCCCGCTCTGTGTGGCGATGTCGATGGTGGTGTCGAGATTGTACCGATCGGTCAACAACGGTGACTCCGCAGGTGAATGGCCCCGCGCTCGGGGTGTGGTGTATCAATAGACCAAGTGGTCGAAACAATGGCTCGGCCACCTGTCCCGGGAGGGAAGACCCATGACCGTTTCCGCCGAAGCCGTCCTGGCCGGTGTGCAGTCCACGATCGCCGCCTACGCCCACGCCATCGACGCCGGCAACACCGCCGTCGTCCCCGACCTCTTCACCGAGGACGGCATCGCCGAGATCGCCGGACAGGGCACCTTCGCGGGCCGCGAGGCGATCCGCGAGCTGTACAGCGCCTTCGCCCCGAAGGCCCCGCAACTGCACCTGGTCGGCAACACCCTGCTCACCTCGCCGCCCGGCGACGAGGTCACCGCCAGCAGCAACTTCGTGTTCTACGTGGGCGGCGACGACGGCTGGCGGATCGAGTTCGTCGGCGGCTACGAGGACACGCTGACCTGCGAGGACGGCCGCTGGAAGTTCCGCAGGCGGATCATGTCCTTCAAGTGACGTTGTCTGTATCGACCGATTGAACTAACTTTCGCTCAGGTGAACCGCACAGAGCCGTGCCGAAGGAGCCGCGCATGACGACCCACGACCTCCAGGAACCCGCCGCGGAAGGGTCCGGGCCCCCCGAAGACCTGCGGGCCGCGGGCTGGCGAGCCATGCGCGCGGCGATGCCCGGGGTCTTCCCGGAGGGCGAGGTGGACCTGCGCGACGGCCGGCTCGGGGAAGAGCTCGTCGACATCGGCCTGACCAGCGTCTGGGGCTCCCTGTGGAGCCGCGAGGGGCTCGGCCCCCGGGACCGCAGCCTGGTCACGCTGGGCCTGCTGATCGCGCTGGGCGCCGAGAAGGAGCTCCAGACCCATGTGCGGATCGCCCTCACCAACGGCGTCACCAAGGACGAGATCGCCGAGGTGGTCTACCACTCCGCCGGCTACGCCGGTTTCCCCGCAGCGGTGGCGGCCCGGACCGTCGCCCGCGAGGCTTTGGGCGAGTGACGGCGAACGCCCGCGGCGGTGAGTGAGGAGCACGACATGACCGCAGTGGGGATCGTCACCGGCGCCGGGCGCGGAACGGGGGAGGCCTGCGCGAGGCATCTGGCGGCCATGGTCGACGTCCTGCTCCTCACCGACCGCAGCCCCCAGGCGGCCGAGGCGGTCGCGCGGGACCTGTCCGGACGGCACGGCGACACCCTCGTCGAACCGCTCACCACGGACGTCACCGACCCGCGCGACCTCGCGCTGCTCGCCGAGCGCGTGAAGGGGCACGGCACCCTGCGCGCCGTCGCGCACGCCGAGAACGTGCCGCCCGAGCACGCCGACTGGCGCCGGATCCTCGGCACCGACTACGTCTCGGGCGCCCTCCTCACCGAGGCGCTGCGCCCGCTGGCGGCCACCGGGACCGCCTTCGTGTACCTGGCCTCGGTCTCCTCGGAGATCGCCCACATCGACCCCGACCCCCGGGTCGTGGCCGTCCTCGACACCCCGCTGGAGGGCGACTTCCTCGACCGGGTCCGCGCCGCGATCGGCCCGGCCGTCGAGGACCCCGCGTGGGCGTACCCGTGGGCCGCCTACGCCGTCCACCGCTTCACCCGCGCCGAGGCGGTCCGGCTCGGTCCGGTGGGCGCCCGCGCCTGCTCCGTCTCGGCCGGCGCCCTCGACACCCCGGAGACCCGCACCGAGGCGGCCCGCTACGCGGCCGTGCGCGGGCTCATCGAGCGCACCCCGCTGGGCCGCACCGGCCGCTACGAGGAGGTCGCCGCGGTCGCCGCGTTCCTCCTCTCGGACGGCGCCAGCTTCGTCAGCGGGGTCGACATCGTCGTCGACGGCGGGCTCTGCGCGGCGGTCGAGGAGGAGTGAGCCGCCGGACGCGGCGGACGGGAACCCCGTCCGCCGCGTCCGTATGCCCTCACCAGGCCGTCCAGCCCCCGTCCACGGTCACCGTCGTCCCGGTCATGTACCGCGACGCGTCCGACGCGAGGAACACCGCCGCGCCCCCCAGCTCATGCGCCTCCCCGACCCGCCCCATCGGCGTGCGCCCCACGATCCGCTCGCCCCACCGGCTGTCCAGCAGCCCCGAGCTGAGATCGGTGCGGAAGTAGCCGGGCGCCAGGGAGTTGACCCGCACCCCGCGCTCCGCCCACTCCACGGCGAGCGACTTCGTGAGCGCCTCCACCCCGCCCTTGCTGGCGGCGTACGCGGCGATCCGCTCGAAACCGGCGCCGGCGTGCACCGACGACACGTTCACGATCGAACCCGACCCCTGCGCCAGCATGACGAGCCCCGCCTCACGGCAGCAGTAGAAGGTGCCCGCCAGATTCACGTCGAGCACCTGCCGCCAGTCCCCGTCGCTCACCTGCTCGCTCCGGATGAAATGCGGACTCACCCCGGCGCAGTTGACCACCGCGTCCAGCCGCCCCGCCCACTCGGTGATCCGCCCGACCACCTCGCGCACGGCACCCGAGTCGGCCACCGAACCGGGCACCACCAGCGACTTGCCGCCGTGCCCGGCGAGTTCGGCGGCCAACCCCTCCAGGTCGGCGGCCGTCCGCGCGGTCAGCGCCAGATCCGCGCCGGCCCGCGACAGCGCCACCGCCATGGCCCGCCCGAGCCCCTTCCCCGCCCCGGTCACCCACACCGTCTTCCCGTCAAGACGCAGCTCGTCCGTCATGCCCCCACCTCCAGGGGAAACGCGCGCAGGCTGCGTTTGAGGACCTTCCCCGAAGGGGTGCGCGGGAGTTCGGCGACGACGTCGAAGCGGGCCGGCACCTTGAACTTGGCCAGCCGCGCCCGGCAGAACTCCGCCAGCTCCTCGGTGCCCGCCGCCGCACCGGGCCGCAGCACCACGAAGGCGCGCGGCACCTCGCCCCAGCGGGGGTGGGCGAGCCCGACCACCGCCGCCTCCAGCACCGCCGGGTGCTCGTACAGGACGCGCTCCACCTCGGGCGTGGCGATGTTCTCGCCGCCGGAGACGATCATGTCCTTCTTGCGGTCGTCGACGTAGAGGAAGCCGTCCTCGTCGAGGTGGCCGATGTCCCCGGTGTGGAACCAGCCGTCCTTCAGCGCCGCCGCCGTCGCCTGCTCGTCGCGCCAGTAGCCGGGGAAGACCTTCGGGCCGCGCAGGGCGATCTCGCCGAGCGCGCCGGGCGGCAGCTCGCGGCCGTCGTCGCCGACGATCCTGACCCGGGTGTGCGGCACGGGACGGCCCACCGAGCCCAGCTTCGACAGACAGTGCTCGCGGTCGAGGAAGGTGTCGCCGGAGACGGTCTCGGTCAGGCCGTAGGCGTCCGCGAACCAGGCCGAGGGGAACGCGGTCATGACCCGCCGCAGCACCGGCTCCGGGGTCTTCTCGCCGCCGCCCAGCACGAACCGGACGCTGGAGGTGTCGTACCGCTCCCGGCCCGGGACCTCCAGCACGGAGCTGACCATCGCGGGGGCCAGCCACAGGTTCGTGACCCGCTGCTCCCCGATCGCCTCCAGAGCGGCCCGGGCGTCGAACCGGCGCTGGAGGACCACCTTCCCGCCCGCGTACAGCACCCCGAGGGCCGGCATGTCCAGGCCGCCCACGTGGTACAGCGGACCGCACACCAGCGTGGTGTCCTCGGCGGTCAGCCCGAAGTGGACGATGTGCGCGGCGTTCTTCGCCCGCACGTTCCCGTGGGTGAGACAGACGCCCTTGGGGCGGGACGTCGTCCCCGAGGTGTACATCAGCCGTTGCAGGTCGCCCGGCAGCACGTCCGCCGGCTCCACCTCGGCGCCCTGATGCCGGGCCACCAGGTCCTCGTAGCCGCTCCAGCCGGGGGCGGCGTCCGTCACGCAGATCCGGTGCTCCAGGTTCTTCAGCACGCCGGCTATCCCGTCCACCCCGGGGACGAACTCCGGCTCCGCCACGATCACCTTCGCCCGGGAGTGGTCCAGGATGTACTGCCACTCGTCCCGCGCCAGCCGGTGGTTCAGCGGCAGCAGCACCGCGCCGATCCGGCTGACGGCGAACACCAGCTCCAGGAACTGCGGCCGGTTGTGCAGCAGCAGCCCGACGACATCCCCCCGGCCTATCCCGGCCGAGGCCAGCCCGGCCGCCAACTCATTGACCCTCCTGTGAAGTTGACGCATCGTCACACTGTGCTCGCCCTGTACGACGGCCACGGCTGCGGGCCGCTGGATCGAGTGGTAATCGAGGATGCTCGCGAGATTGTCCACGGCGGCTCTCTTCGTCGATGAACTTCGTTGTTCCGACCGGTCGGTTGCCCGCTACAGAGTTTTCCTGTACCCATTGGTCTATAAAACCGGTAGCGGCACTGTACGGCGCTCCGCCGCCACCGACAACCACAGCCGAGAAGGGAGTCGCTGTGTCACGTGTCCACAGAGAGGTCCAGGGGGCCGTCGTCGTGCTCAGGCTGGCGAATCCGCCGCTGAACGCCTTCGACTCCGCCCTGCGCCGGGAGCTCGCGGCAGCCGCGCGCGAGCTGGCCGACGCGCCGGACGTGCGCGCCGTGGTGCTGCACGGCGGGGAGCGGCTGTTCGCGGCCGGGGCCGACATCAAGGCGCTCGCCGCGATGGGCCCCGAGCAGATCCGCGGCTGGAACCGCGCCCTCCAGCGCACGTTCGACGAGGTCGCCCGGCTGCCGATGCCGGTCGTGGCGGCGGTCACCGGGTACGCGCTCGGCGGCGGCCTGGAGCTGGCGCTGTGCGCCGACTACCGGGTCGCCGCCGAGGACGCCCGGCTCGGGCAGCCCGAGGTGCGGCTCGGCATCGTCCCGGGCTCCGGCGGCACCCAGCGGCTGACGCGGCTGCTCGGTCCCGCCCGCGCCAAGAACCTGCTGATGACCGGCCGCACGGTCGGGGCGCAGGAGGCGCTGCGGATCGGGCTCGTCGACGAGGTCGTACCGGCCGGGCGGGTGCTGGAATCCGCACTCGGCTACGCGCGGGAGCTGGCGCGGGGGCCGGCCGCCGCGCTGGAGGCGGTCAAGGAGGCCGTCGACCACGGCGGCGACGGCGCGCTGTCCGCCGGGCTCGCCCTGGAGCGGGCGCTGTTCACGGGGGTCTTCGGGACGGCGGACGCGGCGGCCGGACTGCGGTCGTTCATCGAACACGGGCCCGGCAAAGCGACGTTCGGCGATGGCCGTGAGCAAGTCGGCGCCGGCCATGAGGAGTTCCGCGCCGACCCCGGCGCCGATCAGCGACAAGAGGGGCACGCATGAAGGCACTGCGCTGGCACGGCGCCCGGGATCTGCGCCTGGACGAGGTGCCCGAACCACCGCCACCCCGGCCGCACGAGGCGGTCGTGGAGGTCTCCTGGTGCGGGATCTGCGGCACCGACCTGCACGAGTTCCTCGAAGGCCCGCATCTGATCCGCACCGGACCGCACCCCTTCACCGGGGCGAAGCCGCCGCTGGCCCTCGGGCACGAGCTGAGCGGGACCGTGCTCGCCCTCGGCGCCGAGGTGCCCGGGATCGCGGTCGGCGACCGGGTGACCGCCGACCCGGTCTGGCACTGCGGCACCTGCCGCTGGTGCCTGCGCGGCGAGTACCACATCTGCCCCCTCAGCGGCTCCGTCGGCCTCGCCTCCGCCGGCGCGTTCGCCGAGCAGGTCACCGTCCCGCTGGCCGGGCTGACCCGCCTCCCCGACAACGTCAGCGACGAGATGGCCGCCCTGGCCGAACCCCTCGCCGTCGGCCTGCACGCGGTGACCCGCGCCGGCGTCGCACCCGGCGACAACGTCCTGGTCGTCGGCGGCGGCCCGATCGGCTTCGCCGTCGTCCTCGCCGCCCAGCTCGCCGGCGCCGCGGGGCTCTACGTGAGCGAACCGCTGAAGGAGCGCCGGGAGAAACTGCTCGCCCTCGGCGTCACCGAGGCGTTCGACCCGGGGACGACGGACGTACGGCGCGAGGTGTTCCTGCGCACCGGGCGGGTCGGGCCCGACGCCGTCATCGACGCGACCGGGGCCGCCGCGCTCGCCGGACAGGCCGTCGCCACCGTACGGCGCGGCGGCAAGGTCGTCCTCGCGGGCGTCGGGCACGGCGACGTGGAAGTCGACATGGGACAGCTCGTCTTCTACGAACGGTCCTTGATCGGCACCCTCGGCTACAACTTCGACATCCCCCGGGTCATCGCCCTGATGAGCACCGGCCGTCTGGACGCCGCCCCGCTGCTGACCGGCCGGGCCGCCCTGGACGAGGGCCCCGCCCGCTTCGCCGACCTGGCCCGCGACCGGGCCGCCCACCTCAAGGTTCTGCTGACCCCGAAGGGACTGTGACATGGACTTCGACCTGCCGGAAGAGACCCAGGACCTCCAGCAGATGGTCCGGGAGTTCGCGGCCCGCGAGATCACCCCGCACGCCGCCGGATGGTCCGAACGCGAGGAGTTCCCCACCCACGTCTTCACCAAGCTCGGCGAACTCGGCCTGATGGGCATGCTCGTGCCCGAGGAGTACGGCGGGGCGGGCTCCGACATGGTGTCCTACGTGGCCGTGATGGAGGAACTCGGCGCCGCCGACCAGTCCGTCGCCTCCACCTGGAACGCCCACTCCACCATCGCCACCCTGCCGCTGCTCGCCTACGGAACCGAGGAGCAGAAACAGCGCTGGCTCGCGCCGCTCGCCCGGGGCGAGGCGCTCGGCGCGTTCGGGCTGACCGAGCCGGGCGCGGGATCCGACGCCGCCGGCATCACCACCACCGCCCGCCGCACCGGCAAGGGCTGGGTGATCAACGGCACCAAGATGTTCATCACCAACGCCGGCACCGACATCAGCCAGGGCGTCACCCTCCTCGCCGTCACCGGGGCCGACGACGACGGCCGCAAGAGGTTCGCGACGTTCTACGTGCCGACCGACACCCCCGGCTACACCGTCGGCCGCAAGCTCAAGAAGCTCGGCTGGCACGCCATGGACACCCGCGAACTCGTCTTCACCGACTGCCTCGTGCCCGACGACCACCTCATCGGCACCGAGGGCGGCGGCCTGCGCCAGTTCCTGTCCGTCCTCGACAAGGGCCGCATCAGCGTCGCCGCGCTCAGCATGTCGCTCGCCAAAGCCGCCCTCGCCCTCGGCGTCCAACATGCCAGGGAACGCGAGCAGTTCGGGCGCCCCCTCGCCGACTTCCAGGCCGTCGCCCACAAGATCGCCGACATGGGCACCGAGTTCGAGGCCGCCCGCTGGATGGTCTACCGCGCGGCCTGGCTCGCCGACCAGGGCCGCCCGCACGCCACGGAGTCGGCGATGGCCAAGCTGTACGCCTCCGAGGTCGCCAACCGGGCCGCCTCGCAGTCGGTGCAGATCCACGGCGGGTACGGGTTCATGCGCGAGTCGGAGATCTCCCGCTTCTACGCCGACGCCAAGATCCTGGAGATCGGCGAGGGGACGAGCGAGATCCAGCGCAACGTCATCGCCCGGGACCTGGTCCGCAAGGCCTGACCCGGCCCGCAGCCCCCGCCACCAGCATCAGAGGACGACACACATGACCGCGGCACCACAGATCACCGGCGTGGCACCCACCCACGCGGACCGGCTCCTGGAGATGTACCGCAGGATGAGCCGCATCCGCCGCTTCGAGCAGCGCGCGTCGGAGCTGTACAAGGCCACCGAGATCCCCGGCTTCCTGCACCTGTCGATCGGCCAGGAGGCCTCCGCCGTCGGCGCCTGCTGGCCGCTGCGCGCCACCGACGTGATCACCTCCACCCACCGCGGCCACGGCCACGTCCTGGCCAAGGGCCTCGACCTGGCGCCGATGATGGCGGAGCTGATGGGCAAGGACGCCGGGACCTGCCACGGCCGCGGCGGCTCCATGCACATCGCCGACCCCGGCCTCGGCATCTTCGGCGCCAACGGCATCGTCGGCGCCGGCCTGCCCATCGCCGCAGGCGCCGCCACCGCCGCGAAACTGCGGGCGGCCGGTGACGTGGTGGTGGCGTTCTTCGGCGACGGGGCCGTCGCCCAGGGCATGTTCCACGAGGCCGTCAACCTGGCCGCCGTATGGGACCTGCCCGTCGTCTTCCTCTGCGAGAACAACCACTACTCCGAGTTCTCCCCGGCCGCCGAACAGCACCGCGCGCCCCTCAAGGCGCGCGCCGCCGGGTACGGGATCGGGTACGCGCACGCCGACGGCAACGACGTGCTCGCCGTGGCCGGGCTGATGGACGACGTCGTCGAACGGCTGCGGAACGGCGGCGGCCCGGTGCTGGTGGAGGCCGAGACCTACCGCTGGCACGGCCACTACGAGGGGGACCCGGAGCGCTACCGGCCGGCGGAGGAGGTCGCCGCCGCCAAGGAGCGCGACCCGCTCCTCGTGGCCCGCCGGCACCTCGCGGCGGCCGGGGTGGACGCGGCCGCGGCCGACGCGGTGGACGCCGAGGCCGACCAGGAGGTCACGGCGGCCGTGGCATGGGCGCGCACCCTGCCCGAGCCGGCCCCCGAGACCCTGCACGACTTCGTCGGCGCCCCGCGCCCCGCGCTCCCCGAACCGGCCCCGCTCCCCGCCGCCGCCGAGATCTTCCGCTCGATGGACGCCGTACGCCTCGCCCTGGAACACGAACTCGCCGCCGATCCTTCGGTGTTCGTGGCCGGGATCGACGTCGGCGCGGGCGGCAACGTCTTCGGGCTCACCCGGGGGCTCGCGCAGGCGTTCCCCGGGCGGGTGCGGGACACCCCGATCAGCGAGAGCGCGATCCTCGGCACGGCGGTGGGCGCCGCGATGGCCGGGATGAAGCCGGTCGTCGAGATCATGTACATGGACTTCATCGGCGTCTGCCTCGACATGCTGCTCAACCAGGCCGCGAAACTCCGCTTCATGACCGGCGGACGTGCCTCGATGCCGCTGGTCGTGCGCACCCAGTTCGGCGCGGGCCGCTCCTCCGGCAGCCAGCACTCGCAGAGCCTGGAGGCGATCCTGGCGCACATCCCCGGACTGACCGTGGTCATGCCGTCGAACCCGGCCGACACCTACGGAATGCTGCGCGCGGCGATCCAGGACCCCAACCCGGTCGTGTTCGTCGAGAACCGCCTCCAGTACGGCCTCAAGGGCCCCCGCCCCCCGGCCGGCCACCTCGTCCCGCTGGGCCGCGCCAAAGTCGTCCGCGAAGGCACCGACGTCACCGTCGTCTCCTGGTCCCGCATGGTCCACGACTGCCTCACGGCCGCCGGTCTGCTGGCCGCCGAGGGCGTCAGCGTCGAGGTGATCGACCTGCGGACGATCGCCCCGCTGGACCGTGAGACCGTCCTCGCCTCCCTCGCCAAGACCAACCGGCTCGTCATCGCCCATGAGGCGGTACGGGACTTCGGCGTCGGCGCCGAACTCGCCGCGCTCGCCGTCGACGAGGGGTTCTGGCACCTCGACGCCCCCGTCACCCGCGTCGCCCCGCCCGCGACCCCGGCCCCCTACGCGCCGTCCCTGGAGCGGGCGTGGCTGCCGAGCGCGGAGACGATCGCGGCGACGCTGCGGAGGATCGCGGCGGTCTGAGCGGCACGGCTCTGGGGAGCGCGGCCCGGGAAACCGCCGCTCACCTGCCCCTTAGACTGCGGAACCATGGCGAGACCACCAGGGCACGGACCGGGCTACGAGATCAAGCGGCAGGAGATCATCGACCAGGCGGCGGCGCTGTTCGCCGCGAAAGGCTACGCCGCCACCGGGATCGCGGAGGTGGGCGAGGCCGCCGGACTCGCGCGCGGCGCGCTCTACTACTACATCGGGTCCAAGGAACAGCTCCTGGTCGAGATCCAGGACCGCGTCATGGCCCCGATGCTCGCCGGCGTGCACCGCATCGCCGCCCTGGACCAGGATCCCCTGCTCAGACTGCGGATGCTGTCCCAGACGCTCCTGGAGAACATCCTCGCCCGCCTCGACCACATCTGGGTCTACGAGCACGACTACCGCAGCCTGCGAGGCGCCCACCGCGAGCGGCTGCTGGCCCAGCGCGCGGAGTTCGAGGAGATCGTGCGGCGGCTGCTGGTCGCGGCCATGGAGGACGGCTCCTTCCGCCCCCTCGACCCGCGCCTGGCCACCCTCCAGTTCCTCAACCTGCACAACCACACCTACCAGTGGATCGACCCGGCCGGCGAGTGGGACGCGAGCCGGCTCTCCCGCGAGTACTGCGCGACCCTCTTCCAGGGCTTCGCCGCCCCCGGCCGCGTCTTCACCGACCTGGAGGACCGGGTCGCCGCACTGGTCGCCCTGCGCCGGACGGCCGTACCCGAACCGGTCCACCCCGCGCACGGCACATGACGATGCCCCGGAGACGATCTCCGGGGCATCGCCGTGCGCCAGGGTCAGACCGTCGCCACCGGAGTGAGCGGACTGCCTTGTGTGCCCGGCAGGTTGAGCGGCGGCGCCGTCAGCAGGAAGCGGCTGCGGCCGTGTTCGCGCAGCCATGCGGCGAGGTCGTGGAGGTACCACAACTCGCCCAGCGGGACGCCGAGTTTGAACAGGCACAGGTGGTGGATGGGCAGCAGGGTGTGGGGGCCCTGCGCCTGCGTGACGCCCACGCCCTCGACGGCGTAGTTGTCGGAGATCAGCGCCGAGATCTGGCTGTCGGCGATCCACTGGAGCAGGTCGGGGTCGTCGGCGTCCAGATAGGCGGCCGTCTGGTGGATGGCCACCGGGTCGGGGTTCTTGTTCCAGGCGAGGACCTGCGTGGCGAAGCCGGTGTGCAGCAGCAGCATGTCGCCGGGTTCGACGGTGACGTCGTCGGCGGCCATGATCTCTTTGAGCTGCCTCAGGTTCACCGACTGGTAGCCGGTGCCGAGGTGGTGGGCGATGTCGATCAGGACGCCGCGGCCCTGGACGCCGTGTTCGGCCATGTGCTCCAGGCCCAGGTGGCGGGCGTGGCTCTTGCTGCCGCTGCCGTCGCCCTTGACGTCGTCCTGAGGGCCGACGAGGTCGGTGCCGGGGCGGTAGCCGTTGTAGTAGACGGGCTCGGCGGTGCCGTCGGCGTCGGCGTCGAACTCCGCGCCCTGGTGGGCCAGGGAGTCCCACTGGGTGGAGTACTGGAGCCAGAGGGTGACCACGTCGTCGGACCACACGTCGATCAGCGAGGGGTCGATCCGCTCGCGGGCGACGACGTTGTAGAAGACGTCCTGGTTGTGCGCGAGGTCCTCGGTGGGGCGCAGGACGGGCGGGTAGCGGCGCTGGTTCAGGGCGGTGCCGCCGGGGTAGTCGAGCGGCAGGCTCAGGCTGAAGGTGATGCCGTGCTCGACCTCGCGCACGCCCTGGAGGACCTTCTCGGGGGTGAGCAGGTTGATCCGGCCCAGCTCGTCGTCGTCACCGAAGTCGCCCCAGGTCGAGCCGGGCGGACGCTGCTTCCAGCGCTTGGTCATGAGGTCTCCTCGGAGAATGCGAAGGTGGTGAAGCCGGCCGTCTTCACTTCGGCGATCAGTTCCTGGAGCTTCCACCGGCCCGTGGGGTTGAGGAGCTGGCTGACGGCCTTGCCCGGGATGTTGGAGCCGTAGAAGTAGCTGGCCTTCTGGAAGAGGGACAGGTTCTCGCCGCTGTTCATGAGGTCGGTCCACTCGGTCTCGGCGGCCGCCTTGACCTCGATCGCGGCGGCCCCCCGCGCCCGGGCGTGGACGATGGCGGCGTGCGTGAAGTCGGCCTGGTCGCCCGCGTACCGGGGGTTGTTGCCGAGCGCGCCGTGCGGGCCGCCGGGGAAGAAGAAGTTGGGGAAACCGGCCGCCGCGACCCCGAGATAGGTGCGCGGTCCCTGCGCCCAGTGCTTCTCGAGCGCGAGCCCGCCCCGGCCGCGCACCCCGAGCCGGTTGAGGGCCCCGGTGCCGAAGTCGTATCCGGTGCCCCAGACGACGATGTCGTACTCGCGCAGGCCCTGGGAGGTCTCGATGCCGGTCTCGGTGAAGCGGACGATGGGCTCCTCGGGGAGGGAGACCAGGGAGACGGACGGGTTGTTGTACGCCTCGTAGTAGCCGGTGCCGAACGGGGGGCGCCGGGCGCCGTAGCCGCCGTCCTTCGGGATCAGCTTCTCGGCCGTCGCGGGGTCCTCGACGAGGCCGCGGATCTTCGCCGCCATGAAGGCGCACCACTCGGCGTTGATGTCCGGGTCGTACGTCATGTCGCGGTAGTGCTCGGTGAGCTTGGTGAAGCCGGGGCTGTGCCAGATCTTCTCGTAGAACTCCTGGCGCTCCTCGGCTCCGACGTCCTTGCCGCTCACCGGGTTGAGGGTGTGCAGGAAGCCGCTGGGGGAGGTGGCCAGGGTGTCCCTGATCCGCTCGAAGTCGGCCTTCAGGGCGGCCTGTTCGGCGTCCGTGATGGGCCGGTTGTTGAGGGGCGTGACCCAGTCGGCCTTCATCTGGTAGACGGTCAGGTCCGCCACGGCGCCGGCGATGGCGGGCACGACCTGGACGCCGCTGGAGCCGGTCCCGACCAGCGCGACGCGCTTGCCGGTGAAGTCGACGGGCTCCTTGGGCCAGCGGCTGGTGTGGTACTGCGCGCCCCGGAAGTCCTCGCGGCCCTCGATCGCCGGGATGAACGGCACCGACAGGTTGCCGGTCGCGGCGACGACGAAACGGGCGCTGAGCGTCATGCCGTCCGCGGCCGTCACGTCCCACAGGTTCGTGCGCTCGTCGAAGACGGCCGAGGTGACCCGCGCGCCGAAGACGATGTCCTCGCGCAGGCCGAAGCGGTCCACGACGTGGTTGAAGTAGCGCTCGATCTCCGGCTGGCCGGCGTACTGCTCCGACCACTCCCACTCCCGCCACAGCTCCTCGGAGAAGAGGTAGCCGTAGCTGTAGCTCTCGGAGTCGAAGCGGGCCTCGGGGTAGCGGTTCCAGTACCAGACGCCGCCGACCCCGTCGCCCGCCTCCAGCAGCCGCGCCGAGAGACCCGCCTCGCGGGCCAGGTACAGCTGGTAGATGCCGGTCACTCCCGCGCCTATGACCACGACGTCCAGCGGCCCGGCCGGAGCACCGGCCCGGTCGCCCGGCGGTGCCGTCGTCTTCGCCGTCTTGCTCATCTGCCCTCCACAGCGCACCGGGGGCGGCTCTGCCCGCGGGAGCCCGAATCTGTTCTTTCGACCGATCGATCGAATATTGGCGAGACTAGAGCAGGGTCCCGGCTCGATCAATGTCGTCGGGAACATTGATTGTATCGACCGGCTGTTCTAACTTTCCCTCACCGCCCGGTCAGGGGGCGGTCCCGAAGAGCCGTGCGACCCGAGGAGTACCCATGTCACTGCAAGGAAAGGTCGCCGTCGTCACCGGCGGCGCCCGAGGCATCGGAGCGGCCGCCGCGACCGCGCTGGCCGCCCTCGGCGCGGCCGTCGCCGTCTGGGACCTGAACCTGGAGGGCGCGGAGAAGACCGCGACCGCCGTCCAGGAGGCGGGCGGCACGGCCCTCGCGCTGGGCGGTGACGTGTCCGACGCCTCGGCCGTCGCCGCCGCGGCGGCCCGCGGCCGCGCGGAGCTGGGCCCGGTCTCGATCCTCGTCAACAACGCCGGGATCGCCGCCTACCAGCCCTTCACGGAGATCACGGAGGACGCCTGGGACCGCGTGATCGACATCAACCTCAAGGGCCAGTTCCTGGTCGCGCGGGAGCTCGTCCCCGACATGCTGGCGGCCGGCTGGGGCCGGATCGTCAACATCTCCTCGTCGTCCGCGCAGACCGGCGCGCCGGGCATGGCGCACTACGCGGCCTCCAAGGGCGGGGTCATCGGCTTCACCCGGGCGCTGGCCATGGAGTACGTCGGCCAGGGCATCACCGTCAACCACGTGGCGCCCGGCTTCATCGACACCCCGCTGGTGCGGCAGGGGCCGGTGGACATCGACGCCGCCGCGCTGAGCATGCCGATGAAGCGGGCCGGGCTGCCCGAGGACATCGCCGGCGCGATCGCGTACCTGGCCTCCGAGGGGGCGGGGTACGTCACCGGGCAGACCCTCAGCGTCAACGGGGGGCGGTACCTCGTGTGACGTCCCTGGCGGGGCGCGGATTCGCGTCGGCGGGCCTGCACGGTTTATTCTTTCGACCGGTAGGTACAACTTACGACCGCGCCCCACCGCAATCGGAGTGACGTGATGAACAACGACCAGGGACCCGGCTCCAAGACCCCCGGAGCACCGGCGTGAGCGCCCCCGCCCGCCTCCTGGTGATCGGCGCCTCGGCCGCAGGACTGAGCACCGTCGAGGCCGTACGGCGCAAGGGCTACACCGGGGAGATCACCGTCGTCGGCGACGAACCGCACGCCCCCTACGACCGGCCGCCGCTGTCCAAGCAGGTCCTCTCCGGCGCCTGGGACACCGGCCGGGCGGCCCTGCGCACGGACGAGGCCCTCTCCGGCCTCGGCGCCGAGTTCCTGCTCGGCGAGGAGGCCGTGTCCCTCGACCCGGCGACCCGCACCGTGCGCACGGCGTCCGGGCGCGAGCTGTCCGCCGACGCCGTCGTCATCGCGACCGGCGTCCGCGCCCGCGCCCTGCCGGGACAGGACCGGCTCGCCGGCGTGCACGTCCTGCGCTCCCTCGACGACGCCCTCGCCCTCAAGGCCGACCTGCGCCCCGGGGCCCGGCTGGTCGTGGTCGGCGAAGGCGTCCTCGGCTGCGAGAGCGCCGCCACCGCCCGCACCCTCGGCCTGGACGTCACCCTCACCGGCCCGCTCGCCGCCCCGATGGCCCTCCAGGTCGGCCCCGTGGTCTCCGGACTGCTGGCCGACCTGCACCGCGAGCACGGCGTACGGCTGCGGCTCGGCGCCGGCTGCGCCGGGCTGACCGGCGACGACGGCCGGGTCACCGGGGTCGAACTGACCACCGGGGAACGGCTGTCCGCCGACGCCGTGGTCGTCGCCATCGGCGCGATCCCGGCGACCGGATGGCTGGAGGACAGCGGCCTCACCCTCGACAACGGCGTCGTGTGCGACTCCCGCTGCCGCGCCGCCGACGGTGTCTACGCCGTCGGCGACGTCGCCCGCTTCCACCATGAGGGCTACGGCCGCCTGCTGCGCCTGGAGAACCGGACGAACGCCACCGAACAGGCGGCGGCCGTCGCCTCGGCCCTCCTCGGCGAGGACCTGCCCTACACGCCGGTCCCGTACTTCTGGACCGACCAGTTCGACGCGAAGCTCCAGGTGCACGGCGTGCTGCCGGCCGACGCGGACGTCGAGATCGTCGAAGGCGACGTCACCGCCCGCCGGTTCGTCGCCCGCTACACCAGCGGCGGCGCCGTCACCGGCGTCCTCGGCTGGAACATGCCCAAGCAGACCCGCCGGCGCAGCCAGGAGGTCGCCGACGGCCTGCGCACCCCGCTGCCCACCCTCTGACAAGGAGAGACGCCATGAAGATAGTCATCGACGAAGAGAAGTGCTGTGCCGCAGGCCAGTGCGTGGCCGCCGCCCCCGACGTCTTCGACCAGCGCGAGGAGGACGGCATCGTCATCCTCCTGAACCCGGCCCCGGGCCCCGAACTCGCGGACGACGTCCACAACGCGGCAGCGGTGTGCCCGGCGCTCGCGATCCATGTGGAGGGATGAACAGACGCACGAGGGCCGGGACGGACGCGACCGTCCCGGCCCTCGCCGTATGTCAGGTCACTCCCGCAGCTCCCACACGCTCCCCTCCCCGTTCGCCGAGACGAGGAGGGTTCCGTCGGGGGCGACCGCGAGGCCCGCGAACTCGCGGGGGCGGGCGTAGTGGCCGATCCGCGGGTCGGGGTCGGCGCGGACGATCCCGGGCGGCAGGCCGACCGCCAGGTCCTCCGCCTCGACCCGGCTCTCCCCGGTCAGCAGCGAGACCGCCCGCAGCTGCCGCCGCCCGACCTCCACGACGAACAGCTCGTCCCCGCGCACGGCCAGCCCCTGCGGCCCGGCGAGCCCGTCCACCAGGGTCACCGGACCCTCCTCGTCGAGCCGCACCACCGCACCGAGCCGCTCCTCGCTGACGTAACAGCGCCCCTCCGCGTCGAGGACCACGTCCATCGGCTGATCGAGCCCCGCCGCGACCACGCTGAGCGTGTCGGCGCCGTCGACGCGGACGACCCGGCCCGCGCCCGTCTCCGCGACCAGCAGCGAGCCGTCCGGGGCGACCGCGATGCCGGTCGGCCGCTCCAGGCCGCTCGCGCGGACGCGGGTCTCCTTCGACACCGGGTCGTGCGTGCGCACCTCCCCGGTCTGCGCGGTCAGATGCAGCAGCCCGCCGTGCGCGGTGACCCCGTGGACCAGGAACCCCATGAACGCGCGGGTGACGACCTCCCCGCCGGCCGGAGCCAGGCCCGCCAGCCGGAAGTGGTCGGCCGCGTGCAGGGTGCCCCCGAGGTCGACGGTGATGCCGTAGGGGCCGTCGAAACCGTGCGGGACGATCTCCCGGGTGCGGCCGTCCTCGTGCATCTCCACGACCCCGCCGCACGCGAAGCTGGAGACGTACATCCGGTTCTCCGCGTCGAACGCGGCGTTGTCCAGCCCGGAGACACCCGTGGTGACGACCGTGCGCGCGCCCGTGGCGAGGTCGATCCGGGTGACGTACCCGGCCGCGCCCCGCGACAGCACCGTCAGCGTCCCGCCCCGGTCGAACCGCACGGCGACCGGCTCGTGCACCTGGTCCGCCACCAGCTCGGGGGCGCCCCCGTCGACCGGGATCCGCCAGACCTGGCCGGTCATCATGTGCGGGTAGTACAGACAGCCGTCCGGGCCGAGCTGCATGGCGTTGCCGAAGGCGAGGTCGTCGGTGAGGACGACCGGTTCGCCGCCGCCGGGGAACAGTTCGACGAGGAGGCCGTCGCTCCTGACCTCGTTGACGAAGAGCCGGTCGCCGACGCAGGCGATGCCGTTGGGGACCTGGAGCGCGTCGGTGACGAGCGTGAAGCCGCCCTCGGGGCCGCGCCGCCACACCTTGCCCGGGGTCAGGTCGGTGATGTACATCGAACCGTCCGTGCCGAACGCGAGGTCGTCCGGCGCCTGGACGGGCCCGTCCAGCGGGACCACCACGTCCACGTCGCCGGTGCGCACGTCCACGGCGCTGATCTGCCCGGCGAGGTACTGCGCCACGTACAGCCGCCCGTCGGGGCCGAAGGTGATCCCGTTCGAACCCCACAGCCGGTTGGGCGGATTGAGCCGCCGGATGTCCCAACGGCCGCTGCTGGCTTGCCTGTCGTCGTCCGTGCCGGTGGCGTACCGGCTGGATCGCGGGGTCATACGTCCTTCCCGGACCCGGGGTCCTCAGGGCCGCTGCCGGACAGGACCTCGGCCAGACCGCCCTCCGCGCGCCAGCGGCGCAGCAGTTCGTGGAAGGCGACCGGGCCCGCGCCGTACGACGTGCCGCCGCCCGCCGGGGCCGCGCCCTCGCCGTTGTAGTAGCCGGGCGTGCACTCGGCGTAGAACGCGTCGTCCGCCGGCTTCTCCTGGAGCGTCTTCACCCAGGACGCGGCGGACTCGGCGGTGGGCTCGATGCACAGGGACCCCTGCCGGCGGGCGGCGGTGATCACCTCGGCGACGTGGCGGGCCTGTTCGTCGATGACGTGGAGGTAGTTGACGGAGCCGGCGCTCTGGAAAAGGCTCAGGTGGAACAGGTTGGGGAAGCCGGGGCTGTAGAGGCCGTGCAGGCTCTTCGGGCCGTCCGCCCAGGACTCCAGCAGTCCGGTGCCGCCACGGCCGGTCACCTTCAGCTGCCCGGTCATGACCGCGGAGACGCCGACCTCGAAGCCGGTGGCGAAGATGACGCAGTCGACGTCGTAGGCGGTGTCCCCGACGACCACGGCGGTTTCCGTCATGCGGGAGACGCCGTGGGTGTCGGCGGTGTCGACGAGGGTCACGTTCGGGTTGTTGAACGCCTGGAGGTAGGTGTCGCTGAACGTGGGGCGCTTGCACATGTAGCGGTACCAGGGCTTGAGGAGTTCGGCCGTCGCCGGGTCCTCGACGATCCCCTCCACGCGGGCGCGGATCTCGTTCATCTTCTGGAAGTCGGCCAGCTCGGAGACGCGGTCGCGCTCGGCGGGCGGGATGTCGTCGTAGCTGTCGCTCGGGATCAGCTTCTGCTGGAGCAGGGCGGTGCTGGTCCAGCCGTCGGCCACCAGGTCCTCCGCCAGGCGGGCGCCGGTGACCAGGCCGAGGAAGTTGTCCCTGCGCTCCTGGTGCCAGCCGGCGGTGAGGCCGGCCGCCCACGCCCGGTCCGTGGGGCGCTGGCCGCGCACGTCCACCGAGGAGGGGGTGCGCTGGAAGACGTACAGGTGCTGGGCGTCCCGGGCGAGATGGGGGACGACCTGGACGGCGGTGGCGCCGGTGCCGACCAGGGCGACGCGCTTGCCGGCGAGCTTGGTCAGACCGCCGGTCATGTCGCCGCCGGTGTAGCCGTAGTCCCAGCGGCTGGTGTGGAACGTGTGCCCCTTGAAGGTCTCCACCCCGGGGATGCCGGGCAGCTTGGCCCGGTCGAGCAGGCCCAGCGCCACCACCACGAAACGGGCCCGGACGAGATCGCCCCGGTCGGTGTGCACGATCCACTCCGCGCCGTCCTCGTCCCAGGCGAGCCCGGTCACGGCGGTCCGGAAGCAGGCGTCCTCATAGAGACCGAAGTGCCGGCCCACGGCCTGCGCGTGCCGGCGGATCTCGTCACCCGGCGCGTACTTCCACTCCGGTACGTAGCCCAGCTCTTCCAGCAGCGGCATATAGACATACGACTCGATGTCGCAGTGGATGCCGGGATAGCGGTTCCAGTACCAGGTACCGCCGAAATCCCCGCCCTTTTCGATCGTGCGGATCGACTCCAGGCCCGCCTGGCGTAACCGCGCGCCGGCCAGCAGACCGGCGAAACCGCCGCCGATCACCACCGCTTCGACCCGGTCGGTGAGCGGCTCGCGGGGCGGGTCCGGCTCGGCGTACGGGTCCTCGGCGTAATAGCCGAACTCGCCTGTGGTGCCCACGTATTGGGTGTTTCCGTCCGGGCGCAGCCGGCGGTCGCGCTCGGCTCGGTACCGCGCGCGCAGGGCCTGGGGGTCGAAGTCCGCGTCCGAGGATGTCGCCGCGGTTTTTCCTTTTGGTTCTGACATGGCCGCTCTCTCTGTTCGCTGTGTTCGGTCGAGTTCCGCGAATTGATTGTACCGACCGGTCGATGTAACGTCGACATCGAGCACATCGCCGTCCGACGGCGGAGCCACGAAGAGGAGTGCGGACATGGCCGAGAAGACGACCGGCGCCGGTACCACCGAGGAACTGCCGAAATACCCCTCGCCCCGGGCACAGGAATGCCCCTTCGCCCCGCCGCCGGCCCTGCTCGCGCTGCACGGCTCGGGCAAGTCGGTGCGCAAGGTCGAGACCTGGGACGGCAGCACCCCCTGGGTCGCCACCACCCACGCCGCGCAGCGCCAGCTGCTGTCCGACCCCCGGCTCAGCGCGAACATCGGCGCCCCCGGCTACCCGCACACCACCGCGTCGATGAAGGAGCACGCCGCCCACATCCAGCCCTCGATCAACAACACCGACGGGGCCGAGCACCAGCGCTGGCGCCGCATGCTGACCAGCTCCTTCACCCGGCACCGGATGGAGAAGCTGCGCCCGGAGATCCAGCAGATCACCGACGACCTCATCGACCGGATGCTCGCGGGCCCCAACCCCACCGAGCTGAACGAGGCCCTCTCGCTCCCGCTGCCGTCACTGATGATCTGCGCCCTGCTCGGCGTGCCCTACTCCGACCACGACTTCTTCCAGGAGCACGCCGGAGTCACCAACGCCCGCTTCGCGACCGCCGAGGACGCGGCGCGCACGGCCCAGGTGCTGCGCGCGTACATCTCCGGGCTGATCGAGGCCAAGATGGACAACCCCGGCGAGGACGTCCTGTCCGACCTCGGCGAACGCGTCAAGGCCGGCGACCTCTCCATGGAGGAGGCCGCGCCGCTCGGGCACATCCTGCTGGTCGCCGGACACGACACCAGCGCCAACATGATCACCCTGGGCACCGCCGCGCTGCTCCAGAACCCCGACCAGCTCGCGCTGCTGCGGGAGCACGGCGACGACGAGAAGTTCGTCGCGAACGCGGTCGAGGAACTGCTGCGCTACCTGACCATCCCGCACCTGCTCGCCCGGCGCGCGGTCGTCGACGACATCGAGATCGACGGCGAGACCATCCGCGCCGGCGAGGGCGTCATCGCCTCCCTGCCCGCCGCCAACTGGGACCCCGAGGCCTTCCCCGAGCCGGACAAGCTCGACCTCACCCGCAAGGCCTCGCACCACATGTCCTTCAGCTGGGGCCCGCACCAGTGCGTCGGCCAGCAGCTGGCCCGCGTCGAGCTCCACGTCGTCTTCAGCACCCTGTTCCGCCGCATCCCCACCCTGCGGATGGCGGCGGACCTCTCCGAGCTGAACTTCAAGGAGGACTCGCAGGCGTACGGCATCTACGAGCTGCCGGTCGCCTGGTAGCGGGACCGGCACCGGACAGGGTCGAAGGAGACACAGTGACGCCGAAGTACGGATTCGACGGCCGCGCCGCGGTCGTCACCGGCGCCGGGCGCGGCATCGGGCGGGCCTACGCCCTGCTGCTCGCCGGGCTCGGGGCGAAGGTCGTGGTCAACGACCTGGGCGGCACGGCGGAGGGCACCGGCCACGACGCCGGTCCGGCCCGCCGCGTCGTCGCGGAGATCGAGGCGGCCGGGGGCACGGCCGTCGCCCACACCGGGGACGTGTCGAGCGCCGAGGGCGGCGGGGGAGCGGTCGAGGCGGCGCTGGAGGCGTTCGGGCGGATCGACGTCGTCGTCAACAACGCGGGCAACGTACGGTTCGCCGGGCTTCCCGACGTCGACGCCGGCAACCTCGACAGCCACCTCGGCGTCCATGTCCGCGGCGCCTTCCACACCGTGCGGGCGGCCTGGCCGCACATGCTGCGGCAGAACTACGGGCGGATCGTGCACACCGGTTCGATCGGCATGTTCGGGCTGCCCGACAACCTCGGGTACGCCACCGCCAAGTCCGCGATGATCGGGATGGCGCGGAGCATGACCGCCTCGGCGGGGGAGCACGACATCAAGGTCAACGTGATCGCCCCGAACGCCATGACCCGGCTGGGCGGCGGCCCCTCGGAGGGCATGGACCAGCTGCGCGGGCAGGAGCCCGTCGAGCTGGACCTGATGGACCCGGCGCTGGTCGCGCCCATGGTCGCCTACCTCGCCCACGAGACGTGCGACGTCAGCGGCGAGGTCTTCCTGGCCGGCGGGGGACGCTTCGCGCACCTCTTCGTCGGGGTCACCGAGGGCTATCTGCCGGCCGACCCGGCGGCGGTGACGGTCGAGGACATCGCCCGCAACCTGGCCCGCATCAAGGACCCCACCGGCTATTACGTGCCGGCCAGCCTGATGGAGTGCGCGGGCCGCTACATGGGGCATCGCATCGAGGCGTGAGTTTTGACGACCGGGGCCGCTGGGGGTGTGACTCCCGGCGGCCCCTTCGCCGTCACGGCAGGAGCGGCAGGCTCCCGCAGTTCGACCCGGCCGCCTTGCCCGCGAGCCGGTCGGTGAGCCAGCCGATGGCACTGCCCTGGTCGGTGAGGAGCGGGGCGAAGTGGTTGAGGAGCGGGCTTCCCACGCTGGGCAGGACGACGGGCTTGTAGGTGACGGCGCCGCCCGCGCGGCACCAGTCGGCGGCGAGCTGCCGGGCCTGGCCGTGCGGGACGAGGTTGTCGCTGACGCCCGTCGCCAGCCGGACCGGACCCGACGGTTTCAGGGCGCCGATGCGCTGGCTGTCGAGGAACGTCCGCAGCGCGGGCGTGGCCGCGATGATCGAGCTGATCGACGTGCCGTCGGTCGTCCACTTGGTGCTCTTGGTGTAGGCGTAGCGCAGGAGCGCGTCGCCGACGCACATGGTCGACAGGTCGGTCAGGGCGGCTTTGCCCGCCGTGTTGAGGTGGGCCTCGGCCAGCGGCTTCAGCGCCGGGTCGGACTGGAGGAAGCCGTTGAGCGACCAGCCCAGCGCGCCCGCCAGTTCACTGCCGTCGATGGCCTTCGTGACCGAGGCCAGATCGGCGGGCGGGGCGCCCGCGTAGGTGCCGGAGAGGGTGACGTCAGGGGCGTAGGCGGCCTGGAGCTCGGCGGCGGCAGCGGTCGCCCCGCCGCCCTGGCTGTAGCCGAACAGCCCGACCGGGGAGGTACCGGTGACGGAGGACCCGGCGAGCGAACGGGCGGCGCGTACGGCGTCCAGGACCGCGTGCCCTTCGTCGACGCGGTTGACGTAGGTGTGCAGCCGGTCGGTCGCGCCGAGTCCGACGTAGTCCGTGACGACCACCGCGACGCCCTTCGCCAGCAGCCGGTAGATCGCCAGGTTCTCGTAACCGACCGACACCGTCTGCCCGTTGACGGCCAAGGGGTGTTCGAGGCCGAGAGAGGCGGCGCACTGGTCGCCCTGCCCCATCGTGCCGGGCGCCAGCGCCACCAGCGGGCGCGGACCGCCGGCCCGCCAGGCGGCGGAGGGTTCGATGTAGGCGCCGGTGACGGCGACCGGCTGCCCGTTGGAGTCCGTCGACTTGTACATCAGCCGGGTCGCGGTGCCGGGCAGCGGACCGTTCGGGCCGGGGAGGCTGAGGGCGAGCGGGAGGGGCTCGCTGCGGATCAACGTGCCGTTCGCCGTGGGGAGTTGGGCGGGCGGGTTGTAGAACGCGGGGATGGTGACGCCTCGGGAGACGACTTCGCCGGCCGCGGTGGCGGTAGCGGCGAGGGCCTGGGTGCCGAGGCAGGCGGCAGCGGTGAGGGCTGCCGCGAGGAGCCGTCTGCGTGGGGGCATGGCGAACCTCCTGGGGTGCGGCTTGGGGAGCGCGCGTGGGCGCGGCCGTCCCACGGGCCGGCCCACGTCGCTGGGGTTCGCCAGAACCTTACGTACGAGTAAGTTACTTGGGGTAGCGTGCTGCTGATTACGGTTTGGTAATGCGACAGCCGTGCGGACCGCGAGCGGGTAATGGGCTCAGGGCCTGCGGCCCCGGAAAGTGCGGCGCAGGTCGTCCACCCAGGCCTCGGGGTTCTCCCACGGGATGAAGTGGCCGCCGTGGTCATGGGCGTTGACGTTGACGTGGTTGAACCAGGCGGCCTGCGGGCCCGACGTGAAGAACTCGACGCGCTCCTCGGCGGTGTGCACGCCGGGCGCGTTCTCGTAGGTGACGAACGTCAGGCCGACCGGCGCCTCCACAGCCGGGGTGCGGTCGTGGGACGGGGTCCAGGGGTAGCGGTTGGCGTTGGCGTAGTAACGCATCGACGTCGCGATGGAGTTGTTCACCCAGTAGATCGTCGCGTGGGTCAGCAGATCGTCCTTCGTGAAGACCGACTCGACGTCACCGCCGTTGTCGCTCCACGAGGTCCAGCGCTCCAGCAGCCACGCCAGCAGGCCGGCGGGGGAGTCGCTCAGGCCGTGCGCCAGGGTCGCGCCGTCCAGCATGTGTACGTTCAGGTGGGCCGCGAAGTGGCGGTCCTGCTCGATGATGCGGGCGCGGATCTCGGCGGGCTGGTCCTCGGTCAGCGGCCGGTTGCGGGCGAAGTCCCAGGCGCGGTCGCCGTTGAAGAAGTTCAGCGGCAGACCGGAGCCGATGTGCACGCCGTACAGCTCATCGGCGTACTTGTGGGCGAGCTGGCTGGTGACGATGCCGCCGATGTCGCAGCCGCCCGCCGCGTACTTCTCGTACCCCAGCGTCTCCGTCATCAGCGTGTGCCACAGGTCGGACACCTTCCAGAAGTTGACGTCCGGGAAGCCGGTGAGCGGGCCGGGGAAGCCGAAGCCGGGCAGGGAGGGGACGATCACGTCGAAGGCGTCGGCCGCGTCGCCGCCGTGCGCGGCCGGGTCGGCGAGCGCGTCGACCACCTTCGACCAGTGCCAGAACGTCCAGGGCCAGCCGTGCGTGAGGATCAGCGGGACCGGGTGCGGGCCGGTGCCGGGCTTGCGCATGAAGTGCACGGGGACGCCGGCGACGCTCACCTCGTAGTGCTCGTACCGGTTGATCGCGGCCTCGGCCTTGCGCCAGTCGTACCCGTCCCGCCAGTACGCGACCAGCTCCCGCAGATAACTCGCCGGGACACCGTACGACCAGTCCTCGTTCCCCTCGTCCAACGGCGGCCGGGTCAGCGCCAGCCGGGCCTGAAGACCGGCCAACGCCTCGTCCGGGACATGGATCGGGGTGGGGTCGAGAGGGAAGGGGGTGGGGGTGCTCATCGTGGGGTCCTTAACTGGGGGGTCCGGTACGGGAGTTGCTCGTCCAGCCAATCACAGGGGGTGCTGCGACGTGCCTCGTAGCGAATCGCGCGGACCTGACACTCGCCGGACAGACACCCGACAGAAACCTGACGTGACGGCCGTCACGTATGACGCGGGGCTCGGTGTCGTCTGGCTGGGCTCGGTCTTCTACATGGTCAACCGCGGGTACGGGCGGACCCTTCTCGCCGGCGACGGGATGCGGTCTTTGATGGTGACCTGGCGGTGATCCGTGCGTATTGGGATCGGGCGAAGAGGCTGGAGTAGGGGGGCGGGTCAGGCTTCCCCCTCTGCCGTCCACTCCTCGATCAGCCGGATCGTTCGTTGTGGGTGTTCCTCGTGGAGGTAGTGGCCGGAGTCGGGCCAGTGGTCCACGCGGGAGGTGGGGGTGTGGAGGGTGGTTCGTTCCCAGGTTGCCGCCTCCGTTGAGGTCCATACCGTCAAGGACCGTTGGGGGCGCAGGCGTAGGTACTGCTCGCTCTGTGGGCGTACGCCTACCGCGTTCGGGGTGGTGTACATGCCGGCGTAGGACTGGGCGATGACGTGGTCCGGGGTTCCCAGCATGGTGCGGACATGCGCGGTGCGCAGGCCTGCCGGGGCCGTGGGGGAGAAGGCGCCCGCGATGAACTCGGCCGCCGCGCGCGAGCCTTGCTCCTGGTACCGCGCCAACCGGCCTGGGATTCCTGCCACTTCCTCGCCGTGTGCGCCGTGCGCCGGATCCAGGGCGATGACGGAGCGGACGAGGTGCGGGTGGCGTACGGCGAGCAGGTTGACCACCTGTCCGCCCATCGAGTGGCCTACGACCACCGCTGGGGTGGTGAGCAACTCGGCGAGGTCGTCTGCCATTTCGACCGGGGTGTTGCCCTGCTCGGGCACCTCGGAGCGGCCGTGGCCGCGCAGGTCGGGGACGGTGACGCGGAAGCGGGCGGCGAGGGCTTCGGCGTGCGGCGACCATTCCCGGCCGTCACCGCCCCAGCCGTGCACCAGGAGGAGGGGTGGGGCGGTGACGGGGCCGAGGGTGGTGGAGAAGAGGCGTGCGCGGGGTGGAGGGGGGGTGGTCATGAGGCGGTCTCCAGACTTTCCGGGTTCCCCGGGCTCTCCAGGTTCCCCGAGTTCTCCGAACTCCCCGCCCCGGTCAGATACGTGGCGTAGCCGAAGTCCGCGTACACCCCCGCCCCGTCGAGATCCTGCGCCCACAACCCCAGCATCGTTCCCGTGAAACCGAGCACCCTCAGCTGCCCCTCGTGGAACTCGTCGGCGTGCTCGTCGGACAGGACGGTGGCGTCGAGTTCGAGCGGCAGGGTCCGGAGGCCGGTCCCGGTGTCGTAGGCGAAGCGCAGGACGGGTACGTCGAGTTCGGCGCGCAGTGTGATCGCGGCCCCCGGTTCCAGCGGGACCTCCGGCTCGTGCGCGGTGAGGTGGCCGGCCGCGCAGGTCAGGGCCCGCAGGACGGGGGAGCCGTCGTCGGCGGCGGTGACGTACAGGTAGTGCCAGTTGCGGGTGTTGTAGTACGCGGTGAGTCCGGCCAGGTGGTCGGGGGTGCGGGGGGCGAAGGCCAGCCGGGTCTCGAAGGAGCAGCGCGGGGCGGTGACCCGGCGGGCGACGAGGCTGGGGGTACGGCGGCCCACCGGGGACTGCCCGCCGTGGACCCGCAGCCGCCCCGGCGCCGGTTCGAGCCAGTCGGGGGTCGCGGGGCGGCGCAGGGTGGACCAGTCGGGGCCGAGGGCGGGGGCGGTGAAGCGGTCGGTGGCCGGCGCCGGTTCGGGAACAGACGCCGAAGCGGACTCCGACGACGAAGCCGCCCCCGATGCCGAAGCGGACTCCGACGACAAAGCCGCCCCCGATGCCGAAGCGGGCCCCGACGACAAAGCCGACCCCGACTCCGACCCCGACGACACAGCTGACCCCGACCCCGCCCCCACCCCCGACTCCAGCCCCGCCACCACCACTTCCGGCACTCCCTCCCCGATCCGCGGCCACCCCTCCCCCGTCCACTCCACCACCTGCAACGCCGTCTCCCTCCCCAGCACGCACCGCCCCCGCACCCCGTCCGGCCGGGCGGCGATATGTGCGGCGTACCACCGCCCCCCGGCCGTCTCCACCAGCGAACAGTGCCCCGCCTTCTGCAACTCCAGCGTCGGATCGTGCCGGGAGGTGAGCAGCGGCCCCGCCGGGTCGGGCTCGTAGGGGCCGAAGAGGTTGCGGGAGCGGGCCACCGCCGCGCCGTGCTCGTACCCGGTGCCGCCCTCCGCGTGCACCAGGTAGTACCAGCCGTCGCGGCGGTACAGATGCGGCCCCTCGGCCACCCCGGCGGCGGTGCCGACGGAGATCGTCCGGGGCTCGCCCAGGAGGGTCCGCGCCGAGCGGTCGTACTCCTGGATCTCGATGCCCGCGAAGGACTCCCGGCCGGGGCGCCAGTCGAAGCGCATGTTCAGCAGCCAGCTGCGGCCGTCGTCGTCGTGGAAGAGGGAGACGTCGAAGCCGCGGGCGTGCAGGGGGACCGGGTCGGACCACGGGCCCTCGATCGCGGGGGCGGTGGTGACGTAGTTCGGGAGGTCCTTCCAGCCCTCCGCGTAGGTGTCGACGACGGTGAAGACGACGTGGAACAGGCCGTCCGCGTACGACAGTCCGGGCGCCCAGATGCCGCCCGAGTCGGGGACGCCGGTGAGGTCGAGGAGGCGGGTGCTGTCCAGGACCCCGCCCAGGGGGCGCCAGTTCACCAGGTCCCGGGAGTGGTGGAGGCGCACGCCCGGGTACCACTCGAAGGTGGAGGTGGCGAGGTAGAAGTCGGCGCCGACGCGCAGGATCGCCGGGTCGGGCTCGAAGCCGCGCAGGACGGGGTTGTGGATCAACGGGGTCGCTCCGCTCAGAGGGTGAACAGCAGGGTGCCGAAGCCCACGTGGTCGCACTGGAACGCGGCGCCCTCGGGCTGGAGCCGCGCCACGGCCGCGTAGGTCCAGGGAGCCGGCAGCCCGCGGCGCTTGACGTAGTGGTTGAAGGCGAGTTCGTAGACCGGGCGCAGATTGCCGCGCTCGATCGTCGAGAGGGCGGGGAAGGTCTGGAGGCAGGAGCCCCAGACGGCGTAGGGGACGGCGTTGCCGAGGTTGTACTTCGCCGTGTACTCGTAGCCGGCGAGCAGGCGGTTGCCGGACGCGGACCAGAGGTCCTGGCCCTGCACCCAGGCGATCTCGCACGCCTCGGCCATGCTGCCGAGGATGAGCTGGGTGTGGGCCTGGTCGCGGCCGGAGTCCACGCACTGGCCGGTGTCGCCGATCACCCGGCTGATCTTGCAGCAGTCGTGCAGGTAGAAGGCGTCGACGGCGGCGTTGTACAGCGAGGTGTCGTCGCAGAACACCCCGAACGCCATCATCGCCTTGACGCAGTTGGTGCCCCAGCCGGCGTCGCCGAAGGTCCGCACCAGCGGGACGAGGACGTTCTTGACCATGCTCTCGGTGGCGGTGATCTCCGCCGCCGACCAGCTGCCCGCAGGCGCGGTGTACCGCATCAGCTCGGCCGCCGCCGCGAACTTGAACCCGTAGATGGACGCGGCGAGTTGGGCGTCCTTGCCGGTGATCGAGGTGAGGGTGGCTGACCAGGCCTTGATGATCTGGAGGGCCTTGGCGGCGTGGGCGGTGGTGCCGGTCAGGTTCCACATCAGGGCGTTCTGGTACGCGGCGTTGCAGTCGTTCCAGAACTCCCAGTTGTGCACCTCGGTGCTGCCCCGGTCGACGGAGGCGAACGGGCCCAGCATCGTGTACGCCGACTGCGAGTACGGGTCGGCCTTGAAGACGTTCCAGCCCGCGAGCCAGGGCTCGGTGCCGGCGGCGATCCGCGTCCTCATCCGCTGGAGGTCGGAGAGCTTGTGCAGCACGCCGGGGTGGATGAAGGAGGTGAGGGCGTCGGCCTCGGGGGCGAGGGAGAGGCCGGCGGCGGTCGCGGCGGTGCCCACGGCGGTGATCTGGAGGAACCGGCGCCGGGACGGCACACCCCCGGCGAACCCCGCGGACTTCTCAGACCCCGCAGACCTCTCGGACCCCTCGGACGGCTCTGTCATGGAGTACTCCTCTCTTCGGACGTTCAGCCGCGGTACAGCACGACCGTGCTCAGCGGACCCACCCTGAGGCGCTGCCCCGCGCCGACCGTCCTGCGGCTCACCAGATCCCGCGCGGCGCCGAACCCGTGCCGGGCGGGAAGGACGTAACTCTTGTCCGTGCTCGTGTTCATGGCGATCAGATAGTCCCCGTACACGCACAGATAGAAGGGCGCCCGCCCGACGAGCATGGTCTCGACGCCGTCGAAGTGGACGCCGAGCGCGGGGTCGGGGACGTCGGCGGGGACCGGGGCGAGGTGCTGGACGTCGCCGGCCTGGGACTGGTGCAGGGTCTCGCCGGGCGGGGGAAAGCCGCCGGGCGGGAGGTGGCCGGCGCCGGGGTCGTTGATGGCGTAGTCCCACAGGATCCAGTCGCGGACCGTGAAGGTGTCGCCGGTGGCGCCCGCCGAGCGCTGGCGGACCGTCGCGGAGCGCTGGTCGACGGGGGTGAGGTGGTGGACGCGGGCGTAGTCGTTGACGCCCTGCCGGGCCCGCCAGTACAGCGACGCGAAGAGGAGTTCACGGCCGTTCTTGACCGCGAGGCAGCCGTTCTCCTCGTCGGTGAACACGAAGTCGGGGCGGTCCCAGTCGGTGGGGACGCGGGCGGGGCGGGCGGGCAGCGCCTGGTAGGCGTCCCAGTCCCGGGAGACCAGCCGCAGCGCGGCGAGCCCCACCCGGGTCCAGGTGTGGTGGATCAGCAGGTCCAGCTGGCGGTAGAACTGGCCGTCGGCCATCATCTCCTGCGTCCAGCCGACGAGTTCGGGGTCCTTGAACACGGCCGCCGACATGAGCGGATGGGAGTCCCAGGCGGTGCGCGACGCGTACGCCACCTCGCCGGGGTAGACCTCGTTGCGCCAGCCGACGACCGTCTCGATCCGCGCGATCCGCGCGCCGGTCTCGTCCACGTCGACCACCCGGAACCGGCCGCGCGCCTTGATGATCCGCACCATCTGCTCACGCAGCTCCGGCGCCTGCCGCCCCTGATACCCCCGGGTCACGGACTCGTACATCATCACGAGCCAGTCGGTGACCTCGCCGTAACTGCCCACGAACCCCAGCTCACGGGTCAGCCCCGCTTTGGTCACCTGCCGGTAGCCCGCGCCGAGCGGCTTCGTCGGACGACCGTCCGCGTCCTCCGGGCCGAGGTAGGCCGTCATGCCGAGCGACTGGTACAGATACCCGCGCGCCCGCTCCTCCGGGAGCGCCAACTCCGGTGCCAGCAGCCCGAGTCCGCGGTTCGCCTGGTACAGGCCGATCGCGCAGATCTGCGACTGGTTGGTGTAGTGCGGGAAGTGCTGCCGCCAGTAGTCGCGGCTCGACTTCAGCATGTCGGTGTAGGCGGCGCGCCGCACCGGCTGGACGACGGCGCCGGGGCCGCCGGCCGCGGCGGTCAGCGTCACGTCGTCGAACCAGGCGGTGCCGGGGCCGGAGAGCCTGAGGTGCAGCTCGATCTGGGTGGCGCCGTCGGGGGTGTCCAGGTCGATCGAGACGTACTGCCAGTCGTGGGTGCCGGTGGCCGCGTACTGGCGGTGGTCGCCGCCGACGAGCTTGCCGTCCGTGTCGAAGAAGAGCGGGTCGATATGGGCGCCGGCCCCGGTCGCCGCGTCCGTCCTGATCCAGGCGCCGTAGGTGTAAGTCCCCTTGCCCACGCGGGTCTTGGGGGAGGAGTAGACGGTGATGAAACCGTCGGCCGCCGTCGCGGAGACCTTCAGGGACGCGCCGCCGCCCCGGGAAACGGTCGTGTCCCGCGCCCAGGAGGTGTCCGGGGTCTTCCCCCAGCCCGGCACCTCCCACCCCTCGGGAGTCGCCCCGCCGTCCTCGAACCCCGGGTTCGGGAGGTCGTACGGCGAACCGGTCACCCGCTGGTCCAGGCGGTCGCCCAGGTGCTCCCACAGCAGGGCCAGCACCAGGCCGACCCGGCCGAAGCCCTGCCACTGCTGGTCGGAGCCGGTGAGGACGGTCGCGTCGGACTTCCACGCCAGATAGCGGCCGTCCAGGGCCCGCAGGACCCGGTCGAGCGCGGCCGGGTTGCGGTGAGCGGGGCTGCCGGGCCAGAGGTAGCCCTCGGCCAGGGACTGGAACGCCCAGGCGTCCATGCCGGCCGGGTTCGCGCCGCTCAGGTAGTACCGCTGGTCCTTGTCGACCCGCGCGCGTACGGCCGCCAGGGCCTCGGGGCCCTCGACCGCGCGCGGCTTCGGGACCGGCGCCGGGCCCTGCGGCTCGCCCTTGGGCGGCACGAAGTACGGGTCGGTGTGGGTGTACAGGCGGTAGATGCCCCGCGAAGGCGTCGTCATCGGGTAGTAGAGCTGGGCGGCGTTCTGGCCGTAGGACCAGATGCGGCCCATCGAGCGGATCTCCAGCGTCACCTTCCGCCTGCCTCTGGTGAGCCGCTCCGGCAGGGGCAGGGTGTGGAAGAAGAAGCGGCCCGGGGTGCGCGGCGCGGTGTCGAGGATGTCCAGGCTGTCGACCGCGCCCTCGTCCTGGTGGCCGATCTGGAGGCCCTCACAGAACAGCTGGAGGCGCCACATGTTCGTGCCGGACCCCGCCTGGCGGGCGGTCGGGTCGTGGTCGTCGCCCCACAGGCGGACGGTCACATAGGTGGTGGCGGTGGGGCTGACGGCCATCTCGAACTTCAGCGTGCCGCCCCAATAGCCCGCCGCCTCGGCCGGGTTGAGGACACGGGCCCGCTGGCCGAGGCCGCCGGTGACGGTGTCGGAACGGGTGGCGGTGAGGGCGTGCGCGGACTCGGACGCCTCGTCGCCGAAGACAACGATGTCCAGATGAGCCTTCGTGGCGGCTGCCTGGGCGGGCGGGGTGCCCAGCAGGCCCAGGCCCGCTGCCGCCACTCCCGTGGTTCCCGCGTACTTGAGCACGTCACGTCTTCCGGGGGTGTGGGACACGGCTGATCCTTTACTTGAGGCTGCCCATGAGGATTCCGCCGCGCCAGTACCGCTGGAGCGCGAACATGAACACGGCGAGCGGAACGATCGACAGCAGCGAGCCGGTGAGGACGAGCGTGTTCATGTCGCGGGCGGTCTGCGCCTGCTGGAGCCATGAGTAAAGGCCCAGGGTGACGGGGAAGGAACGCTCGCCGTTGAGCATGAACAGGGGGAGGAAGAAGTTGTTCCAGATGTCGATGAACACCAGCATGAAGATGGTGATCCCGCCGGTGCGCATCAGCCGCAGCGCGACCGACCAGAAGATCCGCAGCTCACCGGCGCCGTCGAGGCGGGCCGCCTCCATCAGCTCGGCCGGCACGGAACTGTCCGCGTACACCTTGCCGAGATACACCCCGAACGGGTTGATGAAATACGGGATGAGGATCGACCAGATGGTGTTGGTCAGGCCGATCTGCGCGAAGACCAGGTAGAGCGGGAACGCCAGCAGGGTGCTCGGCAGCAGCGAGGCGCCGACGGTCAGCGCGAACAGGGCGCCCCGGCCGCGGAACTCGAACTTCGACAGCCCGTACCCGGCGGCCAGCGAGATCAGCGTGGAGCCCGCTGCGCCCAGCGTGGAGTACAGCACCGAGTTCCCGATCCAGCGCAGGAACACGCCGTCGTGGTACGTCCAGATGGCCTGGAGGTTGTCACCGAGGTGGTTGCCTGCGAACCACAGGCCGAAGGTCGAGTACAGGTCGGTCTGGTTCTTCGTCGCCGAGACCAGCAGGAACCAGGTCGGGGCGAGCGAGTACAGCAGGAAGAGGACCAGCAGACCGGTGGTGAGGGCCACGGCGCCCTTGCGGGGGCGGACACCGGGGGAGCCCTCGCGGGCCTTCGGGGCGAGGGTGCTCATGAGACTTTCCTGTTCGTGACCCGGTGGAAGACGAACGCGAGAACGCCGGTGACGACCGCGAGGACGAGGGACTCGGCCGCCGCGTACTGGTAGTCGCCGGCCTTGAACGCCCGGTCGAAGATCTCCATCATCGGAGTGAAGTCGGTGCCGATGGACTCCGGCGCGACCTGCCGCAGCATCAGCGGCTCGGTGAACAGCTGCAACCGCCCGATCAGCGAGAACATGCCGGTCAGCACGAGAATCCCGGTGATGTTCGGGACCTTCACCGACCACGCGATCCGCCACTCCCGCGCCCCGTCGAGCCGCGCCGCCTCGTACATCTCGCGCGGCAGCGCCTGGAGCGACGCCGAGATCAGGATCATGTTGAACCCGATGCCCTGCCAGGTCAGCAGATTGCCCAGCGAGAGATAGGTGTTGAGCCCGCCGAAGAACTCGATGTCCGTGCCGGCCCGGTGCGCGAGATCGAGCAGCGGGCTGCCGGTCGGGCTGTAGAGGAACAGCCACATGACCGTCGACACCACGGCGGGTACGACGTACGGGATCAGCAGCGCGGCCCGGAAGAACCGCACCGCCCGCGCCGCGACCCCGTCCAGCAGCAGCGCCAGGAACAGCGCGATGCCGAGCATCACCGTGATCTGGACCGTGCCGAACAGCAGGGTGCGCAGCATGCTCGACCAGAAGGCATGGTCACCGAAGATCGCCGAGAAGTTCGCGAACCCGCTGTAGACGATCCGGGTCGGGCCGAAGCCGAGCCCGCTGCTCTTCTTCCGCTGGAGGCTCTGGGTGAAGGCGTAGCCGATCGGCAGGACGTAGGTGACCAGGAAGCCGACCAGGAAGGGCAGCGTGAACAGCAGCCCCTTGCGGGCCGTCCGGCTCCCCTCCCGGCGGGGGGAGGACCGCCGGCCGGGGGTGTCGGGGGCGGCCTCGGGGGGCCACGTCAGGGTGGACACAGATGACTCCAAGTCGGGTGCGCCAGAGGGGAGATGAGGCGGGGCTCAGCTGCCCGTGTCAGAGAGGCGGGGCTCAGCAGCCCGTTCCAGGGGGGCGGGGCTCAGCTGCCTGCTTCAGGCTCAGCCGCCCGCGACCGCCTTGATCCCCTTGCCCTTGAGGTCGTCCAGCGTCCACTGCTGGAGCCCGCTCAGCATCGCCTTGACGGTGATCTCCCGCTTCATGACCTTGCCCCACTGCTTCTGCATCTCGGAGTACATGCCGGCGTAGTCGGGGCCGTACTGCCACTGCGCGCCGACCCGGGCCGCCGCGTCGGTGATGACCTTCGCGCTGTCGGACCGCCCGTTGAACATCTCGGCCGGGATGATCTTGTCGACGTACGGCGAGACGTCCTTGACCGCCGGGAACAGGCCCGACTTGGACTTCGGGTCGGTGAGCGCGGTCAGCGACTCCTTGCTGCTGCTCAGCCAGGAGGCGAACTCGGCGGCCCGGTCGGGGTACTTGCAGCCCTTCAGGACGGCGGTGGTGTCGAAGTTGCTGGACGTGCGGGGCTGCGCGGAGTTGAAGAGCGGGGCGTCCGCGAGCTGCCAGTCGCCCCTGGACTTCGGGAAGTTGGTGTCGTAGATCGGCAGCTGCCAGGTCGACGTCGTCATCGCGATCGTCTTTCCGAGGTCCCAGGTCCTGAAGACGCCCGGGTCGGCGTACGAGGCGTTCGAGACGAGGCCGCCGTCCACGAGCCGCTGCACGACGTCGCCCGCCTCCAGCGCGGCGGGGGAGGTGAAGCCGATGACCCAGTGGTCGCCCGCCGCCTTGTACCACTCGGCGCCGGCCGACCAGGACAGGTCGACGAGGGTGCTCGGGTCCTCGCCGGCCATGTTGAAGATCTTGACGTCCTTGTCCTGCGCCTGCACCTTCTTGCCGGCCGCGATGAGGTCGTCCCAGGTCCGGGGCGCCTGGATGCCGTACTTCCGGAACAGGTCCGCGCGGTAGGCGGTGAACAGCGGGGCGGACCCCATGGGGATGCCGAAGGTGGTCCCGCCGGGACTGACCGCGTTCCACGCCGCCGCCGTGTACGACGCCTTGTACGGCGCCGCGAGCTTGGAGATGTCGGTGAGGAGGCCGTCGGCGGCGAAGCTCGCCAGGTTCATGCCGTCCATCTTGGACAGACAGGGAGCCGTGCCCGCGTTCACCGCGGCCCGCAGCTTCTGGTAGACGGTCTCGCCGGCCGCGTTGACGAACTTCACCTGGGTGTCGGGGTGTTCCTTGTTCCACACCGCGGTCTGCGCCTCGATGCCGTCGGTCCAGCTCCAGAACTCCAGCGTGACCTTCCCCTCGGTGCGCGCCGAGGACTCCGAACCGCTGTCACTGGAGCAGGCGGCCAGCAGCAGGGCGAGGGACGCGGCGGCGGCCACCGGGGCGAGGGCTCTGCCGCGGACACGGAACTTGGACATGGGCTGCTCCCGCACGGTGGTAATCGTTTGTCATGGATCGTCGTGGACGCTAGGGCTGGAACGGCCTCGTCCGCAATAGGTGGGAGCCGGATTGTTTCGGCGAACTTTCCGGGGTGTTACCCGAATATCGTTCCTGACCTGGGAGTTCCCTGGATGTCGGGACATCGGGAAGTGGGGGTGAGGGGAAGGGTTGTCTCCGGCTCGGTCATTGACCGGTGGTCGTCACGGCTTCTAGCGTGGAATACGTTTACTGAGCCGACGACCGCGGCTGCCCACCTCCGAGCAGGAGCATCGTGTTCACCACTTCCCCGCCCCACGCCCTCTTCGCCATGGACCCCGTGCACCTGTCCGAGCTGTTCCCGCCGCCCCTGATGGACCGGCTGCGCCAGCTCGTGCGGATCGACCCGGCGCTCGTCGTCCAGGACTTCGCCGACCCCACCGCCGCCGGGGCGCTGGCCCAGGCTGAAGTGCTGGTCACCGGCTGGGGATGTCCCCCCATCGACGCCCGGGTGCTGGAGGCGGCGCCCCGGCTGCGCGTCGTCCTGCACGCCGCCGGCAGCGTCCGCCACCTGGTCGGGGACGAGTTCTGGGCGCGCGGACTCACCCTGTCCAGCGCGGCCCTGGCCAACGCCCTGCCGGTCGCCGAATACACGCTCGCCGCGATCCTGCTGGCCGGCAAGGACGCCTTCGGACTGCGCGAGCGCTTCCGCCGCGAGCACGTCTACCCGGCGCCCGCCGAGTACGCCGCCGTCGGCAACCTCGGCCGCCGCGTCGGCCTCATCGGCGCCTCCCGCGTCGGCCGCAAGGTACGCGAGCTGCTGCGCCCCTTCGACCTCGCGGTGAGCGTGTACGACCCCTACCTCGACGCCGCCGCGGCAGCTGAACTGGACGTCGTGGCACTGCCGTTGGAGGAGCTGCTGGGCACCAGCGACATCGTCAGCGTGCACGCGCCCGACATCCCGCAGACCCGGGGGATGCTCAGCCGGGAGCGGCTCGCGCTCATCCCCGACGGGGGCGTCCTCATCAACACCTCGCGCGGCGCCCTCATCGACCACGCCGCGCTCACGGCGGAGCTGGTGAGCGGGCGGATCAGCGCGGTCCTCGACGTCACCGAACCGGAGCCGCTGCCCGGGGACTCCCCGCTGCACCGGCTGCCGAACGTGTTCCTCACCCCGCACATCGCCGGGTCGCTCGGCAACGAACTCGCCCGGCTCGGCGGGACGGTCGTGGCGGAGCTGGAGCGGATCGCGGCGGGGGCACAGCCGGCGCACGCGGTGCGGCGGGCCGAGCTGGCGATCAGTGCGTGAGCTGTAGGGGAGCCGTGGCTGATCTGCGGCTTGGGGGCCGCGTCCGGTCGGCGGCGCGGAGCCGTGTCCGGTCGGCGGCGCGGGAGTCGCGTCCGGTCGGCGGCGCCCTGTCATTTTCTGTTTCTCACCCGGAGGTTTCCGCTGAACACCGCACATCCCGGCCCCGTCCTGCCCACCCCGGGCGCCGTCTCCCCCCTGCGCCCCGTCACCGACGCCCGGATCGAGGGCGGATTCTGGGCCGAACGGCGCCGGATCAACGCCGAAGTGTCCCTCGCCGAGGGCCCGGAGCGGCTGGAGCAGGCGGGCAACCTCGCCAACTTCCGCGCCGCGGCGGGCTCGCGGACGGACGAGGGGGACTTCTCCGGCGACTTCCAGTTCCAGGACTCCGATGTCTACAAGTGGCTGGAGGCGGCTTGCTGGCAGCTCGCCGATACGCCCGAAGCGGGCGCCCCCGACGCCAGTGCCCTCGCCGACGCCGTCGAGGCGGTCGTACGGCTCATCGCCGACGCCCAGCGCGAAGACGGCTACCTCCAGACGTACTACCAGCTCGGCGGCGGTGAACCCTGGACCGAGCCCGGGTGGGGGCACGAGCTGTACTGTGCGGGGCATCTCATGCAGGCGGCCGTGGCGCACCACCGGGTGACGGGCGGGACTCAACTGCTCGACGTGGCCGTGCGGTTCGCCGACCACATCGGCTCGGTGTTCGGGCCCGGCGGGAAGGACACGGTCTGCGGGCACCCCGAGGTGGAGACCGCGCTGATCGAGCTGTACCGGACCACCGGGGAGCGCCGCCATCTGGAGCTGGCGCGCTTCTTCCTCGACCGGCGCGGCCACGGCACCCTCTCCTCCGGCGCCGACCGGGGCCACGACCGCGACCCGGGCCCCGAGTACTGGCAGGACCACACGCCCGTCCGCGAGGCCGACGAGGTCACCGGACACGCCGTCCGCCAGCTCTACCTGCTCGCCGGCGCCGCCGACCTCGCCGCCGAGACCGGTGACCCCGAGCTGCGTACGGCCCTGGAGCGGCTGTGGCGGGACATGGTCACCACCAAGACCTACCTCACCGGAGCCGTCGGCTCCCGCCACGACTGGGAGGCGTTCGGCGCCGCCCACGAACTCCCCGCCGACCGCGCCTACGCCGAGACCTGCGCCGCCATCGCCTCCGTCCACTTCTCCTGGCGCATGGCCCTGCTCACCGGCGAGGCCCGCTACGGCGACCTCATCGAACGCACCCTCTTCAACGGCTTCCTCGCCGGCGCGGGCCTCGACGGCCGGACCTGGCTGTACGTCAACCCCCTGCACCTGCGCGCCCGTTCCCACGAACGCCCCGGCGACCAGAGCGCCCACCGCACCCCCTGGTTCCGCTGCGCCTGCTGCCCGCCCAACGTGATGCGGCTCCTCGCGAGCCTCCCGCACTACGTCGCCGCCGCCGACGCCGAGGGGCTGCGGCTGCATCAGTACGCGACGGGGGTGTACGGCGCCGACGGGCTGTCGGTGCGGGTCGCGACCGAGTACCCGTGGGACGGGACGGTCACCGTGACCGTCGAGGAGGCACCGGCCCGCCCCCGGAGCCTCGCGCTGCGGCTGCCGTCCTGGTGCGCGCAGCACACGCTGACCCTCAACGGCCAGTCCCTGGACGGCCGTTCGGAGTCCGGCTGGCTGCGGGTGAACCGGGAGTTCGTGCCCGGGGACACGGTCCGGCTGGTCCTCACGATGCCGGTACGGCTCACCGGGGCCCACCCCCGCGTGGACGCGGTGCGGGGTTGTGCCGCGCTGGAGCGGGGGCCGCTGGTGTACTGCATGGAACAGACGGACCAGGTGGGGGAGTTGGACCCGGACGGGGTTGTGCTGGACCGGGATACGGTGCTGGGTGAGGGGTGGCGGGGGGACCTGCTCGGCGGGGTGGTCACGGTGACGGCCACCGGACGCCGAGTGCTCGACGGCCCCCCGGCGGACTGGCCGTATCTTCCGCTAGGGGGAGGGGAGTTGGCGGCCGGGGAGCCGGTCGAGCTGACGGCGGTGCCGTATTACGCGTGGGGGAATCGGGGGGTGGGGGCCATGCGGGTGTGGGTGCCGGTGGCTGAGCGCGGGGCCGGCTGAGAAAGCCCGCCCGGTTCACGCCGGGCGAGCCTCGGTTGGTTTGGCGTCGGCTCGAGTGGGCGTGGCTTCAGCCCGGTTGTTTTGGCATCGGATCAAGTCGGCTTGACCTCAGCCGAGTTGCCGTGATGTCAGCTCAAGTCAGCTTGGTCTCAGTCGAGTTGCCGTGGCATCGGCTCAAGTCGGCCTGACCTCAGCCCAGTTGCTCCGGTATCACCCCGAACGCCAGCAGCACCGCCGACCGTTCCACCGGAAGCGTCACCCGCAGCACCCGCCCCTCCCCGTCCCACTCGTGCGCCGGCTCCGGTCCCGCCGTGAACAGCGGGCGGGGCCGGGCGAGTTCGGGGAGCCAGGGCAGCGGGACGGTCACCGTCTCCGGGGCGCCGTCCCGTCGGCACAGCGCCAGCAGCGTCGTGTCCCGCTCCGTCGTCAGCGCGAGCGCCGTCCACCCGTCGCGCCAGCCGGGCAGCCCCAGCGGCCAGTGCGGCAGGGCGCCCGGCAGGAGGTGCCGGTAGGACTTGTACGTCTCCAACGCCCGCCGCACGACGGCCGCTTGATCCGGCGTCAGCAGATCCGGGCGGCCACTGAGGTGCACGCGGCCGAGCAGCGCCGGTACGAGCGCCAGCCCCAGCTCCGGCACGCTGTGCTCCGGCAACGGGTAGGCCCACACCGCCCCCTGCTCCGGCGGCACCGCGGTCGGCGCGGCGGCGGCGATACCGGGCAGCAGCCGGAAGTCCTGCTGATCGGTGACGGAGTGGATCGGCGTACGGGAGAGGATCGCGTGATCGGTACGACTCCCGCCGGCCGCACAGGACTCCAGGACGAGACCGGGATGCCGATCGAGGACACCGTCGAGCCAGTCGAGGTAGGCCCGGTTGTGCCCGAGGAGACCGTCACCGGGGCTGGAGGGGACCTCACCCCCGTCCGTCCCCACCCCGATGTCAATATTGTGATCCAGCTTCAGATACCCCACCCCGTACTCCGCCACCAACCGGTCCACCACCGAGTCCAGGTGCCCCCGCGCGGCGGGATGCCGCAGGTCCAGTTGGTGCCGTCCCCACTCCACGAGCCGTACGCCGTCCCGGCGGAAGAACGCCTCGTCGGGGAAGTCGGCCGCGATCGGGCTGCGCACCCCCACCGCCTCCGGCTCCAGCCACAGCCCCGGCACCATCCCCGCCGCCCGGATCCGGTCCATGACCTCACCGAGCCCGCCGGGGAACCGCACGGCGGACTCCTCCCAGGCGCCGACCGCGTCCCACCAGCCCGGCACCCCGCCGGGACCGACCGCGCCGGGCGGCTCGGCGTCGTACCAGCCCGCGTCGACGCAGAACACCTCCGCGCCCGCCTCGGCCGCCGCGTCGATCAGGGGGAGCAGCGCGGCGGTGGTCGGCTCGCCCATCAGGCAGTTCATGAAGTCGTTGAAGACGACGGGGAGTTGATGGTGATCGGGGTGCGGGCGGCGGGTCGCGCGGCGGTGGTGGGTCAGGGCGGTCAGGGCCGCCTCGAAGCCGCCCGAGGGGACGAGGGCGACGGCCGCCGGGACCGTACGGAAGGACTCCCCGGGCGCCAGCGGCCGACGCCATTGGTGCTCGCGGTCGGTCGGCCCCGACAGCGTGAGGTAGACGTCGTCGAAGCGGTCCCCCAGCTCCGCGTGCCAGGAGCCGTTGTGCTCGATCTGCCACATGAGGGCGCGGCCGGTCGCGGTCTCCTCCAGGCAGCCCATGGGCAGGAACTCGGACGACGACCAGGAGCCGGTGCTGGTGAGGGCGACCCGGTTCTTGGAGCCGGTCTGGCCGTACGCGACCATGCCGACGTCGTACAGCCCGCGCTCCGCCAGGCTCGCCCGCGACCAGCGGAACTCCCCGCTCCAGGGGTTGGCCGCGGTCCACAGGGACAGGGCGTCCTCCCAGCGGCCGGCGAGGCCGTGCGCCAGGTTGGAGAGGGCGAAGGAGGAGACGTACTCCAGGACGACCGCGCGGTCGCCGAGGTTCTCGATGTGCGTCTCGGTGCGCACGACGGGGGTGTGTCCGTGGACGGTGCAGGAAGTTGTCACGCGCAGGCCGGTGGACTCGTCGGCCATGTGCACCCGCAGCGTTCCGTCCGCCTCCTCGTGGCCAGCGTAGCGCAGCGCCCGGGACGCGGCCCCGTCCACGTGGCGCTTGCCGGACGTGCCGGTCCGCCCGCTGCCGGCCGTCTGTATCTCGACCAGCGGCAGCGCGGAGCGGACGAGCCGCTCGTCGGGCACGGGCAGACCGGCCGCTTCTCCCGCCGCCAGCAGCAGGGCGGGGCCCGCGGTGTCGAGGGCGAGGAGCAGGGACAACTGCTCGGTGCCCCAGCGGAGATGGGTGACGGACACGAGGGCGGCTCCGGGAGGTGCGGGCGGACAGTAAACGATTACCTTCGGGCGGACCTTAGTAATCCCGGGCGCGGGACCGCAAGACGGCTCGATGCAGTAACGTCGTCGTCGTGACGGTCAAGGGAAACGACTCCGGCGCGGCACCGGAGCGCAAGGCTGCCAAGCGTCGACGTAAGGTCTCCGCAGGTGGTGAGCGTCCGAGCACGGTCAGGGACGTCGCCGAGCGGGCGGGGGTATCGGTAGCAACCGTTTCCCGTACGCTCGCGGGCGACTACCCCGTCTCCGCCGCCACCCGGGAACGGGTCATGGCGGCCGTGGAGTCGCTGCACTACGTCGTCAACGTCCACGCCAAGGCGCTGTCCGGCAAGGTCGCGGGCCCCATCGCGCTGGTGCTGCGGGACATCACCGGCCCGTCGCTGGCGCACGTCGCCGCCGGGGTGGAGCAGGAGGCGGCCCTGCGCGGCAGGCTGAGCCTGGTGTGCGCGACGCACGGGGACACCGGGCGCGAGGACGACCTGGTGCAGCTGATGCGCGAGCAGCACGCGGCGGCGGTCGTCCTGGTCGGCGGCGCGGTCCAGGACGAGGACTATCTGCGGCGCATGACCGAGTACGCGCGCGCCCTGGACGCCGCCGGCTCCCGGCTGGTCCTGGTCGGCCGGCCGCCGCTGCCCGAGGAGCTTCCCGTGACCGTCGTGGACTACGACAACCGCGGCGGCTCCTTCCAGGCCGTGGACCATCTCCTGGTCCAGGGCCACCGGCGGGTGCTGTTCCTCGGCGGCGACACCGACCTGAGCACCGGGGCCCAGCGCCGGGAGGGCTACCTGCACGCGCTGCGCGCCCACGGGGTGCCGTACGACGGGGAGTTGGACGTCCCCGGCCCCTACACCCGGGTCTCCGGCTACCAGCGCACCCGGGACGCGCTGCGGGCGGGCGCCGGGTTCACGGCCGTCGCCGCCGGGACCGACATGGTCGCGCTCGGCGTCCTGGCCGCGCTGCGGGAGGCGGGGCTCGACGTCCCCGGCGACGTCTCGCTCGTCGGCTTCGACGACGTCCCCTTCGCCGCCGACCTCACCCCGTCGCTCACCACGGTCCGGGTGCCCTACGAGGACCTGGGCCGCACGGCCGTACGGCTGGCCCTGGAGCACACCGAGCGGATCGCCGGGGACGACCATGTGGTGCTGGGCACCCAGCTCGTCATCCGGCAGTCGGTGCGCAGGCAGGCGTGAGGCAGCCCCGGGTCAGCGGTGGTGGCGGACCACGGAACGCCCCATCCGGGTGACCGCCTCGGTCAGGACGGCCTGGGAGGTGGCGAAGTTCAGGCGTACGTGCCCGGAGCCGCCCGTGCCGAAGATGTGCCCGGAGGACAGGGCCACCCTGGCGTGCTCGAAGAAGTGCCAGGCGGGGCCCGCCAGTTCACTGACCGCGGCGAGTGCCCCGGGGGACTCCTCCGGGGCGAAGCCGAGGAACCGGCAGTCCAGCCAGGCCAGATGGGTGCCCTCCGGCCTGAAGTACCCGGCCTCCGGCAGGTGTTGGGCCAGCAGCTCACCGAGCAGGGTGCGGTTCGCGTCGAGCCCGGCGAGGAGCGCGTCCAGCCACGCCTCGCCGTGCCGGAACGCCGCCGTGTGCGCGATGACGCCCAGGTAGCTCGCCCCGAGGTGGACCTCCGAGGGCATCCGGCGCAGATCGGCGACCGCGTCCGCCCCGGCCACGGCGAGCGCCGCCTTGATCCCGGCGAGGTTCCAGCCCTTGGTCGCCGACATGAGCGAGAAGGCGTCCTCCGCGCCCGGCACGCTCAGATAGGGCGTGAACCGGGCGCCGGGCAGCACCAGCGGGGCGTGTATCTCGTCGGCCACCACCCGCACCCCGTACCGGCGGGCCAGCGCCGCCACCGCCGTCAGCTCCTCGACGGTGTGCACCACGCCGGTCGGGTTGTGCGGATTGCTGAGCAGATAGGCGACCTTGCCCTGCCCGCTCGCCGCCCGCACCCGCCGGAACGTCTCCCCGAGCCGCTCCGGATCGATCCGCCCGTCCCGGCCGAGCGGCGCCTCCACGGTCCGCCGGCCGTGATGCGTGACGAACGCGTAGAACGGCGCGTACACAGGGGAGTTGACGACGACGGCGTCCCCCGGCTCGGTGACCAGCCGCAGCACCTCGACCGCGCCCGTCATGACGTCGGGGATCACGGCGGACCGCTCCGGCGTCGCCCCGCCCCAGTTCCAGCGCCGCACGGCGAACCCGTCCAGCGCCTCGGCGAGCCCGGTCCCGGCGGGGTATCCGGTGTCCCCGGCGTCGATGGCCTCGTGCAGGGCCTCGGCGACCTCGGGGGCGGGGCGCACGTCCATCTCGGCCACCCACAGGGGCAGCACGTCCGGCGGATGCGTACGCCACTTCAGGCTGCCCCGGCGGCGCAGCTGGGCCAGGGTCAGCTCTTCCAGGGGGTTGGCGTACCTCCCGGGTCCGATGCCCTCGTACGTCGGGCTGGGCTGGCGCATGAGAGACCTCCGGGGCGAGGAAAGTGAGGGGAAGGCGGCTCATGGGCTGTCAGATCCGCCCGAGCTTCTCAACGAGAATTGCAAAACAGGGGGCTCGCTGGCAAGAGATGCACGCACTATTGAAAATTTGGCCGACGATGCATCAGAATCTCAACTCCGCTTTGAAACAAGGGGGTTGGAGGGCATGGTCCAGACCTCGGTATCCTTCAACGCGTCGTCAAGGTGAACACAGGACGGGGGCACTCATGGAACCGGCGCCGGCCAGCCCGATGCTTCCGTCGGCCGCTGCCCTGCGGGGCCTGGACGCGGAGTCCGTCAACGCCGTCCTCGAACTCCTCGTGGTCCCCCTCCAGGCGGCGGTGCTCCAGCCGACCGAGGTGGTGCTGCACGACCTGCGCCGCATCCCCCGCACCGTGCGCGCGATCGCGGGGACGGTCACCGGACGGCACGTCGGGGACCCGCCGACCGAGAAACTGCTGGAGCGGATCGCGGCGGGCGATCTGCGGCACGAGGTCGGCTACCGCTCCCAACTCCCGGACGGGCGCGTCCTCCAGAGCACGACGATCGTCTACACGGACGCCGCCGGACGCCCCGCGGCGGCGCTCTGCCTGAACACGGACGTCTCCGCCTGGGTCGCCGTCCGCTCCGCCATGGACCGGTTCGCGCTCGGCCACACCGGGACGTGCCTGCCCCTCGCGCCGCCCGCACGGCCCGCGCCCCCCACGCCTGCTGTTCCCGAGCGGCCCGCCGTCCGGCAGGGGGAGTCCTTCCCGCACAGCGTCGAGGAACTGTGCGCGCTGCTCGTGGACGCGGCCGTCGCGGCGGTCGGCGTGCCCGTGGCGCGGATGCGCAAGGAGCACAAGCTCCAGGTGGTCGCCGAACTGGAACGCCGGGGGTTCTTCCTGGTCAAGCAGGCACCCGAGTCCGCGGCAGCCGCGCTCGGCGTCAGCCGCTTCACCATCTACAACTACCTCAACGAACTGAACGGGCCCGACGGACCGAGCGAGCGGTAGATCTCCAGATGCCGCCGGGCCGCGCGGTCCCAGGTGTGCCGGGCGGCCAGCGCACGCCCGGCGGCGCGCCGCCCGGGGGAGGGGACGGCGAGCGCGTCCCCCAACGCGGCGGCCAGCTCCCCGGGCGTCCCCGCGAACCGAGCGGCGCCCCCGAACACCTCCCGCAGCACCGGCAGTTCACGCACCACCAGCGGAACCCCCGCCGCCAGCGCCTCCATCGCCGCCAGCCCGAACCCCTCCTTGAGCGAAGGGAACGCGAAGACATCGGCGGCGGCCACCAGCGCGGGCAGCTCCGCGTCGGCCACCGGCCCCAACACCACGGGCTGCACGCCGAGTTCACCCGCCCGCGCCTCCCAGCGGGCCCGGTACTCCCGGTGGTCGAAGAGCGTCTCACCGCCCGCGACCACCAGCCGCACCTCAGGCCGCCGCGCCCGCAGCACGGCGTACGCCTCCAGCAGGTCCAGCGACCCCTTGCGCGGTTCGATACCGCCGACCGTGAGCACGTACCGGCCGAGCCGCGCCCGCCAACTCGCCCGCGCCGCGGGGTCGGTGACGGCGAAACGCCCGTACGCCACCCCATTGGGCACCACCTCGGCCCGCAGCCCCCAGCCCGCGCGCAGCTCGGCCGCCACGGCCGCCGAGACACAGATGTGCGCGTACGGGCCGACGAGCGCGCGTTCGTGACAGGCGGCCAGTTCCGGGGTGGTGAAGTGATCGAGGTGATGGACCGTGCGGACACAGCGGCCGGCCGCGTTCGCGCTGATGCAGTCCTGGGCGTGGATGATGTCGTACCCGGCGGGGTCGAACGCCTCGCGCAGGGTGCTGATCGAGCGCAGGACGCGGGCGCCGACCGGCTCCCCGGGCGGGGCGTCGGCGAACGGGACGATCCGCAGCGCCACCGCCGGATCCACGGGACGGAAGAAGCCGCTGTCGCCGCCCCGGCCCAGGGTCCACACGGTGACGTCCTCACCGAGCGCGGCGAGCGCCTCGGCGAGGGCGAGGGTGTGGACGACGCCGCCGCGCGGCTTGGTGGAGTAGCTGAGCAGGGCGATCTTCACGCGGTGACCGTGTAGGTCTCGGGCCGCCGGTCGCGCAGATGCCCCATCGACCGGCGCGCGGTCTCCAGGGCCCGGCCGACGTCGAGTGCGGCGACCGCCATACCGGCCCCGACCCCCGTCCCGGCGAGGATCTCGCCGCCGGGGTCGACGACCTTGGCGCCGCCGACGAAGCGCAGCGACCCGAAGACGCCCGTCTGGTTGGCGGACAGCCACACGATCTGGTTCTCCAGCGCGCGGGCCCGGTCGAACAGGTCGAACCGCCGCTTCCAGCGGTCCTGTTCGAGATCGGCGACCGCGTGGGTGCGCGCGCCCGGCCAGGCCGACACGCACACCCCGATCTGCGCCCCGTCCAGTGCGAGGGCCCGCGCGGACTCCGGGAACGCCTTGTCGTAGCAGATTGTCATCCCGATCCGGCCGACCGGGGTGTCGAAGGCGCGGAAGCGGTCGCCGGGGGAGTAGGAGGCGTCCTCGCTCAGCGGCTGGTGGACCTTGCGGTGGTTGCCGAGGACGCCGTCGCCGGTGACGCAGACGGCGCTGTTGTAGCGGGTGTCCCCGGCGGCCTCGCAGTAGCCGGCGACGACCGTCATCTCCCGTGCCAGCGCGGCGAGTCGGCGGATCTCCGGGCCGTCCAGGGCGAGCGGGGGCGGGCCCTCGTCCAGGTCCGCGCCGGCGGCGAGGCTGAACAGGTACCCGCCCAGGCACGCCTCGGGCAGCGCGAGCAGCCGCACGCCCGCCGCTCTGGCCTCGGCGATCAGTCGTTCGACGGTCGCGAAGTCCTCTTCCAGATCGCGGCCGAACGCGGCGGCGACGGCCGCCATGCGCAGCGTGCTCATGCCGCTCCCCTCCAGATCAGCGTGTTCATGCCGCTCCCCTCCCGGTCAGTGTGTCCATGGGGTTCACGCGGTTCCCATCCCGGTCACCGTCGAGGCGACCGCTTCGGTGATCTCGCCGTCGGGCCAGCGCAGCCCGACGCCTTCTCCGGTGGTCAGTTCGCCGCACACGGCGCCCGTGGCGGGCCCGGCCGGCAGCGGGGGCGTGTCCGGCGCGGCGGCGGTGAGCATCGCCCAGCCGGGGAAGCAGGTCAGCCAGTCGCCCATGGCGGCCGGGCCCGGCCGGGGCACGGCGGCCACGTCGAGCACCGCCCGGCAGCCGCTCGCCTCGGCGAGCATCCCGAGCGTCCCGGCGATCCCGGCCATCGACACGTCCTTCGCGGCGGCCGGCCGCGCGAGCGCCACCGCCCTTGTCATGGCCCGCAGTTCGGCCGCGCGGCGGCCCGTCGTCGAGTCCCACTGCCGCCCCCGGTACCCCGGCCGCCAGCCGCCGCCGAGGTCGGCGGTCAGCCGCACGGCGTGCCCCGGGCGCCCGCCCCCGCCCGGCACCGGGTGCGCGGCGCGGCCCAGCGCGGTCACCGACAGGGCGGCGGGGACGCCGAGTTGGGTGTGGCCGCCGAGCACGGGGACGTCGTAGGCGTGGGCCGCGCGGGTGAGGCCGGACAGGATCCGGGTGGCGTGCGCGGCGTCGCGGGCGGCCAGGGCGTCCAGCAGGCCCAGAGGTGAAGCGCCCATCGCGGCAAGGTCGTTGACGTTGACCAGGACCGCGCACCAGCCCGCCCACTCGGGGTCGCGCTCGACCATCGACGGCACGATCGCGTCGCAGGCGGCGATCAGATCGGTGCCGGGGACGGGCGCGCCGTCGTCGCCGGCGAACCCCGCGCCGCCGGTCCCATCGGTGCGAGCAGACCGGCGAGCGCGGACTTCGTCGCGGCGGCCTGCGCGGCGATCCGGCCGACGGGCCAACGCATCAGCACATGCGGCGAGTTGGCGACCATGGTCCGCCTGACCGACCGCCAGCCGAGCCGCCGGAACAAGGCCTCGCCCCGCAGTTGGACGGTCGCCTCGAAGCGCAGCACGCTCTCCGCCTCCGCCCGCGCGCACGCGGCCCGCACCAGCGCCGCCCCGATCCCCCGCGCCCCGCGCGCGGCGGGCGCCACGGCCAGCCGGCCGCCCGCCCACCAGCCCAGATCCAGGCCGTCACCCACCGGCCCGAGCCGCACCCCGCCGACGACCGTCCCGTCCCGCTCCTTGGCCACCAGCACGACCGTCCGAGGATCACCGTCCCGGTCGTCGAGATCGTGACCGCTGAACAACTGCTGCTCGCGCACGAAGACTTCGCCGCGCAGCTTCCGATAGGCCGCCAAGTCCGCGCCCCCGGAGGCCTGTTCGATCCGCAGGGCGGCCAGAGTGCTGCGATCGCCCAGCAACTCCAGGATGTCGTAAGGCTGTTCGGCCGCCCGCTGCGGCGGCACCCCCCTCACCCGCCCGCCGCCGGCAGCACGCTGCACGCACCGCAGGCCGCGCAGCCCGCCCGCTGGTCAGCGCCACGCATCCCGGCGGCCCGCAACCGCGCGGCGACCCCCTCGGTGACGTACCGCAGCAGCTCGGCGTCCGGCGCCCCGATGCCGTCCCGCGCGGCGAGCGTGCCGCTCATCGGGCGGAACGGGACGACGAACGGGTACACCCCACGGGCGATCAACTCCCCGGCGCCCGCGATGAGTTCGTCCGGATCCTCGCCGAGGCCGACGAGCAGATAGGTGGAGACCCGGTTGGGCCCGAAGACCCGCACCGCCTCGTCCCACGCCGCCGCGTACTCGGCGAGCGGCACGGACGACTTGCCCGGCATCCAGCGCCGCCGCACCTCCTCGTCCAGCGACTCGGCATGGACGCCGATCGCCGTCGCCCCCGCGTCGTGCAGGGCCCCGATCCAGGTGAGGTCGCCGGGCGGCTCGCACTGGACCTGTACCGGCAGCCCCGGAACGGCCCGGCGGACGGCGCGCACCGACCGCGCGAGGGTGCGGGCACCCCGGTCGGGGCCGGCCGTCGTACCGGTGGTCATGACCATCTGCCGCACCCCGTCGAGCCGTACGGCCGCCTCGGCGACCTCCGCGAGCTGTGCCGGAGTCTTCGCGGCGACCGTCGCGCCGGACCGCAGGGACTCCTCGACGGTGCAGAAACGGCAGCGGTCGGGCTCGGCGTAGCGGACGCAGGTCTGGACGACGGTGGTGGCGAGGACGTCGGTGCCGTGGAGGCGGGCGATGTGCTCGTAGGGGACGCCGTCGGCGGTCGTCAGATCGTAGAACCTCGGGCGGCCGACGGGGGTGAGGGTGAGGCCGGTGTCCTCGTCGCCCAGCCAGACCCGGCCGTCGCGCACGCGGTAGGGGCTCGCGGGGTTGCGGGGGAGGGCGGCACCGGCGCCGTGTCCCAGCACGAAGTGCCCGTCGTCGCTGGGTCCCGCGCCGTCGGGGCGGCGTACCGGTGCGGGCAACGCCACGCCGTGCAGGGCGAGTTCGGCGCGGGTCAGGATCCGCACACCGGTGCTCATCACAGCTGGTAGGTGGAGTTGATGACGGCGCCCTTGCGCGAGTAGTGGATCAGCGCGTCCTGGACGTCGAGGGGATGGGTCGGGATGACCCCCTCGATCAGGTCCTCCTCGCGGGCGCCGTGCAGGGAGAGGCCGAAGCGGCAGCAGTAGACCTTGCCGCCCTCGGCGATGAACGTCTTGAGCTGGTTGTTGATGTTGTGCTCGCCGGGGAACGCGGAGTTGCCGGTGGTCGGGAAGCCGCGCGTGGCAAGGCAGTTGAGGGAGCCGGGGCCGTAGAAGTAGAGGGCCGTCTCGAAGCCCTTGCGCAGGGCGCGGGTCGCCTGGAGGACGGCGACGAAGGACACCGAGGACTCGTGGGCGATGCCGTGGACGAGGGTGAAGTAGCTCTCGCCGTTCTCCGCCCGGTAGTCGGGGACCTTGGCCGAGCCGTAGATGCTGGAGCCGTCGGGGAGGGAGGGGTGCGGGATCTCGGCCAGGGACGTCTGCTCGGCTTCGGTGAGGCGCTGCTCGGACATGGCTGTCTCCTCGGGAAGGGTGCGCGACGGTCAGTCGTAGAGGGCTGCGTAGGTGTCGTGGACGGCCGGGCCGTGGCCGTCAGCCGATCGGGAGGGCGGTGGTGAGGAGGCCGGATGCTCCGGTGAGGGTGCCGCAGACGTCGGCGAGGCGGCGGCCCGCGTCGATGTGCCCGGCTATGAACTCGGCGTCCCTGCCCACCGCTTCGAACCGCCCCGAGCCCCAGGTGTGCTGCCAGGGCAGGCCCAGGAAGTACAGGCCCGGGACGCTGGTGACCCCTCGCCGGTGCATCGGGTAGCCCCGGCCGTCGAACGCGGGGACCTCGATCCAGCGGTGGTCGCGGGTGAAGCCGGTCGCCCAAATGACCGAGGTGACACCGGAGTTGGCGAGGTCGAGGACGCGGGGCTGGCCGTCCGGCTCCCACACCGGGGTGTAGCGCGGCTCGTGCGGGGCGTCGACGCCGCGGGCGGCTATGTGCGCGTCGATCGCGTCCTTGATGCCCTCGGCGACGGTGTCCGCGTGATCGAGGGCGCCCTTCAGATCGTCCGCGAACTCGGCCTTCCCCGCGGCGACTTCGGTGAGATGCCCGTACAGCCGCATCCCGTCCCGGGCGAAGGCGCGCAGATCGATGTCACGGCCGCCGCCGCGCCCGGTGACGTAGTGGTTGACCCGCATCCGTACGGCGTCCGCGTCCGCGAACTCCTCGACGGACCTGGTGTAGTGGCCCATCTCGTCGAGCCAGGCCACGCAGTCCCGGCCCCGGTAGAAACGGGCCACCCGGGGCGCGCCGCCGACCGCCAAGTGCACCTGCCGGCCCGCGAGATGGAGGTCCTCGGCGATCTGGCAGCCGGACTGCCCCGAACCCACCACCAGCACCGCCCCGGCGGGGAGCCGATCCGGACCCCGGTAGTCGCAGGAGTGCAACTGCGGGACACCGGACGGCAGTCGCTCGGCGAGCCGGGGAATCCTGGGGGCGTGGTACGGGCCGGTCGCCACGACCACCTGGTCGGCCGTGAACTCGCCTTCCGTCGTGGCCAGTTCGAAGACCCCGGCGGGCGACCTGCGCACCCGGGTCACCGTCACGCCCTCCCGCAGCGGCGGGCCGAAGGAGGCGGCGTACTCCTCCAGATAGCGGACGATCTCCTCGCGGACCATGAAGCCGTCCGGGTCGTCCCCCCGGTAGGGGTGACCCGGCAGCCTGCACTGCCAGTTGGGGGTCACCAGGCAGAACGAGTCCCAGCGGCGCTCGCGCCACTCGTGGCCCACCCGGTCGGCCTCCAGCACCACATGGCCGACACCGTGCTCCAGAAGACAGAAACTGACCGACAGACCGGCCTGTCCGCCGCCGACGACGGCCACCGGGAAATGCGCTCCCGCGAGCGGGCGGCGCGCGTCACAGATCTCGGGCATGACATCCCTCCACGCTGTCCGGACCAACTCACCCGGAATAAAGGGAAGTTACATGCTCCTCACGGTGTGTGCGACTTTGGATACTCAGGGTTGCCTCTGAGGCAAAAAGGCGACCGGAATGTACCGGATGGGTGTCTTGAAGGGGTGGGCGGCCCAGCGTCACAGCAACGCCCACACCACCGCCGTCAGCGCGAACCCGGCGAAGCCCATGACGGTCGTCAGCACCGTCCACGTCCGCAGCCCCGACGCCACGTCCAGTCCGGCGAGCCGGGTGAACATCCAGAACCCGGCGTCGTTGATGTGCGAGAAGGCGAGCGCGCCGGCGCCCATCGCCAGCGCGACCAGGGACAGTTGAGCGGTCGTCAGGTCCGCCCGAGCCAGCAGCGGGGTCAGGATGCCCGCCGTCGTGATCAGCGCGACCGTCGCCGAACCCTGCGCGATACGCAGCGCCAGCGAGGTCAGGAAGGCGAGGAACAGGGCGGCCAGGCCGGTGCGTTCGAGGACGTCGGCTATCGCGTCCCCGATGCCGCTCGCGACCAGCACCTTCCCGAACACCCCGCCCGCGCCCGCGACCAGGATCACCATCGCGACCGGCGGCAGCGCCGACCCCATCACCTCGGCGATCCGCGCCCGGTCCCAGCCGCGCCGCGCCCCGAGCAGCCAGCCGCACAGCGCGACATCCAGCAGCAGCGCCACCATCGGCGCCCCCAGCACCGTCAGCACCGCACGCGGCGCCGACCCCTCGGCCAGGGTGTTCTGGCCGACCGTGCCGACCAGGATCAGCAGGATCGGGAAGACGATGAGCGCGAGGACCATGCCGAACGAAGGGGCGGGGGCGCCGTCCTGGGCGGTGACGGGTTCGGCGAGCAGGGTGGTGGAGCCGCTGCCTGAGGAGCCGGCCTCTTCAACTCCGGCCGCCGACACGGCACTTGCCGAACCCTCCGCAACTCCGGCCTCGGAAAAGGCACTTCCCGCGACCGTCTCCTCCCCATACACCTCCGCCCGCACCGCCGCATCCATCGGATACTCCCGCCGAGTCATCCGCCCGGCCACCGCATACCCGATCAGCACCACGACAGCCGTGATCGGAATCCCCATCATCAGCATCAGCCCCTGGCTCGCCCCGATCGCCTCCGCGACCGCGACCGCCCCCGGATGCGGCGGCAGGAACGCGTGCACGGTGAGCATCGCCGCGCCCATCGGCAGCGCGTACACCAGCAGCGGCCTACGGGCGGCGCGCGCCACCCCGTACGCGATCGGCATGAGGATGATCAGGCCGACCTCGAAGAAGACGGGGATGCCGAGGACGAACCCCGCGACGGTGAGGGCCAGCGGGGTGCGCCGGGTGCCGAAGCGGTCGATGAGGGAGTGGGCGAACGCGTGGGCGCCGCCGGAGAGTTCGATGATCCGGCCGATCATCGCGCCGAGGGCGATGATGGTGGCGATATGGCCCAGCGTGGACCCCATGCCGTCCTCGATCGTCTTCACGAGATCGGCGGCGGGCACCCCCGCGACCAGCGCGACGACGATGCTGACGACGACCAGCGCGACGAACGGCTGCACCTTGGCCTTGATGATGAGCAGCAGCAGGAGCGCGACCCCGCAGGCCGCCACGGCCAGCAGGGCGTCGTGGCTCATCGCGCCGCTCCCGGCGAGAGCACCGTCACCACGGAGGAGTCGTCGCGCGCGCCGAGCCCGGCCGCCTCGCCGAGCAGGTACAGCTGTTCGGCGGCGGCGGCCAGCGGCACCGGCACGTGCGCGTCGCGCGCGACACCGGTCACGATCCCCATGTCCTTGACGAAGATGTCCAGCCGCGACTTGACCTCCGGCTCACCGCCGCCGTCGTACAGCTGGACCATGCGCGGGCCCCGGTCGGCGAACATGAACGAACCGGCGGCGCCGTGCCGCAGGCTCTCCACGACCGTCTCCGGGTCCAGGCCGAGCCCGCGCGCGAGGGCGATCGCCTCGGCCGCGGCGGCGATGTGCACACCGGCCAGCAGCTGGTTGACGGTCTTCATCGCCTGCCCGTCACCCGCGCGCGGCCCCACGACCGTCAGCGTGGACGCCAGCAGCTCAAGCACCGGCCGCGCCGCCTCCAGCGCCTTCTCCCCGGCGCCCACGACGATCAGCAGATCCCCGTTACCGGCCCGCACCGGACCCCCGCTGACCGGGGCGTCGACCGTCGACACCCCGTTCTCCGCGAGCCGTTCGGCCGTCGCGCGCACCGCGTCGGGGCCGACCGTGCTGGTGAGGACGACGACAGCGCCGGGCCGCAAAGCCTCGGCAGCGCCGCCGGCCCCGAACAGGGCGCCCTCGACCTGGAGTTGGTCGCGCACGGCGACGAGGACGACGTCCACGTCCCGCACCGCCTCCGCGGGTGACGAGGCGTCAGTTGCACCCTCGGCGGCGAGTGTTGCCCGCCGGGCGGCGTCGATATCGTAGACGGACAGGGGGAGTTGGGTCGCCAGCCGGCGGGCCATGGGCAGGCCCATGGCGCCCAGGCCGAGTACGGCGGTGCGGGGGCGGGTGGACATCTTCGTCCTCCTAAAAGGGGTGTGCTGAAGGGGAGTTGGGGGTCATCTGAGCAGGTCGAGGGCGTCGGCCAGCGCCTCGTCGGCGCCGACGTTCCCCGCGAAGACGACGTACGGAATGCCCGCCGCCGGGCCGTCCACCGGCTCCCAGAGGGAGACGATGCCCGGCAGCAGCGTGCCGCGCGCCCAGGCGCGGCGGATCTCCAGGCCCTCGGTCGCGGTGTCGCTGGAGGTGATGCCGCCCTTGGCGACGACGAACGCCGGTCGGCGCAGCGCCGTGACCCGGCGGACCGTCTCCACCAGCGCGGCCGAGATCCGGCGGGAGATGGCGAGGCTGTCGTCGGCGTCGGCGCCCGTCACCAGCGTGCGCGAGGTGCGGATCACGACGTCCGCCCCGGCCATCGCCTCGGCCGCGGCGGACGCGACCGACGCGACGTGCTGGTCCCGGTACTCGTCCAGCAGCTGGGAGACGTCGAGTTCGAACTCGGCGATCCCGCCGCGCTCCCGCAGCCGGTCCAACTGCCGTGTCGTCAGCGAGACATGGGAGCCGACGACGACCAGCCCGTGTGCCGCGCCGCCGCGCAGCGGGCCCAGCTCGGCCCGGGTGAGCGGCGGCCGGGCCTCCTGCCCGGCGCGGGCGCGCACGAACGACGGCCCGACCCGGTACAGCAGCCGGGTGCCCTTCGCCCGCGCCGCCGCGAGCGCCAGCACCCGCAGATCGTCGTCGCACACCGCGTCCACGACCGCGACGCGGCCCTCGCGCAGCGAGCCCAGCATGCGGGCCGTGTGCTCGGGGCCGCCGCCGCGCAGGTCGTTCAGGGTGATGCGCAGCACCTCGTCGGCGGTCACCTTGCCGTGCGTCTTCTCCGCGACCCACTCCGGCAGCGCCGAGTTGCGGTAACCGAAGGTCGCGTCCCGCGCGAACTCGCTCTCCCCGACCGGGAGCAGCCCTTCCGGCGTGCGCATCCAGTGCATCGAACCGACCGTGAGCCGGCCCGCCTCGATGTACGCGGGGACCAGGACGACGCCGTCGACGCCGCCCAACTCCTCGGCCAGGACGTCGGTCTCGAGCGGGAAGTGGCCGCGCAGCGTCGAGTCGCCCCGGCTCGCCAGGACGTACTCCACCCCTTCCGAACCGGCCGCCGTGCGCAGTGCGCGGGCCACCTCGCGGCCTCGGGCGGCGGCGTCCTCGGGGGACAGGCTGCGGGTGTTGGTCAGGACGAAGAACGCGGGCGTGTCCTGGCGCACCGCCCAGCGCAGGTCGTCGACCGACCAGGAGGTGAGGACCGGGAGGCCGGCGACGGTCTGGGTGCCGGTCGGGTCGTCGTCGAGGACCACCAGCTTCGGCGCGCCCACGAGCTGGGCGGCGACCTCGGCGGCGGACACCTCGCGGACCGGGGGCAGGGCGGCGAGCACGGCCGCCTCGGGGGAGGAGGGCATGGGGGAACTCCGGCTCTGTGCAGATGAGTTGACGAAGCGTCAGTGAAAAAGAAGGGAGTGTCAGAACTTCTTGATGACGTGCGTGCGCAGGTCTTCGGCCGTCTGGTTCATGTGCCCGTCCATCGCGGCCCGCGCCGCCTCCGGACTGCCCGACTCCAGCGCGGCCAGCACCCGTTCGTGGTGCGCGATGGCGTGCGTGCGGATCGCCGGCACCGCCGACGTCTCGCGCCGCCCCTCGACCAGCAGCCGCCCGAAGGGCTCGAACAGCAGCGGCACGAAGAGGTTCCCGCTGGCCCGCATCACGATGTCGTGGAAGTCGATGTCCGCCTGCACGAACAGCTCGGTGTCGGCGTTCGCCGCCGCCTCCCGCATCAGCCCCAACTGCCGCCGCAACTCCCGCAGATCGTCCTCGGTGCGGCGCAGCGCGGCCAGCTCGCAGGCCCCGTTCTCGATCAGCCGGCGCGCCTCGATCAGCCGCTCCGACAGCGAACCGGTCCGGGAGGCGGCCCGCACGACGGGCTCCAGCGCGGTCCACCGGTCCGGCGGATTGACGTACGTCCCCCGGCCGCGCACCACGCGGACGACGTTCTGCGCGCGCAGCGACTTCACGGCCTCGCGCACGGTCAGCCGGCTCACCCCGCCGCGCTCCGACAGCTCGCCCTCGGGCGGCAGCGCGGAGTCCGGCGGGTACTGGCCGTCGATGATCGCGGCGAGCAGCTGCTCGGTCAGGTCGTCGGCGAGGGACATGACGGCTCTCTCCAGATAAAGCGCGAGACATCAGACGTCTGATGTCATGTGCCGGAAACAATGACAGCGCTAAGGAGGGTGCGTCAATACATAGGAACCGGCTGGTTGTGCGGGCGCCGGCTCAGCGGGCCCCGGGCCGGGGAGCGCGCCGCACGGTGAGCACGGCGACGTCGTCGTGCCGTCCGCCCTTCCCGGCGAACGCGCGCGCGTCGTCGTACAGGACCCGCGGCAGGGCGGTGGGGGAGTGGTCGCAGAGGGCGGTCAGGCGGGTCTCGGCCGGGTAGAAGGTGCCGTCGGCGGCGCGGGTCTCGGTGAGGCCGTCGGTGCTGAGGACGAGCGTCGCGCCGTCCGGGAACGGGAACCAGCCGACGGTCGTCGGCTCGTCCGCGAGCACCGCGAGCCCGAGCGGCACCCCGGAGTCCAGCTCCGGCACGGTGACCTTCCCGTCGTGCACCAGATAGGGCAGCACATGCCCGCAGTTGACGGCCTGCACCTCGTCGTCCATGTCCACCCCGAGCACGAGCGCGGTCACGAACCGCTCGTCCTCACCGGTGTCGGTGGCGTAGGAGTTGTGGCGCACGACGGCGGCGTCCAGGGCGTCGGCCAGTGCCGTCAGGGTCGGCTCGCGGTGGGCGGCCTCGCGGAAGGCGCCGATCACGGCGAAGGCGGCGCCGACCGCGGCGAGGCCCTTGCCCTGGACGTCCCCGATCAGGACGCGGGTGCCCCAGGGCGAGTCGACGACGTCGTAGATGTCCCCGCCGACCAGCCGATCCTCCTGGAGCGGCTCGTACACGCCGTTGACCAGGACGTCGCCGGTGACGAGGGGGAGGGGGTGCAGGATGTGCCGCTGCATCGCGGCGGCCGTGGAGCGCAGCCGGAACGTCTCGCGCTCGCGGCTGATCCGGTAACGGCACGCGTAGACGGACGCCACGGCCAGCGCGATGGTGATCAGCAGCATGAGGATCCGGTCGAGCCAGTGCCCGCCACCGCCGCGCAGGACGACGGTCGAGCCGACCACGAGTATCGTCCACGCCGCGACCGCCGCCGTCTGCCGCACCGTGCACAGCGCCGCCGCGGCCCCCGGCAGGAACACCAGCAGCCCGAGCAGCAGCACCGCCGACCCCGACACCTCCCCGAGCGTCTCCACCACCACCGTCACCGAGAGAACGAGCGCCGCGAGCCGGGCGTTCCCGGGCGGCTCGATGGCTTCGACGGTCTCGGCGGGTCTGGCGGGGCGGCGGCTGGTGGCCATGTGGACTCCTGAACAGGGGCTGATCTCCTCATACCGTATGCATCCGGCGCGGGGTGCGGTGCATCGGCCCGCCGTACTTGTAAGTAGCGTCCAGGGAGGGGCCGGTGCGGTCCTCCTTTCGAGTGGGCGGCGGGGTTTTGCGGCGCGTAAGGCGCCGGGCGGCGTATGCCGTCGGCAAACTCTGCTGCGGAGCCGCCGGAGCAGTCGGTCCTGGGGCTCCCCTTGTTCACCCGTCTCTCCTGTCAGGAGTCATCATGCGTATGCGGACCACCCTCGCCGCCGGAGCCCTCGCCGTCGCCGCCGTCCTGGGCAGCGCCGGCACCTCCCTGGCCGACGGCCGCCACTACGACGGTCCCCGTTCCGAGGGCGACATCGCCGCGTGCGGCATGGCCGCCGGTGCGGGCGGGGGCCAGGCGTACTACATCAACGGCTGCGGCCAGGCCCACTGGGAGGGCGTCTTCCAGGGCACCAAGGGCCTCGGGTTCTGATCCCAGGCGTCCCGGCAGTCTGAACGGCACCTCTTCGGAGGTGCCGTTCGCCGTTTCCGCGCGGCTCGCGGCGCGGCGGGTGCCCGCCGCTGAGGGGGCCCGGCGCATTTCACGCCCGGCGATTGTCAGTGCCGGATGCCAGACTGACTCGCGTCGGAACAATCCGTCGAAATCACACTGAAAGGTACCGCCATGCTCAGCACGGACTTCGTCACCGGCTCGCCGAACTGGATCGACCTCGGCAGCCCCGACCCCGCCGCTGCCGCCGCCTTCTACGGCGCGGTCTTCGGCTGGGAGTTCCAGTCGGCGGGGCCCGACTCCGGCGGTTACGGGTTCTTCCAGAAGGACGGCAAGACCGTCGCGGCGGTCGGGCCCCTCATGGAGGAGGGCGCGAGTTCGGCCTGGACGCTGTACTTCCAGACGCCGGACGCGGACGCCACGGCCAAGGCGGTGGAGCAGCACGGCGGACGGGTCCGCAGCGCGCCGTTCGACGTCTTCGACGCGGGGCGGATGGCCCAGCTCACCGACCCCGCCGGGGCGGACTTCGCCGTCTGGCAGCCCGCGGCGGTCAAGGGACTTGAGAAGACCTCGGAGTCCGACGCCCTGTGCTGGGCGGAACTGCACACGGGGGACCTGGGAGGCGCGCTCGGCTTCTACGGGGCGGTGTTCGGCTGGCGTTCACAGACGATGGACATGCCGGGGATGAGCTACACGGTGCTCTCCACCGGCGAGGGCGACCAGCAGGACGCGTCGTTCGGGGGCGTCGCCGGACTCCAGGGCGAGGCGGAAGAGGCGAGCTGGATCCCGTACTTCGCGGTGGACGACGCGGACGAGACCGCCGCGCGGGCGCAGGGCGGCGGAGGGTCGGTGCTGATGCCGGCCTCCGACATCCCGGACGTCGGGCGGATGTGCTGGCTGACGGACCCGTTCGGAGCCCCGTTCGCCGTGCTCAAGCCGCAGCCGCCGCAGGCCGCGTAAGAGACCCAGCCGCCGCAAGCTGCGTAGAACCCCCGGTCGCCGCGGGTCTGACGATTGGTCCCCTCCGCCACCGCGTCCGAAGGGTAGGGCGACGGAGCGCGGCGGTAGAGGGGCTGCTGTCGGCCCCGGGACCGTACCGGGGCCGACAGGATCAGGGGGTGGTGGTGAGGTAGCCGCCCATGGTGACGAAGTAGTCCGCCGCCGTCAGTTCGCGGCCCTCCTCCGTGCGGACCCGCGTGATGGCGAGGCCCTTGTTGCGGCCACCGCGGGCGTCCGCGCCCGCCACGATGACGACGCCCTCGCCCTCGCGGTAGAAGATCCGCCCCGGCGTACCGCCGTAGTCGGCCTCGGAGACCACCGCCGCGAGCACCTCCAGCCGCTTGCCCTTGTGGTAGGTGTACGCGCTCGGGTACGGCGCCGACTGGGCGCGCACCAGGCGCTCCAGGACCTCCGCCGGCCAGGACCAGTCGATGCGGCTGTCGATCTCCGCGCGCTTGTGGAAGAAGCTCGCCTGCGAGCGGTCCTGCCGGGTGAACTCGGTCTCACCGGCGGCGATCCGGCCGAGGGCGGCGATGGTGACGGGGGCGATGAGGTCGCAGGTCTTGTGGAAGAGGTCCGTCGTCGTGTCGTGCGGACCGACCTTCACCGACTCCTGGCCGACGATGTCACCGGCGTCCAGCTCGTCGTTCATCATGTGCGCAGTGACGCCGACTTCGGGCTCGCCGTTGATGAGCGCCCAGATCAGCGGGGAGAACCCGGCGTACTTGGGCAGCAGCGAGTCGTGGATGTTGAGGGTGCCGTTGCGGGGCAGGGCGAAGATGCGCGGCGGGATCCACGTACGCCAGTTGTTGGCGACGATGATGTCCGGGTCGGCCGCCTTGAGGGCCTCGAACAGCTCCTCGTCGTCGGGGCGGTTGCGGATCAGGACGGGGACGCCGTGCTCCTCGGCGAGATCGGCGACCGAGTCGCTCCAGATCTTCTCGTAGGCGTGCTCGCTCTTGGGGTGCGTCACGACCAGGACCACGTCGTGCTCGGAGTCCAGGAGGGCTCGCAGGGTGCGGTGCCCCCAGGTCTGGTAACCGAACATGACGACCCGCATCTGGGTTCCTCCTCAGGGCAGTGGTGACCGGGGTAAGTAAAGCAAGGCTAACCTTAGCTTTCAACGGGGTGGCAGTGATCCGCAGTTGAAGTTCACTCACCGCACCGCCCGGCTCGACAGCTGAACCGGATTAGCTTAGGCTCACCTAAGTTCTGAGCGTGCCGCTCCGTCGGCGTGCCCACTTTCCCTACTTTCCCCCGCCTGATCAGGCGACTGCCCCGCACGATGGGAGAGACATGTCACAGGTTCTTCCTGGTGACGCACCACTGGTCCACGACCTCATTGGGATCGGCTTCGGCCCGTCCAATGTGGCCATGGCGATCGCGCTCCGTGAGTACAACGCAAGTGCCGGCGGACAGCAGGCGGTGACCGCCCACTTCTTCGAGCAACAGCCGAAGTTCGGCTGGCACCGCGGCATGCTGATCGACGACGCGACCATGCAGGTGTCCTTCCTCAAGGACCTGGTGACCCTCCGCAACCCGAGCAGCGAGTACAGCTTCCTGTGCTACCTCAAGGCTCAGGGCCGGCTGATCGACTTCATCAACCACAAGAACCTCTTCCCGCTGCGCGTCGAGTTCCACGACTACTTCGAGTGGGCCGCCGCGAAGGTCGACGACATGGTCTCCTACGGCCATGAAGTCGTCGGCGTGGAGCCGGTGTCGCGCGACGGAGTCATCGACTACCTGGACGTGACGGTCCGTTCGGCCGACGGGCTCGCCGTCCACCGCGCCCGCAACCTCGTCATCGGCACCGGCCTCAGGCCCGCCATGCCCGAGGGCGTCGAGCGCGGCGAGCGGCTGTGGCACAACTCCGACCTGCTGCGCCGGGTCGAGGAGCTGGACGGCACCGCCCCGGAGCGCTTCGTCGTCGTCGGCGCCGGCCAGTCCGCCGCCGAGAACGTCGCCTACCTCCACCGCCGCTTCCCCGGGGCCGAGATCTGCGCCGTCTTCTCCCGCTACGGCTACAGCCCGGCCGACGACAGCAGCTTCGCCAACCGGATCTTCGACCCGGAGGCCGTCGACGACTACTTCGACGCGCCCGCCGACGTCAAGCGGCGGCTGATGGACTACCACGGCAACACCAACTACTCCGTGGTCGACATCGACCTGATCGACGACCTCTACCGTGAGTCGTACCGGGAGAAGGTCCTCGGCACCGAGCGGCTGCGCTTCCTCAACGTCTCCCGCGTCACCGGCGCCACCCAGACCGCCGAGAAGGCCACCGCGACCGTGACCTCGCTGGTCACCGGCGAGGAAACGGTTCTGGACGCCGACATCGTCGTCTTCGCCACCGGCTACAGTCCCGCCGATCCGCTGGGTCTGCTCGGGGACGTCGCCGACCGCTGCCTGCGTGACACCGAGGGCCGCGTCAGCGTCCAGCGGGACTACCGCATCGTCACCGACCCGGCGCTGACCTGCGGTATCTACCTCCAGGGCGGTACCGAGCACACCCACGGCATCACGTCGTCGCTGCTGTCCAACACGGCCATCCGCGTCGGCGAGATACTCGACTCGCTGCTGGAGCGCGGTCTCAAGTCGGCCCCCGACGCGGCCCGCACCCTCGCCGCCGACGGCGCGGCACGCTGAGCACCGGACCTCCGGAGCCCGCCCGGCTCCGGAGGCCCAGCAAGACCCCCGAGCGGGCCGAAAGCCCTGACAGAGCGAAGAGATAACGTACGACGAATGGGCACGACAACAGTGCAGCGCCCCGCTCCCGGGCGGACAACTCCCGCGCGCGGCAAGCGGATCGCGGGCCTCGGCATCCTCGTCGCGGCGGTGCTGGCGACGGCGGCGCTGTCGCTCGCCGTCGGCGCGCGGGCGCTGAGTCCCGCCGAGGTCTGGCACGGCCTCTTCGCCGGCCACGAGAGCGACCAGCGGCTCACCGAGATCCGCCTCATCGTCCAGACGGTACGGGTGCCGCGCACGGTCCTCGCGGTCGTCGCCGGCATCGCGCTCGGCGTCGGCGGCGCGCTGATCCAGGGCTACACCCGCAACCCCATCGCCGACACCGGACTCCTCGGGGTGAACGCGGGCGCGTCCTTCGCGGTCGTCACGGCGATCTCCCTGTTCGGCCTCAGCAGCCCTTACCAGTACGTGTGGTTCGCGTTCGCCGGGGCCGCCGCGGCCGGGGTGGTCGTCTTCGGGCTCGCCAGCATCGGGCGCGGCGCCGGCAATCCGCTGACCCTCGCCCTCGCCGGGCAGGGCATCACCGTCTTCCTCGCCGCGATGACCACCGCGATCGCCCTCGGCGACCAAGCCGCCCTGAACGCCCTGCGGTTCTGGAACGCGGGCTCGGTCGCCGGGGTCGGCTTCGGCGTCATCGGCCCCGTGGCCCTCTTCATCGGCGTCGGCCTGATCCTCGCCGCGACCACGCTGCCGTCCGTCAACCTGCTCAACCTGGGCGACGACGTGGCGCGCGGACTCGGCGTCAACATCGCGCTCACCCGGGGCATCGGCATCACCGCGATCACCCTCCTCGCGGGCGCGGCCACCGCCGCCTGCGGGCCGATCGCGTTCCTCGGCCTGATGGTCGCCCATGTGGCGCGCTATCTCACCGGGCCCGACTACCGCTGGCTGGTGCCCTACGCCGGGCTGCTCGGCGCGATCGTGCTGCTGGTCGGCGACATGGCCGGCCGACTGGTCGTGCGCCCGGGTGAGCTGGACGCCGGAGTCGTCGTCGCGCTGCTCGGCGCCCCCTTCTTCGCAGTGCTGGTCTGGCGCGGAAAGTTCAAGAACGCATGAACGGTACGGACGTCAAAGCGGCGGTGACACCGGGCGTACGGCTCGGCTCGGTGTCGTTCGTGTGGCGGCCCTGGCTCGCCCTGGTCACGCTGGTGCTGGCGGCGCTGGCCTTCCTGGTCTTCTGTCTGTCCATCAGCATCGGCGACTTCCCCATCGACCTCTCGCGGGTCGTCGCCACTGTCTTCGGCGGCGGCGAACAGGTCGACAAGTTCGTCATCATGGACCTGCGCATGCCGCGCGCCCTCGCCGGGCTCGTCGTCGGCGTCGCTCTCGGCGTCTCCGGCGCGCTCACCCAGTCCATCGCCCGCAACCCCCTCGCCAGCCCGGACATCCTGGGCATCACCGGGGGCGCCAGCGCCGTCTCGGTGTTCCTGGTGACCGTCTCGGGCGGTACAGCCGCGGCGATCGCCGACACCGTCGGGCTCTCCGTCGCCGCCCTCGCCGGCGGGCTCGGGACCGGGCTGCTGGTGTACTTCCTCGCCTGGCGGCGCGGCATCGACGGGTTCCGGCTCATCCTGATCGGCATCTCCGTGTCGGCCGTCATGGAGGCGCTCACCACCTGGATGCTCGCCAAGGCCGACATCCGCGACGTCGCCCGCGCGCAGGCCTGGCTGGTCGGCTCGCTCGACAACCGGTCCTGGAGCGAGGTACGGCTCGCGCTGTGGTGCACGCTCGCTCTGCTGGTCGTCGTGGCGTGCGTGGCCTTCCAGTTCAAGCCCCTGCACTTCGGCGACGATGTCGCCGCGGGCCTCGGGGTGCGGTACTCGGCGGTGCGCTCGGTGATGCTGCTGTGCGCTGTGCTGCTGGCCGGGGTCGCGGTCAGCGCGGCCGGGCCCGTGCCGTTCGTGGCGCTGGTCGCGCCGCAGGTGGCGATGCGTCTGACCCGGCACCCCACGCCGCCGTTGGCCGCCTCCGGGCTCACCGGGGCGGTCCTGCTGATCGGCGCCGACCTCGTCGCGCGCGCCGCGCTGCCCATGACGCTGCCCGTCGGCGTCGTGACCGCCGCGATCGGCGGACCGTTCCTTGTGTATCTCTTGGTGCGGGCGAACATCAGATAACTGGTACAAAGGTTAGGCACACCTAAATAAAGGGGGCCTTGTGGTCGCTCAGCACATCACCGAGATCGAGTCCGCGCCGCAGGCCGTCGCCCGCCTGACGGCCCAGGGTGTCACGGTCGGATACGGCGCCCGGAGCGTCATCGACGGACTCGACGTGGCGATCCCGCCCGGCGTGATCACCACCATCATCGGCCCCAACGGCTGTGGTAAATCAACCCTGTTGCGCACCCTGTCCCGGCTGCTGAAGCCCACCAGCGGCTCGGTCGTCCTCGACGGCGACGACATCGCGCGGCTGCGCACCCGGGACGTCGCGAAGAAGCTCGGCCTGCTCCCGCAGACCCCGGTCGCGCCCGAGGGCCTGACCGTCGCCGACCTCGTCGCCCGGGGCCGCCACCCGCACCAGAGCTGGCTGCGCCAGTGGTCCTCCGACGACGCCGACGTCGTCCAGGAAGCCCTCGCCATGACCGGGGTCGCCGATCTCGCCGAGCGGCCCGTCGACTCGCTCTCCGGGGGGCAGCGGCAGCGGGTGTGGATCTCCATGACGCTCGCTCAGGGGACCGACCTGCTGCTGCTGGACGAGCCGACCACCTACCTCGACCTCGCGCACGCCCTCGACGTGCTCGACCTCGTGGACGACCTCCACGAGTCGGGGCGCACCGTCGTCATGGTGCTGCACGACCTCAACCTCGCCGTCCGCTACAGCGACCACCTGGTGGTCATGAAGGACGGCGCGATCCTCGCGCAGGGGCACCCGCGCGACGTCGTCGACGCGGAGCTGCTGCACGAGGCGTTCGGGCTGCGCGCCCTGGTCGTCGACGACCCCGTCGGCGACCGCCCGATGATCGTGCCCATCGGCCGCACCCACGTCCATGCGCCCGCGGACGCCCAAATACAGGCGTGACCACGGCGATTGCTGTGATTAGGGTAGGCTAACCTCACCATTCCGGGTAAGGTTTGCCTGCCCTTGCACAGGGCGCACCTTCACCAGGCGCAGTGACCGTAAGAAGACAAAGGAATGCGGATGCTCCTCCAGATGCACAGAAGGCCGTTGCGACGGCTGGCGGCCTCGCTGGCCGCGGCGGCCCTCGGTGTCGGCCTCCTCGCGGGCTGCGGCTCCAGCGACACGAAGGACAGCACTGAGAACGCGGGCGCCACGCCTTCCGCCGCCTCCGGCGCCTTCCCGGTCACCGTGGAGCACTACTTCGGCTCCACCACCGTCAAGAAGGCCCCCGAACGCGTCGTCACCGTCGGCTACACCGACGACCAGACCGTCCTCGCCCTCGGCACCAAGCCCGTCGGCATGGTCGACCAGTACCCCAACCCGGCCGGCCAGAGCCCCGACATCAACACCCAGTGGCCCTGGGTCAAGGACAAGTGGGGGACCACCAAGCCCGAGGTCATCATGGCCAACGGCGACTCCGGCCCCAACTACGAGAAGATCGCGGCTCTTCGGCCCGACCTGATCATCGCGGTCTACTCCGAGATCGACAAAGCGGCCTACGACAAGCTCTCCCAGATAGCGCCCACCGTCGGCCGCACCAAGACCGAGAAGGAGCCCTTCAGCGCCCCCTGGCAGGACAACGCCCTCCAGATCGCCAAGGCGCTCGGCAAGGAGACCGAGGGCAAGACCCTCATCCAGGGTGTCCAGGACAAGCTCGCCGCCGCCAAGAAGGCCCACCCCGAGTTCGCGAACCAGACGGCCGTCGCGCTGTCCTGGTACAAGGACTCCATCGCCGCCTTCACCTCCACCGACGTCCGCGGCCAGCTGCTGACCGGCATGGGCTTCAAGTACCAGACCGGCATCGACAAGGTCGCCGGCGGCAACTTCTCCACCCAGCTCTCCCCGGAGCGCGTCGACCTCGTCGACGTCGACCGCGTCATCGTCATCAACGACAAGGCCGACACCGAGGCGCTGAAGAAGTTCCAGCTCTTCGCCAACCTCGGCGCCGTCAAGAACAACAAGGTCTCCTACCTCCTCGACAGCGAGGGCCCGGCCGTGGGCGCCGCCATGTCCCAGGCCACCCTGGCGTCCCTGCCCTACTCGATCGACCAACTGGTCAAGGCAGTCAGCTGACGATGACGAACCGATCAACCCCCCTGGGCGCGGCGTGAGTACGACCGAACTGCGCCCCGCCGCCCCGGCCGCGCTGCGCACGGCGACCGGACGCGAGGCCGCCCGCTGGGTCGCCGCGCACTGCCGCGAGGTCCCCGGACTGACCTCGGCCACCGTGCTCACCACGGTGGCCGGGGCCGCCCTCCAGGTCCTCCCGGTGCTGCTGCTCGGCCGCGTCGTCGACGGCGTCACCGCCGGCGACGACCGCTCCCTGCTGCTCACCATCGGGGTGACGATCGTGGCCGCCGCCCTCCTCGGCGCGGCGGCCACCGCGGCCTCCACCTACCTCATCGGCCGCCTCGGCGCCGACCTGCTGGCCCGGTTGCGTGAGGGCGCCGTCCGCGCGGTCCTCGGCATGCCGAGCGCCCGCGTCGAACAGGTCGGCCGCGGCGACGTGCTCTCCCGCGTCGGCGACGACGTCGCCGTCATCTCCCGCGGCATCCGCACGGCGATCCCCACCGTCTTCTCCGCCGGCGTCCTCGTCACCATCGCCACCGCCGGCATGTTCGGCCTCGACTGGCGGCTCGGCCTCGCCGGCGCCGGCGCCCTGCCCGCCTACGCCTTCGCCCTGCGCTGGTACCTCCCGCGCTCCGCCCCCCTCTACCGCAAACAGCGCGTCGCCCAGGCCGCCCGCGCCCAGGCCCTGATCAGCGGCCTCGACGGCATCGACACCGTGCGCGCCTACCGCCTGGAGGACACCTTCCGCGAGAAGGTCGACCAGGAGTCCTGGCGGGTGCGCGACTACGGCATCGAGGTCTTCCGCTTCTTCGGCCGCTTCGTCGGCCGCGAGAACCGCGCCGAGTTCATCGGCCTCACCCTCATCCTCCTCGTCGGCTACGCCCTCCTGGAGGCCGACGCCGCCACCCTCGGCGCCGTCTCCGCCGCCCCCCTGCTCTTCCACCGCCTCTTCACCCCGCTCGGCGCCATCATGTTCACCTTCGACGAGGCCCAGAAGTCCGGCGCCAGCCTCACCCGCCTCGTCGGCGTCCTCGGCGAGGACACCGAACAGCGCCTGGTCGGCGACAGCGCCCCGGGCACCGGCGCGCACGCGGTGACCGTCGAAGGCCTCACCTTCCGCTACCCCGGGACCGACGAACCCGTCCTCAGGGACGTCAACCTCTCGATCCCGCAAGGCGGTTCACTCGCCCTGGTCGGCGCGACCGGCGCCGGGAAAACCACCCTCGCCGCCCTCATCGCCGGCATCGGCACCCCCGAGTCCGGCTCGGTCCGCATCGGTACGACCGACCTGGCCGACCTCGACGAGGCCGGAGCCCGGTCCCTGGTGAGCATCCTCACCCAGGAGAACCACGTCTTCTCCGGCACCCTCGCCGACGACCTGAGGCTCGCCGCACCCGACGCCACCGACGCCGAACTCCTCGACGCCCTCGGCACGGTCGGCGCCGGCACATGGGTCGACGCCCTCCCCGACGGCCTCGCCACCCTGGTCGGCGAGGGCGGCGAACGCCTCGACGTCACCAAGGTCACCCACCTCGCCCTCGCCCGGCTCGTGCTGACCCGCACCCCGGTCGTCGTCCTCGACGAGTCCACCGCCGAGGCCGGCAGCGAAGGCGCCGCCGAACTGGAACGCGCCGTCCTCGCCGCCTGCGCCGGCCGCACCACCCTCTTCGTCGCCCACCGCCTCACCCAGGCCATGGCCGCCGACCGCATCGCCGTCCTGGACGCCGGACGCGTCGTCGAAGAAGGCACCCACCAGGACCTGGTGGCCCTCGGCGGACGCTACGCGCGCCTGTGGCGGGCGTGGCGCGAAGGCAGCTAGCCCCCCCCAAGGCGGACCGGAGAGCGGCTCCGGTCCGCCCCCCGACATGCCCCACCCGCCGACGTACCACCCCGTGAAGGGACGCGGAGTCTTCGATGCTGGAACCGAACGCTCGTTTCGTACTGCTTTCTCCCGCCCGACTGGCCGACGTACGACGGCGTACCGGCGAATTCTCCGACCGCACCGTCACCGAGGCCTGCGCCATCGGCCTCGCCCACTGGGCGAGGGGTGAGAGCCCCGAAGGTCTCGACCTCACCCCCGCCACCCTCTTCACGGACGTCCTCGCCTGGGCCGACAACGGCGGCAGCGCACCGGCGAGCTGGGCCACCGGCTCGGACGGCATCGCCGTACCCGAAGGCGTCGACCTCGCCGAGGCACAGCTCGCCCTCGACGACCTCGCCGACTTCCCCGACCGCACCCTCGGCACCATCGCGCCCGCCACCCCCGCCGGCCGGCTCGCCCAGCTCGCCCGCTGGAACGACAACCACGCCGGACGCGACCGCCCGACCATCGTCGAGCTGTTCCTGGAACAGGCCCGCACCCGGCCCGACGAGACCGCGATCACCGACGGGCACCGCAGCCTGACATACCGTCAAGCTGCCGAGCTGTCCAGCCAGTTGGCGCACCACCTCATCGCTCAGGGGCTCACCGCCGAACAGGTCGTCGGCATGTCCCTGCCCCGCTCCGCCGACATGGTCGTCGGCCTGCTCGCCGTGCTGCGCGCGGGCGGCGCCTTCGTCCCGCTCGACCCGCAGTGGCCGGCCGCCCGCCGGTCCGTGGTCGTCGAGGACGCCCGCGTCGTCATGCAGCTCAACGCGACGGGGGCCGCCGCCGACGGTGAACCGCCCGCTGTGGCCGTCGACTTGGGGGAGTGGGCGTATGGGGAGCTGCCCGCCGGTGACACGGGGATCACCCCGCCCGGCAATGCGCTCGCCTACGTCATCTTCACGTCCGGCTCGACCGGGCGGCCCAAGGGCGCGATGATCCGGCACGAGGCGATCAGCGAGCGGCTGCTGTGGCAGGTCGACGAGATCCTGCACTTCGGGCACGACGACGCCGCCCTGTTCAAGGCGCCGCTGTCCTTCGACATCTCCATCAATGAGATCTTCCTGCCGCTGGTCAGCGGCGGCCGGCTCATCGTCCTGAAGCCCGGCGGCGAACGCGACCCGCAGCATCTTTTGGGCGTCATCGCCCAACAGCGGGTCACCTTCACCTACTTGGTGTCGTCCATGCTGGACGTCCTGCTGGAGATGGCCGGCGACTCCGGGCGGCTCGACAGCCTGCGGCACGTGTGGTGCGGCGGCGAGGTCCTCACGCCCGAGCTGTACGAGCGGTTCCGCACCAAGCTCGACATCCCCATGTACCACGGCTACGGCCCCGCCGAGACCACCATCGGCGTCTCCCACGTCATCTACCGCGGCAAGGCCGGACGCCTCACCACCTCCATCGGCAAGGCCAACCCGAACACCCAACTCTACGTCCTGGACAGCGAGTTGCGGCCGGTACCGGCCGGCGTCGGCGGTGAGCTGTACGTCGGCGGCTTCCTCCTCGGCCGCGGGTACGTGAACGCGCCAGGACTGACCGCCTCCCGGTTCGTCGCCAACCCCTTCGCCGCCGACGGCTCCCGCCTCTACCGCACCGGCGACCTGGCCCGCTACGCCCCCGACGGCTCCCTCGACTTCCTCGGCCGCGTCGACAACCAGATCAAGATCCGGGGCATGCGCCTGGAGATGGAGGACGTCGAGGTCGGTCTCGCCGAACACCCCGGCGTGCGCTACACCTGCGTCGTCGCGAAGAAGAACTCCGCCGGGGGCACCTACCTCGTCGGGTACGTCATCCCGGCCGCCGGACACGCGGACCTGCGCGCCGACGACGTCAAGGCGTGGGCCGCCGAGCACATGGTCGAGTACATGGTGCCGACCCACGTCGTCGTCCTCACCGAGTTCCCGCTCACCGCCAACGGCAAGCTGGACCGCAAGGCGCTGCCCGAACCCACGGTCAGCACCGGGGAGCTGGCCGCGCCGAGCACCGAGAACGAGCGGCTCGTCTGCGAGGTCGTCGCGCGGGTGCTGCGGCTCGAAGCGGTCGGTGTCGACCAGGACTTCTTCAAGCTCGGCGGCGACAGCATCCTCGCGATCTCGCTGCTGAGCGCGCTGCGGGAGGCGGGGCTGCACGTCACCGCGCGGCAGATCTTCACGCACACCGTCGTGGGGGCGCTGGCGGCGGTCGCGAGCCGGGAGGAGAGCGCGCCCGCCGACGACGCGGACGTCGCGTTCGGGCCGGTCGCCGGGTCGCCGATCGTGCGCTGGCTGGGGGAGACGACCGACGCGATCGACGGGTTCGTGCAGTCGGTGGTGCTCAACACGCCGGAGGGGCTGACCGGTGCGGGGCTGGGGGCGGTGCTCGGGGCGGTCGTCGAGCGGCACGCGATGCTGCGGGCGCGGTTGGTGCGGGGGGAGCGGTGGAGTTTCGAGATTCCTGATGTCCCCGAGCCTGGTTCCGAGGCCGGGGTTGCGGCTGGCGCCGGGGCCGAGTCTGAGGCCGGGGCTGCGGCTGCGGCCGGCGCTGTGGCTGCTGGCGGCGCCGCTCAGGAGTCCCGCTGGGAGGAGAGCCGCCTCCCCCTCGACGACTGCGTCGCCCTCGCCACCGCCGGGCTCGACCCCGAGGGCGGTGTCATGCTGCGCGCCGTCTGGCGTCGCGAGGCCCGGCAGCTCGTCCTCGTCGCCCACCACGTCATCGTGGACGGCGTCTCCTGGCGCGTCCTCATGGACGACCTCGCCACCGCCTGGCGCCGGTTCAGCGAGGGCGCCCCGGTCGAACTGCCCCCGGTGGGCACGTCGTTCCGCCGCTGGACCCAGCTCCTGGAGAGCGCGGACTTCGACTCGGCCTACTACGAACGGGTGTTGCCCGCACCGGACGCCCGACTCGGCCGCCGGGCACTGGAGTCCACCGACACCGTGACCGGCGAGCGCACGGCGACCGTCACCGTCGGCGCCGACGTGACCGCCGCCCTCCTCGGCGAGCTCCCGGCCCGCTTCCACGCCGGCGTCAACGACGTCCTGCTCACCGCGCTCGCCGTCGCCCTCGCCCGCTACCGGCAGGGCCTCGGCCAGGACCAGACGTTCGCGCACATCGAGCTGGAGGGCCACGGCCGCGAGACCCGCGCCGTCGCCGACGCGACCGGCATAGAACCCGAACTCTCCCGCACCGTCGGCTGGTTCACGACCCTGTTCCCGGTCACCGTCGACCCGGGCCGGGCCCCCGACCTCACCGCGCCCGGCTACCTCGCCGCCGCCCTCAAGGCCGTCAAGGAAGACCTCGCCAAGGTCCCCGACAACGGTCTGTCGTACGGCGTCCTGCGCTACCTCGCCGACACCCGCTTCCCGAACCCGGCCCCCCAGATCCTCTTCAACTACCTGGGCCGCTTCGCTGCCGGGTCCACCGAGGACTGGCAACTCACCGGCGCCACCGGCCAGTTGGGTGAGAAGCGGGACCCGAGGATGCGGCTGCCGCGCGCCCTGGAGTTCAACGCGATCGCCGAACCCGCCGCCGGAAACGGCGAGTTCGAGCTGGTGACGACCGTCTCCTGGCCCGCCGGACTCTTCACCGACGCCGACATCGCCACCCTCGGCGGCTACTTCGAGCAGGCGCTGACGGGCCTGGCCGCGCTCACCGAGGGCGGCCACTCGCCCAGCGACTTCCCGCTGGTCCCGCTCACCCAGGCGGACGTCGACGAACTCGACACCCCGGGCCTGCGCGACGTCCTGCCGCTCACCCCGCTCCAGGAGGGCCTGTACTTCCACTCGGTGTTCGACGACGACTCGGCCGGCGCCTACGTCGAACAGCAACTCCTCACCCTGGACGGCGAGGTGGACCCCGTACGCCTCGCGGCGGCGGCCACCCGGCTGCTCAGCCTCTACCCCAACCTGGCCGCCCGCTTCACCGCCCTCGCCGACGGCCGCGTCGTCTCCGTCCTGGAGACCGGCGCCGAGGCGCCCTTCACGACCGTCGAGCGCCCCGGCATCACCGACGCCGAACTCCGTGACCTCGCCGAGCGCGACCGGCTCGCCGGCTTCGACCTCGCGACCGGCCCGCTCATGCGGTACACGCTGGTCAGGGGCGGCGACCGGACGGTCCTCGTGCAGACCGTGCACCACATCATCGCCGACGGCTGGTCCGTCCCGCCGATGCTGCGCGCCCTGCTCGCCGAGTACCACGCGCCCGGCACGGTCCACCCGATCGGCGGCTTCCCCGACTACGTCCACTGGCTCGCCGCCCAGGACGCGCAGGAGAGCGACCGAGTCTGGGGCGCCGAACTCGCGGACGCCGCCGTGTCGTTGGTCGCAGAAGGGCACACCCCCTCGGACCGGTTCGCGGACACGTCCGTCGTACCGGAGGACGGCGTCGACATCGACAGCGCCGCCCGTGCGGCGGGTGTCCCGCTGAGCGTCGCCGTGCACAGCGCCTGGGCGCTCACCCTCGGCGGCATCCTGCACAGCACGGACGTCGTCTTCGGCTCCACGGTCTCCGGCCGCGACGCCGACGTGCCCGGCATCCAGGACATGGTCGGCCTCTTCATCAACACCATTCCCGTACGGGCGAGTTGGACCCCCGAGACCACGGCCGGCGAACTCCTCGCCAAGGTCCGCGACCACCAGGCCGCCGTCCTCCCGCACCAGCACGTCTCCCTCGCCCGCCTCGGCGCCGGCGCCCTCTTCGACACCCTCGTCGTCTTCGACGTCGCCACCGACACGGCCACCCTGCGCCGCCCCGGCGACACCCTCACCATCACCGACATCGTCAACGAAGGTGCCCCGCACTACCCGTTGACCCTCGTCGTCGAACGCACCCTCGACGGCCGCCCCCGCTTCAACCTCATCTACGACGGCGCGCTGATCCGCGAGCGCGGCGCCCAGGACATCCTGCGCGCCTTCTCCGGCACCCTCACCGCACTCCTCACCCGCCCCCAGGACCCGGCCGTCACCCGGCGGTCCGCCCCGCGCCCCGAACAGCGCACCCTGGACGCCCTGTTCGACACCGCGGCCCGCCGCGACCCGGCCGCCACCGCCGTCACCCAGATCGCCCTGGACGGCGGCACCCGCTCCGTGACCTACGGCGAACTCGCGGCCGAGAAGCAGAAGTTGGCGTCCGCCCTGCGTGCCGCCGGGGTCCGCGCCGGCCAGCGGGTCGCCGTCGCCGTGCCCCGCTCGGTGGAGCAGGTCGTCGCCCTGGTCGCGGTCGTCGGCGCGGGCGGCGCGTACGTCCCGCTCGACCTCGCCTACCCGGACGAGCGGCTGGAGTACATCCTCACCGACTGCGCCCCCCAGGCCGTCCTCGTGGACGCCGGCCACCGCGAGCGGTTCACGCAACTGCTGGCCCGCACGGGAGTTGACGCCCGGGTCATCGTCCAGGGCGACGAACTCCCGCTGTCCGACGAGGAGTTCGCGGTCGGCTGGCACGACCCCGCCTACGTCATCTACACCTCAGGCTCCACCGGCCGCCCCAAGGGCGTCGTCGTGCCGCACTCCAGCGTGGCGACCCTGCTCGCGCAGACGCGGCCCGACATGGCGTTCGGGCCCGGGGACGTGTGGGTCCAGTTCCACTCCTACTCCTTCGACTTCGCGGTCTGGGAGCTGTGGGGCGCGCTGCTGCACGGCGGTGAACTGCTGCTGCCCGACTACGCGTTGACCCGCTCGCCGGTCGACTTCCACCGCATGGCCCGCGAACGCGGGGTGACGATCCTCAATCAAACCCCGTCCGCCTTCTACCAGTTCGTCGAGGCGGACCGGCAGTCCGGCGAGGCCCTGCCCGCGCTGCGCCGGATCATCTTCGGCGGCGAGGCCCTCGACCCCGCCCGGCTGCGCGGCTGGGTCGAACGGCACGGCACGGACCGGCCCCAGCTGGTCAACATGTACGGCATCACCGAGACGACCGTCCACGTCACCCACCGGGTGCTCACGGACGAGGACTTCGGCAGCGACGTCAGCCCGATCGGCGGACCGATCCCGGGTCTGGCCACCTACCTCCTCGACGACCAGTTGAAGCCGGTCCCGCCGGGCCGGGTCGGTGCGATCTACGTCGCCGGCGACCAGGTCTCCCTCGGCTACCTCGGCCGCCCCGGACTCACCTCCGGCCGCTTCGTCGCCGACCCGTTCGCCGGGGACGGCTCGCGGATGTACCACACGGGCGACCTGGCCCGCCGCACCCTCGACGGCGAGCTGGAGTTCGCCGGGCGCGCCGACGACCAGGTCCAGCTCAAGGGGTTCCGGATCGAACTCGGTGAGGTCGAGGCGGCGGTCCGGGACGTGCCCGGGGTCATCGACGTCGCCGTGACCGTCGCGGACAGCGGGGATCACCTCGTCGCGCACGTCGTGGGCCGGCCCCCGGCGGACCTCGCCGAACGGCTCGGCGTCAGCCTGCCCGTCCACATGGTCCCGGGGCGGGTCCTGACGGTCGGGGCGCTGCCGCTGACCGTCAACGGGAAGCTGGACCGGAAGGCGCTCGCCGCGCGCGCGGCGGAAGAGGACGACAGCCCGGCCGCCGCTGCCACCCCGACCGGCGGCGCCCCGGCTCCCGCCGCCCTCGACGCCCTCATCCGCATCTTCACCGACACCCTCGGCACCCCCGCCGACGCCGACACCGACTTCTTCCGGGCCGGCGGCGACAGCATCGTCGCGATCACCGTCATCAACCGGGCGCGGACCCTGGGCGTCCGGATCACCCCGAGGGACGTCTTCCTGCTGCGCACACCGCGCGCGCTCGCGGGACAGGTGAGCGTGCCGGAGCTGACGCCTGTGCAGACGGCCGCCCCGATCGACGGCCCGTTCACCCCGACCCCGATCATCCTGCGCCAGCGCCAACTCGGCGGCTCCCTCGCCCGGTTCGCTCAGGCACGCGTCGTCGAGGCCCCCCCAGGCACCCGCTTCGCCGACGCCGAACGCGCCGCGCGAGCCGTCGTCGACGCCCACCCGGCGCTCAGGCTGCGGCTGACGGCGGAGCACGGCGTCTGGACGCTGCGCACCGAGGCCGAGCGCGAGCTGATCCTCGTGCAGCCGCAGACCGACGACCCCCAGCGCGCCGCCGGTGAACTCGCGGACCTGCTCGACCCCGAGGCCGGGCGGGTCGCCGCGTTCGCGTGGCTCGCGGGCAGCCGGAGCCTGGTCGTCGTCGCGCATCACCTGTCCGTAGACGCGGTGTCCTGGCTGATCCTCCTGGACGACCTCGCAACCGCCCTCGGCGGCAAGGAAGTTCCGGCCCAGACCACGCCGTACGCCGCGTACGCCGAGGCGCTGGCCGCGCAGGCGCAGCAGGACACCGGCGGGCTCGGGGAGTGGATCACCACCCTCCAGGCACCCGAACTCACAGCCGGAACCGGCGAGTTGCGTGAGACCACGGTCTCCCTGCCGGCGGATCTCACCGACCGCGTCACCCGCACCGCCCCCGCCGCCCTCGGCGTCGGGCTGACCGAACTCCTCGTCGGCGCCCTGCGCGCCGCGCTCACCGCGGTGCAGCCCGAACCGGCCGATCTGGCCGTGGAGTTGGAGCGGCACGGCCGGGTCCCGGTGCTGCCGGAGCACGACTACACGCGCACCGTCGGCTGGTTCACCTCGATCGCCCCGGTCCGCCTCACCCCGCACACCGACCCCGTCGAGGCGGCCCGCGAGGTCGCCGCCCGGCAGCCCGACGAGCGCGGGCACGTCGCCTACGGCCAACTCCGTTACCTCAACCCGCAGTCGGCGCCCCTGCTCACCGCCCGCCCGCAGGTCCTCTTCAACTACCTGGGCCGCGGCAGCGAGGACCAGGCGCTGCACATCGGCGGCGGCGAACAGGGCAGCCCCTACGCCGTCGAGGTCAACTCCTGGCTGGAGGAAGGGGAGTTGAAGGCGGCGTTCACGCTCGCCGAAGGCGTCCCCGACGCGCTCACCGGGCACTGGCTCACCGCCCTGGAACGCATCGCCGCCGCCGCGACCGACGCCGAGCGCACCGCGCCCGTCACCCCGCTCCAGCGCGGCCTGTACTTCCAGGCCCAACTCGCGGGCCAGGCAGGGCATTACGTCGCCCAGAGCTGGTTCACCTTCGACCGGCGCCTCGACGCCGAGCGGCTGGCCGACGCGATGGCCGCCGTCATCGCCCGGCACCCGGTCGTCGGCGCCGGCTTCACCACCGACGACGACGGCAACCCCGTCCAGAGCCTCAAGGCCGGCCGCCGGGTCCCCGTACGGACCGTCGCGGTGGACAGCGTCGCCGACGTCGACGCGCTGCGGGCCCGCGACCGCGACACCGGGTTCGACCCGGGCGAGCCGCCGCTGATCCGGCTGACCGTCGTCCGGCTGCCCGACGGCCGCGACGGGCTGCTGCTCAGCTACCACCTGCTGCTGTGGGACGGCTGGTCGCGCGAGATCGTGCTGCGCGACCTGTTCGCCGCGTACGCGGGGGAGTTGACGGCCGAGCCCGCGCCGAGCTTCGAGGAGTACGCCCGGACGCTCGCCGCCCGGGACACGGCCGCCTCGGAGCGGTTCTGGGCTCGGCAGCTCGCGGAGCTGCCCGGACCGACGCTCCTCGCCGGACCCGCGCCCGCCCTGTCGGCGGAGCTGCCCCCAACTCTCGTCCACACCCTGTCCGTTGAGGAGTCCGACGCGCTGCGGGACGCCGCCAAGGCGCACGGCGTGACCCTCAACTCCGTGCTCACCGGTGCTTTCGGGCTGCTCCTCGGCGCGCACACCGGGCGCGGTGACGCCGTGTTCGGCGTGACCGTCTCCGGCCGCGAGGGCGAAGGGCTCGACGAGGTCGTGGGCGTGCTGCTCAACACCGTGCCCCTGTGGACCCGGGCCCGCGCCGGGGAATCCGTACGGGCGTACCTGGAGGGCGTGCAGGGCTCGCGGGTCGCCGCGATGGAGCACGAGCACCTCGGGCTCGGCGAGATCCAGCGCGCCAGCGGCCAGGACACCCTGTTCGACAACCTGTTCGTGCTCCAGAACTTCCTGGACATGGACGCCTTCGCGGAGATGAACGCGCGGCACGGCATCGTCGAGGTCAAGGCCGACGACTCGACGCACTACCCCTACACGTGGGTGGTCACCCCGGGCGAGCGGCTGAGCGTCAAACTGGAGCACCGGTACGGGACTTCGGCCACCGCGCGCGGACTCCTCGACGACTATCTCCGGGTCCTCGGCGACCTCGCGAAGGCGGACGGACCCGTCGGCGCGCTGCCCGGACCGGGCGCGTGGCCGCAGCCGGCGCCCCGGACCGACATCGGCACCGACACGGTCGTCGACCGCTTCGACCAGGCCGCCGACCGCGCCCCCGAGCGGCTCGCGCTCGTCGCGCAGGGCAATACCCTGACCTTCGGGCAACTGCGCGACCGCAGCCGGGAGTTGGCGGGTGTGCTCGCCGCGCGCGGGATCGGTCCTGAGACCAACGTCGGGCTCGCGATCCCGCGTTCGCTGGACTCGATCGTCGCCCTGTTCGCCGTCCTGCGCGTCGGCGCGGCCTATGTGCCGCTGGAGCTGGACCACCCGGACGAGCGGATCGCGGCGATCGTCGCGGACGCGCGGCCCGACGTCACCCTGACCGTGTCGTCCGTGGCGCACCGGCTGACGGGTGAACTCGTCGAGCTGGACCGGCCGTTGCCGGCCGCCGAGCCGTTCGTGACGTTCACGCCGGACGACCCCGACCGGCTGCGCCACCCCGCCTACACGATCTACACCTCCGGCTCCACCGGCAAGCCCAAGGGCGTGGTGACCGAGTACGCGGGTCTCACCAACATGCTCGTCAACCACCAGCGCCGTATCTTCGAGCCGGTCCTCGCCGAGCACGGGCACCGGATCTTCCGGATCGCGCACACCGTGTCCTTCGCGTTCGACATGTCGTGGGAGGAGCTGCTGTGGCTCGCCGACGGGCATGAAGTGCACATCTGTGACGAGGAGTTGCGCCGGGACGCGCCCCGACTCGTCGAGTACTGCAAGGAGTTCGGGATCGACGTCATCAACGTCACCCCGACCTACGCGCAACAGCTCGTCGCCGAGGGCCTGCTGGACGATCCCGGCCGGCGGCCCCCGCTGGTCCTGCTCGGCGGCGAGGCGGTGACGCCGACGCTGTGGCAGCGGCTCGCCGAGACGGAGGGCACGGTCGGCTACAACCTGTACGGGCCGACCGAGTACACCATCAACACCCTCGGCGTCGGCACCTTCGAGTGCGCCGACCCGGTCGTCGGCGTCGCCATCGACAACACCGACGTCTATGTCCTCGACCCCTGGCTGCGGCCCCTCCCGGACGGGGTCCCCGGTGAGCTGTACGTCTCCGGCGTCGGTATCGCCCGCGGCTACCTCGGCCAGCAGGCGCAGACCGCGCACCGGTTCGTGGCCAGCCCGTTCGGGGCGCCCGGCGAGCGGATGTACCGCACCGGCGACCTCGTGCAGCGCCGGCCCGACGGCAACCTGATGTACCTGGGCCGCACCGACCAGCAGGTCAAGATCCGCGGTCACCGCGTCGAACTCGGCGAGGTGGAGGCCGTGTTCGCGGCGCACCCCGCCGTCCGGTTCGTCGCCGCCGTCGCCCAGCGCGATCCGCAGGTCGACGGGGCCTACCGGCTCGCCGCCTATCTCGTCCTGGACGGCGCCGAGCTGGCGGACGTCGCGGCCGAAGTGGGCGCCGGGCTCCCGGACTTCCTGCGGCCGACGCACTACGCCCGCGTCGACAGCATCCCGCTCACCGTCAACGGGAAGGCTGACACCAAGGCGCTCCCCGAGGCCAAGCCGCTGGGCGCGCTGACGACGGCGGGGGAGCGCGGCCCCGAGACCGAGACCGAGACCCTGGTGTGCGAGTACTTCGCCGAAGCACTCGACCTGGACGACGACGAGGTGAGCGCGGTGAGCGATTTCGTGTCCCTGGGCGGACACTCCATGCTGGCGGTGCGGCTCGTCGGACTGCTGCGCCGCGAGTTCGGCCCCGCGGTCACCATCCGTGACCTGTTCACCCTCCGCACCCCGGAAGCGATTGCGCGCCATCTCGATGACAACTCCTGACACCGCCCCCGATCCCGCGCGGCAGCCCCGCCCCGGGGCCGCCATCCTCCGCACCGCCCTGCGGCGCAACGTCGGCGCCATGGCCTGGGGCACGCTCCTGATGGGCATGTACCAGGCCGGCGAGACCGCGTTCCCCATCGCCCTGGGCCTGATCGTCGAACACACCCTGCGCGACGACCGCAATCCCGGCACGCTCGCCCTGTCCATCGGCGCGCTCGCCGTGATCATCACGACGGTCTCGCTGTCGTGGCGGTTCGGCATGCGCGTCCTCCAGAAGGCCAACACCACCGAGGCGCACCGCTGGCGGGTCAAGGTCGCCGCCTGCGGCCTTCAGCCCGTGGCCCGCGACAACGGGCTGAAGTCCGGCGAGGTCCTCACCATCGCCACCGAGGACGCCGACCAGACCGCCGACATCATCGAGGTCGTCCCGCTGCTGATCAGCTCGCTCGTCGCGGTGCTGGTCGCGGCGGTCGCCCTCGGTCTCGCCGACCTCAGGCTCGGCCTGCTCGTCATCGTCGGCACCGCCGTGATCCTGTCCATCCTCAGCGTGATGTCCAAGCGCATCGGCTCCAGCACGCAGGAGCAGCAGGCCCGCGTCGCCCGGGCCGGCGCCAAGGTCGCCGACCTCATCACCGGACTGCGCCCGCTGCACGGATTCGGCGGCAACCACGCCGCGTTCGGCTCCTACCGCAAGGTCAGCGCCGAGGCCAGGCAGCAGGCGTTCACGGTGGCCCGCGTCAACGGCGTGTACGCCGGCACCGCGCAGGCCTTCAACGCCGTCCTCGCCGGCGCCGTCACCCTCCTCGCCGGCTGGCTCGCCTTCGAGGGCCGTATCGACATCGGCGAACTCGTCATGGCCGTCGGCCTCGCGCAGTTCATCATGGAGCCGCTGAAGCTGTTCTCCGAGATGCCCAAGTACGTCATGATGGCCCGCGCCTCCGCCGAACGCATGGCGCTCGTCCTCGCGGCGCCCCCCGCGATGACGCCCGGCACCGAAGTCCCGGACCCGGGCAGCGACTTGGAGGTCGACTGCGTCCGCCACGGCGAGCTGCGCAAGCTCAAGTTCCAGGTGAACGCCGGTGAGTTCGTCGCCGTCGCCGCCTACCAGCCCCGCGCGGCGGCCGACTTGGCGTCCGTCCTCGCGGTGAACGTCCCGCCCCACGCGTACGAGGGCGCCGTCCGCGTCGGCGGCAAGGAGCTCGCGGAGCTGTCCGTCGCGGCGGTCCGCGAACACCTCCTGGTCAACCCCTACGACGGCGAGATCTTCGCCGGCACCCTGCGCACCAACATCGACCCCTCCGGCAGCAGCCGTTCGGTCGCCGAGGCGGTCGAGGCGTCGATGCTCACGGACGTCGTCGCCCTGCACAAGGAGGGCCTGGACTACGCCGTCCGCGACCGGGGCGCCAACCTCTCCGGCGGCCAGCGGCAACGGCTGTCCCTGGCACGGGCGCTGGCCGCCGACAGCGACGTACTCGTCCTGCACGACCCGACGACCGCCGTCGACGCCGTCACCGAGCAGCTCATCGCCCGCAATGTCGCCGAACTGCGGCGCGGGCGGACGACGTTGGTCATCACCAGCAGTCCCGCGCTGCTGGACGCGGCGGACCGGGTGCTGGTGCTGGACGAGGGGGTCGTCGTCGCCGAGGACACGCACCGGAATCTGCTGGCGAACGACGAGGCGTACTGCCTGGCGGTGGCGCGGTAGAACAGGCCTGTGGCGCGGTGAAGCGAAAGGGGAGGCCGGTGTGCACCGGCCTCCCCGACTCTCGTCCGCGCCCTACCCGAGCGCCCACCCCACGTCCCGCACCAGCGCCCCCCGCCACCCCGCCCGGTCGTGCCCGGACGCCATGCGTGTGACCTCGACGGCCGCCCCGGCCTCCTCGGTCAGCGACTCGACCAGCGCGCAGTGCGGCAGCATCTCCGTCTCGTGCTCCCCGACGGCGAACGCGATCCGCAGCCCTGACAGGTCCGGCCGCTCCTGCCGCAGCCACGCGGCGACCGAACCGCCCGCGGGGCCGTCCAGCAGCGGGTCCGGGGACCCCACGGCCTCCGGGGTCCACCAGAAGGAGCCCGACTGGCAGGCGACCCTGGTGACCAGCTTCGGGAACTCCAGCGCCGCGTACAGGGCGCTCAGCCCGCCGAGGCTCTGGCCCGCGACCACCAGACGTGAGGTGTCGACGGGCACCCCCGACTCCGCGACCAGCGGCAGGAGTTCGTCCCGCACCGCCTCCCACAGCTCCGGGCGGCAGCCGAACTCGGCCTCGCGGTCACGGGTGGGGAGGAAGACGAGGGTCACCGGGGGGAGGTCGCCGGCGGCCACCGCCGCGTCGAACGCGGACATCGCCGGGTGCAGGTACAGCCAGTCGTCGCCGTCCAGCAGCAGCACCACAGGACCGCCGCCGCCCACCGGATGCAGCCGCACCGTCCGCCGCCCGCCGAGCCGGCCACTGGCCCAGCGCAGCCGCGTGACCGGCACCGGCAGCACCGCGTCCGCGCCGACCGCAGGCCAGTACGGCTGGGCCGGGGCGTCCGGGGTCGCGGCGATCGAGCGGTCACCGCCCGAGCCTTGGGGGTTGAAGGGGTCGGCGAACGCGTCCTCGCCGCTGAGGAACTGGTACGTCACCCGCAGCCGGCGCGGCATCCGGACCTCGGCGTACCAGCAGTCGGTGTCGCCGAACCGCTCCAGGGCCACCGGACCCGACCAGCTCTCGAAGCTCAGCCGCACCGGGGCGGTGCCGCGCCACAGGAACAGGGTCCGCCAGCCGCCGTCGCCGTCGGGGATCGCGGCGGGGGCGCCGACGGCCGCCCAGAACGCCTCGCCGCCGGGCTGCTGGGGAAGGCCGAAACCGGCGAACGCGTACTCCACTTCGGCCACGCGGGACCTCTCCTTGTAAGAGGGGAAGGGAACCGACTAGGCTCCACTCGATTAGGGGAGCCTAACCTAATTTCGCGTCCAGTTCCCGCCGAGGAGGCACCGAACATGAGCACCAACCCCTTCGACGACACCGAAGGCCGTTTTCTGGTCCTGGTGAACGACGAGGGTCAGCACTCCCTCTGGCCCGCCTTCGCCGAGGTGCCCGGCGGCTGGACCACCGCCTTCGGCGAGGACAGCCGCGAGGCCTGCCTCGCGTACGTCGAAGCCAACTGGACGGACCTGCGCCCGCGTTCCTTGACCCAGTCCTGACTTGGTGAACAAGTAAGGCAAGGCTAACCTTGTCTCGCTCGCCCGGGTGTCCGTCCACCCTGCCCGGCGCGACCGAGGAAGGAAACCCGCCTTGACCATGGCCACCCCCCACCCGGCCCCGACCGCACCGCCGGCCACCCGGGTGCGCCCCGCGCGCCGGGACGACGCCGCTCAACTGACGGCGCTGTCCCGGCCGTTCGTCCGCACCGGCGCCCTGCGCGAGCGCCCCGCCGCGCTCTACGTCGCCCACGCGCCGGAGTTCCTGGTCGCGGAGGGCCCCGACGGCCGCCTGGACGGCTGCGTCGCGCTGCGCGTGTACGGCACCGAGGGGGTCCTCTACAACTTCTGCGTCGCCGACCGCAGTCAGGGCGCGGGCCTCGGCTCCCGGCTCCTGCGCGGCGCCGTCTCCTGGGCCCGCGCACAGTCCCTGACCAGGCTCTTCACGGCCACGACAGGGAGCGGCGCGGTCTTCAGGCGGCACGGGTTCGCCCCGGCCGGGGTGCACACCGCTCCGGCGGCCTGGACCGCCGAACTCGACCCCGGGAGGGGGTCGCGGGTGCTGGCGCGCGAGCTGACCTGAGAACCGACTGAGCGCCGACGGGGGTTCGCCCCCGCCGGCGCTCCGCGGACCGTCAAGCGGCAGCCGTCAGCCGATCCGCTCCGTCAGCCAGCGGTGGACGGCGAGCGCGGTGGACTCCACGTGCTCCTCCATCATGCTGAAGTGGTCTCCGGTCACCTCCAGCCGGGTGTGGGCGGTGTGCCACCGCGGGCGCCACAACTGGCCGGTGCTGTCACCGAGCACCTGCGAGAGACGCTCCGGCGCGGACGCGGCGACGAACAGCGTGGGCGTGGACACCGGCTGCGGACTCCAGCCCTCGAACAGCTCCGCGTACCGCGCCATCGCCGTCAACTGCTCGTCGTCGACCGGCAGTTGCGGGAAGCGGTCGGCCAGCCAGCGGGTGAGCGTGATCATTCCGGCGGGCAGCGACGGGCCGGCCTGTCCGGGCGAGTCGAGCAGCACCAGCGCGGCCGGGGGAGTCCCGTCGGCCTCAAGGCGCCGCACGATCTCGTGCGCCGGCCAGCCGCCCGACGAGTACGCCGCCAGCGCGAACGGCCGTCCGGCGAACCGGCGGCGCAGCGCCGTGACGTGAAGGTCGATCGCCGCGTCCAGACTCTGCGGCAGCGGCTCGCCCGAGCGGTAGCCGGGCATCCCCGTCGCCCACACCGAGCGCTTGCCGCGCAGGGCGATGGCGAACCGCAGGTACTGGTGCGCGCCCGTCGGGGCGATCAGGGACGGCAGGCAGACCAGGCCCGGCTCGCCGCCGCCCTCGGCCAGATACAGGGTCTCCGGCTCCGGGCCCGCCGCCCCCGGCGCGAACGACGGCCGCAGCCGCGCGGCGGCCGTCAGCAGCGCACCGCTCTGGGCGGGGTTCCCCGTCCGCACGGCCATGTGGAACAGGGTGTTCAGGGACGGGTCGTCCGGTGCCGGCGCGGCGGCCGGCTCGGGGCTCAGCCCGGCGACCAGCGTGTCGACCTCCGTGGCCCGGTGCGCCAGGAGATACGCGCCCAGCCGGTCGACCGAGTCCTCCTCGAAGAGCAGCGTCGACGACAACTCGCCCAGGTCCTGCCGGAGTTCGTTGGTGAACTGGAGGACGAGGATCGAGTCCATGCCGTACGCGGTGAAGGAGGTGCCGGGCTCGATCTTCTCGGCGGGGACGCGGAGGGTTTCCGCCGCCTTGTCGGTGAGGTAGGCGGCGAGGAGGGCGGCGCGGTCGGCGGCGGGGACCGGGGGAGCTATCGGCGCGGGTGCGGGCGCCGGGACCGGGGGAGCGACTGCAACAGCCGTCTGTTGCCGCTGCGGCAGCGGGGCCGGCGCCTGGACCTGGGGTGCCGGAGCGGCCGGACGGACCGCAGCCGTCACCCGCTGCCGCGCCACCCCATCCCCCTCCGCCGCGATGATCTGCTGTCCCAGACCGAGCGCCCCCGGCAGCAGGGACAGCACCGTCGGGAACCCCTCGCCCCGCAGGACCTCCCGCCACGCCTCCGGCGCCAGCGCGGGCGAGCCCGGGACGCGCAGGGACACGTCCTCGGACAGCCACCAGCCCTCCAGGAGCCCGAAGGTGAGATGGCTGAACACGTCGAACGCGGTCAGCTCGTTCATCAGCAGCCAGCCCCCGTCCCGCAGCGCGGCCTTGGCGTTGCGCAAGGTGTTGCGCATGTCGCGGGTCGCGTGCAGGACGTTCGCGGCGATGACGAGGTGGTAGCCGCCCGTCTCGACGCCCTGCTCCGCGATCGGCCGCTCGACGTCGAGGCGGCGGCAGTCGAGATAGGGCGCGTCGGGCCCGAACTGCGCCTGGGCGCGGTTGAGGAACGCCTTCGACAGATCGGTGTACGTGTACGTCTCGATGCTGTCCTGGTACGGCCGCAGCCCCGCGAACATACCGACGCTCGTACCGCCCGTGCCGGCGCCGATCTCCAGGATGCGGACGCGGGTGCCCGGGTCCTGGCGCAGCAGCTCCGCGACGATCGCGGTGGCGGCCGACGCCATCGTCCGGTTGAAGGTGTCGGCGACCCGGTTGTTGCGGTAGCAGCCCTCGACCAGCTCGACCGAACCGCGCGGGAACATCACGTCCGTGGCCGGTGTACGGCCGGTGAGGATGTCCGGCAGCGCCTTCAACGTGGCGTCCACGAGCGCGAGTTCGGCCGCCTTGTCAGGCTCCGCCGACCAGCGGGCGCACTCCTCGTCCCACCGCCGTTCGAGGACGTCGAGCGGCGGCGCCTGCTCGGGCATGACCCGCAGCGAGTGCGCGAGCCACGCGCCGTACCGCTCATGGACACCGCCACGCAGCGTCGGATCAGGCGCGCTCTCGCCGGGCCGTACGACGCCGAGCGCCTCCAAGTGGGCCCGGATCAGCTGGGCCAGCAGCGGATCGCGCTCGTCGCGGCGCCAGTCGGCCACGTCCCGCAGCAGCCGCTCGTCGCCGTCGGTCTGCGTGATCTGCGCGGTGACCGCCTCGGGGGCGACGCGCACGGGGACCCGCTCGTACACCGTCGTCCGCAGCGCCGGCTCGACCGGCTCGATGGCCTGCGGGTCGGTCAGCTTGACGAAGCCCAGCTGCGGCAGCGGGCCCCCGAGCAGGGTGCCCAGCGCCGCCATCGCCTCCGGCGGCTCGATCGACAGCAGGCCCCAACGGGCCATGCTCTGCTGGTGGAACGCGGAGGCGACACTGCCCACCGAACCCCACCAGCCCCAGTTCATCACCTTCACCGGGCAGTTCAGCTGCCGCTCCAGCAACTGCGCGTAGGCGTCCGCGAAGGCGCAGCCGGCCGCGTAGTTGCTCTGCCCGGCCGCCGTCACGAACGACTGGAGCGAGGAGAAGAAGAGCATGAAGTCGAGCGGCTCCCCGGCGAAGACCTGGGCCATGGCGACACTCGTGTCCACCTTCGCGGCCAGCGCCGCCCGGAAGTCACCCTCCTCCATACTGGCGAGCCCCCGGTCCCGCAGCACGAGCGCCGAGTGGACCACACCGTTGATCCGCCCGTACCGGGCCCTGACCTCCTCGTACGCCACCCGCAGCGCCTCGGGGTCGGTCGCGTCCGCCGACAGGTAACTCACCTCGCCGCGCCCCCGCACAGCCTCCAGCCGCTCCTGGACACCGGCGTCCAGCGGCCGGCGGCCGATCCATACGACGCGGGCACCGTGGCTGTCCGTGACGTGCCGCGTCCACGCCTCACCGAGCCCGCCCGCACCGCCGATGACGACGTACACGCCGCCCTCCCGGTACGGGGCCGGCGCCGTGTGGGCCGTCACCGCCGGCACGAGCCGCCTGCGCAGCCACTGGCCCGAGCGGCGCGCCCAGGTGCCGCCGGGGGTGTGCGCCGGGAGACCGGTGAGCGAGTCCCCGTCGAGGTCGACGCGGCGTACGGTCCAGTGGCCGTACTCCTGCTCCAGCGCCCCGAACAGGCCGTGCAGCGCCGCGTGCGCGGGCCGGGCCGGCTCGTCCCGGTAGGTGGCGAGGGCGCTCCGGGTGACCAGGGTGACCGTGAGCGGGCGGGCGTCGTGGCCGGTCCGCAGCAACGCCTTGACCAGGCGGAACGCGGCGAGCACGCCGTGTTCCTGGGCGGCGGTGAAGGCGGCGCCGTCCGTCGCGTGCGGCGCGGTGTCCGGCGCGAGCCACAGCAGGTGGTCGATCTGGCCGATCGACGTCAGCGCGGCGGCGTTCTCCTCGACCGACGCCGTCGGCGGGAGGTGCCAGGCGCGGGCGAGCGGGAGCTGGGCCAACTGCTCTGCCGTGGCGCCGACCACGAGCGTCTGCCCGGCGGGCGCGGCCGTGCCGAGGTCCGCCACCGGCTCCCACGTGGGGGCGTACAGCGCGGGCGCCGACGCGGGGACGGCGCGCGAGGTGTAGCCGGTCAGCCGGATCCGTACGGCGCCCGCCTCGTCGACCAGGTCGATGTCGAGCCGGGCGGCGCTGCCCCGGACCACGGCCCACATCTCCCGCTCGCAGGGCCCGAAGAACTCCAGCGAGTCCAGCGCGAACGGCACCAGCACCTCGCCGTCGGGGCCGCCGTCCAGTGCCAGCGCCGCCGAGGCCTGGATCGCCGAGTCCGTCAGCGCGGGGTGCAGGACGTACGGGCACGGCTCACCGGCGGGCGCCACGAGGCGGGCGACGACCGTGCCGTCACCGACGTACGCCTCCTCGATCGCGCGCAGCGCCGGTCCGTGGGTGATGCCCGTCGCGACGAGCGACCCGGAGATCCGGGAGCCCGGCACCCGGGTCGGGCAGGCGGCACGCAGGGCGGCCAGGTCGAGCGGGGCCGGGCGGGCGCCGGTGGACGGCAGGACGCGGCCCTCGCAGTAGCTGCCCGAGCCGTCGGCCGGGGTGCCGACCGTGAAGGCGACGCCCTCGCCGTCCGGGCGGACGCCGACCGTCACGTCCTGGCGGCCGTCGACCGTCAGCGGGCGGACCCACGTGACGTTGCGCATCCGGAAGGGGGCGGCGGGGTCGGTGCCGAGGGCGTTGACCGCGGCCTGGCGGGCGAGCTCCAGATGGACGACGCCGGGGAGGACGCGGCGGCCCTGCACCAAGTGGTCGCGCAAGAAGCTTTCGGCGCCGGTGAGTTGGAGGGTGCCGGTGGTGGGGAGGAGGGGGTAGGCGGGGGCGAGAGGAGCAGCCGGGGTCGCCTGCACCGGGGCCGCCTGCACGGGAGCTGCCTTTACCGGAACCGCCGGCGCGGGCGGGGCCGTCGTCGCCCAGTGGCTCTCCCGGACGAACGGGTACGTCGGCAGCGGCACCCGCCGGCTCCCCGAGGGGAAGACCCCCGCGAAGTCGATCTCACCGCCCCGCACGAACAGTTCGGCGAGCGCGCCGAGATCCATGGCCGCCGCCGACCCGGCACCCGGCCGAGCCTCACCCGTCAGCGCGCGCGGCCCGGCAAGCCCCTGCTCCAGCACCTGGACCAGATCACCGAGGTCGCGTACGACGCACGCGAACCGGTGCGCGAAGTGCGCGCGGCCGACGGCGAGGGTCCAGGCGACGTCGCCGCAGTCGAGCGCCGGTTCCTGACGGCAGTGCGCGGCCAACTGGGCGAGCTGCTCGGTCAGTTGCTCCCGAGAGCGTGCCGACAGCACGACGAGGTGCGCCGGGGCGGTCGTCCGCGAGACCGGCATGGGCGGGGCCTCGTCCAGGACGATGTGCGCGTTCGTGCCGCTCGCCCCGAAGGAGCTGACGACACCCCGGCGCACACCGTCCGCCGGGGCCGGCCACGGCTGGGTGCCGGTGTTCACGTAGAACGGGCTGCCGTCGAGGCGTACGGCCTCGTTGCGCCGCTCGAAGTGGAGCGAGGCGGGGATCTGCCGGTGCCTCATGCCGAGGAGGACCTTGAAGATCCCGGCGACTCCGGCCGCGTACTGGGTGTGGCCGAGGTTCGTCTTCACCGAGCCGAGGGCGCAGTAGCCCACCTTGTCGGTGCCCTTGCGGAACGCGCGGGTCAGCGCCTCGAACTCGATCGGGTCGCCCAGCTTCGTGCCGGTGCCGTGCGCCTCGACGAGCTGGATCGTCTCCACGCCGACGCCGAACCGCTCGTACACCTCGCTCAGCAGCCGCTCCTGGGAGACCGAGCTGGGGGCGGTGATGCCGTTGGTCGCGCCGTCGTGGTTGGTGCCCGACGCGCGGATCACGCCGTGCACGTGGTCGCCGTCCGCGAGGGCGTCCTCCAGCCGCTTCAGGACCAGGACGCCGACCCCCTCGCCCGGTACGAAACCGTCGGCGCGGTGGTCGAAGGCGCGGCAACTCCCCGTCGGCGACAGCATGTTGGCCCGCCCCGCCAGGTCGAACAGGCGCGGCGTCGTCTGGAGGTAGGCACCCCCGGCGAGCGCCATGTCCGTCTCGCCCGACCACAGGTCCTTGCAGGCCAGGTCGACGGCGACGAGGGAGCTGGAGCAGGAGGTGTCGACCGCGATGGCCGGGCCCTTGAGGTTCAGGAAGTACGCGATCCGGCCCGGTACGACCGACGCGAGGTTCCCCCAGAACGCCTGCGCCGGGGCGTCGTCGCCGACCAGGGTCTTGTAGTCGCCCTCCCAGCAGCCGACGTACACACCGCAGTCCCGCTCGTCGATCGCCTTCCCGGCGTAGCCCGCGTCCTCCAGCGCCTTCCACGACTCTTCGAGGAGCATCCGCTGCTGCGGGTCCATCACGGCGGCTTCCACGCCGGAGATGTTGAAGAAGAGGGGGTCGAACTCGTCGATGCGGTCCAGGAAACCGCCTCGGGTGCAGCGGGGGGCGCCGGCGGCGTCCGTGGCGGGCAGCGGCCAGCGGGTCGCCTCGCTGGTCAGGTCGTCGCCCGCCGCGAGGTGGCGCCACAGCTCGGCGAGGGAGTCCGAGCCGGCGAAGCGTCCGCTCATGCCGACGACGGCGATGGGGCCGCGGGGGGTCGGGGCGGAGGGGACTGCGGGCGCCGGCGCCGGGAGGGCTATGGCGTCGCGGTGGGCGTCGAGGATGTGGGCGATCAGGCGGTCGGCCGAGCTGTGGTCGTAGATGACGCTGGTCGTCAGGTCGAGGCCGAGCGTCTCGTTCAGCTCGTGCACGAAGCGGACGCCGAGGATGGAGTCGAGACCGTATTCGGCGAAGGCCCGGGTGCTCTCGATGTCCGCCGGGGGCATGACGAGGGCGTCGGCGAGTTTGGTGTGGACGATGCGGCGGACTTCTTCGGCGGGGGTACTCCGGACGCCGGCCGTGTCGGGGGCCGTCTCGCGCGGGGCGGGTACGGCGGCGGGGGCGCTCGGGACGGCGGCCGTGTAGGGGGCCGGAGTCGCGGTCAGGGTGGTGGCGGGAGCGGCGAGGGGGCTTGGGGCGGCGGTGGCTCCCGGCGTGATGGAGACTCCCGGTGTGGCGGAGGCTTCCGGCATGGCGGAGACTCCCGGCGTGGCGCTGGCTTCAATGCCCCCGGCGCCCGCCTCGTACCCCCCGCTCACCGCTTCGAGATCCCCGGCCCAGTACCGGTCCCGTGCGAACGGGTACGCCGGGAGCGAGATACGCCGGGGTTCGGCCGGGCCGTGCAGCGCGCGCCAGTCCGGCGTCACCCCCTCCGTCCACAGCGCCGCCAGCTTCGACAGCTTGCGGGACTCGGTCCAGCGGGCCACCAGCAGGTCCCGCAGATCCTCGTCGTCGGCGAGTTCCCCGACGGCCGAGCGGGTGCGGCCGACGGTGCCCCGGTGCACGCCCGGCGCCGCCACGGACTCCAGCTCGGCGAACTCCCGCAGCGCGCCGCGCAGTTCGGGCACCGACGTGACGACCAGGGCGAGGCGCTCGTCCCACGCGACCCGTCCGACCTGGAGGGTGTACGCGAGGTCGGCGAGGGGGACGTCCGCGCCGTCGAGACGGTCGGCGAGACGGCCGGCCTGCTCGCGCAGCTGCTGCGGGGTGCGGGCGGACAGGACGACCAGTTGCTCTGCTCCGGGCGTGGCCGGCGGCCGGCCGGAGGCGGACTCGGACACGTGTTCCTCCAGGATGACGTGGGCGTTGGAGCCGCCGGCGCCGAACGACGAGACCGCGGCGAGGCGCGGCCGGTCGCCCGGCCAGTCGGCGAGCTGACGCTGGACGAAGAAGGGGGACCGCTCCAGATCGAGGTTGGGGTTCAGCTCCTCGGCGTGCAGGCTCGGCGCGAACTGCCCGTGCCGCAGCTGGAGTACGGCCTTGGTCAGGCCCGCGATCCCGGCGGCGGCCTCAAGGTGCCCGATCGCCGACTTGACCGAGCCGAGCGCGCAGAACTGCCGCTCGTCGGTGTCCTCGGCGAAGGCGCGGGTCAGGCCCGCCACCTCGATCGGGTCACCGAGTTCGGTGCCGGTGCCGTGCGCCTCGACGTACCCGATGTCCCGGGCGCCGACCCCCGCGCGCTCCAGCGCGGTACGGATCAGCTCGGCCTGGGCGGCGGGGTTCGGGACGGTGTAACCGTGCGTGCGGCCACCGTGGTTGACGCTCGTGCCCCGGATCACCGCGAGCACCTGGTCACCGTCGGCCTGCGCCCGCGAGAGCGGCTTCAGCAGCACCGCGCCGACACCCTCACCGGGCACGAAGCCGTCGCCGCCGCTGCCGAAGCTGCGCAGCCTGCGGTCCGCCGACAGCATGTTGGAACGGCACAGCTCCACATAGTCGAACGGGTGCAGATACAGATTGACCCCGCCGGCGATCGCCGCCTCGCACGAGCCCTGGTACAGGTGCTCGCACGCCTCATGGATCGCGGTCAGCGACGCCGAGCACATCGTGTCCAGGGTCATGCTCGGACCGCGCAGGTCCAGGACGTACGAGGTGCGCGCGCTCAGCGAGGCGAAGGACAGCGCCGGTACGACCGCCTCACCGGACGGCAGCCGGCGCGCGCCGTACCGCGCGTGGCCGGACTTCGTGACGCCCGCGAAGACCCCGACCCGGTGACCGTGCCGTTCGCCCAGTTCCCCGGGCGTGTAGCCGGCGTCCTCCACGACCTCCCACGCCGCCTGGAGGAACAGCCGCTCCTGCGGGTCCATCGCGTAGGCGTCGCGCGGGGCGATCTGGAAGAACAGCGGGTCGAAGGCGGCGAAGTCGTCCAGGAAACCGCCCCACTTGCTGTAGCTGCGGCCCGTCGCGATCGCGGCGGCGCGCGTCGGCTCGTAGAAGCCCTCCAGCGGCCAGCGGTCGGCGGGGACCTCGGTGATGCCGTCCCGGCCGGACTTGAGGTTGGCCCAGAACTCGGTGAGGTTCGCGGCGCCGGGGTAGCGTCCGCTCATGCCGATCACGGCGATGGGTTCGCGCGCTGTGGGGGGTTTGGCGGGGGTCGGCGTGTAGGTCTTACGGCTGGGGAGTGCGGTGGCTTGCGATACGTGCTCCGGCGTCAACTGCCCGGCGTCCTGCGGCACATGCTCCGCCGCCAAGTGCCCGGCCACCGCCCGCAGCGTCGGGAACTCGTAGAACAGCGTCTTCGAGACCTCCCCGTACGTGAGCGCCAGCTCCCTGTTGAGCTGCACCACTATGATCGAGTCCAGGCCCGTGGCGTGGAGCGGCGCGTCAGGGTCGACGGCGTCCGGCGAGACCTTGGTGACCTGGGCGAAGAGCGCGGTCAGCCGGCGCAGCGCGTCGTCGTGGCCGGAGCCGTCCGGGACCGCCCCGGCCCTCTCCGGACTCCCCGGCACCCGGCTCAAGTCCCCGTGATGGACCCACACATGACCCTCCCCGGCCAGCCGCCAGGCCCGGACCAGCGCCTCGACGCCGGCCGCCGACTCCATGGGCGCGAGCCCACGGCTCTGCCACAGCCGGGCGCGTACCGTCTCGTCGACGGTCATCCCGCCCTCCCGCCACAGCGGCCAGGCGAGCGACAGGGTCCGCCCGGAGCGCTCCCCGGCGGCGACGCGCGCGTTGCGCGACCCGGCGAAGGCGTCCAGGAAACCGTTGGCCGTCGCGTAGTCCGCCTGCCCGGGGTTGCCGGTGAGCGCGGAACCCGAGGAGCACAGGAGAAGGAACTCCAGCGGGCCGTCGCCCACCGCGCGGTCCAGGTGGACGAGAGCGCCGGCCTTCGGCGCGAGGACGTCGTCCCACTCCTGCGCGGTCTTGTGCACCAGCGCGGAGTCGTGGACGACCCCCGCGCAGTGCACGATGCCGTGCAACTCCGGTATCTCCCCGACCAGATGACGCACCTCCTGCCACCGCGAGAGGTCCGCCCGCGCGTACCGGGCGTCCGCGCCCTCGGCCCGCAGCTCGTCGAGGAGCGCGTCGATCCGCGCGTCACGCGGCGAACGGCCGGTGAGGACGAGCGTCGGGCGTACGACGTCGCGGGCGATCGCACGGGCGAGCACGGCGCCGATGCCGCCCGCGCCGCCGGTGAGGAGATAGACCCCGCCGTCGCGCCAGGGCACGGCCGTGCCGTCCGCCGCCTGCGCCGTCTCCTGCCACACCGGGACGGATCGGACGCCGTCGCGGTAGAGCACCAAGTCGTCCTCGGCGCACCGGGCGTTCTCCGCCACGAGAGCGGCGGTGTCCGTCGCGTCGTCGAGACAGATCAACTGCCCGGTGAGCGAGGGGTCTTCGGCCATGGCGGTGCGCAGGAGGCCGGAGAGGGCCAGGTGGAGGGTGTCGTCCACGACGACCTGTACGAGCGTGCGGTCGGCCGAGACCTCGGCGATGGTGTCGCGCACGATCTCGAAGACCTGCCGTGACATGTCCGAGAAGCGGTTCTCAAGCCGCTCGCGGCTGCTCCCGACGGTGAAGCAGCGTACGCCCTGCCGCTCGACGGACTCCCGCGCGGCGGCGGCCGTTCCGCAGAGGATCACGATCCGGCGCGGGGGAGGGGGCTGCTGCGCGGATGTCGGCTTGGGGGTCCAGCGGGGGACGAGGAGTGCGGTGCCGGTGTCGGCGGCGGGCGCCTGCGCCTCGGGTGACTGCTCGGCCGTCATGGCGGGCCGGCCGGCCCCCGACGATTGCTGTGGCGCGGCCCCGGGGATCCAGTACCGCTCGCGGGCGAACGGATACGTCGGCAGATGGACGCGCCGAGGTGTTGAAGTCCCGTACAGCGCACGCCAGTTGACAGCATCACCCTCGGCCCAGCGGGCCAGCAGCCGCGAGGGGTCGCCGTCCGCCGCGGCGGGCCCGGCGTCGGCGGCGGGCCGGGTGACCGTACCCCGCACCCCGCCCCCGAGCCGCTCGCCCTCGGCGAACTCCCGCAGCCTGTCGGCGAGTTCGCGGTGCGAGCCGATCACCCAGCCGACGCGTTCGCGCAGCGCCTCCCGCCCGGCCTGGAGCGTCCACGCGAGCGAGCGCAGCGAGGGCCGCACCTCCGCGTGCTCCAGATGCGCGAGCAAGTCCCGGGCGACCTGGCGCAGTTGCTCAGGCGTGCGCGCCGACAGGGGGACGGCGACGGGGGTGCCGTCGTCGGCGGTGGCGTCGGCCGCCACGTACTCCTCCACCACCACATGGCAGTTGACCCCGCCGAACCCGAAACTGCTCACGCCGGCCCGCCGGGCCCGGCCGTCGCGCCGGGACCATGGCTCGTTCTCGCGGACGACGCGGAACGGGCCCTTGCCGAGTTCGAGGTACGGGTTGAGGTCGGCGGAGTGCAGCGAGGCCGGGACGACGCCGTGCCGCATGGCGAGCAGGACCTTCAGCAGCCCGGCGACACCGGCGGCGGCCTCCAGGTGCCCGATGTTCGTCTTCACCGAGCCCAGCGCGACGTCCGCGTCCGGCGCGCCGCCGAGCCGCCGGTACGCGGTGCGCAGCGCGTGCACCTCGACGGGGTCGCCGAGCGCGGTGCCGGTGCCGTGGGCCTCGATGTAGCCGACGGTGTCCGGGTCGATCCCGTCCATCGCCGTGGCGACCAGCTCGGCCTGGGCGTCCGCGTTCGGCGCCGTCAGGGAGTTGGCGCGCCCGCCGTGGTTCTCGGCGCTGCCGAGGAGCACACCGAGGATCGCGTCCCCGTCCCGCTCGGCCGCGTCGAGCGGCTTCAGGACGACGGCCCCGACCCCCTCGCCGCGCACGTACCCGTCCGCGTCCCGCGCGAAGGTCCGGCACCGCCCGGTCGGGCTCAGCATCCCGGCCCGGTGCGCGCTGACGAACGTGTCCACGCTGAGCAGCAGATTGACCCCGCCCGCGATCGCGACGTCGCACGCGCCGGAGCGCAGGGCGTCCATCGCGCGGTGCACGGCGACCAGCGAACTCGAGCAGGCCGTGTCGACGGGCTCGCTCGGACCCCGGACGTCGAGCAGGTACGAGATCCGGTTGACGAGCATGGAGTGCGCGTTGCCCGTGGACGTGAACGCGTCGGGCTCGACGCCGTAGGTCGTCAGCAGGGTCGCGTAGTCGGTGCCCGAAACCCCCAGGAAGAGGCCGGTGTTGCGGGGCAGGGCGCCGCGCGGGTACCCGCTGTCCTCGACCGCGCTCCAGACCGTCTCCAGGGCCAGCCGGTGCTGCGGGTCCATCAACTCCGCTTCACGCGGGTAGATCTGGAAGAAACCCGCGTCGAAGGCGTCGACGCCGTCCAGCACGCCCGCGTGGCGCGGGAAGTCCGCCTGCTCGACGAGGCGCGCGTAGGCCGCGTCGTAGCGGTGCGCCGGGAACTCCGAGACGCAGTCCCTGCCTTGGGCGATGTTGGACCAGTAGGTGTCGAGGTCGGGGGACTGGGGGAAGCGGCCGGCGGCGCCGATGACGGCGATGGGGGTCGAGGCGGGCTGCTTCTTGGGGTGCGGCTCGACGGACGGGGTCGGGGCGGAGGGGAGTTGGGCAGCCGGCGCCGGAATCAAAGCCGGAGCCGGAGTTGGCGTCGGAGCCGGGGTTACCGTCGGAGTTGCCGTCGGCGTCCGCTGGGGCCGCGCCGCCCGTACCTCCTCCCCGAACTCCGCGACCACATGCCGCCCCAGCGCGTCCAGCGTGTTCACGTCGAAGAAGACCGCCGGAGTCAGCTCGACGCCGAGCGAGTCCTTGATGAGCTTGCTGAAGGTGACCAGCGAGATGGAGTCGAAGCCGAAGGCGTCGAACCCGGTGTGGGCGTCCAGTTCGGCGGCGTCGAACTTGAGGATGTCCGCCGCGATCCGGCGTAACTCGCCGACCGCGAAGTCGATCAGGGGATCGGCGGATTCTGGGGCCTGCACAGGTGTCTCCCTCCTTTCCGTGTAAGCGAGTTGAGGAATCACAGCCGAAGCCGCGTCGGAGTGCTCCGGCGCCGGCTCGCCCTCCCCCCAGCGCACGCCGGTGAGTTCGGCCAGCACCCGCCCGCCCCGGTCCGCCAGCCGGACCCGGCCGCCGGAGGACGGTTCGAGGACGACGTACGCCACGTCGTCGGCCGCCTGATCAGCGCCGAACAGGCGTACCTCGTCGATGAGTTGGGGAAGCTGCCGGGCCCAGTCGGGATCGCCGGCCCGCTTGGCGAGGAGCCAGCCGCCGTACGTGACGGCCGCCAGGACGTGCGGGGCGACGCGTACGTTCCGCCGCGTGTGGTCGTGGCGCAGTTCAGGGACAGTGACCGTCAGGACCAGCCGGCCGTCCGGCAGCCATTGGGCACCCCGCACGCCGTGCCGCAGCGGATCGGGGACGATGCCCCCTTCGGCCAGTTCGGCCAGGACCCGCTCCCGGTCGTCCGTGCTGTCGAGGCGCAGGGCGTCCGGCGGCAACTGGCCGTCGTCCGGGCGCAGTTCGAACGCGGCGACGGGAGTGCGCGCGCCCGCCGCGTCCTCGCTCAGCACGAGCGCGGACGCCTCGTCCCGGCTCACCACCGTCAGCGTGGTGACCAGACGTACGGTGTCCGCCCACGGGACCGGGCCGTACAGCCGCAGCCCCCGCACGCGCGGGACGTCCGCGAAACCGGAGACCTTGCCCACGGCCAGCGCCAGGTCGACGGCGAACGTCGGTACGAGCTGCGGCGCCTTGTCCTGGGCGTACCCGTAGTCGGCGAGGTCGTCGAGGTGGACGTCCATGCTGTAGCGCAGCCCGCCGACGTCGGAGCTGTTGGTCCCGAGGAACGGGTGCAGTTTCTCGCGCAGCGCCAGCGGTGCGGTGACCGTGGGGGCGCCGGGCTCGGGCTCGGTCCAGCAGCGGACCCGCTCGAAGGGGTAGGCGGGCAACGAGACCCGGCGGGGCGGGTGTTCGCCCGTGAGCGGGGCCCAGTCGACGGCCGCGCCGCCGGTCCAGGCGGTGCCCAGCTCGTGCGCCGGGCCGGTGCCCGACAGCTCGGCCCGCTGGTCGCGGTCGCCGGCGAGGTAACGGTCCACGGCCGCCCCCGCTCCGGCGAGGTCCTCCGCGAGGAAGGCCCAGCGGCGCGGGAGTTCGTTCTTGCCGACCCGCAACGTGTGCGCGATGGAGGGGAGTTCGGACTCCTCCGCCGTCGCGAGATAGTCGCGGAAGCGGGTCAGCGAGGTCTCCAGCGCCGCGTCGGTCATCGCGGAGAAGACGAACAGCTCCGGCTGCCGTGGCCGGTCGGCGCGCGGCCCGGGGACGTACTCCTCCACGATGATGTGCGAGTTCATGCCGCCCGCGCCGATCGACGTGATGCCCGCGCGCAGCGGATGGACGGTCGGCGTGCCACCCTCCGTCGTCACCGCCGGTTTCCACGCGGTGAGTTCACGCTGCACGTGGAACGGCGTGTCCGCGAAGGCGATGTCCGGGTTGAGTTCGCCGCTGTGCAGGGAGGGGACGAGGGTGCGCTCGCGCAGCTGGAGGAGCACCTTCGCGAAGCCGATCATTCCGGCCGCGTGCAGCAGGTGCCCCATGTTCGACTTGACCGAACCGAGCGCGCAGAACTGCTTGTCCGGCGTGTACTTGCCGAACGCCGTGGTGAGCGCCCTGACTTCGATCGGGTCACCGAGCGAGGTGCCCGAACCGTGGCCCTCGACGTAGGTGATGGTGCGCGGGTCGACCCCGGAGTCGTCGATCGCCTTCTCGATCGCGCGGGCCTGCATACGCGGGTTCGGGACGGTGAACCCGTTGCGCACCCCGGCGTTCGACAGCGCGGTGCCCTTGATGACGGCGTACACCTGGTCGCCGTCGCGCTCCGCCTCCACGAGCGGCTTCAGCACCACCGCGCCCACGCCCTCACCGAGGATCGTGCCGTCCGCGCCGAGCCCGAAGCTGCGGATCACGTCGGAGGTGGCCGTGGTGAAGTGCTCGTGCGAGGAGGTGATCAGGTTGTACGGGTGCAGCAGCAGGTTCACGCCGCCCGCGACGACCATCTTGCACTCCCGCGCCCGCAGCATCTGCACGGCCTGGTGCACACAGGTCGACGAGCCCGAGCACATCGTGTCCAGGAAGATCGAGGGACCGGTGAACCCGTAGAAGTACGACAGCATGTTGGGGATCGTCGCCGTGTAACTGCCGGTCGCCGGGGCGCCCCTGGTCAGGCTGTTCTGGAAGCCGTACAGGTTGTAGTGGTTGCTCATCGTGCCGACGAGCACGCCGACGTCGCCCTCGTACTGGCGGCGGATCGTCTCGCGCGAGTAGCCCGCGTCCTCCAGCGCCTCCACCCCGACCTGGAGGAACAGCCGGACCTCCGGCGACATCCGCTCCGCCTCGCGCTTCGAGACGCGGAAGTAGCGCGGGTCGAAGGTGTCGACCTCCCGCAGGAACGTGCCGGTCCGGATGGCGCTCTTGCCGAGCACACCGCGCTCGGAGCTGTGCACCGCGTCATGGTCCCAGCGCTCACGCGGGACCTCCTGGAAGAGATGGCGGCCTTCTTCGAGGACGCTCCAGAGCTCGTCGAGGGTGTCGGCGCCGGGGTAGCGGCCGGAGATGCCGACGATCGCTATGTCGTGGTAGTCGTCGGGGGAGTCGAGGGAGGGGGCGGTGTTCTGTATGACTTGTGCGACAGCCGGCGCCGCAGGCTCAGCCGGCGTCAACTGCTCAGGCTCAGGCTCAGCCGGCGTCAACTGCTCAGGCTCAGGCTCGGCCGCCGGCCCGCCTTCACCCCCGAACCGCCCCTCAAGCACCCCCCGATGCTCCTCGACGAAGTACCCGACCACACTCTGGATGTCGACGTACTCGAAGAACAGCGTCTTGGGCAGCGGCCCGAAGACCTCGCCGAGCCGTTCCGTCGCCTCCAGCACCCCGATCGAGTCGATCCCGTACTCCACCAGCCCCACGGCGGGCTCCAGCGCGGCCGGGTCGTGGTGCAGCACCTCGCCCAGCACGCCCTTCACCAACTCCGTGGTACGCGCCACGAGTTCGGCCTCGGTGAGCCCGCCGGTGACGGCGGCAGAGGGGACGAAGGACACCGGGCGCGGCGCGGGCTCGTCACGCCGCTCGGGAGCGAGGGACGCCTGCGCCCCGTACGCCACGACGACATGCTCCGGAGTGCCGAGCAGCGCGGCCCCGAGGACCCTCAGCCCGTCCTCCGTCGGCAGCGGCTCCCAGCCGCGCTGGCGGCGGAACGACGCGAGCGTCACGTCGTCGACGGTCATCCCGCCCTCCGCCCACAGCGGCCAGCTGACCGCCACGGTCCGGCCGGTCCGCTCGCCGATGTCGACGAGCGCCTGCCGGTGCTGGGCGAAGGCGTCCAGGAAGGCGTTCGCCGCCGCGTAATCGCCCTGGCCCGCGTTGCCGTACACGCCGGCGACGGACGAGAAGAGCACGAGGAAGTCGAGCGGGAGGGCGCGGGTGGCCGCGTCGAGATGGAGGGCGCCGGCCACCTTCGGGCGCAGCACCTGTGCCACGTCCGCCGGATCCTTGGTGAGGAGGTACCCGTCCCGCAGCGTCCCCGCCGCGTGGACGATCCCGTCCAGCGAGCCGTGCTCCCGCACGATCCGGGCGACGGCGCGCTCCACGTCCTGGGCGTCACCGGCGTCGGCGGTGAGGTAGTGCGCGTCGACCCCGGCCGCCCGCAGCTCCTCCAGCGCGGCCCCGCCGGACTCGGTCCGGCCGCTGAGGACGACGGTGACCCCGGCGCGGCGCGCGAAGTAGCGCGCCACGCTGCGGCCGATGCCGCCGAGCCCGCCGGTCAGCCAGTACACCCCGCCCGCCTTGAGCGGCGGCACCTGGGGCCCGGACAGCGGCTCGATGCCGACGGGGCGCCAGACGTGCCGGGTGCCGTCGGGACCGTACCGGACCTCCGCGTCGGCGGCGCCCGGAGCGGCGGCCTCCCGCCGGACCAGCTCCGCGATCCGCGCGGACGCCGCCGTACCGAACCCGGCGACGCGTACGACGCGGCCGGACACCGACGGGTTCTCCAGGTTCAGGGTCTTGAAGAGGGCGGCGAGCGGCGCGTGGAAGAGGCGCGGCACGCGGTCGTCGACGAGGACGAGGAAGCGGTGCGCGCCCTTCGGCTTCGAGCGCAGCAGTTCCTGCACGCGGGTGAGGACGAGGCCGAGCACCGCGCCGACGCCGTCCGCCGTCGCGGCGGGCGTGACGGCGGGCAGGACGGCGAAGGGGGAACCCGTCGCGGCGGAGAGCTCGGCGGCGAACTCCTCCGGCCGGCCGCCGAGGAAACCGTGCACGGTGACCGGGGCGTCGCCGTCCGTGGAATCGGCCTCGACCCAGCGGGAGGTGGCGGCCACGACACGCGGCCCCGCCGGCTCGCTGGCAGTCGCTGTCCCCGCCGCCTCGGTGACCGTCCGCTGCGCCAGCCCGCGCAGCCGTACGCGCACGGCGCCGGAGTCGTCGCACAGGTCGAGGTCGAAAGTGGCGAGCCCCTTGCCCGCGCTCCGGCGGCGCACCCACGCCCACATCACGTCCGCGCACGGGCCGTCGACGTCCAGCCGGTCGAGTGCGAAGGGGAGCGACAGATTCCGTCCCGCCTCGGGCGTGAGCGCCGACTGGAGGAGGACCGACGCCTGGAGCGCCGCGTCCAGCACGCTCGGGGGCAGGGCGACGGCCGGGTCCGTGGCCGTCCGCTCCAGCCGGGCCAGCAACTCCCCGTCCCCCAGCCGGATTTCGGCGAGTCCGCGCATCGCGGGCCCGTACTCCAGACCGGCGGCGCGCAGCTCCGCGTACGCCTCGGCGGGGTCGTACGGCGTGGCGCAGGACGTCCGCAGCGCGGCGAGGTCGAGCGTCCCGGGTGCGTCGGACGTGCCGACCGAGGCGGTGCCCCGGCTGTGCACGACGGGCGGCTCCGAGCCCGTACGGATCTCGTAGCCGAGGCCGCCGCCGTCCTGCGGTGTGATCACCACATGTGCCTCGACCGGCTCCCCGTCCACCACCAGCGGGCGCAGCCACACCGAGTTGTCGAGGCGTACGGGCGCGTCGGCGGTGCGGGTGGCGTACCGCACCGCCGCGCGGGCCATCTCCAGCTGTGCGGCGGCGGGCAGGACGCGGGTGCCGTTGACGCGGTGCGCGTCGAGGAAGGGTTCGGCGCCGGTGAAGAGGGAGGTGTGGCGGTGTTCGTCCAGGGAGGAGGTGTTGCGGTGGAGGAGGGGGTGGGCCGCGTCGCCCGTGGGCGCCGGGGTGTCTGGGGCCTCCTCCGCCGGGCGGGTGCGGAACCAGTGGCGGTCGCGGGCGAAGGGGTACGTGGGCAGCCGTACCCGGTGGCCCCGCGCGTACCCGGGGCGGGCGGTCCAGTCGACGTCCTCGCCCTGTGCCCAGCGCGTCGCGGCCGGCTCGGCGGCGCCCCCGGTCCGGTCGTGCGCGGCCGAGTCAGGGAGCGTTCCTTCCGTGAACTCGGCGAGCGCGGACCGCAGTTGCTCCCGGTCCGCCACCACGAACGCGACGCGTGCCGCCATCGGCTCGCGGCCGGTCTGAAGGGTGTGCGCGAGGTCGGCGAGGGCCGGTGCGGGCCAGTCGGGATCGTCCGCGAGGAACGCGTGCAGCTGCCGCGCCACTTCCCGCAGTCGCTCGGGGGTGCGGGCCGAGAGCGGCACGACGTACGGGCCCTCGGCCGCCGTCTCCGGCCGTTCCTTTGGCCGGAACTCCTCAAGGACCACATGGGCGTTGGTCCCGCCGAAGCCGAACGAGCTGACTCCGGCGCGGCGCGGCGCGGGGGTGCCGTCCGGGCCCGCCGGCGGCTCGGGCCACGGCTGGGTGTCGCGGACGATGCGGAACGGGCTGCCGGCCAGGTCGATGAGCTTGTTCTGCTCCTCGAAGCCGACGGTCGCGGGGAGCACCTTGCCGGCGAGGGCGGCGATGACCTTGGTGATGCCGGCGACCCCGGCGGCGCCTTCGAGGTGCCCGATGTTGGTCTTGACCGAGCCGATGCCGGTGCTCCCCGGCTCGGGGTCCGTGCCGTGCGCCTGATGGAGGTTGCGGAACGCGCGCTTGAGGGCGATGACCTCGATCGGGTCGCCGACGGGTGTGCCGGGGCCGTGCGCCTCGATGTAGGAGACGGACTCGGGGCGGATGCCCGCGCGGGTGTACAGGCCCTCGATGAGGTTCGCCTGGGCGGCCGGGTTGGTGACGGTGAGGGAGCTGGTGCGGCCCCCGTGGTTGGTGGCGGCGCCCTTGACGACCGCGTACACCGGATCGCCGTCGGCGACGGCCCGCTCCAGGGGCTTCAGCAGCAGGACCGCGCCGCCCTCGCCGCGCACGTAGCCGTCGGCGCCCTTGTCGAAGGCGCGGCAGCGGCCGGTCGGCGAGAGCATGCTCGCCTGGCTGAAGGCGACGAAGTGCTTGGGCGACCAGCACAGGTTCACCCCGCCGGCGAGGGCCAGTTCGCAGTCGCCGTTGCCCAGGGCGGTGACCGCCTCGTAGACGGAGACCAGCGAGCTGGAGCACGCGGTGTCGTTGGTGATGCTGGCGCCCTGGAAGTCGAAGAAGTAGGACACCCGGTTGGCGATGATCGAGTACGCGGTGCCGGTCGGGAAGTAGGCGTCGGTCTTCGCGCCGTCCCGCTCCATCAGCTCCGGGTAGTCGGCGTGGCAGACGCCCATGAAGACGCCGGTCCGCGAGCCCGCCAGGTCGCTCGCGCGGTAGCCGGCGTCCTCGATGGCGCGCCAGGCGAGTTCGAGGGCGAAGCGCTGCTGGGGGTCCATGCTCTCCGCCTCGCGCGGGGAGATGCTGAAGAACGCGGCGTCGAAGCAGTCGGCCTGCTCGATGAACCCGCCCCACACGCTGTTGGTCTTCTCGGCGCCGCGCCGGGGACTGCCGAACCAGCGTTCCCTGGACCAGCGTTCGGGTGCCACCTCGGAGATGAGGGAGCGGCCCTGGACCAGGTGCCCGGAGAACTCCCGTAACGTGTCCGCGCCGGGCAGCCGGAGTGCCAGGCCGATGATCGCGACGTCGTTGCTCATCGGGTCCCCCCGACGGGAAGCCGGCTCTCGCGGCGGTCGATCACCGTCGTCAGGTTCATCCCCGGTGCCGTGCGCGTGTGCTCGCGCGGGTCCGTCACGAACTGCTGGTTGAGCACGGCCGTCGAGAGCAGCTGGATGAACGCGTTGTCCTCCTTCGTGCTGATCCCGGCCGCCGGCGTGGCCATGATCTTGCCGACCAGCCGCTGAGCGAAGACCGGATCGATGCCGTCGATCTTCTCCAACTCCTTCGGGGAGAGCACCAGTTCGAGATAGTCGGGCCGGGCTTCCTTGAACGCGGCGCTGCCCGGCGCGCGGTAGGGCTGCTTGCGCCGGGTCAGCGGCTCCTGGGGGAGCACGTCCCGGAACGCCTCCTTGAGGACGGCCTTCTCCTCCCACCCGTCGTCGTGGCGGAGGTTGACCAGCGCCGCCGCCCGCACCACCGCCGGGTCCAGGAACGGGCACCGGTTCTCGACGCCGTGCGCGAGCCCCATCCGCTCGCCCTGGCTGGACAGCAGATAGCCGGCGAGCAGCGTCTTGAACTCCAGCCACTGCGCCTTCTGCGTGGCCGACAGCGCGGCGTAGCCCGGTGTGTCCCGGACCAGCGCGAGCAGGTCGGCGAACGGCTCGGCGCGGTCCTTGAGCAGCCGCTGCACGAACCGGCCGTTCTGGTAGCGCAGTTCGTGCGAGAACAGGCCCGGGAGCCGCTCCTCGGAGAACTGGCTGAGCAGCCCGGTGACATGGACCCGGTGCTCGGGCCCGAAGTGCGCCAGCTCCGGGTGCAGCACGGCGACCCGGTCCTGCCGTTCCGCGTCCGACAGCCGGCTCCAGGAGGCGCGCAGCATCGTCTCGCGGAACAGCGAGTAGCCGAGGAACGCCTCGTCGGCGCCCTCCCCGCTGAGGATCGTCTTGATCCCGGCGTCCCGCACATGCCGCGACAGCAGGTACATCGGGACCAACGCGGTGCGGAACACGGGGACTTCGGCGTGGTGGACGGCCGCCGGGAAGTACTCGGCGATGTCCGACGCGGAGATGCTGATCGACGAGTGCCGGGTGCCGAGGTACTGGGCGACCGACTGCTGGCTGCCGGACTCGTCGAGGTCGCGGTCCTCGAACTCGACGGAGAACGTGCGCACTTCGTGGTTCGACAGGTCGGTCGCGAGCCTGGCGACGATCGACGAGTCGAGACCGCCGCTCAGATAGACCCCGACCTCCACGTCACTGCGCAGCCGCACCTCGACACTCGTCCGCAGCGTGTCCCGCACGAGTGCGGCGGCCTCGGCCGGAGTGCCGGTGAACGGCGGGGCGTCGACGGCGAGTTCCTCGTACGTGTGCAGGGTGCGCCGGCCCTCGCGGACCGACAGGAGGCTGCCCGGGGGGAGTTGGGCGATGCCCTTGAACGGGGAGCGGTCCGGCAGCGGCGTCCACAGCCCGTAGATCGACTTCAGCTCGTGCGGGTCGAGCGCGAAGCGGAAGCCCGGGTAGGCGGCGAACGCCTTCATCTCCGAGGCGAACAGGAACGCGCCGGCGTGCTCGGTGTGGAAGAGGGGCCGCTTGCCGTACCGGTCGCGGGCGAGGAACAGCTCACCCGCGACCGCGTCCCTGACGGCGAACGCGAACGCCCCGTTGAACCGGCTCAGACAGGCCGGCCCCCACTGGATCCACGCCTGGAGGACGACCTCCGTGTCCGAGCGGGTACGGAACTGCCGCCCCAGGCCGCTGAGTTCCTCCCGCAGCTCGATGTGGTTGTACAGCTCGCCGTTGAAGCAGATCCAGTACCGCCCGGTGGGGTCCGACAGCGGCTGGCCGCCCGACACGAGGTCGACGATCGACAGCCGTACGGTGCCCATGGCCAGCCCGTCGTCGAGGTAGTACCCCGTCTCGTCCGGGCCCCGGTGCCTGATCCGCGACAGCATCGCGGTGATGACACCGGGCTCGGCGTCGGCGGCCAGGGACGAGGAGACGAAGCCCGCTATCCCGCACATGTCACTCACCCCGCCGCGAGCCGCCGGCGGCCATACGGTCGGCCACGAACTTGTCGATCGCCTCCAGCGTGGCCGGGACGTCGAGGAGGAATTCCTCGGTCTGGATGTCCAGCTCGAACTCCTCCTCCAGGAACGACATGAGCTGGATGTACCCGAAGGAATCGATGATCCCGTCCTTGAAGAGATCGCTCTGCGGCGTCACCTCGGCACCGAATTCGATGAGGAACTGCTCTTCGATGAACCGGGTGATCCTGTCCGTTCTGGTCATTTCTCTTCCCTCGGTGTCATGGGGGGATGTCGACGTCCCAGTAGAAACGGGCGGTCACGGCCGGTGAAAGGTCCCCCGGAGTCAATTCGGCGGTTCGCTCCGGTCCGGTGGACGTAACCCGGGGTCCGGCAAGGGAAGCGGAAGAATTCGGCAAGGGGCGGCCGGTGCGCGGAAAAGAATTCGGCAAGGGGGACGGCGCACCATGCAGCCATGACCGATTCCCCGGGCCCCAGCCTCCCCCCGGCACGCCGCAGCGGCGTCGCCGAGGCCGTACGGGACGCGCTCGCCCACGCCCTGGCACGCGAACCCGGCGAGGCGCCCTTCGCCGAGCAGGGGCTGGACTCGGTCCGGGCGATCCGCATGGTGCGCCGGCTCAACGAGACGCTGGCGCTGGACCTCCCGGTGAGCGTGGTCTACGAGTGCGGCACTGCTGACCTCCTGACGGACCGCCTGCTCACCGCGCACACGGGCGAACGCTGGAACCTCTCCCAGGGCCAGCTGACCATGTACCGCGACCAGCGGCGCTGCCCGCGCTCCACCGCCTACCACCTCCCGCTCCTCTTCGAGATCCACGGCGACCTCGACGAGCCGGCCCTGGAACGCGCGGTCCGCGCCCAGAGCGAGCTCCACCCGGTGCTGAGCGCGGTCTTCGGCGAGCGCGCCGGAGTGCCGTACATGGACGTCGACCCGGCCAGGACCCCCTCCTTCGGCCGGGTCACCCTCACCGCCACCGCCCGCGCGGCCCAGCTGGCCGAGCTGCGTGAACTCGCCGACGCCCCCTTCGACCTGACGACGGGCCCGCTGGTCCGCGCCCACCTGGTCACCCTCCCCGAGGGGCGCCGGCTGCTGCTGGTCACCGCGCACCACATCCTCCTGGACGGCACGTCGACCGCGCTCGTCGTGCGCACCCTCAAGGAGGCCTACCGCGGCGAGCACCGCCCGCCCGCCGCCACCTACGGCGACTTCGTCACCTGGGAGGAAGACCTCCTCGCGAGCCCGAGCGGGGCCCGCCACCGCGACCACTGGCTGCGCGAACTGGCGCACCGGCCCGCGGACTTGGCCCTTCCCTACGACCGCCCCCACGACCCCCTGCGGCTGCCCCGCGTGGCCGTCGTGACACGGCACCTGTCACCGGCGCTGACCGCCGCCCTCACCGGGGCGGCGCGGGAGCACCGGGTCAGCGTCGCCACCGTGTTCTTCGCGACGTACGCCCGCTTCCTGCACCGGCTGACCGGACAGGACGACCTGGTCCTCGGCCTGACCGTGGCCGCCCGCTACGACAAGCGGTTCCAGGACGTCGTCGGCCAGTTCGCGAACTGTCTGCCGCTGCGCTCCACGGACACCGGGGACTTCCCCCGGCTGCTCAAGGCGGCCCAGGCCACGATGGTCGCGGGCCTCGAACACGGCGCCTGCCCGCTGCGCGAGACGGCCCGCGCGCTCGGCGCCGAGGACCGGCCGCCGGTCCTGACGAACTTCCTGTTCCAGAATTTCGAGGGCGCCGAACTCCTCACCAACGACACACCGGCCGGACCCGGCGAACTGGACCTGCGGACTTTCGACGATCTGCCGTACGCCGGGGAATACGCGCTGTCCATGGAGTTCTACCGGGACGGCGAAAGCTACAAGGCCTTCCTCAAATACGACACGCATTCCTTCGATGAAACCACCGCGCGAAAAATGATGGACGCGTGGCATTCCACCGCGACCCTCAGCTGAAAGAAACGGAGAGCCGATGGCCGGCTTGCACGACCCGTTCACCGTGGGCGACCTCACGCTCCCCAACCGCATCGTCATGGCCCCCATGACCAGGACCGCGTCCCCCGGCGGCATACCGGGCCCCGACGTCGCCGAGTACTACGCCCGCCGCGCCGCCCACCAGGTCGGCCTGATCATCACCGAGGGCACCTACACCGGCAGCCCCGCCGCCGGCGCCTACGACAACGTGCCCGACTTCCACGGCGAACAGGCCCTCGCCGGCTGGGCCCACGTGGCGCGCCGCGTGCACGAGGCCGGCGGCCGGATCATCCCGCAGCTGTGGCACACCGGCGCCGCCCGCGCCCTGACCGAGCCGCCCGCCGACGTCCCCTCCGGCATCGGCCTCGACGGCGGCCCGCTGGGCGAGCCGATGACCCAGCGGGACATCGACGCCGTGATCGCCGCCTTCGCGCGGGCCGCCGCGGACGCCGAGCGGACCGGCTTCGACGGCGTCGAGATCCACGGCGCGCACGGCTACCTGATCGACAGCTTCCTGTGGACCGTCACCAACCGGCGCACCGACCGCTACGGCGGCGACCCCGCCTCCCGCGCCCGCTTCGCCGCCGAGGTCGTATCGGCCGTGCGCGCCGCCGTGAACCCCGGCTTCCCGGTCTTCTTCCGCCTCTCCCAGTGGAAGCTCGGCCGCTACGACGCCCGCACCGCCGAGAGCCCCGACGAACTCGCGCGGCTGCTGACGCCGCTCGCCGACGCCGGCGTCGACGTCTTCCACGGCTCGACCCGCCGCTACTGGCTCCCCGAGTTCGACGGCAGCCCCCTCAACCTGTCCGGCTGGGCCCGCGAACTCACCGGCAAGCCCGCCGTGACCGTCGGCTCGGTCGGCATGGACCAGCAGTACGGCGAGGGCGACTTCACCTCCGGATTCACCGGCCCCTCCGGCGTGACCGGCATCGACGGACTGCTGGAGCGCCTGGAGCGCGACGAGTTCGACCTCGTCGCCGTCGGCCGCCCGCTCCTGGCCAACCCCGACTGGGCGGCCCTGGCCCTGCGGGGCGAGCTGGACAAGGCCGTCGCCTACGACCCCTCCGTCCTCCAGACCCTGTCCTAGAAAAGGAGTCCCGGCATGAGCGACAGCACCGACAAGGTGGACGTCTTCCTGCGGCACCTGGAGAAGTACGACTTCGCCAGCGCCGACGCCATGTGCACCGCGACGGCCACCGTGTGGCAGAACGACGGCAAGGGGACGATGCTGCTCAGCGACCGCCTGAAGCAGTTCGCGTCCTTCGTCACCGGCGTCGAGGCGATGCGCTATGAGGTGACCCGCCGCTTCGAGACCGCCGGCGAGGTGTTCCAGCAGCAGGTGCTGCACCTGGACATGAAGGACGGAACCTCCAGCACCGGCCCCGCCGCCGTGTACTTCCGGTTCATGGGCGGCCGTATCGACCGGATCGAGGAGTTCCTCTACCCCCTGCCGCAGGACGAGGCCCCGACGGAACAGGAAGGGCCGACCCGATGACGGCGACCCGCTCCTACCCGTTCGGCCCGATCACCCGCCTCGACCTGGACCCCACGCTGAAGGAGATCTGCGGCGAACAGCCCGTGCTCCGCGTCCGCCTGCCCTTCGGCGGCGACGGCTGGCTGGTCACCCGGTACGCGGACGTCAGGACGGTGCTGTCCGACCCCCGCTTCAGCCGCGCCGCCGCCGTCGGCGACCACATCCCGCGCACCGTCGCCCTCGGCCTGCCCCGGGGCTCGATGCTCAGCATGGACCCGCCGGAGCACACCCGGCTGCGCCGCCGGGTGACCAACGCGTTCACCACCCGCCGGCTCAGGTCGCTGCGCCCGCGCATCGAGGAGATCGTGGGCGAACTCCTCGACCGCATGGTCGCCACGGGCGCGCCGGCCGACCTCACCACCGCACTGACCTGGCCGCTGCCGATCACCGTCATCTGCGAGATGCTCGGCGTCCCCTTCAGCGACCGCGAACTGTTCAGCGAGTGGGTCGACGGCCTGCTCATGCTCGCCGACCCCGAACAGGCCGCCCGCGCCCGTGCGTCCCTCGACGAATACCTCGCAGGACTCATCGCACAGCGCCGTATCAACCCGACCGACGACCTGCTCGGCGAACTCGTCGCCGACGACGACCAGGACGACCCGCTCACCGAGGAAGAACTCGTCGGCCTCGGCGTCAGCCTGCTCTCCGCCGGACAGGAGGCCACCGCCAACCAGATCGGCAACTTCGTCTACACCCTGCTCACCCGGCCCGCGCTGTGGCAACAGCTCATCGACGAACCCGAGTTGCTGCCCGACGCCGTCGAGGAACTCTTCCGGTTCATCCCCAACAGCGCGACCGCCGGGTTCACCCGCATCGCCCTGGAGGACGTGGAGCTGAGCGGACAGCTCGTCCGCGCCGGGGACGCGCTCGTCGCCGAACTCGGCATGGCCAACCACGACCCCGAGGTGTTCGAGGACCCCGACGAGATCGACTTCCGCCGCAAGCGCATCCCGCACGTCACCTTCGGACACGGCTTCCACCACTGCCTCGGCGCCCAACTGGCCCGCATGGAACTGCGGGTGGTCCTGGAGCTGCTGCTCAAGCGGCTGCCGGGGCTGCGACTCGCCGTCCCGGCCGACCAGCTGGCCTGGCGGACCGAACGCCTCGTGCGCGGGGTGGCCGCGCTGCCGGTCACCTGGTGAACCGTCCCGAGCTGTCCCCGAGCCGCCCCTCAGAACACCCCCTGGGAGAGAGCTGAACATGGCCGAGCCACTGGAGGCCACCGCACCCGACCCGGGCAAGGGCCTCGCCGACGTCCTGGCGTCCGTCGACCCCGGCGACCCGCTCGCCCAGGTCATGGCCGCCATCATGGAGAACCACGCGGACCGCCCGGCCCTCGGCGAACGTGCCAAGGACCCCGCCACCGGACGCCTCCTCCCGCGCTTCGACACCATCACCTACCGCGAACTGTGGACCCGCGTCCGCGCGGTCGCCGCCGACTGGCACCACCACCCCGCACACCCCCTGCGCCCCGGCGACCGCGTCGGCACCCTCGGCTTCACCAGCACCGACTACGCGACCCTCGACCTGGCCTGCATCCACCTGGGCGTCGTCCCCGTGCCCCTGCACTCCGGCGCGCCCCTGTCCCAGCTGCGCCCGATCGTCGCGGAGACCGAACCCCTCGCCCTCGCCACGAGCGCCGAGCACCTGGACACCGCCGTGGCCCTGGCCCTCGACGCCCCCTCGGTCCGCCGCCTGCTCGTCTTCGACCACGACGGCAGGCCCGGCCCCCTGGAATCCGCCCGGCAGCGCCTGGCCGGCAGCGAGGTGAGCGTCGACACCCTCGCCGACGTGATCGACCGGGGCCGCGCGCTGCCCCTCGCCCCCCTCTTCACCCCCGAACCCGGCGACGACCCGCTGTCCCTCCTCATCTACACCTCCGGCAGCACCGGCGCCCCCAAAGGCGCGATGCACACCCAGCGCCTGGTCGGCACCGCCTGGTACGGCTTCAGCTACGGGTCGGCGGACGTCCCCGCGATCAGCGTCCTCTACCTGCCCCAGAGCCACCTCGCCGGCCGCTACGCCGTGATGGGCTCCCTCGTCAAGGGCGGCGTCGGCTACTTCACCGCCAAGAGCGACCTGTCCGCCCTGTTCGACGACATCGCCCTGGTCCGCCCCACCGAGCTGACCATGGTCCCGCGCATCTGCGACATGCTCCTCCAGCGCTACCGCAGCGAACTGGACCGGCGCTCCGGCGAACCCGGCGACATCGAGGAGGCCGTCAAGAAGGACCTGCGGGAGAACTTCCTGGGCGGCCGGGTCGCCAAGGCGTTCGTCGGCACCGCCCCCCTGTCCGCGGAGTCGGCGGCGTTCATCGAGTCCTGCCTGGGCTTCCACCTGTACACCGGCTACGGCTCCACCGAGGCGGGCGGCGTCACCCTCGACACGGTCGTCCAGCGCCCGCCGGTGCTCGACTACCGGCTGGAGGACGTCCCCGAACTCGGCTACTACAGCACCGACCTGCCCCACCCGCGCGGCGAACTCCTCGTCAAGTCCAGCACCCTCATCCCCGGCTACTACAAACGCCCCGAACTGACCGCCGCCCTGTTCGACGCGGACGGCTACTACCGCACCGGCGACGTCTTCGCCGAGACCGCCCCGGACCGCCTCGTCCACATCGACCGCACCAAGGACACCCTCAAACTCTCCCAAGGCGAGTTCGTCGCCGTCTCCCGCCTGGAGACCCTCTTCCTCGCCAGCCCCCTGGTCCAGCAGATCTACGTCTACGGAAACAGCGAACGCGCCTACCTCCTCGCGGTCGTGGTCCCCCCGGCGGAGACACTCGCCGAGTACGAAGGCGACCTCACGGCACTGAAGCCGGCGCTCGCCGACTCGCTCCAGCGGACCGCCGCCGAAGCCGGCCTCAACTCCTACGAGATCCCGCGCGACTTCCTCGTCGAGAGCGAACCCTTCAGCCCCGAGAACGGCCTGTACACCGAGAGCCACAAAGTCCTGCGCCCCCGGCTGAAGGAGCGGTACGGGCCCGCCCTGGAGCGGCTGTACGACGAGGTCGCCGAAGGACAGGAACGGCAGCTGCGCGCGCTGCGCAAGCACGGACCGGCCCGGCCGGTGACCGAGACCGTCGTCCGCGCCGCCCAGGCCCTGCTCGGCCGCACCGACACCGAGTTCGACCCCGGCGCGCACTTCAGGGACCTGGGGGGTGACTCCCTGACCGCTCTGTCCTTCTCCCAGCTGCTGGGAGAGATCTTTCGCGTCGACGTTGCGGTCGACACGGTCATCAACCCTGCCAACGACCTCGCGGGAATAGCCCGCCACATCAAGGAACTGCGCGGCTCGGGAGCGCACCGGCCGACGGCCGCCGCCGTGCACGGCCCGCACGCCGCCGAGATCCGCGCCGCCGACCTCACCCTGGAGAAGTTCCTCGACGCGCCGCTCCTGGCCGCCACCCCCGCACCGCCCCGCGCCGCACGGACCGTCCTGCTCACCGGAGCCGGCGGCTACCTCGGCCGGTTCCTGTGCCTGGAGTGGCTGGAGCGGCTCAAGCCCCTCGGCGGCAGGCTGGTCTGCGTCGTGCGCGGCGCCGACGCGGTCACCGCCAGGCGGCGGCTGGAGGAGGCGTTCGACAGCGGCGACCCCGACCTGCCGCGCCGCTTCCGGGCGGCGGCCGACGGGACGCTGGAAGTGCTCGCGGGCGACCTCGCCGCACCCCGGCTGGGCCTGCCCGAGGACACCTGGCACCGGCTCACCGCCGACGTCGACCACATCGTCCACGCCGGCGCCCTCGTCAACCACGTCCTGCCCTACGACCAGTTGTTCGGCCCCAACGTCGCCGGCACCGCCGAGCTGATCCGGCTGGCGCTCACCGCACGGCTGAAGCCCGTCAGCTACGTCTCCACCGTCGCCGTACGGCTCGCCGCCCCGCTCGACGAGGACACCGACATCCGCGAGGCCGTCCCCGCCCGCCCCCTCGACGAGGGCTACGCCAACGGGTACGCGGCCAGCAAGTGGGCCGGCGAGGTCCTGCTGCGCGCGGCGCACGAGCGGTTCGGGCTGCCGGTCGCCGTCTTCCGGCCCAACATTCTCCTCGCCCACACCACATACGCGGGCCAGCTCAACGTGCCCGACCTCTTCACCCGGCTCCTGCTCAGCGTCGCCGCCACCGGCCTCGCCCCGGACTCCTTCCACGAGGCGGGCGCAGGCGGCCACTACGACGGCCTGCCCGTCGACTTCGCCGCCGAGGCGATCACCGCCCTCGGCGCACCGCTCACCGACGGCCACCACACCTTCCACGTGGTCAACCCGCACGACGACGGCATCGGCCTGGACACCTTCGTCGACTGGCTCACCGAGGCCGGCCACCCCGTCCGCCGCGTCACCGGCCACGACGCCTGGCTCACCCGCTTCACCACCGCCCTGCGCGCCCTGCCGCAGCAGCGCCGCCGGCACTCCGTACTGCCCCTGCTGCACGCCTTCGCCCGCCCCGCGCAGGACGACCCGCTCCCCGCGGGGCGGTTCCGCGCCGCCGTACGCGCGGCCGGCCCCGGCAAGGACATCCCCCACCTGTCCGCCGGGCTCATCCGCAAGTACGTCACCGACCTGCGCCGGCTCGGACTGCTGTAGGCGCCGGACGGACCGACTCCCCCCACCAGAGAGCAAGAGGACGAGCGCCCATGAACCAGCACCTCCACGCGGTGCCCGAGCCCGGCCACGGGCTCGTCGCCCCGCCGCCGCGCCCTTTCCAGCCGCCGCGGCGCCCCCGCACGGTCCAGCCGTGGATCCGGCGGCTGCGGCCCCGCGACGCGGCCGCACACCTGGCGGCGGTCAGCGAGGGGAGCGTGCTGTCCGAGGCGCGGCTGCTGATCGGCGAAGGGGCCGTCGGCTGGGCGGTGGAGGTGGCGGGACTGATGACCGCCGCCGCGCGCCCGCCGCAGTGGCCGGCCGCGCGCAACCAGGTCCCCGACGACCTGACGGCACGCGGCGCGGAGGCGCTGGCGCTGTACTTCCTCACCCGCCTGGCCGGTGACACCGACGACGCCGTCCCGGAGACCGTCACCGTGTCCGTCCGCGAGTTCACCCGCCGGGGCCTGCCCGTCGGCGAGACCTTCCACTCCCTCAAGGGCCATCTGGACCTCCTGGTCGGCGAGTTGTTCCGGTCCTGCCACGAACTGCTCGGCGCCCCCGAGGCGGCGAACGTCACCCGCGCGCTGTCCGGGGCGCTGGTCGCCGAGGTCCAGCACGTCCTCCTGGCCCTCGCCGAACAGGCCGAGAACGAGCGCCGCGGCTGGTCCGGGAGCGCGGCGGCGCACCGCCAGGAACTGGTCCTCGACATCCTCGACGGCGCGGACGTCGACGCCTCGCAGGCGTTCCTGCGGCTCGGCTACGACATCAGCCGCAGCCATCTCGCGGTCGTCGTCTGGCGCGACGACTGGGCCGGCGGCGCCGCCGGGGACCTGGCCGGCGTGGCCGCGACCCTGCTGCGCGACGCCGGCTGCTCCGCCCTGCTGACCGTCCCCGTCGGAGTGTCGTCCCTGTGGGCCTGGGGCTCCCGCGCCCGGGGCGGCCCCCTCCCCCTGCGCCGCCCGGAGCCCGCCGAGGTGCCCGCGGCCGTGCACATCGCGGCCGGCCTGCCGGGCGAGGGCGTCGAGGGCTTCCGCACCAGCCACCACCAGGCCGCCGAGGCCGCCGAACTCGCCCGCGCCGCCGACGCCGACGACTGGAAGGCGCTGTACGACTACGCCGATCTCGAACTCGCGGTGCTGCTGCGCTCCCGGCCCGAGCTGAGCGCCGCGTTCGTCCGCCGCGCCCTGGGGCCGCTGGCCGACGACGGCATGGCCGAACTGCGGGCCACCGTCAAGCACTACCTGGACATGGAGCGCAGCATGTCCGCCGTCGCCGACCGGCTGCACATCGCCAAGAGCAGCGTCGCCTACCGGATCAGGAAGGCCGAACGCCTCCTGGGCCGCCCGGTCCAGGAAGACCGCCTGCGCCTCCAGAGCGCCCTGATGCTCTTCGACGTACTGGGCCGCGCCGCCACCGAGGCCTGAGCCGCCACCGAAGCCCGAGACCCGAGCCATCTTTGGGAGGCACCATGCCGTTCGCCGTTCTCTTCCCCGGTCAAGGAGCGCAGTTCCGCGGCATGGGGGCGGATGTCTTCGCCCGCTATCCCGCCCTCACGGAATTCGCCTGCGACCTCCTGGGATACGACCTCGTCGCCGTCTGCCGGGACAACCCCGACGACGTCCTCGCGCGCACGGAGTGCACCCAGCCGGCGCTCTTCGTTGTCAACGCGCTGCACACCTTCGAGCGGGAGCACCGCGAGGAGCGCCGCGCCGACTACTACCTCGGGCACAGCCTCGGCGAGTACAACGCCCTGCTGGCCGCCGGGGCCTTCGACTTCCAGACCGGGCTGCGGCTGGTGAAGAAGCGCGCCGAACTCATGGCGGCGGCCTCCGACGGCGGCATGACCGCCGTGGTGGGGCTGCCGGAGCGGGAACTGGCGGACCTGCTCCGGCAGGAGGGGATCGAGACGGTCGACATCGCGGGCTTCAACACCGACGTCCAGCTCGTCGTCGCCGGTCCGGTGGCCGATCTGCGTCTCGCGCACGAGGCGTTCGCCCGCCGGGGCGTGCGCTTCGTCCCGCTGCGCGTCGGGGGCCCGTTCCACTCGCGGTACATGGACCCGGCGCGCGTCGTGTTCGCCAAGTACCTCAAGGAGTTCACCTTCCGCCCACCCCACACGCCGGTGATCGCCAACGTGACCGGCCGGCCGTACGTGTCCGGGGAGTACGCCCAGACCCTCGGCGATCAGCTGGTCCAGCCGGTGCGGTGGACCGACAGCGTCCGCTTCCTCCTCGGCGGGGACTCCCCCCTGGAGTGCGAGGAGGTGGGCGGCCGGTCGCTCCTCGGGATGGTGAAGAAGATCAGCGCGGCGGGTGCGGCCGCCCCACCGGCCCTGGCGGCGGCCGGCCGGGCGGGCTGACGTGCCGCCCGTCCGGCTCCTCCCGGCCGCCCGCGACGGCGACCGGCGGCCGGGTCAGCTGCGTGGTGAACAGACCGGGGCAACTCCGTGTGCGGTGCGGGCCGGAGAGCACGGCCGTGATCCGGCGGCGCTCCTCGCCCGTGAGGGTCTCGGCGAGCGCCTTGCGGGCGGACTCCGAGACGAAGCGGACCCGGCCCAGGTGGTGCGGGTCCTCCCGCAGCACCTCCTCCCGCAGCAGCCGGTCCAGCACCGCGTCGACCGGATCGTCGGCCGCGGTGCAGCGCAGCAGCCCGAGATCCGCCTGGGCGCCGGCCAGCGCGCACAGCTGGACGACCCGCCGCTCCCGCTCCGGCATCTGGGTGACCAGCAGCCGCAGGCTCTCCCACTGCTGCTCCCGGCCCCGGGAACAGCACGCGCCCTCGACCGGGTCGCGCCGGTCGCACGAGGGGTCGCGGCACGTCAGCGCCCGGCGCGCGAAGTGCGGATTGCCCAGGCTCTGCCGGTACACGCGCGCGACGTGCCCGGCGTCCGCGTCCGCGCCCAGCTCGGCCCGCATCAGGGCGGCGATCGACTCCTCGGGCAGCCCGGCCAGCCGCAGCGCACCGGCCCGGGGACCCCTGAGGATCCCCGCCAGCGCCCGGCTGAAGCGGCCGTCGATCGTGATCCGCCAGTCCCAGGCGGTCAGGACGAGCCCGATCCGCCAGCCGCCGCGCCGCTTGACGAGCATGTCGAGCAGCGCCAGGGAAGCCGGGTCGGCCCAGTGGACGTCGTCCACGCAGAGCACCAGCGGGCGCGCCGCGCCCAGGGTGCGCAGCACCTCGCACACCGCGTCCTGGGTCAGGAACCGGGTGCGGGCGTGGTCGGCGCCGGGCCGCTGCCCGGTGCCCTCAAGCAACGGCGTCAGCAGGCTCGCGTAGGGCGCCGCCGCGGTGTGGAAGGCCTCGGCGCGGGTGCACATCAGCCGCCTGAGCACCTGGGTCCACAGCCACAGCGGCGGCACCCCCTGGTCGTTCAGGGCCTGGACGGCGACGATCTCCACGTCCTGGTGCCGTTCCTCCATACGGGCGGTGAACTCCATCAGCAGGTGCGTCTTGCCGATCCCGAGGGGGCCGCTCACACAGCTCACGTGTCCCTGGCCGGTGCGGACACCGGTGGCCTCGGCCTCCAGCCGGTCGAGTTCGCGGCCCCGGCCGACGAGCGCCGACGGTGGTGAGGAAGGGCGCTGCGGGGGGCCCGGCTCCTGGCGGGGCTGTAACTCCTGGCGCAGCACCGCCAGATGGGTGCGCCGCAGTTCGGTGCCGGTCTCCACGCCGAGCTCCTCGGCCAGATACGCGCGCGTGCGGTCGTACACGTCCAGCGCCTCGGCCTGGCGGCCCAGGGCGGACAGGGCGGTCATCAGGTGGCCCACCAGGCGTTCGCGGGCGGGGTACTGGCGTACCTCGCTGTGCAGTTCGCACACCACCTGCTCGGCGTCGCCGAGGCGCAGGCGGGCGTCCGCGCGGTGTTCCAGCGCGGTGAGCCGGACCTGCTCCAGGCGGGCCGGCTCGTCGGCCAGGGAAGGACAGGCGTCGAACTCCGTGTACGGGGGGCCCTGCCACAGGTCCAGCGCGGCGGTGAGGGTCGCGCAGGCGGTGGCCGCGTCCCCGTTCTTGAGGGCCTGCTGGCCGGAGTGGACGAGGTGCTGGAAGAGGTGGACGTCGACCTGCGCGGTCGGCAGCAGGAGCGTGTACCCGGGCGCCTGGTGGCGCAGCGCGGAGGCGCCGCCCGCGTCGGCCAGCGGCTCCAGCAGACCGCGCAGATGGGAGACATGGCTTTGCAGGGTGGCCAGGGGCTTCTTCGGCGGGCGGCCCGGCCACACCTCCTGGATGAGCCGTTCGGCGGGGACGATCTGCCCGGGCCGGGTGACCAGCAGGGCGAGCAGGAGCCGGCGCAGCGGCGGGCCGACGGGAAGCTCACGGCCCCCGGCCCGCACCGACATACGCCCGAGGACACACAGCATCGGGGCGTCCGGGGCGGGCAGGTGGGCCGGGGACATGGCGGGGGTCTGAGACAGAGGCATGCGGGTGCCCTCTCCTGACGGTGCGACGTTCATGATCGAGCTGCCGCGCGGGGGACGTACGGGTGCGGGCACGGGGGATCTCCGGTGGAGGGACGTGCCGGCCGCGTGCGGCGGGGAGAGCACGCGAGGCGTCGCGGCCCGTCGACGGCGTCACTCACGCCCTTTCGGACAACGGCGGATATCCGTGACGGAAGAGTGGATTCACGGCATCGATCGTATGGATCACCGGCCCGCGCGAGCCACCCCTAGCCGCCCCCACCCGTCCCCTGAACCGCTCCGACGTGGGAACTCAGCGTGTTCTTCCGGGACATGCAGGTCAGGAAGCGTGTTCCTCCGGGACGCGCCGGTCAGGAGCAGACGGCGGCGAGCTCGTCGCGGTGCTTGACCTTCAGCTTGCGGTAGATGCGGGTGAGGTGCTGCTCGATGGTGCTCACGGTGACGAAGAGCTGGGCGGCGATGTCGCGGTTGCTGTACCCCGCGCCGGCCAGCCGGGCGACCCGCTGCTCGGCCGGGCTCAGCGCGGTGAGCGGACCGTCGGCGGGCTCGGGCCCCGCCGGACCGGGGTCCGGGCGCTCGGCCGGCTCCGCGACCCGGCGGGCCAGGGCGTCCTCGAAACCGGCGGCGCGGGCGACGCGCAGGGCCCGCTGGACCAGGGAGCGGCCGGTGCGCGTGTTGCCGAGCGCCTGATGGGTGCGGCCCAGCTCGACCAGGCACTCGGCGAGCTCGACCCGGTCCCCGGCCCGCTCCAGCAAGGTCACCGCCTCGTGCAGCGCGGCCTTGCGCCGCTCGACGGGCCGGGTCAGCGCGAACACCCGCAGCGCGACGGCCCTGGTGTGCGGGAAGTCGCTGGCCAGCGCGTCCTGGGCCAGCCGCGCCGCGTCGTCGCGCCGGCCCAGCAGCAGGTACGCCTCGGCGGCGCGCGGCTGCCAGGGGCAGGCCGGTACGGGCGGCAGCCCGCCCTGCCGCTCGGCCTCGCCGCAGCCGAGGAAGTCGCTCAGCGCCAGGCCGTAGCTCCCCGCGGCGAGGTAGTGCAGCCCCCGGGCGTGCAGATAGAGCCGGCCGAAGTGCGAGGCGAACATCGCCTCCGGCACGGGCACGGCGAGCAGTTCGGCCACCTCCTCGTGCCTGCCGCGGTGGGTCATGGCGCCGATGAGGAGGCTCAGCGGCAGCCCGACGGCCACCCCCCAGGACCGCGGCCGGCCCAGCACGGCCCGCGCCTTGGCCTCGGCGCCCGCGAGATCACCCCGGGCAGTCGTGCTCACCGCCTGGAGACAGCCGAGGAGCAGCTGATGGAAAGGGCTCAGCCGGCCCTCGGTCACGGGCACCGCGTCGACCTGCGGCAGGGCCACCTGCTCGGCGCCGGCCTGGTGCAGCAGCCGCAGATAGCCGTGGACGACGTCCGGCATCCGGGCCTCGGCGCCGCCGGCCTGCTGGATCTGGTCGACGAGGGACAGCAGCGCGCCGTCCGATCCGGTGTGCCCGAGAACGGGCAGGAAGAGCAGCGCCGCACGCCGCGGCGGGATGTCCACCGGCGGCTCCTGCCCTGTCCGGTACCGGAGGAACAGCAGGCCCAACAGGGCCTCCACGAGCCGCAGTTCGACCCTCGCCTCCCCGTCGTCCGCGCCGCGCTCGCGCAGGACGCACAGCACCGCGTCGACCTCGTCGAGCCGGCCGTGCCAGGCCAGCATCTGCACGAGCAGGGCGAGTTCACGCGCCGAGAGCAGGTCCGCCCGGGCCAGCGCGGCGAGGTCGGCGAGATGCCGGGACGCCAGATACGGATCCAGCTGCCACTGGGCGAGCGCGGTCTGCACCAGCAGCCCCGGCCGGTCGTCCAGCGCCCCCCGGAAACTCTGGGCCAGCTCCAGCAGGCCGACGGCCTCCTCCCAGCCCCCCTCGGACTGTGCCTGCCGGGCCGCCTCGCGCAGCGCGGACACCTCCCAGCCGGCCACCACCGCGCCGGTCGCCGCGATGCACCGGGCCACCTCCAGCAGCGGCGCCCCGTCGCGGTACAGCAGCCGCGCGGCGGTCCGGCTCAGCTCGGCGCGGCCGGTGAAACCGGTGTCGGCCAGCACGGCGGCCCGCACCGCCGGATGCCGGAACCGCCGGCCGGCCACCAGCCCGGCGGTCTCCAACAGGTCCAGGACGCCCGCCACATGGGCCGGTTCCGTCCCGCTGAGCCGGCTGATCAGATCCGGTGAACGGGGGTCGCCGAGCACCGCCAGCGCCCGGGCGACCTTCTCGACCTGCCCGCCGCGCGCCCCGGACACCAGATGCGAGACGGCCTCGCCGAACGCGGCCCCCGGCACGGGCGCCCACTGCGCGGCGGGGACGTCCAGGAACGCGCCGCGCGTGTCGCGCGCGAGCGCCCCCACCAGACGGGGGTTGCCCGCGGTGACCTCCATGACCTGCCGCACATATCCGGGCGTGGGCGGATGCCCCGTCACCTCGCGCAGCAGCCGCACCACGTCCTGCGGGTCGAGCACGGCCAGCTCCGCCACGCACAGCCGGGCCCCGCGCATCACCGCCGCCTGGAAGGACCGGTACTCCTTGCCCGGACGCGTGCTGCCGGCCAGGACGACGAAGACCCGCAGCCCGACCAGGCGCAGCGCGAGGAACCGTAAGACCCGCAGCGAGGCGGTGTCGGCGTAGTGCGCGTCGTCCACCACGGCCACCACGGTCGTCCGCCCGGCCAGGCCGCGCAGCGCGGTCTCGACGAGCGCCTTCACCTCCGGCAGCAGCCGCTCCCCGTCCCCGTCGCCGCCGGGGGCGACGGCCGCCCGGTACTCCTGGAGGAGGGCGGCCAGCCGCGGCGGGCAGTCCTCGACGCCGTGGAACAGCTGCTCGACGATCCCCAAAGGGGTGGCGCGCTCGTTCAGGCAGCCCGTGGCGTACAGGGTCACCATGCCCGCCGCGCAGGTCCGTTCGGCGAACCGGTTCAGCAGCGTCGTCTTCCCCGCCCCCGGAAACCCCCGCAACAGGGCCGTCCCGCCGCCGCTGCGCCGGAGTTTCTGGATGTGTCTCCAGAGCTCCGCGATGACCCTCTCATGACTTTCGAGCACGGTCCCACGCCTCCCTGAATCGTCCCACCACCCGTCACCGACAAGAACGGAGGGCAGTCCTCCGATGGGCGCTTGAAGATCCATGGGAGCCCTTCACGAGCGGGCCCGTCAACAAGAGGTCCGCGTCACGGAACACGGCGGCGGCCTACGACGCCGCCGGCCGCCCGCTCACGCCTCCAACTGCCCCCGCTGCAACAGCAGTTCCCGCAGCAGGGCGTCGGTCGTGCGGACGGCGCTGCCCCGTGCGCACCAGCGCAGTGCCGTCAGGTGCTCCTCCGCGGAGAAGTCGGCCACGGCGTCGGCGACGACGAAGGTCTGGAAGTCGTTCATGGCCGCGTCGGCGGCGGTGAGCAGGACGCCGAGGTGGGCGTAGACCCCGCAGACGATCAGCTGGTCGCGCCCCTCCGAGCGCAGCAGCCAGCCCAGCCTGCTGCGCAGGAACGCGTTGTGCCGGGCGTTGTCGAGCAGATGCTCCCCAGGGCGCGGCACGAGCGACGCGGCGGCGTCGGCCACCCCGACCTCGACCCCGGTCCCGACCTCGACCCCGACCCCGGTCCCGACTCCAGCCTCCGCCCCGCCCCCGACTCCAGCCCCGACCTCCCCACCCCCCGGCTCCGCCGTGAACACCACCGGCATCCCCAGCGCCCCCGCCAGCTCCCGCAGCGCGGTGACGTTCTCGACGAGTTCCGTCACGGGCGAGCGTCCGGCGGGGAACGCGGCGACCGACCGCCCCCGCATCCCGTGCACCAGCAGCGCGCAGCGCGCCGGGTCGATCCGCCAGGAGACGTGCGACCGGGGGAGGGCCGAGCCGTCCGGCATGGGGTACGGCACGACGGCCGGCCAGCCCATGGCGACCCCTCTCGTCCAGATCGTTAATTAGGTTAGCCTAAGCTAACTGTCGCCTTGGGGTCTTCGTCAACTCCTTTGGGACCGGCCTCAGTTCGCCGCCTCCCCCGGCAGCACCAGCCGGAACACACACCCCTCGCCCGGCGCCGTCACCAGCTCCAGCCGCCCCCCGTGCCCCTGCGCGATGGCAGAGGCGATGGACAGCCCGAGCCCGCTGCCGCCCTGCGCCCGCGACCGCGAGCGGTCCGCCCGGTAGAACCGCTCGAAGACCTGCGCCGCCGTCCGGGCGTCCAACCCGGGCCCCTCGTCGGCGACCTCGACCACGGCGACCGGGCCGCCCGCCTCCCGCCCGGTCCCGACCCGCACATGCACCGGCGTCCCCGGCGGGGTGTGCACGCGCGCGTTGGACAGCAGGTTGTCGAGGATCTGCCGCAGCCGGTGCGGATCGCCCGCCGCCACGACGACCTCCAGCTCACCCCCCGCCAGCGGCCCCAGATCCACCCGCCGCGACCGGTCGTGCAGCGCGGCCCCGCTCACCGCCTCCGCCGCCAGCGACAGCAGATCCACCGGGAGCCGCTGATAGGACGGCTCCTTGTCGAGCAGCGCCAGCAACTGGAGGTCGTCCACCAGCAGGCTCATCCGCTCGGCGCTGCGGGCCACGATCCGGTCGGCCTCCGCCCGCTCCGCCGCCGACCGCGTCTCCGGGCGCAGCGCCAGTTCGGCGTACCCCTGGATCGCCGTCAGCGGCGTCCGCAGCTCGTGCCCGGCGTCCGCGACGAAGCGCCGCATCCGCGCCTCCGACGCCTCCCGCTCCCGCAGCGCCCGCTGCAAGCGGTCCAGCATCGAGTTCAGCACCCGCCCCAGCCGGCCGATCTCCGTGTCCGGACCGGTGTCCGGCAGCCGCAGGTCCAGATCGCCGGCCGTGATCTCCTGGGCGGTGCGCTCCACCCGGGTCAGCGGCAGCAGCCCGAGCCGCACCACCCACCGCCCGACCAGGACCAGCGCGAGCACCGCCACGAGCAGCACGGTCGCGTCCAGCCACACCAGCCGCGACAGCGCCCCGTCGACGGTGTCCAGCGGCAGCGCCACCACCGCGCTCATCCCGTCCGGACCGGCGTACCGCACGACCCGCCAGCCGTCGGCGGACCGCGGGCGCCCGTACGGCCAGTCCAGCTCGTCCGCCGAACCGGGCAGCGCGGGCGCCGGCTTCTTCCCCGACCCCAGCGAACTGGCCAGCAGTCTGCCCGTGGCGTCGTAGAAATAGACCCGGAAGTCCGACGGCAGCGTCGTGCTCTCCGGCAGATAGCCGCTCAGGGCGTCCGCGTACACCCGGGTCGGCGGGTGGAAGTCCTCCAGCTGGCCGTCGACCCGGTCGAGCAGCCAGGAGCGCAGCACCAGCGCGCCGATGATCTGGGAGACGAGCACCGCGGCCGTCGCGAGCGCGGTGACGCCGAGGACGAGCCGGCGCCGCAGCGACTTCGGGGCGGGCCGCCTCACCTGCCCTCCCGCGGCAGCCGCAGACAGTAGCCGACGCCGCGCACGGTGTGGATCAGCGGCGGATCGACCCGGTCGACCTTCTTGCGCAGGTACTTGATGTACGTCTCCACGATCCGCGCGTCCCCCGCGAAGTCGTAGGACCACACGTGGTCGAGGATCTGCGCCTTGTTCATCACCCGCGTGGCGTTCTCCATGAGATACGCCAGCAGCTTGAACTCGGTCGGCGACAACGGCACGTACTCCCCGCCCCGGTACACCTCGTGCGCGTTCTCGTCCAGCTCCAGATCCGCGTACCGCAAGCCCGGCCGCGTCCCGTACGGCGGAGGCGGCGCCGCCCCCGTACGCCGCAGGATCGCCTCGATGCGCAGCAGCACCTCCTCGATGCTGAACGGCTTGGGCACATAGTCGTCGCCGCCCGCGCCGAGCCCGGTGAGCCGGTCGGCGAGCGCGGTGCGGGCGGTCAGGAACAGCACGGGTACGTCGTCCCCGGCCGCCCGCAGCCTGCGCGTCACCTCGAACCCGTCGAGGTCGGGCAGCGTCACGTCCAGCAGCACCAGGTCGGGCGCGTCCCGCTCGGCCCTGACCAGGGCGTCCCGGCCGGTCTCGGCGCTCGTCACGTCGTACCCGGTGAGGCGGAGCGTGGACTCCAGCAGGGTGCGGATGCTGGGCTCGTCCTCCACCACCAGGAGCCTGCGCCGGGGCTGCTCGGTCATGACGGTCCGTTCTGTGAGTCGCTATCCGGCCGCGCAGTCGTACAGCTCGCTCCCGGTGCCCGTGCCGCCGTACCGCGCCGCGGGCACCTGCGTGCAGTGCGCCGCGATCCACCGCGTCCGCGTCTGCGTGACACCGTCCGACCTGCGCCCGCCGCCGGTGGCCGAACCCAAGATGTAGCGCAGCTCTCCGTCCGAGGTCCACTTCCGCAGCTGCGCGACCGAGGGCGCGTCGTCCGTGCCCATGAAACCGCCGATGCCCACGACCGTCTCGTCGGTGTCCAGGATGAAGGGGCTGGTGGCCATCGCGCCGCCCTCCACGGCGAGCTTGATCCGGGCGTGCGGGGCGTTCGCGACGGCGTACGCGAGGATCTCGCGCTGCTCGGCGGTCAGCTGCCCGGCGCCCCCGAGACGGGCGAGCCCGGCGGTGAGCGCGCCCCGGCCGCCGGCCGCCCTGAACTCCCGCTCACCCGGCCGCCCCCGGCCCCCGCCGCCCCCGAAACCGCCGCGCGCGGAAGGCCCGGCCGTCGGATTCGACCCGCCCATCGACGACTTCGACGCCGGCACGCTCACCGCCCACGCCCCCGGCGCGAGCAGCACCGCCGCGACCGCGACCGCGATCACCACCAGCCCGCCGCGCCGCAGGAACAGCAGCAGGGCGACGGCCGCGACCCCCAGGAGCAGCACCGGCCACAGCAGCCACCCGTGCCACTCGGGGCTGCGCCGGATCACCACGGCCGCCCAGCCGACCCCGCCGGCGACCGCCCCGGCGCCCACCCGGCCGGCCCAGGCGTGCCCGGCCCGCCGTACCCGCAGCAGCGCGGCGGCCAGCCCGCCGCACAACGCGGCGATCGCCGGGGCGAGTTCGGTCGTGTAGTAGGGGTGGAAGATGCCCTCCTGGCCGGAGAAGACGGCCGCGCACACCACGAGCCACGTCCCCCACAGCAGCCACCCCGAGGCCGGCAGCGGCGTCCGCGCGGGCAGCCGGCCCCGGCGGCCCAGCACCGCGATCACCGCCGCGGCCACCAGCGCGAGCGCGCAGACCGGCAGCAGCCAGCTGATCTGCCCGCCCACCTGGCCGTTGAACATCCGCAGCGCACTGGCCCCGCCCCCGAAGGCCCCGCCGAAACCGCCCCCGCCGGTGGTGCGCGATCCGCCGCCCTCGTTGCCGAAGACCCGCCCGAGCCCGTTGTAGCCGATGACCAGGTTCCACGCCGAACCGTCGTCGCTGCCCCCGATGTAGGGCCGCTCGCCGCTCGGCCACACGGCCACCAGCGCCACCCACCACAGCGACGACACCACCAGCACGGCGCCCGCCCCCAGCAGCCGCCACACCTGCGGCAGCCACGCGCCACGCGCCCCCACCAGCCAGGCCAGGGCGAAGGCGGGGACGACCATCCAGGCGGCGAGCATCTTCGTCAGGAACCCGCACCCGATGAGGAACCCGCTCGCGCACAGCCACCAGGTCGCCGCCCGGCCCTGCGCCCCGAGCGCCCGCGTCAGCGCGTACGCGGCCGTCACCAGCAGCAGCACGAGCAGCGTGTCGGGGTTGTTGTCCCGGTTGATGGCGACGGTGATCGGCGTGAGCGTCAGCACCAGCGCCGCGATCAGCCCGGCGCCCTCGCCCGCCCAGCGCCGCACCGTCCGGTGCAGCACGAACACGGCCGCCACGCCCTCGGCCGCCTGCGGCAGGACCAGCGCCCAGCCGTGCAGGCCGAAGACCTTGCTGCTGAGCACCTGCGGCCACAGCGCGGCCGGCGGCTTGTCGACGGTGACGACGCCCGCCGGGTCGTAGGAGCCGAACAGGAAGTCGGTCCAGTCGCGCCCCATCGACTTGACGGCGGCGGAGTAGAAGGAGTTGGCCCAGCCCAGCGAGCCGAGCGACCAGCCGTACAGGGCGGCGGCCAGGGCCAGGATCACGCCGAGCACGGCCGGGGCCGTCCAGGCGGGCAGGGTGCGCAGGGTGTGCTTGTTCATCGGGGCGCTCTCAGTGGCTGCGGAAGACGGCGGTGCGCAGGACGGCGAACCGTACGGCGGTGACGACGAGCGAGGCCGCGACGAGCACGGCGGTCTCGGCGCCCGCCGAGGAACCGGCGACGGCGTGCCGGTACCAGAGGACGGCGCCGGAGGTCACCAGATAGCCGAGGACGAACAGCGCCCCCGCCCCCAGATGCGCCCGCGCGGGCGGCGCCCCCGAACCCCGGAACGTCAGCCGCCGGTTCGCCTCGGTGTTCAGCACCGTCAGCGCCGCCAGCGACACCAGGTTCGCCACGGCCGGCGGCCACCAGCCGCGCAGCAGCCAGTACAGCAGCGCCTGCCCGGCGGTCGAGGCCAGACCGATCGCCGCGAAGCACACCACCTCCCACGTCAGCGCCGAGCGCCCGGCGGCCGGGGCCAGCACCGCGTCCGGATGCTCGGCCGCCGGCCGGGGCCGGGCCGGCAGCTCCACCCGCGCCCCGCCGGACGCCTTCAGCCGCGCCATCCGCCACAGCCCGCGCAGATCCTCGGCGGCCGTCCGCGCCACGTCCACCCGGGTGTCGACGTCCTCCACCCAGTCCACCGGCACCTCGTGCACCCGCAGCCCGTTGTGCTCGGCGAGCAGCAGCAGCTCGGTGTCGAAGAACCACGCGTCGTCGCGCGCGACGCCCAGCAGGGGCCGCAGGACCTCCGTGCGGGCCGCCTTGAACCCGCACTGCGCGTCCGTGAACCGCGCCCCGTGCGTCAGCCGCACGATCGCGTTGTAGCAGCGCGAGACGAACTCCCGGCGCGGACCGCGCACCGTGCGCGCCCCCGCCGCGAGCCGGCTGCCGATCGCGAGGTCGGAGTGCCCGCTGGCCAGCGGCGCCACCAGCGGCAGCAGCCCGTCGAGCCCGGTCGACAGATCGACGTCCATGTACGCCACGACGTCCGCGTCGCTCGCCCCCCACACCGTGCGCAGCGCGAGCCCGCGCCCCTTGCGGTCCAGGTGCACCACCCGCACCCCGGGCAGCTCGGCCGCGAGCTTCTGAGCGGTGACGAGCGTGGCGTCGGTGCTGGCGTTGTCCGCGACCGTGATCCGCCAGCGGAACGGGAAGCCGTCCGAGAGCCGGGCGTGCAGGGTGCGCAGACACCCCGGCAGGGCGCGCTCCTCGTTGTACACGGGGACGACGACCTCGACCGTCGCGGTCGCGACATCGCGCGGAGCGGCCCGGAAGGCCAGGCGGGGGGTGGCGGTCATGGGCTTCCTCGGCAAAGGGAAGGGGACGGCTGACAGCCCCGGGAGGGGGGCTGCCGCACCACTGTCACCGCGTCCCCTGTGCGGACCGGGGGAGGAAGCAGGGAGCTGACGGGGAGTCAGTTCACGTCCCGGTCATGCCCTTCCCAATAAGGCGCCCGGAGCTTGTACTTCTGGAGCTTCCCCGTCGCCGTCCGCTCCAGCACGTCCCGGAACTCCACCGACGTCGGCGCCTTGTACCCGGCCAGATGCTCCTTGCAGTGCCGGATCAGCTCCGCCCCGGACACCTCCGCCCCCGGCGCCGGCACCACCAGCGCCTTCACCGTCTCGCCCCACCGCTCGTCCGGCACCCCGATCACCGCGACCTCGGCCACCGAAGGATGGCTGAACAGCACGTCCTCCACCTCGATCGACGACACGTTCTCCCCGCCGGTGATGATGACGTCCTTGCGCCGGTCGCTGATCGCCAGATACCCCTCGTCGTCGACGACCCCGCCGTCCCCGGTGTGGAACCACCCGCCCTCCAGCGCCTCCCCGCTCTCCTCGGGCTGCTCCCAGTACCCCTCCATCACGACGTTGGAGCGGGCCAGCACCTCCCCGTCCGGCGCCGTCCGCAGCGCCACCCCCAGCGCCGGCACCCCGGCCCGCGCCAGCTTCTCCGCCCGCCGCTGCGCCGGCAGCCCGTCCCACTCCGGGCGCGCCCGGTTGATGGTCAGCAGCGGCGAGGTCTCGGTGAGCCCGTAGAGCTGGACGAACTCCCAGCCCAGCTCCGCCTCCACGCGCGCGATCGTCCGCGTCGGCGGCGGCGCCCCCGCGCAGATGATCCGCACCCGGTCGCGCCCCGGGATCTCGCCCTCCCACGAACCGGCCGCGCTCAGCACGGCGTTGACGACGGCCGGCGCCGCGCACATCACCGTCACCCCGTGCGCGGCGACCCGGCGCAGGATCTCCGTCCCGTCGACCTTGCGCAGCACGATCTGCGGCACCCCGAGCCCCGTCATCGCGAACGGCATGCCCCAGCCGTTGGCGTGGAACATCGGCAGCGTGTGCAGATACACGTCCCGGTCGGTGACGCCCGTGTGCAGCGCGAACGTGACCGCGTTCAGCCAGATGTTGCGGTGCGTCAGCCGCACCCCCTTCGGTCTGGCCGTCGTACCGCTGGTGTAGTTGACGGTCGCCGTCGCGCCCTCGTCCGCCGTCCACGGCTCGGGCTCGGCGCCGAAGCGGTACAGCTCGGCGTCGGAGTCGCTCCCGATCACGAACCGGTGCGGAACCTCGACCCCGGCGAGCCGCTCGTCCAGCTCGGGGTCGACCAGCAGGACCTCGCAGCCCGAGTGCGCCACGATGTACGCCACCTCCTCCGCCGACAGCCGGAAGTTGACCGGCACCAGCACCCGCCCGTACCCGGACACCCCGAAGAACGAGGTCAGCAGCCGCGCGCTGTTCTGCGAGACGACGCCCACCCGCGCCCCGTGCGCCACCCCGAGCGCGTCGAGCCCCGCCGCCTGCGCCCGCGCCAGCTCGCCGATCCGCCGGTACGTCAGCTCCCGCCAGGGCGCGGCCGGCTGATCCGGCTCGTCGACGGCGCCGACGCGGTCGGGGTACACGGTCGTGGCACGGTCCAGAAAGTCCCGCACCCCGAGGGGAACGAACATCGATACCTCCCTGCGCTGCGAGCACGGGCGTCCTCACCCGCCTCTCCCTGACTCAAACTTCCCCCTGCGAGCCGGGTCACTCGACGAGCGGCGGCCTCATGTGCGCGGGGGAGCGGGGAGGCGGCGGGGAGCTTACTGAGGACGACGGTGGGGGCCCGGTTCTCCGCCGGCCCCGCCGTGCCTGGTACCGGCCGTCCCTGGCAGGCCGGCCGTCCCCCGGGGAGCATGGTGGTCATGAACGAACGCACAGCTTTGGTCACCGGTGCCAACAAGGGCATCGGCAAGCACATCGCCCGGCTGCTCGTGGCCGAGGGCTTCACCGTGTACGTGGGTTCCCGCGACCCCGAGCGCGGGCGGAAGGCCGTGGACGAGATCGGCGCCGGCGCCCGCCCGCTGACCCTCGACGTGACCGACCCCGCCGCGATCGCGCGGGCCGCGGCGCAGGTGGACCGCTTGGACGTCCTGGTCAACAACGCCGGCATCTCCCCGTCGGTCGCCCCGCCGACCGACACGGACGTCGAGGAGTTCCGGCGCACCTTCGAGACGAACGTGTACGGGGTCGTGGCGGTGACCAACGCCTTCCTCCCCGCCCTGCGCCGCTCCCCGCACCCCCGTGTCGTCAACGTCTCCAGCGGCACCGGCTCACTCACCTGGAGTACCGGCCCCAACCCTCAGTTCACCCCCGGGGACCCGGGCGTCGCCGCCTACCGGTCCTCCAAGGCCGCCCTCAACGCCCTCACCGTCCTCTACGCCCAGACGCTGGCGGAGGACGGCTTCAAGGTCAACGCGCTCGCCCCCGGGCTGCGGGCCACCGACCTCAACGCCCGGGCCGCGGCGGCGGGCGGGGACCCGGCCGAGGCCGCGCACGGCGCCGTCCGCCTCGCCCTGCTGCCGGACGACGGCCCGACCGGCGGCTTCTTCTCCTGGGACGGGACGTCCGTGCCCTGGTGAGCGCCGCCGGCCGGGATCAGTCCGTCACAGGATCTCGATGGAGTCGACCTTCGGCGGGCGGTTCGGGAAGCTGATCTCGGTCCAGCGGTTGATCCGCACCGAGTCGCCGTTGTGGTCGTAATAGATCATGTCGTTGTTGCCCGTGGAGATCTTGTCCACCCACCACCCGCCGAACCCGGTCCGCCCCCGGTTCGCGTAGCAGTCGACGTGCTGCGTACCGCCGTTGTGCGACCAGATCTTGAGGTAGTCCGCCCCGCCGCGGCACTCGACATGGTCGATGGCGTAGGCGTTGCCGCTCGTCCCGACGGTGAACGCGGTCACCGCGGCCAGTGACACGGCCAGGGCGCGCGCGACCTTCTTGCTCTTCGAAAGCACAGACTCTCCTTGCGAATCGGACGACTTGTGCGATGTCGTCGTCACGGTATCGGCGCAATTCGGGAATACCGGCTTTGTGGGGATGAAACGCATCGAAGAGGTGATGTCGGGGGGTGGTGATGTGACGCGGCCGCCGGCTCTGTTGCGGGAGCCGGCGGCGTGTTGCGTTAAGGACGGTTTCTCGCTCATTCTCCGGACCGGTGGCGTGAGTTCGCGGTCTACTGAGCGGAAGAAAAGCGATACTCACCGCGATCGCGAGGAGGCTTCGTGCCATCGCCCTGTGCCCCTGAGAACGCCCGCGTCGGGGACGTGGGAACAGCTCTCATGCTGATCGACTCCCGGCTCAAACAGATCCATGCGGGCGCCCCCGGCGCCACGGACCCCGAGCAGGAGGAGCTGATCGACCGGTTCATGCGGTCCGCGAGCCGGCAGGACGCCGCGGACGTGCTGACCGGCACGTGCACGCTCATCTACCTGTTCATGAAGTGGCTGAGAGAGTGTTACGAGCACGAGGGCAAGGACGTCGTCGAGCGCGTCGTCCCCGCCCTCGTGACCACGCTGGGCCGGATGAGCAGGAACATCCCCCGCGAGACCGTCCCCACCATGACCGGCCTGGTCGTCGCCGCCGCCCTCGACCTCAGCCCCGACCTGTGGCGCGACCAGTACGGCGACTGGACCAAGGAGGAGATGATCCCGCTGGAGGCGACCGCCTGCCTGCTCGCCGAGCACATCAACCGCATCGCCGACGACCCCGACTTCGCCGTCCGCCTGATCGGCGAGGCCCTGACCGGCGCGGACGAGCGGTACGGGGAGTCGGGCGAAGACTGAGCGCCGCTCAGATCCCGAACAGCCGCGCCCCGTTGCCGTGGCACACCGCCCGCAGCCACTCGTCCCCGAGCTCCAGCCGCTCCAGCGCCCGCAGTTGATGGACGTACGGATACGGGATGTTCGGGAAGTCGGTGCCGAACAGGATGCGCTCGCCGAGGTCCAGGAGCCGGGGCAGGGCCGCGCGCGGGAACGGCATGAGGCGCTCGGCGAAGTCGGTGAACGCCACCGTCGTGTCCAGCCGCACCCGCGGGTACCGCTGCGCGAGGCCGAGGAACTCCTCGTACTCGGACATCCCCATATGGGCGATGATCAGCGGTAGTCGCGGATGCCGGGCCAGGACGCGTGCGACGGGCTCCGGGCCGGTGTGCTTGCCGGGCGCCGGCCCCGAGCCGCAGTGGATCACTGTCGGGACGCCCGCCTCGGCGAGCAGCCCCCACACCGGGTCGAGCCGTTCGTCGGCCGGGTCGTACGCGCCCACCTGCACATGCGCCTTGAACACCCGGGTGCCCGCCTCGACCGCCTCGCGGACGTACTCCGTCACGTCCGGCTCCGGGAAGAACGTCGAGGTGTGCAGGCAGTCCGGGGTGCGGCGGGCGAAGCCGGCCGCCCAGCCGTTCAGCCAGCGGGCCATGCCCGGCTTGTGCGGATAGAGCATCGACGTGAACGCCCGCACCCCGAACTCCCGCAGCAGCGCCGTCCGTTCGGCCTCCGCCGTGCGGTAGGTGATCGGCCACTCCAGCCCGCCGAGCAGCGTCCCGCTCGCGTCGAAGTACTCCCAGACCTTGCGCAGGACGCTCTCGGGCATGAAGTGCGTGTGGATGTCGATCAGCCCTGGGAGCCCGAGGGCGCGCCAGAAGCGGCGGACTTCTTCGGCTTCGGTGGGCTCGGCGGGGCCGGCGGGGCCGGCGGGTTCCTCGGCTTCGGTGCGGCGATCACTCATACGTCCACCATCGGCCCCGGAGGCGTACGGGTCCACTCCCCGCGCGGTTGCCCACTTGCTCCCGTCGTCCCAGTTCAGTGCGGGTTTCCCATGAAGCCTGCGCGGAGGGCGACGGGAAACCCGTCGACTCCGTACGGCCCGGCGGGAACGCTGGAGTTGTCCGCAACAAAAGCACTGCAAGGGGGAATCCCATGCGCAAGATCATGAGCGGCGCCGCCGCGTTCCTGACCGCCGCGGCTGCCGTGGTGGCCGTGAGCGGGGCCGCGCACGCCGACCCGTGGGCCGGCTGTCCGGACGGGTACGTGTGCGTCTACCCGCAGAACCAGAACCCGGCCCAGTCGCCCAGCCTGAAGTTCCTCAGCTACGGCGCGCACAACCTCAGCAACCAGTACGGCAACCACTGGGTCCTCAACAACCAGACCGGCGGCGCGACCATGAGCCTGTGCACGGGCTACAACGGCAGCGGCTGCGGTGAGCACATCCCGGCCGGGCGTGGCGTCTACGCCGACCTGACGCCGATCAACTCGATCGTCCTGTACCGGCCGTGACCCGATAGCCCGGTAGCGGCGAGCAGCCGCTGAGGGCGGGCGCCCGGAGCCCCTGACCAAGGCCCCGGGCGCCCCTTTCGGGTAGTTTCGCGAATATTCCCTGACGCGGTGTCATACCCCCGCAGTACCGTGGGCATCTAACGTCTCACGGTCTGAACACACTGCCATGGGGGACGCGTTGGGGGAACAGAAGGACCAGGGGGAGGCGCCGGCCACACCGCCCTTTCCCGTACAGCTACGCCGCCTGCGCCAGCAGCGCGGACTGTCGCTGGCCGCGCTGGCCCGGCAGTCGCACTACAGCAAGGGCTACCTCAGCAAGATCGAGACCGGCGTCAAACCGGCGACCGTCGACGTTGCCCGAAGGTGCGACCACATCCTGCGGGCCGAGGGGGAGCTGCTGCGGCTGGTCGCGCCGCCGGAGGAGGGGAGCGCGGGGGGCTCGGGAAACCCTGGGGACTCCGCTCGCGCGGGGGGCCGGGGAAACCCCCAGGACTCCGTTCGCGCGGGGAGCCGGGGAAACCTTGCGGGCCAAGGAGGCTCCGGGCGCGCGGGGGAGCGGGGGAACCCGGCAGGCCAGGGGAGCCCCGGCCGCGCGCGAGGCCGGGGGAGCTCCGGTCCCGTGCCGAGCCAGGGTTACCCGGCCCCCGCGCCGGATTCCGCGCCGGGCTGCGATCCCGGGCAGGCCCTTGCGCCGGGCCGGAATGCCGTGCACGCTCCTGCGCCGAGCCAGGGGGACCGGGCTCCCGCGCCGGATTCCGTGTCGGGCTGCGATCCCGGGCAGGCCCCTGCGCCGGGCCGGAATCCCGCGCACGCTCCCGCCCCGAGCCAGGGGGACCGGGCCCCCGCGCGGGACTCCGTGTCGGACCGGAACCCCGCGCAGGACTCCGCGTCGGACCGCGATCCCGAGCAGGCCCCCGAGCAGGCCCCCGAGCAGGCCCCCGTGCAGGACTTCGCGCCGGACCGGAATCCCGCGCAAGCCCCCTTACCGCCCCCGAACCCCGCCCAGTCCCCCTCCCCGGGCCTGGAATGCCCCGCCCCCTACCCCGGCCTCTCCTCCTTCACCGCCCAGGACGCCCCCCGTTTCTTCGGCCGGGAACGGGCCACCGTTGCTCTCGTCGAGCGGGTCTTCGGGCGGGTCGGGGTCGGTCCGGTGCTGCTGGTCGCCCCCTCCGGTGCGGGCAAGTCCTCGCTGCTGAACGCCGGTCTTGTCGCCGCCCTGCGCCGCCCCGGCGGCTTCCCCATGGCCGGCGCCGACACCTGGCCGGTCGTCAGCCTCACCCCCACCGCCCACCCGCTGGACGAACTCCTGTCGGCCGCCGCCAAAACCCTCGACGGCTGCGGCGGACTGACCAGGGAGCACCTCACCGCCCACCCCGAGGCACTCCTGACCGCGGCCCGCGCGGCGGTCCCGGAAGCCGGAGCCGGAGACGGGCACGGCGACCGCCCCCCTCCACCACCCCGACTGGTCCTCCTGGTCGACCAGTTCGAGGAACTGTTCACCCTCTGCCCCGACGAGACCGAACGCCGCACCTACGCGCGCGTACTGCGCACCCTCGCCGCACCACCCCCGCAGGACCGGTACGACGCCGCGGTCGTGGTCCTGGGCGTCCGCGCCGACTTCTCCGGCCGCTGCCTCGAACTCCCCGAACTGGCCCCGGTGTTCACCGAGGGACTGACCGTCCTCCCCCCGATGACCGCCGACGAGCTGAGCGCGTCGATCACAGGCCCCGCCGCACTCGCCGGGATCACCCTGGAACCCGGCCTGGTGCCGCTGCTGCTGCGCGACGCGGGCCTGACCGGCGAACCCGGCACGCGCAGCGTCCCCTGCGGCGCGCTCCCCCTGATCTCCCACGCCCTCCTGGCGACCTGGCGCCACCGCGAGGCGGACACCCTGACCGTCGCCGGATACGAACGCACCGGCGGCATCCAGGGCGCCGTCGCCCGCACCGCCGAGGACGCCTTCGGCCGCCTCTACCCGGCCGAACAGCACACCATCAGGCGCGTACTGTCCCGCCTCGTCCAGGTCTCCGAGGGCACCGGAGTCACCCGCCGCCGGGTCTGCCGCACGACGCTGACGGCGCCGTCGGCGCAGAGCGCGCTCGACGTGTTCGTCCGAGCCCGGCTCATCACCGCGGGCCGCGACGGCGTCGAGATCACCCATGAGGCGCTGCTGCACAGCTGGCCCCGGCTGCGGGCCTGGATCAGCGCCGACCGGGCCGGCCTGCTGCTGCGCCAGCAGCTCGGGCACGCGGCGGCGGCCTGGGAGCGCGAGGGCCGCGACCCGTCGGCGCTGTACCGGGGCGCCCGCCTGGACGGCGTACGGCAGCTCGACGAACTCGGGCCCGCCGAGGAGGCGTTCCTCGCGGCGAGCCGGGCCGAGGAGGCGGGGCGCAGCCGGCAGGCGTGGCGGCAGGCCCGGCTGCGGCAGGCGCTGGTGGCCACCCTCGTCGTGCTGCTCGGGTGCGCGCTGGCCGCCGGGAGCCTCGCCTTCCGGCAGCGTACGGACGCCCTCGCGCAGGAGCGCCTGGCCCGCTCGCAGGCCCTCGCCGTGCAGTCCGTCTCGCTGGCGGGGGGCCGCCCCGAGGCGTCCATGCTGCTCGCCGCCGAGGCCTACCGCACCGACCCGACGGCCGCCGCGCGCGGAGCCCTGCTGAGCACCCAGGCCGAACCCTTCGCCGCCCGCCTCGGCGGCCACCGGGGCGCGGTCAACGCGGTCGCGTTCACGCCCGACGGCCGCTTCCTGGCGACCGGCAGCTCCGACGGCACCGTCCGCCTGCGCCGCCTCGCCGACCACCGCACGGCCGCGACGCTCACCGTCCCCGGGAAAGTCCTCTCGCTGGCCTTCGCCCCGGACGGCCGGGCCCTGGCCGTCGCGACCAGCGGCGGGCCCGTCCGGCTGTGGACGCCGGGCCGCCCCGCGCGCGTGCTGCCCGGGGACACCGCCAAGGGGCGTGCCGTCGCCTTCGACCCGCGCGGGCACACCCTTGCTGTCGCGGGCGCCGGGGCCGTCCGGCTGTGGGACACGCGGACCTGGCGGACGGCCCGGCTGACCGGGCACACCGGCCGGGTCGACGCGGTCGCGTTCTCCCCGGACGGCCGGCGGCTCGCCTCGGCGGGCGAGGACCGCACCGTCCGGCTGTGGGACCCCGCGCGCGGGCGGCAGCTCGCCGTCCTGCGCGGGCACACGGACGAGGTGGACACCGTGGCGTTCGCCCCCGACGGGCGCGGGCTCGCCAGCGGGGGAGTGGACCGCACGGTCCGGCTGTGGGACACCGGCACGCTGAAGCCCGCCGCGACGCTCACCGGGCACAGCGACGACGTCAACGCCGTCGCCTACACCCCCGACGGCACCACCGTCGTCAGCGCGAGCGGCGACGGCACGACCCGGCTGTGGGACGCGTACGCCGGACGGCTCGTCACGACCCTCACCGGCCACACCGACTACGTCATGTCCGTGGCCGTCGACCCCACCGGCGCGCTCCTGGCGACCGGCGGCTTCGACCAGAGCGTCGTCCTGTGGGACCTGCGCGGACGCACCCTCGCCGCGCGCCCCTTCACCGAGGTCTCCACCGTCGCCTACAGCCCCGGCGGACGGCTCCTCGCGACCGCCGACGCCGACCGCACCGTCCGCCTGTGGGACCCCGCCCGGCGCACCGCGCCCGTCACGCTGACGGGGCATCACGAGGGCGTCAACACCGTCGCGTTCGCCCCCGGCGGCGAACTGCTCGCGTCCGCCGGGTCCGACGGGACGGTCATCCTCTGGGACGTGCCAGGCCGCCGCCCGCTCGCCGTCCTCGAAGGCCACCGCAGCGCCGTCTTCTCGGTCGCGTTCTCCCCCGACGGTGCCACCCTCGCCTCCGCGGGCGCCGACGGCACCGTCCGCCTCTGGGACGTCGCCCGGCGGCGGGCGCTCGCCGTGCTCACCGGGCACACCGACTTCGTCAACGCCGTCGCCTTCAGCCCCGACGGGCGCACGCTGGCCAGCGGGAGCGACGATCTGACCGTCCGGCTGTGGGACGTGCCGGGCGGACGCCCGCTGGCCACGCTCACCGGACACACCGGCGCCGTCCGCGCGGTCGCCTTCAGCCCCGACGGGCGCACCCTCGCCAGCTGCGGCAACGACGGCACCGTCCGCCTGTGGGACCCCGCCGGACGGCAGCCGCCCGTCTCGCTCAGCGGGCACACCGGGTCGGTGCGCGGGCTCGCGTTCTCGCCGGACGGGCGGCTGCTCGCCAGCAGCGGGCACGACCGCACCGTCCGGCTCTGGGACGTCGCCGCGCGCAGGCCCTGGGCCACCCTCACCGGGCACACCAACGCCGTGTGGGGCGTCGCCTTCGCCCCCGACGGGACCCTCGCGAGCAGCAGCAACGACGGGACCGTACGGCTGTGGAGCCTCGACGTCCGCGCGCGGCTCGCGGCCGTCGACCGGCTCGCGGGGGAGCTGGACCCGGGGGAGCGGCGCGGTCTGGTGCCGGGGCCGTGAACACGGGGCGATCCGGCCGCGCGCGGGGTGTGTTCCCCGCGCGTCCACCGGCAGGCCGCTCGCCCTGTTTCGCCCGCCGCCCCGTCGTCCATCATGGGGCCGGAGCTTCTGGAGATTTCTGGAAAAAGGGGGATGACCGTGTCCCGATACGTCTTCGACAGCGCCGCCGCACAGGCGGGCGGACGCTTCGCCGCCCTGGAGTCGTGCTACGACCCCGTCTCGCGCCGCGAGCTGGCCCGCACCGGGCTCACCACCGGCTGGCGCTGCCTCGAAGTGGGCGGCGGCAGCGGCTCGTTGGGGGAGTGGATGGCGGGGCGGGTCGGGCCCGCCGGCGAGGTCACCGTCACCGAACTCGAACCCCGCTGGGCCGCAGGCCGCCGCCGGCTGCCCCAACTGCGCCTGTTACGGCACGACATCGTCCACGACCCGCTGCCCGGACACGGCTACGACCTCATCCACGCCCGCCTCGTCCTGCTCCACCTGCCCGAACGGCTCGAAGTCCTGCACCGGCTCGCCGCCGCGCTGCGGCCCGGCGGAGCGCTGCTGCTGGAGGAGTTCGACTGCGGCTGGCTGCCCGTGCTGGCGGCCCCGAATCAGGCGTCGGCGGCGCTGTTCGAGCACGTCCACACGGCCCTGATGGACCTCCTGGAGAAAGCGGGCGGCGACCCCCTGTGGGGACGGCGGACGCTCGCGGCGATGAGGGCGGCCGGACTGCGGGACCTCACGGCGGTCACCCACGCGCAGGCGTGGGCGGGCGGCGGCGAGGGCATCGCCCTGCACCGGCACAACGTGGAACAGGTCGCCGGCCAACTGCTCACGGCAGGCGTGAGCGCCGGTGAACTGGACGCCTTCTACGCCCTGTTGGGGCACCCGGAGTTCGTCGTGAACTCCTATCCCCTGGTCAGCGTGCGGGGCCGGCGGCCGGAGGAGAGCGCGTGATGAGGCGTTACCTGGAAGCCCGGATACCGTCCGGGGAGGAGCCGTCGGCCCTGATGACCCGGCTCGCCGCGAGCGGGCGGTTCACGCCCTACGTCGTGTACGAGAACGGCGCCGAATGGGCGCTGGCCGGGGGCGCGCTGGCCGCCGTGGAGCTGCGGGAGCCGGACGGGCTGCGGCGGGTGGGGGAGCGGCTCGCCGGGGCGGGGGTCGCCGGCTGGCGGGCGTACGGGTGGGCGGCGTTCGAGCTCGGCGCCGGGGTGTCCCACGGGGAGACCCTGCTGCACCTCGTCGTGCCGGCCGAGGAGGTCCGCGCCGACGGCACCGGCGTCGTCGTCCGCGCGATGTCGGCCGAACGGCTCGCGCTCGTCACGGAGCTGGTGCGCGACGGGGGTCCGGCGCCGGGCGGGCGGCGGATCGAGGTCCCGCTCGACGACACCGGGAACTACCGGTCGGCGGTCGCGGCGGCCCTGGTCGAGCTGGGCGGGCCCGGGGAACTGGAGAAGGTGATCCTGTCGCGGCGGGTGCCGCTGCCGGACGACGTGGACCTGATCGCCAGCTTCGCCGCCGGGCGGCGCGCCAACACTCCCGCGCGCTCCTTCCTGCTGGACCTCGGCGGGGTGCAGGCGGCCGGGTTCAGCCCCGAGACGGTCGCCGAGGTCACCGCCGACGGCCGGGTCACCACCCGCCCGCTGGCCGGGACCCGGGCACGCACCGGACGGCCCGGGGACGACGCCCGGCTGCGCGCCGAACTCCTCGGCGACCCCAAGGAGATCCACGAGCACGCCATCTCCGTGAAGCTCGCCCTGGAGGACCTGGGCGCGGTCTGCGACGAGACCGTGGTCACCGACTACATGAGCGTCCTCGCGCGCGGCACCGTCCAGCACCTCGCCTCCACCGTCACCGGCCGCCTGCGCCCCGGCCTCGGCCCCTGGGACGCCTTCGCCGCGCTCTTCCCGGCGGTCACCGCGACGGGCATCCCCAAATCCGCCGCCTACCCCCTGATCCGCGCCTTGGAAGGCAGGCCCCGGGGCCTCTACGCCGGCGCCGTCCTCACCTGCGACGCCGACGGCACCCTCGACGCCGCCCTCGTCCTGCGCAGCCTGTTCCGCCGCGACGGCCACTGCTGGCTCCAGGCCGGCGCCGGCGTCGTACGGCAGTCCACACCCGAGCGGGAGCACGAGGAGACGTGCGAGAAGCTGCGCGGGGTCGCCGGGTATCTCGTCGGGCGGGGATGACCGCCTACGCTCAGGCTGGGAGTCCCGGAGGGAAAGGACGAGCGGACCATGGGCGGTGTGCTGCGGGACGCGTGGGCCACCCTGGTGCCCGGCCGGGGCGGCAGGCACGGGCCGCTGCCGCCGCTGATGCTCCTGCTGACCGTCGTCACCGGACTCGTGGACGCCTTCAGCTACCTCGTCCTCGGCCATGTCTTCGTCGCCAACATGACCGGCAACGTCGTCTTCACCGGGTTCGCCCTCGCGGGCGCCGCCGGCTTCTCCCTCACCGCCTCCCTGGCCGCGCTCGCCGCCTTCGCCGCAGGCGCCCTCCTCGGCGGCCGGACGGCCCGCACCGCCCGCACCCACCGCGGCCGGGCCCTCCAACGGGCGCTCGCCGTCGAGACACTGCTGGTCCTGGCCGCGTACGCCGTCGCGCGGGCGAGCGGCGGCCCCTACGACGGCACCGCCCGGTACGTCCTGATCGGGCTGCTCGGCCTCGCCATGGGCGTCCAGAACGCCGCCGCCCGCGCCCTCGGCGTCCCCGACCTCACCACCACCGTGCTCACCATGACCATCACCGGCATGGCCGCCGACAGCAGGGCCGCCGGCGGGACGAGCGGCAAGGCCGGGCGGCGGGCCCTGTCCGCGCTGGCCATGTTCGCGGGCGGTCTCGCCGGAGCCGTCGCCGTCCGGCACGGGAGCGAGGCCCTGCCGCTGCTGATCGCCGTGCTGCTGCTGGCCGCCGCCGCGCTCGCCGTCGCCCGGCTGGGGCGGTCGGACGCGGAGTGGACGCGACCGCTGTGACCGGCCCGCCCCGTCGGTAGCATGACCGCCGCGTCCGGCGCGTTTGGCCGTACCCCCTCCGAGAGGCAGGACGTCCGTATGACCCTCCACTGCGCTGTGCTGGACGACTACCAGGGCGTCGCGCTCACGTCCGCCGACTGGAGCCCGCTCGCCGGGCGCGCCGAGGTGCGGGTGCTGCGGGAGAACGTCGTCGACCCCGACCGGCTCGCCGCCGAGATCGGCGACTGCGAGATCGTCGTCGCCATGCGCGAACGCACCCCCTTCGGCGCCGAACTCCTCGCCCGGCTGCCGAAGTTGCGGCTGCTGGTGACGACCGGTACGCGCAACGCCTCCATCGACCTCGCGGCGGCTGCCGCGCGGGGCGTCACCGTGTGCGGTACGGGGGTGGACGCGACGCCGCCCGCCGAACTCACCTGGGCGCTGCTGCTCGGGCTCGCCCGGCACCTCACCGCCGAGAGCAGGTCGGTGCGGGAGAACGGGCCGTGGCAGTCGACCGTCGGACAGGACCTGCACGGGCGCACCCTCGGACTGCTCGGGCTCGGCCGGCTGGGGAGCCAAGTCGCCCGCGTGGGCGCCGCGTTCGGGATGGAGGTGCTCGCCTGGAGCCAGCACCTCACCGCCCAGCGCGCCGCCGACGCCGGGGTTCAACTGGCGGCGAGCAAAGAGGACTTGCTGGCCCGCAGCGACTTCGTGTCGGTCCACCTCGTGCTGTCCGACCGCACCCGGGGGCTCCTCGGCGAACCGGAGCTGCGCGCGATGCGGCCCCACGCCTACCTCGTCAACACCTCCCGCGCCGCCATCGTCGACCGCGAGGCGCTGCTGCGCGCCCTGCGCGAGGGCTGGATCGCCGGGGCCGGACTCGACGTCTTCGAGACCGAGCCGCTGGCCGCCGACGATCCGCTGCGCACCCTGCCGAACGTGCTCGCGACCCCGCACATCGGGTACGTGACCGAGCGCAACTACCGCACCTTCTACACGCACGCCGTCGAGGACATCACCGCCTATCTGGAGGGGGCTCCCGTACGGGTGATCCCGGCGGGGTGAATCGGGCGGGTGAACCGGCCGGGTCCGTCCCGCCCGCGCGGGGGCCGTTCTGGCAGGGTCTCCTCCGGACCCGCGCGGCGGAAGGAAGACCCGGTATGCGCATCCGAGCGGCCCTCACCGAGACCCCCGGCGGCCCTTTCGTCGTACAGGACGTCGACCTCGAACCGCCGCGCGCCGAAGAAGTGCTGGTCAGGATGGTCGCGGCCGGGCTCTGCCACTCCGACCTCAGCGCCCAGGCCGGCTGGTCGCGGGAGCGGCTGCCGATGGTCTTCGGGCACGAGGGGGCCGGAGTCGTCGAGGCGGTCGGCGCCGGGGTGCGCGGGCTCGGGCCCGGCGACCACGTGTGCCTGACCTTCACCAGCTGCGGCGCCTGCGAACAGTGCGCGGCCGGCCGGCCCGCCTACTGCCACTCCATGTACGCGCTGAACGCCTCCGGCACCCGGCCCGACGGCACCACCCCGCTCTCCCGCGCCGGCGCCCCCGTGCACGGCGTCTTCTTCGGCCAGTCCAGCTTCGCCACCCACGCCCTGGCCCACGTACGCAACACCGTCAAGGTCCCCGCCGATCTGCCCGCCCACCTCGCCGCGCCGCTGGGCTGCGGGGTCCAGACCGGCGCCGGGACCGTCCTGAACCGGCTGCGGCCCGGGCCCGGCGACTCCCTGGTCGTCATCGGCTGCGGCGGCGTCGGACTCAGCGCGCTCATGGCCGCCGTCGCCGTCGGCTGCGAGGTCATCGGCGTCGATCCGGTCGCCTCCCGGCGTCAACTGGCGCTGGAACTCGGCGCCCAGGCGGCGCTGGCCCCCGCTCCCGACCTCGCCGACAGCCTCCGCGACCTCACGGCGGGCGGCGCCCATCACGTCGTCGACACCACCAGCCGTCCCGAGGCGGTCCGCCAAGCGGTGGGCGCGCTGCGGCCGTTGGGGAATCTGGCGCTGCTCGGCCTCGGCACGGAGCTGAGCTTCGACGTGATGCCCTTGCTGCACAAGGGAGTTCGCGTGCACGGCGTGATCGAGGGCGACTCGCTGCCGTCCCGGTTCATCCCCGAGCTGATCGCCCTCCACCGCGAGGGCCGCCTCCCCCTCGAACGGATCGTCAGCACGTTCCCGTTCGAGGACATCGCGGACGCGGTCGCGGGGATGCGGGAGGGGACGGCGGTCAAGCCGGTGCTCATGTTCGGGGACCGGGCCTCCGGGGGCCGAGCCGCCGGGAACTGAACCTCCGGGGACTGAGCTTCCGGGACTGAACCTCCGGGGACCGAACCTCCGGGAGCTGAGCCGACTCCTGGGGGGCGTCAGGCCGTCGCCAGCTCCACAGGAAACACCTGCTCCACCCGGTCCCGCCGCACATACATGTCCCAGTACAGCTCGGCGAGTTCGGCCGGATCGGCGACCGGGAACCCCGCCAGATCCGCCGCCCCCTCGGAGCCGCGCGCCTCGAGGGCCTGCGCCGCCTCGCTGCCCGTGATCATCGCCGCGACGCTGAGCGTGCCGGCGTAGACCCCCTTCCCGGCCAGCTCCCCGTTGAGCGCGTACACATAGTTGCGCGCGGCGGCCATCACCGGGCCAGGGCCGCTGAGCCGCGGCGTCGGCCGGACGGCCGTGTAGCCGGTGGTCATCAGCAGCGCGCCGTCCCCGCGCTCGGCCAGCTCCGGCAGGACGGCGCGGAACACCTCGACCGGGGTCAGCAGGAGCAGCCCGGTGAACGACTCCACCGTCGCCGCGTCGAGCTGAGCGGCCGGGGTGAAGGCGGTGTCGCCGCCGAGGGGGCCGTACTCGACGACGTCGATCCGCCCGAAGCGCTCGCGGATCGCGCCGATCAGCGCGGGCACCCCCGACGGGTCGGACAGGTCGGCGGGGAAGGCGGCGGCCTCGACGCCGTCCTCCTCCAGCTGCGCGGCCAGCGTCTCCAGGCGGTCCTTGCGGCGGGCCACGAGGGCGACGCGGAAGCCTTCGCGGCCGAAGCGGCGGGCGACGGCGACACCGAGGCCGGTGCCCGCGCCGAAGACGGCGATCACTTTGGACATGGGGGTTCCCTTCGGGTCCAGAGCTAACCTGACCCGGCGGTCAGGTTATACGGCCGACCGTAGCACGGAAATTGACCCAGCGGTCAGGTTGCCGTCGGCCCCGGCTCCCCGCCCTCCGGCGACAGCGCCCGCCGCCGGGTCCGCGACAGCCGCTCCAGCGTCGTCAGCGCGTCCTCGGCGCCGCCCAGCAGCGAGGGCCGGGGGCCCACGAACCGTGCGCAGACGCCGTGATGCGCGTCATGGACCTCCGTGAGCGCCGCGACCAGCCGGCCCTGCGCCGCGCAGGGGCCGGCGCACACCCGCAGGTGATGTGCGCCCCACACGCGCAACTCCCGCACCAGCACCCGGTGATCGGCCGACCACAGCCCCGAGAACCCCTCGGGCGCGCCCGGCGGGCTCATCGAGGGCCGTACGCGGGAGCGGTAGCGCTCGGCGGGGAAGGCGGCGGTCAGCCGCAGCGCCTCGGCGCCCGCGCGCAGCAGCCGGGCCGCCGTCAGGGCGGGGGCGCGGTGGTCGGCGGCCCCGCGGGCGTCCCGCAGGGCCACCGTGGTCAGCTGGGTCAGCACGAAGAACAGCCGGTGCCCGGCGATCCAGCGGCCCTGCGCGGACGGCGCCGCGGGCGCGGGCTCGGGCCACGGCACCGGCAGCACCGGGCCGAGCAGCCGGGACACGGCCCGCAGCCGGGGCGAGGCCAGCTCCGGCGCGGCCAGCGCCTGCCGCAGCGCCCGGTACAGCAGCGCCGCCGGATCACCGGAGCGCCGGCACACCCCGAAGTACCGGTCGTACGCCTGCTCCTGCGCGGTCCCCGCCCGGGTACGGCGGCCGGCCGGCGCCAGCGGGCCGGGTCCTGGCAGCCGGGCCAGGGACGCGGGCAGGGACTGGGCCGGGGGAAGGGACAGCAGGGGACCGCTCATCGCGGGCGGCGCATCGGGTACGGAGAGCCGGCCATCCCGGCGCGCACCAGCTCCTCCACCCGCCGGTGCAGAACAGGCACGTACGGCTCCGCCTCCGGCTTCATCAGCGCGCTGCGCAGCACGTACGTCTCCTCGCGGTCGCGCGTCAGCCGGGGATGCCTGCGGACGGCGGCGTCGGCGTCCACCCGCAGCGCGCTCAGGAACACCGGGTCGGCCGGGTCCCGCGCGCCGCGCTCCACCAGCTCCGGCACCACCGAGCCGAGGGCGCCCAGCGCGGTCACGGCGCGCGGGAAGTACGTGACGATGTCCAGGTCGGGCCGCTGGTACAGCTCCAGCACCGGCGAGCGCCCGATTCTCTCGGCCCAGTCCAGGGCGGCCCGGCGGCCGGCGGCGAGGACCGCGCCGAGGCCGCCCGGGGTGAGCGGGAACAGCCGCAGCGTCAGCCACAGGGCCGCTGCCGCCGCCCCGGAGCGCGAGCACTCCAGGCTGATCTGGCCCAGGTGGCGGTCCGGGGAGGAGAAGTACGTGCACGGCGAGTCGTGCCCGTAGAAGCGGGCCACCTCCGGATCGGCGAACAGCACCGCGCCGCAGCCGTACGGCTGGAGGCCGTGCTTGTGCGGGTCGACGGCGAGCGAGTCGCACGCGGACAGCGCCCGCCAGGGCGCGAGGTCGTCCAGGAGGCCGATGCCGGGCTCGGCCAGGAGCCGGTGGAAACCGCCGTAGGCCGCGTCCACGTGCACCCGCGCGCCGTGCCGGCGGGCGAGCGCGACGACGGTGTGCAGCGGGTCGACCGCGCCCAGGGGCGACGTCCCCATGGTCGCCACGACGGTCCCGATCCGGCCACTGGCCAGGAGCCCGGCGAGTGCGTCGGTGTCCATCCGGCCGCGCGCGTCGACCGGCACCGGGTGCGCCTCCATGCCGAGGAGGTGGCACATGCGGGCGTGCGTGTAGTGGGCGTCGGAGCTGTGCGCGATCCCCTGGCCGGGGTGGCTCTCGCGGGCGACGTAGAGGGCTTCGAGGTTGGCGAGGGTGCCGCTGGTCGTGAGATGGCCCAGGGCGCCCGGGACCTGCCAGAACCCGGCGAGCTGGGCCATCACCTCCTCCTCCAGCCGGGAGGTGACCGGGCCGCCGTCCAGGGCGTGGTTGTTGGAGTTGATCAGCATCGCCGCCGTGTAGCCGACGACCGCCACCGGGTGCGGGGGCTTGAGCACCTGGCCGGCGTAGCGGGGGTGGAAGAACGGGTAGCTGGCGCGCAGCCGGCCGGTGAGCTCGGCGAACGCGTCGGCCAGGGCGCGCTCGTCGACGGCGGTGCTCGGGTGGTCAGGGACCGGGCCGTGGGTGTGCTGCCAGTCGGCGATGGCGTCGGCGGCGCGGCCGAGCCAGTCGGTCAGACGCATCGGTGTGTCCCATCTCCCGGGCCTTCCATTGGAGACGATCGCGCCGCCCGCCGCCTGTCCAAAGCCGCTCGCCCCGGACGCGTCAAGGGGTGCATCAGGGCACCTCTCGCGGCTGCCGCGCAGGTCAGGGCGAGCGACACTGGAAGGCATGGCACGTGAACGGCGCAGCAACAGCGAACTGGGGGTATTCCTGAGGGCGAGACGAGGGCGGGTGACACCGGCGGACGTGGGACTGCCTGCGGGGACGGGGATACGGCGGACACCGGGCCTGCGCCGGGAGGAGCTGGCGGCGCTGGCCGGGGTGAGCATCGACTACTACACGCGCCTCGAACGCGGCAAGGAGACCAACCCCAGCCCCTCCGTCGTCGATGCGCTCGGCGCGGCGCTGCTCCTGGAGAGCCCCGAACTGGCCCACCTGCGCGACCTCGCGGCGCGCGCGGCGCGGGGCCGCGGCAACACGCCACCGGCCGCCGACCTCGCGCGGACCGCCGACACCGGGCTCGGACTCCTCCTGGAGAGCATGCGGCCCCACCCCGTGCACGTCGTCAGCCGCACGATGGACCTCATCGCCGCCACCCCCAGCGGCCTGAACCTCCTGGCGGGCCTCGCGGACTGGCCCGAGGGACAGCGCAACATCGTCCGCTACGTCTTCCTCCACCCCACCGCGCGCGTCCTCTTCGACGACTGGGAGTACCAGATCCGCGGCACCGTGGCCCGGCTGCGCGCCCTCGCCGGCGTCGAGCCCGACGCCCCCGGCCTCGTCGCGCTCGTCGACGAACTCCTCGTCAAGAGCCCCGAGTTCGCCCTCCTGTGGGAGTACTACGACGTCATGGGCCGCACCCACGGCAGCAAGCTGTTCCACCACCCCGTCGCCGGCACGTTCCGGCTCGGCTACCACTCCCTGACCTTCGACGGCCCCGCCGGCCGGCGCCTCGTCGCCTATCACGCGGCGCCGGGCACCCCGGAGTACGAGGTGATGACCGCCCTCGACCAGCCCGACCGGGAGCCCGCCCTCGGCTGACGGCCCACTCTGCGCCGTGGGGGAGGATGGGCCACATGTGTGTGACGAGCAGATGGACGCAAGGTGCCCGGCCGGACCGCCCGGCGGGTGGGACGGGGGCGGGCCGATGAGCGCCCCGCTGTACCAGCTCAAGGCCGAGTTCTTCAAGACCCTCGGCCACCCCGCCCGCATCCGCGTCCTCGAACTCCTCAGCGAGCGCGAGCACGCCGTCGCCGAACTCCTCCCCGAGGTCGGCCTGGAACCGGCGCATCTCTCCCAGCAGCTGGCGGTGCTGCGGCGGGCGAACCTCGTGGTGACGCGGAAGGAGGGCTCGACGGTGTACTACTCCCTGACGAGCCCTCACGTCGCGGAACTGCTGCGGGTGGCGCGGACGATCCTCTCGGGAGTGCTGGCGGGACAGGCCGAACTGCTCGCGGATCTGCGGGCGACGGGGGAGGAGCCGTAGGCTCACCCGGCGGCGCCCTCCCCACCGGGGCCGACCGCCACCCCGTGCTCCCGCGCGATCCGTACGGCGTCGTCCAACTCGTCCTGCGCCGCCGCCAGTTCGTACACGTCCTCGTCCCGCACGGCCGCCGCCACCCGCTCCCGCGCCACCTCTACCCGCTCCCGCAACGCCTCGGTGAAACCACCCACCCGGACGACCCCTCCCACTGGATGATCAAGTCAACTTGAAGACATCTTCAAATTGACAGTACGGCATGGGGAGAGCGGGCGGCCGGGGGGCGGTCCGCCGGGCAGGTGGCATCCTGGCGGTCCAGATCATCACCGCAGTCCGGATGGAAGGCCCAGCACCACAGTGGACCATGACGTCACCGCTCTCGACGACCCGGTGGGGGAGTCGCTCCGTACCCACCACGCCCGCCTCGGCCGCCGGCTCGGCCGCGCCGCCACCTACCTCACCGGCGTCGCGACCTTCTCCGCGCTGCCCGCCGACGCGGACAAGGAGGACTGGGCGGACCTCGCCGAACTGCTCGGCCAGGACGCCTTCGCCGACATGTTCAGCTGCCCGGCGCTCCCGCCGGCCGACTGGGAGCCGGTCTTCTCCCTCGAAGGACGCCAGCTGATCTGGACCGGCGGACCGGCGCCGGCCGGGGACGGCGTGAGCGAGCTGGGGCCGGCCGACGTGCCCGAGATGCTCGCCCTCGTCGAGCTGACCAAACCCGGCCCCTTCTGGCCGCGCACCCTCGAACTCGGCACGTACCTCGGGATCCGGGACGCCGGCGGCAGTCTGATCGCGATGGCGGGCGAGCGGCTGCGGCCACCGGGGTGGACCGAGATCAGCGCCGTCTGCACGGCCCCCCACGCGCGCGGCCAGGGCCACGCGGCGCGCCTGGTGCGGGAGCTGACCGCGCGGATCAGCGCACGGGGCGAACGGCCCTTCCTGCACGCGGCCGAGGCCAACACGGTCGCGCTCGCGCTGTACGAGCGGCTCGGGTTCGAGACCCGCAAGAAGGTGACCTTCCAGGGGTTCCGCACGCCGTAGCCCCGGCGCCGGAGCGCCGGGGCACGGTGTCACCAGGAGACGGTGACGGACCGGCCGATGACGGACGCGATCACGATGCCGGAGGAGTCCAGCGTGATCAGCTGAGTCTCCAACTGCTCGCCGTTCGTCGCGAGATACGGGAACGGGCCCTTGTGGCCGAGCGAGCAGCTGACACTGTGCTCGGCCACCCGCTTCTCGCTGCCGGACACCAGAACCTCGATGTACGCCGACGCGCACCCGGTGTTCTTGATGATGTACCCGTCGGGCTCGGCGTAGTGCCCGCTCGCGCTGATACAGGGCTCGACGGTGTTCCCGCCCGCGCTCGCCGTGTAGCAGCCGCCACCGGTGGACGCGCTCGCCGTGCCGGGCAGGAGAAGGGTGCCCGCGAGCGCCGTCACGGCGACCGCCAGCGAGGCCATGGTCTTTCGAAGCTGCATTCCTGGACTTTCTTCCGGGCCTGAATGCCGACGCCGTCGATCTTCGAGGCCCGGAGGCCCGGCGCGCCACGCCTTGGCCGCAGCTGACGGGATCCTGGGACGCGCACGCCCCTGACCTGCGAGAACCCGTCCCTGCGTGACGTCACCGTGGGACAGTCAAGGACCTTATGCGAAGCACCCGTTCACGGTCGCCGCGAGGCCGTCCATGGCGTCCTTGATGCTGCTGGGGGCGGCGGTGGAGTTGTTCTCCACGAAGGAGAACACCTTCCACTTGCCGTCCTTGCCCTGCGTCAGACCGCTCAGCGCGATCGCCCCGGTGAGGGTGCCGGTCTTGGCGTGCACCTTGCCGACCGCGCACTTGGAGTCGGGGTCGTCGAAGCGGCCCCACTCCGGCCCGAGGGTGCTGCCCGCCTCGCCGGATATGGGCAGGCCGTCGATGATCGAGCCCAGGACGCGGGCGTGCTCGGGGCGGGTCGCCACCTCCAGGATCTCGGCGAGGGTCGCGGCCGGGATGCGGTCCGCGCGGGACAGCCCGCTGCCGTCGTAGATCTCGAAGTTGTCGAGGGACACGCCGTACACCCGGCTCAGCACGTCGCGCACGACCTCGGTGCCGCCCTCGAAGGTCGCGGGGCGGCCGGCGGCCAGGGCGGTGGCGCGCAGGAGGGTCTCGGCGATGTTGTTGTCGCTCTGCTTGAGCATCGTGTGGACGATGTCGGACAGCGGCGCCGACCGGTGCCGGGCGACGGGCACGTCCGTACGGCTCGCGGTGGCCCGGGTGACGTCGCCGGTGACCGTGACGCCCTGGGCGGCGAGCTGCTGGGCGAAGACCTGGCCGGCGTCGAGGGAGGTGTCCTGGACGCCGTGCCCGTCGACGACGAGGGCGCGCACGGGGGCGATGTTGTCGGGGTAGTAGCCCTCGTTCCAGCCGTTGGCCAGGCTGGGCGCGGGGAAGAGGCTGTCGTCGACGGCGACCTTCACCGACGTCAGGCCCGCCGCCTTCAGCCCGGCGACCGCCGTCTTGGCCAGCTCGGTCAGGTCGGCGGTGGTGAGGGTGCGGTCGCCGCCGCCGACGAGGGTGAGGGTGCCGTCGCCGTAGACGACCTTGGTGGTGAAGCGGTGGTGCGGGCCGAGGACCGTGAGGGCCGCGGTCGACGTGGCGAGCTTGGCGTTGGACGCCGGCATCAGCGCGGTCGACGCGTTGTGGCCCCAGATCGTGGTGTCCGACTCCGCGTCGAGGACCACGCCGCTGACGTCCGTGCCCAGCCGCTGGTCCAGGACGCGGGTCTCCAGGTTCGCGGCCATCTGCTGGTCGTCGGCGTCGAGTTCGGCGGCCGTCTTCGCCGTCGTGCCCTTGTCCGCGGCGAAGGCCGACGGCCCGGCGAGGGCGGCGGACGCCACCGGCAGGGCCATCGCGAGGACGAGGGCGCGGCGCAGGCCGGGGCCCGCCGCCTTGGGCTTGCGGTGGCGCCGCCGGCCGCCCGGGAGGAACGAGTCGGACGTGTCCACAGCTGTATCGATCATCGGGTGTTCCGGAGCCTTCGGTTCGCGTGCGGGGGGTTGACATGAAGAGGCGGCGGGCACGCCGCATCAGCTGTCGCACCCACCTCGGACATCACACCTCTTGAGGGGGAGCATGACATCAGAAAGCTGCGAAGGGACAGTGAAGAAAACCCGATGTCGTTTATGTGAGCCTCAGTTGACGTGCGGCTCTGTGAGGGTCAGTTGACGCACGGCACCCCGCCCGCCCGGACCGCCGGGCCCGAGTCCTGCGTCGTGGACGGGGCCGGCTTCGCCGCCGCACCGCCGTCGCTCTTGCCGCCGCCGGCCGCCGGCGCCGTCCAGTTCCGGCCGATGACGACCCTGACGTGCCCCGCAGGGACGCCCGGACTCGCCGTCGCCGAGCCCGCGTTCAGGTGGCCGGCGATCCGCTGCGCCGCGTCACCCGCGCCGCTGCCGTAGAAGACGGCCGTCGTCGACTGCTGGGCCGCGTTGCCGACGCTGCCCGCCATGTAGCCGAGCGCGGTCAGGGCGTCCAGCTCGGTGCCGGCCGCGCCGTGGGCGCCGTTGCCGTTGAGGACGTCGACCGTGGTCCGCGCGGCGTCCGGGTCGGGCCCGGCGGCCGAGGCGGCGGCGGACGGCTGGGCGCTCGTCCCGAACGCCTGCTGGACGATCTGCTTGACGCGGTCGGGGTCGACGAGGTTCACCGACTCCCGGTTGCGGGTCGCGAAGCCGGTGATCGGCAGGGTGTGGAAGACGACGTTGCCGCCGGTCAGATTGGGCGCCTGGCGGGCGAAGTCCAGGACGTTCCAGGAGTTGTCGAGGACGACGTCCTTCTTCACCACGCCGAACAGGCCCTGGAGTTTGCCCAGGTCGCCCCACACGCCCTCGGTCTTGAGCTTGTGCGTGACGCTGGAGATGAACGCCTGCTGGCGGCGGGTGCGGTCGAGGTCGCCGCCCTCCAGACCGTGCCGCTGCCGTACGAAGGCCAGGGCCTGCCTGGCGTCCAGCTCGGAGGGGCCCGCGGGGAAGTCGGCGCCCGAATAGCGGTCCCGCACCGCGTGGTTGAGGCAGACCGGGATGGGCTGGAGGACCTTGGCGATGTCGTAGAAGCCGAGGAGGTTGACCTCGGCGAAGTGGTCGACGCTCACGCCGGTGAAGTCCTGCACGGTCGCCAGCGTCGCCTCCCGGCCGGCCTCGCGCGCCTTCGCCTCCAGCTCCGCCCCCTTCAGACCCTGCGTCGCGGCCTTGTCATGGGCGGTGGTGTACGCGTTGGCGTACGCCTCCTTGATCTTGTAGTGGCCCTGGACGGAGCCGTCGCCGTTGAGGGTGCGGACGTAGTCGTCGCGCGGGATCGAGAACGCCTGGACCTTGCCGCCGTCCTTCGGGATGTGCATCAGGATCAGCGTGTTGGTGTTGTAGTAGCCGATGTCGCTGGACCCGGCGTGCAGCTGGTCCTGCACGAACTCCTTCGGCAGGTCGCCTCCGTTCATGTCCTTGCGCGAGTCCAGGCCGATGAGCAGCAGGTTGACGGAGTCGTCCAGATGGCCGGGCCGCTTGCCGATGTTGTCGAGCGCGTCGGAGGTGGTCAGCCCGTCGGTCAGCGAGTGGTACGCCCACCACGTCACCCCGCAGCCGATCAGCAGCGCGACCGACACCGTCCACACCAGCCCGCGCAGCGCGGTGGCCCAGGGGGCGCGTACGTCAGACACGACGGCTCCTCCCGCCCGCCGCCCGCACCGCGATCACGAGCAGCACCGCGCACGTCCCGGCGGCCATCGCCGGGAACGCCGCGACCGCGCCGCGGATCAGCTGCGTGGTGAGCGTGCCGTCGGAGCCGGTGAGCAGCTCGGCCCCGCCGGTCACCACGGCCGTCGCGAGCACCGGCAGCGGCACCAGCCACCACAGCGCACCCCGGCGCGCCGCGAGCGAGGCCGCCCACACCGACCCGACGACGGCCCCGACCGCGAGCCCGGCCCCGAGCCCGCTCCCGCGCACGACGTCCACGCCGGCACCGACGGCCGGCGGCACCAGCAGAGTCACCCCGACGCCTCTGCGAAAGGCCCCGCTCCGCCGGGCCCGGGCCGGTCCGGGCCGCACCGGCGCATCAGCGCGCCGATGCCCCTGCCGCCCCTGCACCGGCCCGTACGCCCACTGCTCCCCGCCCTCCACAGGCACCGCCCGCCGCTCTCGCATCCGCCGCTCCCACTCACTAGCTCCACCGCCCGAACCGGCACTCACTTGGACACCGGGGCCTCTTACGCTGAGCTAGACGAGTATCGGACGCCATTAGTTGCAGTATCACGCAAGTATGTGCGAGTCGGTGGGGTTCGTGTTAGCCGATACCTTTTCCGGGCAGGCGCGTCACCGTCAGGAAGGATGGAGGTGTCTTGAGGAGGAAGGGCGTCGACATGGGCCGGGGAGTTGATCTCACCCTCAGGTTTAGGGTGAGGGTTTTCGGTAGGGGTCATGGCCGCTGACGTCCATCCCGTCCGCAGCCGGACCGCCCTCGGGTGGTGGCCGGCGCTGCGGCGCACCCCCGCGTCGCTGTGGAACGACGACATCTCCGACTACGCGGCGGCCCTGACGTACTACGCGATCCTCGCCGTGCTGCCCGCGCTGCTGGTGACGGTGCTGACGTTCGGCATGGTCAGCCCCGGTACGGCCGAGAAGTTCGTCACGCACGTCACCGCCTACGCGCCCGCCGAGTCCGCGGGCGACCTGCACGCCGCGCTGTCGCGGATGCTGGGCGCGGACGGGGGCGCGTGGCCGCTGCTGGTGGCCGGGACGGTGAGCGCGCTGTGGTCGGCGTCCAGCTATCTCGCCGTGTTCCGCCGCGCCCTGCACCGCATGCACCGCGTCGAGGACCAGCGCTCCCCCTGGCGCCGCGCCCACCGCATCGCCCTCACCGCGCTCGCCCTGCTCGCCCTCCTCCTGACCGGCTCCCTCGCCCTCCTCCTCACCGGCCCGCTCGCCGAGGCGGTCGGCCGGCTGCTCGGCCTCGGCAGCACGGCCGCCCTCGCCTGGAACCTCCTGCGCTGGCCGGTCCTGCTGTGCCTGGTCGCCCTGCTGGTCGTGGTCGTCTTCCACACCGGCCCCGCCCCCGTCCGCCGCCGCTCCCGCAGCCTCCCCGGCGGCGCCCTCGCCGCGATCCTGTGGCTGACGGTCTCCGCCGGCTTCGCCTTCTACACCGCCACCCTCAGCGCGTACAGCAGGCTCTACGGCTCCCTCGCCGGCGCCGTCGTCTTCCTCCTCTGGCTCTGGCTGTCCAACCTCGCGCTCCTGACCGGCGCCCAGTTCACCGCCGAACTCGGCAAGGACGACGACACCTAGGGCTCACGGCAACGGTCCCCCGCGCGCGCCGCCGGGCGGTCCTCGGTGCGGCCCTCCAGGACGGCGATCAGGGCCAGCCGGTGGTCCACGTACGACCGGGTCCAGTACTCCCGCGCCGCCGTACAGGTCTCGCGCAGCTCCAGCGCCGCCCCGGCCCCGCCCACAGCTCCCGGGCCAGCCGTACATCCTCGTCGCTCTTCAGCGGGGCGCCCGCCGCGGCGGCGCGGTCGGCGAACAGGGCCAGCGCCTCGTCCGTGGACTGCGGCGGCGCGATGCGCAGCACCGTCTCGGCGGGGGCGCCGAGCGGCTCCCGGCTGGTGGTGAGGATGCGCAGGTCCGGGCAGGTGGTGAGGAGATCGACGGCCAGGTCACGGCACTCGGCCGGCAGCCGCTCGCAGGAGTCGAGCACGAGCAGCACCTGACGCCCGCCCACCCACGAGCAGACGGCGTCCACCGGCAGCCACGGGGTGTGGTCCGACAGCCCGAGCGCGCCCGCGACCGTCGCGGCGAGCGCCTCCGGACCGCAGAGCGGCGAGAGGTCGGCCCACCCGACCTCACCGCCGTACCCCGGCAGGCCTACGCTCACGACCCGCTGCGCGAGCCGCGTCTTGCCCACCCCGCCGGGACCCGTGAGCGTCACCAGCCGCCGCTCCCGCAACGCCGCCCCGACCACCTCCCACTCCCGTGCCCTGCCGATGAAGGAGCTGTCTTCCGCTGGAACCGCCATGCCGCAAGCGTCCCGCACGCCCCAGCCGTCTCCCGCAGGATCAGCCGTTCACCCTCCGCACACCGGGCCAAGGCCCTACCCTGACCTCGCGCGTCCCGGCCGCCGCGTGCTTTCTTCCCCATCTCGCGCAAGTACGCGGCCCGCAAAGGCAATACTGCCGACATGCCAGCAGGACAGCTCACCCTCCAGGACCGCCGCCACATCGCCGCCGGCCTCGCCGACGGGCTCCGGTACGCCGAGATCGCCCGCCGCCTCGGCCGGCCCACCTCGACCGTCACCCGTGAGATCGCCCGCAACAGCGGCCCCGCCGGCTACCAGCCCGAGGACGCCCAGCAGGCGATGCGCCGGCGCAAACGGGAGGCGATCCGGATGGCGCAGCCGCGCGAACCGGGCTCCCAGGCCGACGACGCGCTGCGGGAGTTGGTCGAACGGCTGGCCAGAACGGGGCTCACGCGGACGACCGCCCACGTCCACGCCGCCCTCCTCCTCTCCGAGGCCGGCCGCTCCACCGCCGCCGACCTGGCCCGCAGCCTCCCGGTCAGCCACGCGGCGGTGTCCGCGGCCCTCACCCGCCTGGTCCGGGGCGGCTACGTCCGCCGCGAACGCGACCCGCGCCGCCGGTACGTCTACGTCGTCGAGGACCAGGCCTGCTACCGCTCCCTCGCGACCGGCGCCTGGCGGGACCTGGAGTCCGCGAAGGCGGTGAGCAGGGCCGCGGAACTCCTCGGCCCCGACACCCCGGCGGGCCGCCGGCTGGGCAGGTCGGGGGAGTTCCTGGAACGCGTCGCCCAGGACCTGGCCGCATCGGCGGAACGCTGGCGCCACCTGCTGGAGTGACGGCCGCGCGGGTCGAACCGGTTCGATGAGCCTTCCCGCCAGGAACACCCAAGCTTCGGCAAGGGAGTTGACAGGCTCCGGGGCGCTTCCTACCGTCGCCTCACGCGAACCGGTTCGACACCGGGCGGTCCCCTTCCCGAGGAGTCATGTGAACATCGGTGAGATAGCCCAGCGGGCCGGTGTCTCGCGGAGCACCGTCTCCTACGCCCTCAGCGGCAAACGCCCCGTCTCCGAGCCGACCCGCCGCAGGATCCAGCGGGTCGTCGACGAACTGGGCTACCGCCCGAACGCCAGCGCCCGCGCCCTCGCCGACGGCCGCACCCGCACGATCGGCCTGGTCTTCCCGCCGGCCGGCGACCACTACACCGGCATGCAGCTCGACTTCATCGGCAGCGTCGCCGAGGCCGCCGCGGCCCACGACCACGACGTCCTGCTCTCCCCGGCCGGCGACCGCTCGTTGCGCCGGCTCCTGGGGGAGCGGCGCGTCGACGGCGTGATCCTCATGGAGATCCGCCTCGCCGACGACCGCGTCGACCACCTCACCGCCCAGGGCCTGCCGTTCGTCGCCGTCGGCCGCACCGCGACCCCCGACGACACCTGGTGGGTCGGCCTGGACCACACCGCGCTCACCGCGGCCTGCGTCCACCACCTCGCCGACCTCGGCCACCGCACGATCGCCCTCGTCAACCGGCCCGAACACCTCCTGCGCGCCGGCTACGAGTCGGCGCACCGGGGCCTCGACGGCTTCACGAAGGCCGCCGCCGAACGCGGGCTCACGGCCCGCACGTACGACTGCGGCGACGACGCCGACTCCGGCGAGGCCTGCCTGGAACGCGTCCTGCGCGCCGAACCCGGGACGACCGCGCTGGTCACCCTCAACGAGGCCGCGCTGGGCGGCCTCTACCGGGGACTCGCGCGGGCCGGCCGCCACGTCCCGCGCGACTTCTCCGTCGCCGGCGTCGTCGCGGGCCACTGGGCGCGGTCGGTGACCCCGCAGCTCACCGCGGCCGACGTGCCCGCGAAGGAGATGGGCCGCCGAGCCGTCGACTTCCTGATCGAACGGCTGAGCCGCCCCGACACCCCGCCCCGCCGCCACCTCTTCGCCCCGCCCGTCTCCCTGCGCGCCAGCACGGGCCCGGCCGCCGGCAGAACCTGAGCCCTTCCAGAAACGAGCCCCATGTCCCCGGTCTTCTCCGTCCACGACATCCCGTTCAGCACCCACGGCTCCTGGTTCGGCATCTCACCGGTCACCGGGGAACAGCGGCACGCCGACGACCTGCACCTCGTCTCCCACCAGAACGGCATGCACGCCGTCCTGCGCCTGACCCCGCTGCACCCGGACACGGGCGCCCGCGCCGAGCCGGCCGTCGAGGCGACCCCGGCCCTGCTCACCTGGACCACGGCGACCGGCCGCGCCGAACTCGCCTACGAGACCCCGGACACCGTACGGCTGCGGGGCCACGGCCTCGGCCTCGCCGTGCACGCAGCCGCCCGCGCCCTCACCCCCTTCAGCGGCACCTACTTCCTCACCGACCCGGCCACCGGCGGGCACGTCTTCACCTCCTACGAGACCGGCCGCCGCTACCGCGTCACCGTCCTGTCCGGCACCCTCGCCGAGGTGAGCGGCGACCAGAGCCTGGGCGAGGCAGGACGGGGTCTGGCCGTCACCGGGGACTGGGAGCTGGCGATCGAGGAACTCGGCACCGCCCGGCCGCCGTTCACCCCGTCCGCCCCCTTCGACGAGGTCGTCCGGCGGGCCCGCAAGGCGTTCGCGGAGTTCGCCGACGCGGTCGCGCCCTGGCGCTCGGCCCGCACTCCGGCGGCCGAACTCGCCGCGTACGTCGTCTGGTCGGCGACCGTGCGCCCGGCCGGATTCGTCACCCGGCCGGCCGTGCTGATGTCCAAGCACTGGATGGACAAGGTCTGGAGCTGGGACCACTGCTTCAACGCCCTCGCCCTGGCGCCGGGCTGCCCGGACCTCGCGTGGGACCAGTTCGCGCTGCCCTTCGACCACCAGGACGACAGCGGGGCGCTGCCCGACTCGGTGACCCACTCCGAGGTGCTGCACAACTTCGTCAAGCCGCCCGTCCACGGCTGGGCCCTCGGCCGCCTGCTGCCCCGGCTGAGCGAAACTCAACTCGCCGACGCCTACCGGTGGCTGTCCCGCTGGACCGACTTCTGGCTCACCGCGCGCCGGGCGCCCGGCAGCCGGCTCCCGCACTATCAGCACGGCAACGACAGCGGCTGGGACAACGCGACCACCTTCGACCCCGGCCGGGCCGTCGTCACCGCCGACCTGAGCGCCTTCCTCATCCTCCAGCTGCGCCAACTCGCCGTCCTGGCAGCCAAGTTGGGCGAGCCGGACCGCTGGACGCGGGAGGCCGACGCGCTTCAGGCCGCGCTGCTCGCCGAACTGTGGACCGGGGACCGCTTCGTCGCCCGGTCCGCCGGCACCGGCGACGCCTGGGGCAGTGCGAGCCTCCTCGACCTGATGCCGGTCGTGCTCGGCGAACACCTCCCCGCCGAGGTCGCGACCGCCCTCGCCGACCGGATCGAGACCCACCTCACCCCGTACGGCCTGGCCACCGAGCACACCGGCTCGCCGCACTACCTCGCCGACGGCTACTGGCGCGGGCCGGTCTGGGCCCCGGTCACCGTCCTGGCCGAGGACGGACTGCGGCGGGCCGGGCACGGGCGGCTCGCGGACGAGATCAGCGCCCGCTTCCGCGCGCTGTGCGAGACACACGGGTTCGCGGAGAACTTCGACGCTGAGACCGGGAGGGGGCTGCGGGACAGGGCGTACACGTGGACCGCGAGCAGCTATCTGCTGCTCGCGGGGGAGTACGCGCGGGAGGAGCCGCACGGAGCCGGCTCGCCCCGGTGAGGACGAGCCGGCCCGCGCGGGTCAGGCCGGCACCGGCTCCCGCGCCGTCAGCCGGCCGCCCCGCGCCAGCGCCGCGACCGAAGCCGCGCACGCGAGGCCCGTCACGGTCAGCGCGAGCCACGTCAGCCACAGGGCGTCACGCCGGACGGCGAAGTCCCACAGCGCGCCCGTCAGCAGATTGCCCAGGGTGATGCCCAGCCCGGAGACGGTGTTGTACAGCCCGTAGTGCGTCGCCACGAGCCGGTCCCCGGAGAGGGCGACGACCGTGTCCATCTCGAAGGGGTACACGACCGCCGAGCCCGCCGCGAGCAGCGCCACCGCCGCGACCAGGCACACCAGCACGACGACCGGCGCCCCCGGCGGGGCGAACGCCAGCGGCAGAAACGCGAGCCCCATCGCGGCGAGCCCGCGCACCAGCGCCTCCTCGGGCCGCCACCGCCCCTTCGCCCAGCCGGTGAGCCGCAGCTGTCCCGCGACGGCGACGGCGGCCGAGACGACGAACAGCCCGCTGGTGACCGCCGTTCCCCTGGACCCCAGCGCCTCGTCCGCCGCGAGCGGCAGCGCCAGGTACACCTGGAACGTCAGGACGTACGAGCCGATCATCGCCGCCGAGAACAGCAGGAACGGCCGGTTCGAGACGACCGTCCGCCACTGCGCGAGCACGCTTTCCCGGGCGCCCGCCGCAGTGCCCCGGCGGGCCGGCAGCGCCCGCCACTGGAGCACGGTCAGCACCGCGAAGATACCCGCGGCGACCGCGCACACCAGCGTGAAGTCGGCGGCCAGCAGGGCGAGTCCGACCAGCGGGCCGAGCAGCATGCCCGCCTGGTAGTAGACGTTGAACGTGGCGAAGGCGTCCACGCGCCGCTCGCCCGCCTCCACGGCGAGATACGCGCGCACGGCCGGGTTGAACAGCGCCCCGGCGAACCCGGTCGCGGCCGAGGCGGCGATCAGCGCGGGCAGGTTGTCGACCCACCCGAGCAGCCCGAACCCGACCGTCCGCAGCAGACACCCGGCCATGATGGGCGCCTTGTACCCGAACCGGTCCGCGAGCGTCCCGCCGATCAGGAACATGCCCTGCTGCGAAAAGTTCCGCACCCCGAGGACGAGCCCGACGGCCCACGCGGCGAGCCCGAGCCCGTCGGAGAGATGCGCCGCGAGATACGGCATCAGCATGTAGAACGCCAGATTGATGGCGAACTGGTTGGCCATCAGCAGCCGTACGGCGGGCGGGAAGGAGCGGGTCTGCCGCCACAGCCGCCTCATCGGGCGGCCCCGGCGAGACCGAGCGGGTCGACGACGTGGGTGCAGCGCGTCCAGCGGGTGACCGTCCGCTCGGCGCTCGCGGAGATCTCGTCGGGGTCGTCGGCCGGTACCGCGCCCAGGAGGTGGTGCCGCGCGCAGTAGCCGTCGTCGAAGACCGTGCCCACGTACCGCTGCGGGCCGTCCGGGAAGACGGCGACGATGCGGTCCTCCGGGGGCAGGGTGCGTGCCAGCCAGCGGGCGACCAGGGCGACCGCGCCGACGCTCCAGCCGCCGCTCGCGTAGTGGTCGCGCGCCAGCCGCCGCGCCGCCCACACCGCCTCCGGGGCGGCGACCCAGTGCACCTCGTCGAAGAGGCCGTAGTCCACGTTGCGCGGGTAGATGCTGGAGCCGAGCCCCCGCATCAGCCGGGTCGCCGCCGGCTGGCCGAAGATCGTCGAGCCGGTCGTGTCCACGCCGACGACCCGCAGCCCGGGGAAGTAGCCGCGCAGCACCGACGCGATCCCCGCCGAGTGCCCGCCGGTGCCGACCGACACGACCAGGGTGTCGATCCGGCCCAGCTGGGCGAGGAGTTCATGCGCGAGGGGCGCGTACGCGGCGACGTTGTCAGGGTTGTGGTACTGGTCCGGGCACCACGACCCGGGGTGCGCGGCGAGGAGTTCCGCGACCCGCCGCCGCCGTGCCTCCTGCCAGCCGCCCTCCGGGTGCGGGGCGGCGACGAGGTCGACCTGGGCGCCGTACGCGGTGAGCAGGCCGGTCATCAGGGGTTCCATGCCGGGGTCGGTGACGACGGTGACGGGGTGGCCGTACGTCGCGCCGGCCAGGGCCAGGCCGAGGCCCAGGGTGCCGGACGTCGACTCGACGATCCGGGCGCCGGGCAGGAGTTCGCCCCGGTCGCGGGCGGCCCGGACCATGTGCAGGGCCGTGCGGTCCTTGATGCCGCCGGGGTTGTGGCCTTCGAGCTTGGCCCAGAAGCCGCGGTGGGCGGCGGTGAACGGCTCGCCGATCCACAGCACCGGGGTGTCGCCGACCAGTCCGGCCGGGGTGTGCAGGGGGTGCTTGGCGTCGGCCAGCAGCTGGGGCACCGAGTGGGGGGTTCGCGTCATGGCGTGCTTCTCCTGCGGCCGGCGCGTGCGGGCGGCGGCCGTGCGGTAGGGGAAAAGGCGGAAGCGTCGGGTCGCCGGGAGGGCGACGGCCCGGTCAGGTCCGCCACACGCCGAGCCGGGCCCGCTGCTGGCCGGCGGGAGGGGCCGGGGGAGTGGGCGGCGACGGGTGGAGCGCGGCCGGCGCGGTGAGCGCGCGGGCGGCGAGCAGCGCGGTGGCCAGCAGGTCGGGGGCCGGCGGATCGGCCAGCCCGGCCGTGCGCGGCGGCTGCGTCGTCGGCTCGTCCAGACCCCAGCAGTGCCCGTGCGCGTCCCGCGTGGGCGAGGTCTGGGCCGCCTGGACCGGGTCGCAGGAGACGGGCGCCGCGATCAGCAGACTGTCCGCGCGCAGCGCGTCCGCCGCCACCGGGCCGTGCGCGCACGCGAGCAGGTGCAGCAGCGTCGTCAGCAGCACCACGAGGACCGCCCCGGCGCGCCGTCGCCCGGAGCGACCGTCACACGTCATCGGGGCGGGCCGCACGATCACTGAGCATAGGCGGCGGCCTAGGCCGAGATCTCGACAAAGCCGCCGCCGCGCGCCCGGATGGCGCTCTTCCGCCGAGGATCGTCCTGAACTCGCCGCACGGCTCCGGGGCCGCGTACTGGAAACCGGCCCCATTTCCAACTCGCGTCGCCGCATATCCGCAGGTCAGGGGCTCGTTAACGGTGATGACAACGGTCACCGGTGCAGCCTTTGGCGATTGCCCCCGTCATGCGTTTCACTTCGGGTCCGGACACTCGATGTGAGGGGGCTGTACGAGATGGGTGACCATCACCACGAGGGCCACGGGCATGAGGGCCACGGGCACGCGCACGGGGTCTCGGCGGACGCCGACCGCCGCTGGCTGGCGATCGCGCTCGGCCTGATCACCGTGTTCATGGCGGCCGAGGTCGTCGTCGGTATCGTCGCGAGCTCTCTCGCGCTGATCTCCGACGCGGCGCACATGCTCACCGACGCCGTCTCGATCGTGCTCGCCCTCATCGCGATGCGGCTCTCCGCCCGCCCGGCGCGCGGCGGGTTCACGTACGGGCTGAAGCGCGCGGAGATCCTGTCCGCCCAGGCAAATGGGCTGACGCTGCTGCTTCTTGGGGCGTGGCTGGCGTACGAGGCCGTGCGGCGGCTCATCAGTCCGGCCGAGGTCGAGGGCGGGCTGATGCTGGTCACCGCGCTCGCCGGGATCGCCGTCAACATCGTCGCCGCCTGGTGCATCGCCCAGGCCAACCGCGGCTCCCTCAACGTCGAGGGCGCCTACCAGCACATCCTCAACGACCTGTTCGCGTTCATCGGCACCGCCGTCGCCGCGCTGATCGTCGTCCTGACCGGCTTCACCCGGGCCGACCCGATCGCCACGCTCGTCGTGGTCGCGCTGATGTTCAAGGCCGGGTACGGGCTCGTCCGCGACTCCGGGCGGATCTTCCTGGAGGCGGCGCCTGAAGGGCTCGACCCGGACGCGATCGGGGACGAACTGGCCGGGCAGCCGGCCGTGGTGGAGATCCACGACCTGCACGTCTGGACGATCACCTCCGGCGAACCCGCCCTGTCCGCCCACGTGCTGGTCGAACCCGGCGGCGACTGCCACGCCGTACGGCGGCACCTGCAACGGCTGCTGCGCGAGCGGCACGGCATCGGGCACGCGACGCTCCAGGTGGACCATCTCGGCGCGGGCGAGGCCGAGTTGCTCCAGATCGGCGCGGGCACGGGCGAGCCGGGGGAGCACTGCGACGACGCGCACGGGCCCGTGCACCGGGCGGGGCCGCACGAGCACTGAGCGCGGTGCTCCTCCCGGTGAGGTGGTGGCGCAGGCCGGTCATCGGGTTCACTGGGCCGGCACCGCCCGATCCACGAGTCCCGCGAGGAGCACGTACCGTGTCACAGCCATCCGGCCTGGTCGACGCCATGGAACGGCATCAGGTCGCCGTCTACGTGGGCGCGCTCGCGGCCGGCGCGCTCGTCGGCCGGATCGCCCCGGCGGCGGGGCCGGGCCTCGAACACGCCGTCAACCCGGTGCTGGCCGCCCTGCTGTACGTCACGTTCCTCCAGGTCCCGGCCGCCGAACTGCTGCGCTCGCTGCGGGCGGGGCGCTTCCTCGCGGCGGCGCTGGTGGTGAACTTCGTCGTCGTACCGCTGGTGGTGGCCGCGATGTCCGGGTTGCTGCCCGGGGAGCGGGCGGTGCGGCTGGGGGTGCTGCTGGTGCTGCTGGCGCCGTGCGTGGACTATGTGATCGTCTTCAGCGGGCTGGCGGGCGGGGCGAGTCAGCGGCTGCTGGCGGCCACGCCTTTGCTGCTGCTCGCGCAGATGGCGCTGCTGCCGGGGTTCCTGTTCCTGTTCATGGGGCCCGATCTGGCGAAAGTCGTGGAGGCGGGCCCGTTCGTCGAGGCGTTCGTCGTCCTGATCGTCGTCCCGCTGGCGCTGGCCTGGCTCACTCAGGCCTGGGCGGGCCGCAGCGCGGTGGGGCGGAGGGCGGCGGGCGCGGCGGGGGCGGCCATGGTGCCGCTGATGGCGCTGACCCTGCTGACCGTCGTCGCCTCCCAGGTCCCGAAGCTGGACGACGCGTTCGGGCAGGTCCTGCGCGTCGTCCCCTTCTACGTCCTGTTCCTGCTGGTGATGGCGTTCGCGGGGCTGGGGGTCGCCCGGCTCTTCCGGCTCGACGTCCCCGACAGCCGGGCGGTCGTCTTCACCGGCGCGACCCGCAACTCCCTGGTCGTCCTCCCGCTCGCGCTGTCGCTGCCCGACGGGCTGGCCGTCGCCGGGGTGGTGATCGTGACGCAGACGCTGGTGGAGGTCATCGGGATGGTCGTCTATGTACGGGCGGTGCCCCGGCTGCTGCCCGCCGCCTGATCAGCGCGCCCCGACCGTACGGGCCCTCCCCGCGCTGAACGCGACCGCGATCTGCACGGCGCAGGCGATCAGCAGGAGGGCCAGCGGCCAGGTCCAGGTGCCGGTCACGTCGTGCAGCGCGCCCGCGCCGAGCGGGCCGAGGACGCCGATCAGGTAGCCGATGCCCTGGCCCATCGCGGAGAGGGCCGCGGTCGTCGCCGGGTCGGGGGCGCGCAGCGCGAACAGGCTCAGCGCGAGCGCGAACCCGGCGCCGAGCCCGAGGCCGAGCACGGCGACCGACGGCCACAGCAGCGGCTTCGGACCGAGGACGACGCCGAGGAGGCCGCACGCCGTGAGGCAGGCGACGGTCACGCCGGCCGGGCGCTGGTCGGGCAGCCGGCGGCCGGCGGCGGCCAGGATCCAGGCGCCCACCACCCCCACGGCGTTGCACAGCGACAGGGCGAGCCCGGCGGACGTCGCGCTCAGCCCGCGGTCCTGCCAGATGCTCGGGAGCCAGCCGAAGACGGTGTAGGACAGCAGGGCCTGCGCGCCGAAGAAGACGGTCACCTGCCAGGCGAGAGAGTCCCGCCACAGCCGCGGGGGACGGCCGCCGGAGTCCGCGGCCGGCTCCGGGTTCTCCTTGCCGAGGGCGAACAGCACCACCACGGCTGTCAGCACCGACAGCGGGACGACGAGGACCAGCAGCGGCGTCCGCCAGGACGAGCCGGTCGCCTCCGCGAGCGGCACCGCCACCGCGGGACCGCCCGCCGCGCCGAAGGTCAGGGCGCTGGAGTAGAGGGCGGACACCCGCGGCACGGACTGCGGGAACCGGCGCTTGATCAGGCCCGGTATGAGGACGTTGGCGACGCTGATCGGCGCGGCGACCAGCACCGTTCCCACGAACAGCGCGGTGGCCGACGTACCGCCGCGCACCAGCGCGCCGACGGTCAGGACGACCAGGGACAGCGCCAGCAGCGTGCGCAAGGACCAGCGGCGGCCCAGGCCCGGGGCGATGAACGCGAAGAGCCCGAGGCACAGCACCGGCAGCGAGGTGAGCACGCCCACCGCCGTCGTGCTCAGGTGCAGATCGCTCTGGAGGGGGCCGAGCAGCGGGGCGACCGAGGTGATCGGGGAGCGGAGGTTGAACGCGAGCAGGACCAGCGCGACCAGCAGCAGCGGCCCGGCGGCGGCCGGGGAGCGGGGGGAGGGCGGGTGGTCCGTCTCGGGGGCGGGGGCGGGGGTGTCGAGAGGCATGGGGGCCGTCCGATCTGCGGGAGGCGTCGGGAATCGTGATGACGATACAAGTCGTACTGAATCATTTAGGGGGCGGGCCGGGACCGGGGCGGGCCGGCCCAGCGGGCAGACTGGGAGGCGTAAACCCCCGCACCGCACCGGAAGGCCGCCCCGTGCCCCCCAGCTCGACACCCCCCGCCCCGCGCACGGCGGGCCGCAAGAAGGACCCGCAGATCGACCGGGCGGTGCTGCGCGCCACCCTGGAGCTGCTGGAGGAGACCGGGTACGCGGGCGTCACCATCAGCCAGGTCGCCGCGCGGGTCGGGGTCTACCGGCCCGCGATCTACCGCCGCTGGCCCTCGAAACAGCACCTGGTCGCGGAGGCGGTCGCCTCGCTGCTGGGCCGCGACCCGGTGCCCGACACCGGCGACCTGCGGGCCGACCTGCTCACCGGCGTCGGCACGCTCACCGAGGCCTTCACCTCGACGAGCGTGAGCCTGGTGCTGCCCGCCCTGGTCGCCGACCTCGCGGCCGGCCGGCCCGAACTGCGCCAGGAGTTCCTGGAAACCGTCTTCAGGCCGCGCCGCGCCTCCACCGCGCGCCGGCTGCGCGCCGCCGCCGAACGCGGCGACATCCAGGCCGGCTTCGACATGGAGTTCGTCCTCGACGCGCTCGCCGCCCCGCTCTACTACCGGGCCCTGTTCGGTCACGGACCCGTCACACCGGAACTGACCGGGCAGAGCGTCGACTTGGTCCTGGCCTTCCTGGCGCCGCGCTGAACGGCCGGCCCGCGCCCCGCGTCCGCCGGCCAGGGGAAGCCCGCGACGGCGGCGGGCAGATCGCTGCGGCCGGAGACGGACAGCTTGCGGTAGACCCGGCTGAGGTGCAGCTCCACGGTGCGCCGGGTCACGAAGCACCGGTCGGCTATCTCCCGGTTGGTCAGGCCCTCGGCGGCCAGCAGCGCCGTGCGGTACTCCGCCGGGGTGAGCGAGTCCAGGCCGGTCTCCGTGCCGCGCCGGGGGCGGGCGCCGGCCGAGGCGAGGTCGGCGCGCAGCTCGTCCACCAGCGCCCGGGCCCCGCATTCCTCGGCGAGACCGAGCGCCGTGCGCAGCCGCTCGCGGGCGTCGCGCACCTTGTGCAGGCTCTGTAACTCATGGCCCAGGGAACGCAGGGCGCGGGCGTGCTCCAGCCGCGCCCCCGAGTTCTCCAGCAGGCCCACCGCCTCGTGCAGCAGGGTCAGGCGCTGGCGGTCCCGGGTGACGCGGGCCAGGGTGTGCAGCGCGGCGCCGACACTGTGCGGCGCGCCCCACAGCCGGGACGACTCCAGCTCCTCGCGGGCCAGCCACTCGGCGGTGGTCAGGTCGCCGGCCTGGGCGTGCAGGAGGGCGGCGGCCCCGCGCCAGGGCGAGCAGTCGTGGTGGTAGGAGCCGCGCAGCAGGCGCCCGCACTCCTCCAGGTCGGCGAGCGCGGCCCCGGGCCGGCCCAGCACCGCGTGCAGACGGCCGCGGCGCAGCAGCAGGTCGGGCAGCGCGGCCTCGGCCATGCCGGTCAGCGCCCGGTCGTCGAGGAGCAGCCGGCGCGCCCCGGCGAGGTCACCGGTGTCGGTGAGGACCCCGCCGAGCCGGCAGTGGGCCAGCGAACTGCCGAGCCAGGGCCCGGCGGGTCCCTGGGTGAGCGCGGCGCGGGCGGCGCGCACCGCCTCCTGTAACCGCCCGGCCGCGTGGCAGCACGCGGCCAGGGTGGTCTCCGCGAAGGCCGCCATGGTGTGCGCGCCCTCCTGGCGGGCCGTCGCGGCGAGCGCGCGGCAGGCGTCCATCGCCTCCTGGTGCTCCCCGGCGTCCGACAGCACCAGGGCGAGCAGCAGCCGCACCGGGGTGGTGGGCACCTCCGACGGGCCGATGGGCTCGGCGAGTCCGGCGCGCGTGTGCCGCAGGGCCTCCTCGCGCCGGCCGCCCTGGCGGGCGACCAGCGCGGACAGCGCCGACTGGACGCAGCGCACCCAGGGCGTGCGGGTGGCGGTCGGCGAGGGCAGGACGGGCAGCGTGGTGTGGCGCGCGCCGCCGACCATGGTGAGCACGCCGAGCATGGCGAACGCCCCGGCGGCCGGCTCCCGGGCGAGGTCGAGCGGCCCGAGGTCGGTGAGCGCGCTGCGCAGCGCGTGCCGGGCGCCCGTGACGTCACCGGCGAGGACGGTGGCCAGCGCGAGGTCGACGAGGGCGACGACGGCGGCCGTGTCGTCACCGCCGCGCGGCCGGTCCAGGGCGCTCAGCCGGCTGACGGCCACCCCGGGCGCGTCGGCGGCGAGTTCGACCCGGCCGAGCCGGTGCAGCAGCTCCGAGCGGTCGCCGGGGCCGTCCTCCAGGGCGCACCGCTCCTGGAGCACGCGGGCCTCGGGCACGTCGTGCCGGGCCAGGGCCGCGCAGGCGGAGTCGAACAGCAGCTGGCGGGCCCAGCGTTCACCGACGCGGGGGGCGCGGCGCAGATGGTGGACGACCTCGTGCGCGGGGGCGCCCTGGGCGTGCAGGGCGCGGGCCGCCGCCGCGTGCAGCCGGCAGCGGTCGCTGGGCTGGAGGGCGGCGAGGAAGGAGGCCGGCACGATCGGCTGGGCGAAGACGAACCCCTCCCCGATCCGGTGCAGGACACCGCAGCGCACCAGCACGTGGAGCATGTCGGCGGCCTCGGTGACGGAGACCCGGGCGAGCACGGCCACCAGGTCCTCCGTCACCGGCCGGCCGGTGACGGCGACGGCGTCCAGGGTCCGGCCGATCCCGGGGCAGCGCCGCTCGAAGCGGGCGACGACCGTCTCGGCGACCTCCGCCGAGCCGAGCGCGGCGATCTGCTCCAGGGGCGGCTCCCCGGCCGTGCCGGCGCGTCTGAGCTCGCGCAGCAGCGCCTGCGTGAGCATCGGATTGCCGCCGGTGGCCCGGTGACTGGCCTGCACCAGCGCCTCGGAGACGGGCCGGCCGAAGAAGGAGGACAGCAGATAGCCGACCGCGTCCGGGTCAAGACCGGACAGCACGGTGCGCTGGTGGAAGTCGGAGACGACCCGGGCGAGGATGCCCCTCCCGTCGCCCCCGGGCTCCTGCTGGAGCGGGGCGAGACCCGGGGTGAGCGTGGCCAGCAGGACGACCGGTAACCCGTCCAGACGGGCCGTCAGCGCCTCGATGCGGTGCAGCGAGTTGCGGTCGGCCCAGTGCAGGTCGTCCACCGCGAGCAGGAGCGGCTTGGGCGCGGCCGTGGGAGGTTCGTGGTCCGGGGGCCGGGCGGAGCGCGCGGGCATCGGGTGGGAGTCGAGCCGGTGCAGCATGTCCTGCGCCAGGGCGGTGTCCGTGCACCGGGCCCGGATGGACATCGTGTGGAACCCGTGGGCGCGCGCGGCCCGGACGGCGGCCCGCATCAGGTACGACTTGCCGGACCCGATACCCCCCTCGATCAGGAGGCTGGCCCCCACGCCGGACGCGGCGGCGGACAGGGCCTTGTGGACCTCGGACATTTCATGGTCGCGGCTGAGCACACGAATCCCTTTCTCGTCGGCTCCGCGAGCGCGTCGGCTGCCCGCGGCTCTTGTTCAGGGGGCGTCCACGGCCGCGTGGCTGTCGTGCCACTGCGGGGTGGCCACGCCTTTGAGGACGACCTCCACGACGTCCTCCGCGAGGGTCGGGGTGAGCGGGAGGTGGCCGAAGAGCACCCGGTAGTAGGCGGTCGAGGCCAGCATGTCGAGCAGGAGGTCGATGTCGGCGTCGGGCCGGATGTCCCCGCGCCTGATGCCCCGGCGCAGGGCGGCGGCGGTGCCGGCCCGGCGCGGGTGGAACAGCTCGTTGAGGAACTCCGACTCCAGCTCCGGGTCGTCGGCGAGGTCCGCGATCAGCGCGGGCAGCGCGCGGCGGCCGACGGTGGTGGTGAACGCGTGGCTCAGGGTGCGGATACCGGCGATGAGGTCGCAGTGGGTGCAGCCGGTGTCCGGCGTGGGCGAGGAACCCATCGTCTGCACCAGCGCGCTGACCACCAGATGCTGCCGGGAGCGCCAGCGCCGGCGCAGGGTCGGCTTGGTGGTGCCGGCCCGGGCGGCCACCGCCTCCAGGGTGAGCCGGCCGTAGCCCACCTCGTTGAGGATCTCCATCACCGCGCCGCGGACGGCGGCGTCGATCCGCTCGTCGCGCGGGCGGCCCCGCGAACGCTGCGCCGCTCGGGGATCGGCGGTCTCCGTGTCCTGTGGTGTGTTCACCGTGCGTCCCCTACCTTTATGATTCCGTTCCGCATCGAAAAGTAATTCTCTCATACGAGGTGACGTCATGTCCCAGCACGTCGACGAGTTACCCGAAGACCTGGGAGGGTCCTCGCCCGAGCCGAAGGGCACCCCGCCGCCCCGGACGGAGAGCGTCTTCTCCGGCCCCTACCGGGCCCTCAGCCTCGGCGTGATCCTGTCCGTCGGCATGGTCGCGTTCGAGTCCCTCGGCGTCGCCACCGTCCTCCCCGACATCGCCCGCGACCTGGACGGACTCGGCGCCTACGGCTGGGGCCTGTCCGCGCTGATGCTCGCCAACATCATCGGCACCGTCCTCGCCGGACGCACCGCCGACCTGCGCGGACCCTGGTCCCCGGCGGCGGCCGGCATGGCCGTCTTCGCGGCCGGCTGCGCCCTCGCCGGCGCCGCCGGATCCTGGCCGCTGTTCCTCGCCGGACGCTTCCTCCAAGGTCTCGGCGTGGGCGCGGTGATGGCCATGGCCTACACCGTGATCGGCCTCGCCTACCCCGAGCACCTGCGCGCACGGATGTTCGCCCTGCTCTCCTCGGCGTGGACGATCCCCTCCCTGATCGGCCCGGTCCTGGCCGGCACCCTCGCCGACAGCACCACCTGGCGCGCGGTGTTCCTGCTGATGCTGCCGATCGTGGCCGTCGCCGCACTCCTCAGCCTGCCCGCGCTGCGCCGCCTCGAACGCCCGCACGGCGAACGGGCGGCGGCCCCCGCCACGCCGTGGTGGAAAGGCCCGCTGGCCAACTCCGTGCTGCTGACGGTCGGCACCGGCGTACTGCTCCAGGCGCTGCTGCTGGAGAACCTCGTCCTGCTCGCCGTCCTCGCCCTCGCCGGCGCCGCCGTCGCCCTGCCCGCGCTGCGCCGGGTCACCCCCGAAGGCACCCTGACGGCCCGTCCCGGACTCGGCGCCGGGGTGGTCATCCGCGGGCTGCTGTGCGGGGCGTACTTCGGCAGCGAGGCCTATCTGCCGCTCGGGCTCCAGGAGTTGCGCGGGCAGAGTGCCTGGGAGGCGGGGCTCGGTCTCTCGGCGGGCGCCATCACCTGGGTGCTCGGCTCGGCCTGGCAGGCCAAACGGGACGCCGGCGCGAGCGGCCGGACCGGCAGCGTGGTCCTCGGCTTCACCGTCCTGCTCGCCGGCGTCGGCCTGATCACCCTGTCGATCCTCACCGACGCCGTCCCCGGCTGGTTCGCGATCCTCGGCTGGGCCATCGGCGGCATCGGCATGGGCGTCGGCTTCAACGCCTCCACCACCGACACCCTGGAGCAGACCCCGCCCGAGCGGCAGGGCGAGCTGAGCGGGGCGCTCCAGCTCGCGCAGACCCTCGCCACCGGAGTGATCGCCGGCCTCGGCGGCGCGGCCCTCGCCCTCACCGAGCACTACGACGCGGGCGTCCGCGTCGCGCTCGGCTCGCTGTTCGGCCTCACGGCGCTGCTCGCCCTGGCCGGCATCGTCCTCGCCCGCAGGCTGCGGGCCCCGGCCGGCGCGTGACAGAACCCCGCCCCGCCGCAGCGGCGGGGCGGGGCTCCACGGACCGTCAGACGGCCACGCAGTGCAGCATCACCAGCGGCGGATCGGCCAGGAAATCCGCCCAGTACTCCTCCCCCCGCTCCCGCAGCCCCTCCGCCGACACCCGCAGCGCCACCCACTCCACATCCCCGAAACCGGCCCGCGCGAGGCTCTCCTCGTACACCTCACGGCGCGGATAGGAGGTCACGAACTCCACCGGCGGCGAGAGCAGCGCGGTGATCCGCACCCGGGGGCCGATCGGACCTTGCGCCACCGGCTCGTACGTGAAGCCGTACTTCGCCGTCGACGGGCCGTCGAAGCGGTAGCCGGGCGCCTGGGTCAGCACCACGAACCGGGCGCCCGGGGCCAGGCTGCGGCGCACGGACCGGCACATGTCCTCCATCTCGGCGGCGCTGCGCGCGTAGTTGAGCAGATACACGGCGCTCGCCAGGTCGAACGGCCGCTCGGGGACCGGCAGTTCACCGGCGCCGGCGACCGTGTAGCGGACCCCGAGCGGGGCCCGTTCCTCGATCGCGCGGGCGGCGGTCACCATCCCCGGGGAGATGTCCGCGCCGAGCACGTCGGCCGCGCCCAGCCGTTTGATCTGGCGGGTGTAGAAACCCGTCCCGCAGGCCAGGTCGAGCACCGACTTCCCGCGCACGTCGCCGAGCAGTTCCAGGAAGCTCGGGCACTCCGCCCAGCGGGCCATCGGCAGCGACTTGAACCCCTCGTAGGTCTCGCCGATCCCGTCGTACTGCTGAACGCTCATGGCGTGCTCCCTGTCGGTGTGGGGGGTGGGGTGCGGCGCAGGAGGTCGCCCGCGAGGGCGGTGCGCCGGCCCTGGTGGGCGGCGGCGGCCATGACCTGCGGGGTGGGCAGGCCGCCCGCGGAGAGAGAGTGGGAGGTGCCGTAGGGGTTGCCGCCCGCCGCCTCGACCGACGGGTCGGTGTAGCCGGGCGGGACCAGCACCGCGCCCGTGTGCAGCAGCATGTGGCCGAGGCCGATCAGGGCCGTCTCCGCGCCCGCGTGGGGCGCCGGGGTGGTGGCGAAACCGCCCGCCGCCTTCCCCCACAGCGGGCCCCGGCCGCCGCCCGCCGGCTGGAGCGACTGGACGAACTCCAGCAGCGGCGCGGCCAGCGCCCCGAGCCGCGCGGGCGCCCCGAACAGCACCGCGTCCGCCCACCCGACGTCCTCCGCCGTCACCGGCGGCGCCCACGGCCCGAGCCACCGCGCGTCCCCGCCCCCGCCCACCCGCCGCAGCCGCACCTCCGCGCCCACGGCCCGCGCGGCGGCAGCCGCCTCCTGCGCGAGCACCCGGACGGCCGGCTCCCCGCCGTGATGGACGACGGTGAGGCGGACCGGGCGCAGGGACGGGGGCGCCAAGGGGGCTGTGACGGGCGGGAGTTCACTCATACCTACGGCACCCACCGCGACCGGCGCCCGCACCCCCGCCCGCACTTCCGCCGCCGGCCGGGCCCGAGCCGTCAGCCCGGCCAGCCGCCGCCCCAGGGCCCGCGCCGCCGCCCGCTCCCGCGCGGCCGGCTCCCCCCGGCTGTTGGCGGCGGCCAGGCCGTACGGTGTCCCGCCCGCCGCCAGCGTGAGCGGGTCGGCCGGGTCGGAGCCGGCCACCCAGCAGCCCCAGTGGTACAGGGTGTGGTGCAGCGAGGTCAGGGTCGCCTCACGGCCGCCGTGGGCCTGTGTGGAGACCGTGACGCAGGCCGCCACCCGGTCGGCGAGCAGCCCCTGGGCCCACAGCGCCGACGTCGACTCCAGGAACCGCTTGAACGGCGAGGACACCGTGCCGTAGTAGGTCGGCCCGGCCAGTACCAGGCCGTCCGCGCGCAGCACGTCCTCCGGTGCGGCCACCCGCTCCGGCCACGCGCGGCGGGCGGGCCCGTCGTCGTCCTCGACCCGCAGCAGCACCGCCCGCGCCCCCGCCTCCCGGGCCCCGGCGGCGGCCAGGGCGGCCAGGGCGCGTACGGTTCCGTGCCGGCTGTGGTAGATCACGGCGATCCGCGGGGTCACGACACGTCCCCGGAGTCCGGCAGGTCCCGGGTGCGCAGCAGCATCCGCACGTCGTCCCCGAGGCGGGTCACCTCGCCCAGGCGCAGCCGGGGGCCCGCCATGAGGGTGCGGGCGCCGAAGTCGTCCAGGACGGGCCGGGCCGTGGCGCCCAGCAGCCGGGGCGCGACGTACGCGACGACGCGGTCCAGCAGCCCCCGCGCGACGAAGGACGCGGCGAGGCGGGCGCCGCCCTCCAGCAGGACCGAGCGCACGTCCCGCGCCCACAACTCGTCCAGCAGTACGCCGACGTCCAGGGCGCCGTCGGTGACCGGGACCTCCAGCACGTCGCGCGCGCCGGGCACCGACGTGTCCGGGCCGGTCACCACCAGGGTGGGCGCGGAGTCGTCGAGCACCCGCGCCTGGGGCGTGATCGTGCCCTCCCGGTCGAGGACGACCCGTAGCGGCGGTTTCCCGGGCATGCCGTGGCGCAGGCCCAGGTGCGGGTCGTCGGCGCGCAGGGTGCCCGAGCCGACCAGCACCGCGTCGTGCGCGGCCCGCAGCGCGTGGACGTCCCGGCGCGACTCGGGCCCGGTGATCCACCGCGACGTCCCGTCCTCGGCCGCCGACCGCCCGTCCAGCGTCGAGCCGAACTTCCACGTCACGCACGGCCTGCCCCGGCGCACGGCGGTCAGCCACAGCTCGTTGCCGCGCTCGGCCTCGGCGCGCAGCACCCCGCCGACGACCTCCACCCCGCCCTCCCGCAGCCGCCCCGCGCCGCCCGCCGCCGCAGGCGTGGGATCGGGCACCGCGTACACGACCCGGGCGACCCCCGCCTTCAGCAGCGCCTCCGCGCACGGACCGGTGCGGCCGGTGTGCGCGCACGGCTCCAGCGTGACCACGGCCGTCCCGCCCCGCGCCCGCTCCCCGGCCGCCGCCAGCGCCGCGGCCTCCGCGTGCGGCTGCCCGGCGCCCGGATGGAAGCCCTCGCCCGCCACCGCGCCGTCCACGTCGAGGACCACGCAGCCGACCACGGGGTTCGGGCTGGTCCGCCCCAGCGCGGTCCCGGCGATCTCCACGGCCCGCCGCATCGCCGCCTCCTCGGCGGCCGACACCGGCCCGGGACCCGTGGCCCGGCCCGTCACGGCGTCTCCGCGAGCCGGAAGCCCATGGCGTAGATGTCCCGCAGGTACCAGCCGTGCCGGCGCCGGGTGCGGGCGAGGTCGCCGAAGCGGGTGAAGCTGCCGCCGCGCGCGACCCGGTACGCGCCCCGGGCGACGGCGAGGTCGTCGGCGACGGCGCTGCCGCCGGGGTAGGGGCGGTAGTCGTCGGCCGTGTACTCCTCGACGTTGCCCGCCATGTCGTGCACCCCGAACGGCGAGCGGCCGGCCGGGTGCACGCCGATCGGGGTGGTGGCCAGCGGCCCGGACTCGACGGTGTTGGCGCGGCCCGGCTCGAACACCTCGCCCCACGGGAACTCCAGGCCCTCGGGCCCGGCGGCGGCGTACTCCCACTCCGCCTCGGCCGGCAGCCGGAAGGCGCGGCCCGTGCGGCGGGCGAGCCAGGCCGCGTACGCGTCGGCGGCCTCAGGCGACACCGTCCACACGGGATGGTTGCCGAGCCCGTCGGGCGGCACGCCGAACCGCCAGGACGTCGGCAGCCCGGTGTACCCGGTGTCCTCCAGGAAGCGCCGGTACTCGGTGTTGGTGACCGGGTGCAGCGCGATGCGGAACGCGGGCAGCCGCACCTCGTACGCCGGGCACTCCTTGGCGATCCACTCCTCGATCACCCCGGCGTGCCGCCAGCGGGCGGTGACCCGGTGCACGTCGCCCGGGGCCAGGCCCAGGTGGACGCGGGCGGCGGGGACGTCCGCCATCGGCGGGTCCTCGGGGCGGACACGCGGGTCGCCGACCAGGCCGAGGACGGTGCCGGCCGCGTACCGGCGGGCGAAGGACAGCGCCGGGTCCTCGGCGACGGCGGCCAGCGTCTCGGCCGGCAGGGACAGCAGGTCGCGGTGGTCGCGCAGCGGCCAGGGGGCGCTGCGGGACACGAAGGAGTCGGGCAGGCCCATCGCCGCCCGGTCGGAGAGGGTGTTGGGGTTGGCCGTCACCCGCGGCCCGCTCATCGGGCCGCGCCGGACGGGGCGGCCCGGTAGGTGCCCACCAGGTAGTGCAGGCCGGCCGTGCCCCGGGGGACCGAGCGGGCCTCGGCCAGCTCGAAGCCGTGCGCCATGACCAGGCCGGTCAGCTCCTCCTCGGTGAACTCCCGGTACAGGCGCCGCGCGTCGTTGGCGTACAGCCGGCCCGGACCGTCCGCCGACGCGAACACGGCGACCGTGAACAGGCCGCCGGGGCGCAGGAGTGCACGGATCCGGTCCAGGTAGGGGCTGTAGTCGTCGGGGTGCTGGTGGTGCAGGCAGCCGTTGTCGAGGACGGCGTCGTACACGGCCTGCCCGGCGAGGTCGGCCAGGGAGCAGGTGTCGAAGCGGGCGCGGCCGTCGGTGCGGGCGGTCACGGCGGGCCACTCGGGGGACGCCACGAGGTCGATGCCGGTGACCCGGCAGCCCGCGGCGGCCAGCAGCACGGCGTCCAGGCCGCGCCCGGCGCCCACGTCGAGGACGTGCGCGGGCTCGGCACGCTCGCCGAGGGCCTCCAGCAGCAGGCGGGGGGCCTCCCGCATGGCCTGTTCGGCGGTCCACACGTCACGGCCGCCCGTGTAGTGGTCCTGGAAGTCGGTGCGCAGCAGCTCGGCGTACGCGGGCGCGTCGAGCGCGGGGGCGGACGTGGGGGAGAGGGTGTACCGGTCGGCTATCTGGTGGCTGGGCATGGGTGGTGACGTCCTGTCGTGTGGGTGGGGGCACGGGGTGGCCGGGGGAGCGGGAGGGGGCCGTGCACACGAGGGCGGCGGAGCGGGCCTGCGGCTCCGGCGCGGTACGGGGTGCCTGCGGTGGGGGTTTCAGGAGAAGAGGCGCGGCGGGGTGCGGCACGGCCCCGGTCCCGCGGGTGCCGCTAGCCGGCGACCGGGTGGACCTGCCCGTCGTAGGAACCGGCGAGGAAGAGCTTGTTGTCCGCGTCGTAGGCGAGGGAGGAGATGCCCGAGGTGGTGGGGCGCTCCACGGTGGTCCAGCGGGCCTCGGCGCGGTCGTAGACGGCGACGTGGCCGTCGTAGCTGCCGGCCGCGATCAGGCGGCCGTCGGTGTCGGCGGTGACGCACTTGACGGAGTGCGTGTGCGGGGTGGCGACGACCTCGGCGACCCGGTCGGGGTTCCAGATCCGCAGCTTCAGGTCCCGGCTGATGCTGGCGAACCAGCCCTCGCCCAGCCCCGTACAGCCGTTGGCGATCTTGTCGTGGGCGTCCTCGACGGTGGCGACCTTCTCCAGGGTCGACAGCCGGTACCAGGTCGCGGAGGCGTCCGCGGCCACCGAGAACAGGAAGTCGCCGGAGACCGCGACGTCCTTGACCGCGTTGACGTTCAGCTCCAGGTCCCGCACGTGCTCGACGGTGCTCCCGGCCAGCCGCAGCAGCAGCCCCTCACCCGTGTACGCCCCGATCACGGCATAACTCTCGCCGTCCCGTTCGAAGGCGACACCGCAGTTCAGCGGCGAGCGGTGCTGGTACAGCTCCCGCCCGGTCAGCGCGTCGAACACCTTCCCCAGCTGCCCGCCGGAGAGCACCAGACCCCCCAGCGGCGTCAGGAAGTTGCACAGACTGCCCGTCTCGGCGACCGGCTCCCCGTCGTGCCGTACGACGCCCGCGTCCCCGACGGTGAGCACCGAGCCGCCGCGCACCGGCAGCACCGCGTTGACGCCCCCGGTGACCGGTACGACGGACGTGTCCCAGGTCCGCGCCTGGTAGTCGTAGCCCCGGTAGGTGGCGCCGAACGTGGCGAACACCAGGCGGGTGCCGCCCGCGAAGGCGCAGGAGCGGGGCCACACGTCGTCCGGCAGCGCCGCCGTGTCGCGGGCCTCGGGGACGCCGGAGGACACGTCCCACAGCCGCATCGTGCGGTCGTAGGACAGGCTCACCAGCAGATCGCGCGCGTCGTCGAGGACCAGGCGCTTGATGCCGGCGTCGTGCGCGGGGACGGTGGCCGACTCCCCGTCCGAGACGACGATGATCCGCCCCTCGTCGTTCCCGGCGAAGATGGTGCCGGAGGAGGAGATCGCGATGGTGTCGGTCTCGATGCCGTCCATGTCGAGGTCGTCGGTCATCCCGCCGGTCGCCAGCGACCAGCGCTTGATGGTGCCGTCGTCGCTGGAGGAGATCAACTCGTCGGCGCCGCGCGCCCATTCGACGGAGATGACGTCGGCGGTGTGCCCCTCGAAACGGTGCAGCAACCTGCCGGTGAAGTCGTACACCCGCACCCGGTGATCGCGCGAGGCGGTCGCCACCAGCTCCTTCGTGGGGTGGAACACCGACATCTCCACGTCGTCCTGCTGGTCCCCGAGGACCGCGACCAGCCGGAGGTCCGGTACGGTCCACAGCCGGGCGGTGTAGTCGCTCGACGACGACAGCAGATGTTTGCCGTCCGGCGCGAACTGGCACTGGTTGGCCAGGTGGTCGTGGAACGAGCGGGACACCGCCCGGCCGGTGCGCTGGTCCCAGCAGATGACCTGGTTGTCGTAGCCGGCCGTGGCCACGTACTCGTCCCGCCAGGCGGCGATCCCGCTGATGGGCCCGCGGTGCTGGATCATATGGAATCTCCCCGGAACTCGATGGTGTGACCGCCCCATTCGGCCTTGACCCGCAGATAGCGCTCGTTGCGTTCGTTGAGGTGGATCCCGGTCGGGATGACCTCCTCCACGACGATGCCGTATTCCTCCAGCTGCTTGACCTTGTCGGGATTGTTGGTGCGCAGCCGGATCCGCGCGACGCCGAGGGCGTTCAGCATCTGCGCGGCGACCCCGTAGTCCCGCAGGTCGTCCGAGAAGTTCAGTTCCCGGTTCGCGGCGAATGTGTCCAGGCCCTGGTCCTGGAGCCGGTAGGCGTCGAGTTTGTTGTACAGCCCGATGCCGCGGCCTTCCTGCCTGAGATACAGCAGGATTCCTCCTTTCTCGGCGAACTGGTCCACGCCTTCGGAGAGTTGCGGCCCGCAGTCGCAGCGGGCGGAGCCGAACACATCACCCGTGAGGCATTCCGAATGCACGCGGACGAGGGGTGCGCGGCCCTCGGACGGGAACACCACGGCGATGTGTTCCCGGCCGTCGGCGAGCCCGGTGAAGCTGATCATCTCGGCGGTCCGCCAGGAACCGTCGCTCCTGAGGACCGGGACTTCGACCCGGGTGCGGATCGTGGTTTCAGGAGTGGGGGTTGTGGTACTCGGTCGCGGCGTTTGGCCGTTGGACGTGCTCAACATTGGTCGTCCCTCCGTTCATAACGGCGTGATCACGTAATCACACCGTCATGGGCCGCGCACAGTACGGATATACCGAGACACCCTCCGAAGCGTTTCGCGTGCGGTACCGAAATGACAGTCCGACAGGTAAAGCACAGGAAAAGGGCGCCCGCGGCGAGTTGCCGTGGGCGCCCTTGGGAAATTTCCTAGTGGTTCGGAGAGGAGGGACGGGGTCAGCCGCCGCCGTCGAGGTCCGCCCGCCGGCGCAGGACGCGGAGTTCGTCGCCCTCGATCTCCATGTCGTACAGCTTGCCGCGCGCGCCCGTGAAAGGCCGGTGCACGATCATCGTCAGCCGGCCCTCGAAGGTGTGGAAGAGCATGCCGTGCCCGCTGTCCTCGCGGACCAGGGGGCGGCGCTGGCGCCAGGGGCCCGTCAGGTCGCCCGACGCGGAGACGGCGTAGGTCTGCACATAGCCGCCGGTCAGCGTGGAGTCGGGGGCCGCGACGTTCTTCTCGTACGTCGACCACAGCATCAGCAGCGCGCCGCCGGGGGCGCGTACGAGCTGGGGGCCGTCGGTGATGTACGGGGGGAGCTGGTGGGGAACCCCGGCGGGGAGCTGTTCGTTCAGCCAGAAAGCGTCGGAGGCCTTGAAGAGGAAGACGGGGGAACCGAGGGTGCGGGACAGGTCGGGGGAGAGGCGGACCGCCTCCATGGTGCCGTCGATGGTCTGGAGCCATTCATGGGCGTACACCATCCAGGGCTGACCGGAAGGGTCGACATAGAGGGTGCCGTCGAGCGTCATGAGGTGCGGGGGCGGGGTGGGGCCCTCGGGGTTCAGTACGGTGAAGGGGCCGAGCAGCGAGTCGGAGACGGCCGTGACCGTACCGCGCATATGGGTCGCCGTGCGGAAGGGCACGCCCCATTCGTTCGGCTCGGGCACCGGCAGCGGCCGGTTCTCGTCGTGCAGCGTGGTGAACAGGTAATACCGGCCCGCCCATTCATGCACCTCCGGCGCCCAGCCGCCCTCGGTCGCCCAGATCCCGTCCTGCTTCGCCGCCTCGAACACGACGGCCGGCGGCTCCCAGTCCAGCAGGTCCGCGCTGCGGTACACCATGGTCCCGACCCCGTCGACGCCCGTCAGCTCCGGCTCGTTCGCCGTGTAGAGGTGATAGGTGCGGGTCTTGGGGTCGGCCACGACGAAGGGGTCGTGCAACGGCATGTCGGGGAGGCGCAGGAGGTCGGTCACGGGCGGAGGATACGTGGGGGGAGTGGCTGATTGTCCACCCCTGCGGGGGAGTCGGGGCGGGCCTCGGCTGGGTGTGCGCTCACCCTGACCGGGGTGTCCCGCCGGCCCACGCGCCCAGCCTGAACTCCCCCTTCTCCCGCCGGACTTCCACGATCCCGGTCCCCCCGAAGTGCGCCGGAATCAGCAGTTCCCCTTCCTCCGCCGCCCGCGCGAGGAGCCGGCGCCGGCTGGCCGCCGCCTCCCCGGGCGCCAGGCAGGCGCTGCTGTTGCAGCAGGGGTGCAGGATCTGCACCGGGCTGTGCAGGAGGTCGCCGGCGAAGACCGCCCGGTCGGTGCCGGAGGCCAGCCGCAGGACGGCGGAGCCGGGGGTGTGGCCGGGGGCGGATTCGAGGGTGAGGTGCTCGTCGATACGGTGCCGGCCGTCCCAGAGGACGGACAGCCCGGCCCGGTGGACGGGCGCCACGCTGTCCTCGTAGATCAGCCGGTCGTCCTCGTGGCGGCCGTAGCCGCCCGCCGGTCCGTAGTGGGCGTCGTCGGCGGCCGGGATCAGGTACTGGGCGCGGGGGAACGTCGGGGCCCAGTCACCGTTCACGGCGGTCGTGTTCCAGCCGACGTGGTCGACGTGGAGATGGGTGTTGACGACGACGTCGACGTCCTCGGGGCGCACGCCCGCCTCCGCCAGCAGGGTGAGGAGGCCGCTGCGGCGGCGGTGGAACGGCGGCATTCCGGGGCGCTCGCGGTCGTCGCCCACCCCGGTGTCGACCAGGACCGTCCGCCCCGCGCTGCGCAGCACCCACGTCTGAAGCGTCAGCACCGCGTGCCCGGTCCCCGGCTCCCAGTGGTCCGGGGCCAGCCAGTCCGCGTTGTCCCGCCACGCCCCGGCGGGGACGTCCGGGAACAGGCCGGCGGCCGGGATGAAGGGGCGGTGCCATTCGACGACCCGGATCACCTCGACGTCGCCCAGCATCATGTGCTCGATGTGCGTCATGCCTTCGACTTTAGGGAGCCGGGGTGAGCTGCTCAATGCGTATTCGGCTCAGGGAGATACGTATACGTCTCATCCCGGGGCTAGCCTGGGCGGATGGACGTAGTGAGCGACGCGATTTCGGCCGTCCGCCTCGGACACCCCGCGACCCGCCGGGTGCGCGGGAGCGGGCGGTGGTGCATGCGGCTGGACGCGTACGAGGGCGTCGGCTTCCACGTGGTGCTGGAGGGGAGCTGCTGGCTGCTGCCTGACGGGGGCGAGCCGGTGGCGCTCGGGGCGGGGGACACGGTGCTGCTGGCGCACGGGAGCGGGCATGTGATCGCCGACTCGCCGCTGGACGCGGGGGTCGCGGCGCGGCGGGCGGTGCCGTTCGAGGAGTGGGAGGAGAGGGTCACGGGTGAGGGGGTGCCGGCTCCGGGGGAGCGGTGGCATGAGGGGCCGTCGGCTCAGGGCGGGAGGCGCGAGGGGCCGCAGGCTTCGGGCGGGCGGCATGAGGAGCCGCAGGCTCAGGGCGGGCCGCATGGCGTGGAGATGCTCTGCGGCAAATACTGGCTCGACTGTAGCCGTATCCACCCGCTCCTGAGCGAGCTGCCCGAGGTCGTGCACCTGCCCGGCCGGGCCGGCGGACACCCCGAACTGCGGGCCGCGGTCGAGCTGTTGGCCGGTGAGCTGGACGAGCGGCGGCCCGGTGCCGCGGTCGCGCTGCCCAGCCTGCTCGACCTGCTCCTCGTCTACATGATCCGCGCCTCGATGGCCGAGGTCCCCACCGGCGCCTGGCCCCGCGCCCTCGGCGACCCGGTGACCGCCGCCGCCCTGCGCGCCCTGCACGCGGACCCGGCCGCGCCCTGGACCAACGACCGCCTCGCCGCCGAGTCGGGCGTCTCCCGCCCCACCCTGGCCCGCCGCTTCACCGCCCTCGTCGGCCGTCCCCCGATGGCCTACCTCACGTGGTGGCGGCTGATCCTCGCGGCCGTCCGGCTCCGGGACACCTCCGACACCCTCGCCGCGATCGCGGACCGGGTCGGGTACGGCAGCCCGTACGCGCTCTCGCACGCCTTCCAAAGGGAGTTCGGGACGACGCCGGGGCGCTACCGGGTGCTGGCGGCGGAGCGGTAGCGGGATCCCAGGAGCGGTCGATCCGGTCAAAGGCCGGTCATACGGGCCCATACGCCGCCCGGCGGTCGTACGCTCCCCTCGACGCCGCACCGCCGAGGGGGAACCGATGAACCGCACCACCCTTGCCCGCACCGCCGCCGCCCTCGCCGTCCTGGCCATGGCCACCGCCTGCAAGAGCACCACGGCCGGCAGCGGCGGCAGCGCCGCGAGCCCGACGAGTACGGCCGGTCAGAAGGCCGTGCCCAGCTTCGTCGGCATGGGGCTCCAGGCCGCTCAGGACACCGCGCAGAAGGCCGGGTTCCGCAGCCTCAAGAGCCATGACGCGCTCGGCCGCGACCGCGCGCAGCTCATCGACCGGAACTGGAAGGTCTGCTTCCAGAACGTCGCGGCCGGGACCGTCACGGCCACCAACACCCGACTGGACTTCGGCGCGGTGAAGACGTCGGAGACCTGCCCGGCCCACGACGGGACCGCGCCCTCGAAGGCCGGCGGGGTGATGCCCGACTTCCGCGGCAAGAGCGTCAAGGTCGCGCGGGAGGCGCTGGGGCTCGGCAAGGTGGTCGTCGTCAAGGACGCGACGAGCGCCCACCGGGTGGTGCTCGTCGCGTCCAACTGGCAGGTGTGCACCCAGAAACCGGCGGCCGGGGCGAGCCTGACCGGGCAGTCCGTCACCCTCGGCGCGGTGAAGTTCGGGGAGAGCTGCCCTTAGCCGGCGCCGTCGTTCGCGTGCTCGCCGAACTCCTGGACCCGGACCTCCGCGATCCGCTCGTACCGGCTGATCCGGTCGCCCCAGTCCGCGTCGACACCGAACGCGACCTGCGCGAAACCCAGTTGCGCGAGAGTCTGCGGCACCTCGGGGTCGCCGGGTGCGAGGAGCCGGGGCGGGGCGCCGACGGCCAGGGTGTGCGGGGGCACGAAGAACTCGTCGGGCAGCTCCGTACCCGCGTGGACGAGCGCGCCGACGGCGACGACCGCGCCGGCGCCGAGCCGCGCGGTCTGGAGCACGGTCGCCGACGTCGCGACGTACGCGCACCGGCCGGCCGCACAGCCCAGCAGGGTGGCGTGCGGGCCCACGAAGGCGTGGCCGCCGAGCAGCACAGGCTGGTCACCGGCGACCGCCGAGCCGCGCAGCACCGCGTTCTCGCAGATCACCGCCGCCGCACCGACCTCGATCCGGGAGCCCTCGGCGTCGAGCACGGCCCCGTACATCACCCGGGCCCGCGGCCCGACGCGTACGTCGCCGACGAGCGTGGCCGTCGGCGCGACATACGCGGTGGGGTGGACCTGGGGGAGCGCGCCGCGGTGTCTGACGCGGATTCCCCGCGTGTTCGTGTCCATGGGCGGATTCTGTGCGGGCGGGCGGTTTTCGGCTGGCGGATTTCCGACGTCACGTCTACTGGATGACGTCCAGGCGCGTCACCGACGAGAACCGCCACTTCAGCCACAGTGTCGTCTCGACGTCCCAGTACGCCGCCGCGGTCAGCCCCTGGCCGGTGTCGAACTGGAAACCCTGTGTCGCGACGACCGCCCGCAGGGTCAGGTGGACGGCGCTGAATTCCTGGGCGGCCTTCTCCCAGTCCGGGTAGACGAGTTCGTCGTGTGCGAGGGGGTGTCGCGCCACGAATTCGGTCCAGTCGCGCGCCGAGGTGATGTCGAGGACCGGGGCCTCCGGTTCCGGTTCGACCTGCCACACGTGCCACGGCAGCGGATAGAGATCGGACCCGTGATAGGGGCGGAGGAACATCTGCCACATGCTGTCGCCGTCCCGCGTGGCCGTCGACGTGAACAGGCCGTGGCGGAAAGGCTTCACGGTGGGCGGACGGGTTTCCGCCGGCTCCGTGAAACGCGACCGGTCCAGCGCGGACGACGTGCCGATCCACCGCTGCCGGTCCCTGTCCAGCGGCCCCTCGACGATGGCCTCCTCCCGCCGCGCGACCTCCTGGAGCAGCCGGCAGCCGCGCGTCACGCCGTCGGCGTCGTCGGGGTCCAGCACGGCCGCGCCGCCGGACGCGGCGGCCATCTCCGTGTCGGTGCAGAAACTCAGCACCGCGACGGCGTGCTCCAGCGGGGGATCGCCGACGGGCACCGGGAAGGAATCGAGTTCCGCCACCCGGTCCCGGAGGATACGGATCGCCGGCTCGCTCATGGAGACTTCCTTTCCCGGTGCCGCCGTCATCTTTGGCGGGCTGTCAGCAGGTGATGTTCACGGCGGTGCCGAATCCGGAGCCGGACTTGCTCGGCGGGGTGTAACCGGCGGGGAATTTCACCACGTAGGACATCCACCCCCGATAGGTTCCGCCCGTGGTGCAGCGGACGGCGGCGTTGTTCTGCGCGGACGCGACGTGGTGGACTTTCTTCACCCCGGAATCCTTGACGAGCCGCCCGTTGCGGTACAAGGCCGCGCGCAGGGCGATCTCGGCGACCGGCTTGGTGCATTTCATCGTCACGACCACATTGACCGTGCCGCGCACATGGGTGGAGTGGTGCGGGCGCTGCACCTGCGGGGTACAGGTGATGACGTCCCTCTTGTGATGGGCGGTCGCGGCCTTGTGCGCCGAGACGGCCCCGCCGACGTGGGTGATGTGATGGCCCACGGAGTGAGGTGCGGCCACCGGCTCCCGTGTCCCGTCGGCGGGCGCGGCCTGGGCGCTCACCGGCACGGCGAGCAGGGCCAGCCCCGCGAGCGCCGCCAAGGACACCAGAGTCTTCCTCTGCTTCATGGATCTCCCTCGTGACTCACGAAAACACCAGGACCTTCCCGGATCATCACAAGTCGTCCCGCTGGGAAGGGTGTCCGTGTTGAGTACCGGATAATCTCCAATTCTCTGCTCTGTAATTATTTGACTCGATATTGACGGATATTCATGTGATAATCCGCTTTCTGTGCGGTGAGCAAGAGAAAGCCCCTGCGGCCGGTCGCGGTCGCCGTGGCGTGCAGGGTGAAGGTCGCTTCCATTACCGCCACCGCCTCCTTGCCGCAGGCCGCGGTCAGTTCGGCGCGGTGGGTGCTCAGGCGCCGGAGGAAATGGGCGTAGGACGGTCCGGTCCGCGGGGTGAGGTCGCTGTCCTCGACGCGGAGGAAGCCCGCGGCGCCGGCGAGCCGGCGGTAGTCCGCCCGGGTGGGGAGGTCCCGCGGGCCGCCGGCCAGGGCCGCCGCGGACTCGGCGGGCGGCGTCCCCCGCGGGTTCATGACCGCGTCCGCCACGGCCAGCCGGGCGCCGGGCCGCAGCACACGGTGGATCTCCCGCAGCGCGCGGGGCCTGTCCGGCATGTGCAGGATCGACTCGACGGCGATCGCCGCGTCGAAGGACGCGTCGGCGAAAGGGAGTTGGGCGGCGTCGGCGACGCAGTACGCCGTGCCGCCCGGATCGGCGGCGAATGCCGTCGCGGCGTGCCTCTCGCTGATCGTGACGCCGGTCACGGCCGCGCCGGTGGTCCGCGCGATACGGCGGGCGGGGCCGCCCGTGCCGCATCCCACGTCCAGCAGCCGCTCGCCCCGGCGGATGCCGCAGCGGGCGGCGACCAGGTCGGTGAGGCGGTCCTGGGCCTCGGACAAGGAGGTGTCGGTCTGTGTGTCGTCCCAGTGGCCGAGGTGGAGGTTCGCGCCGAAGAGGGTCCGGATCACGTCCATGTCCTCGAAGAAGGGGGAGACGGCTTCGGTGGAGGGTGGGGATTCGGGCACTTCGGAAGATTATTCGGCTAAGGGGTGAACTGTCAGGGGCAGTCGGGAAATGCCTCGCGGGCCTGGCCCCGTGCGCGCCCATGTCCCCCGTTCCGGCTACGCTCGTCGCCCGGACCATGGGGAATGTCCCGGGAGGGGGCGGGGTATGGCGCGGTGGAAAGAGCTGCCGGGGGAACTGGACCCCGTCGTGGTGGAGTTCGTCGGGCAGCTGCGGCGGCTGAAGGACCGCAGCGGGCTGAGCCTGCCGAGGCTCGCCGCGCGGACCGGGTACAGCGCGTCCTCGTGGGAGCGCTATCTGAGCGGCCGGCTGCTGGCGCCGGCCGCGGCGGTGGAGGCGCTGGCGGAGGTCACGGGTGCGGACGCGGCACGGCTGACGGTGCTGCGGGAGATGGCGGCGGAGGTGTGGCGGCGGGTGGGGGATCGTACGGATGCGGGCGGTGACGTTTCTGATGCGGGGCCGCCGACCGGCGGCGGTGCGGAGGAGCCTGTCCGGCGGGGCGGTGCGCGGCTGAGGCTGTGGCTCACGGCCGCCGGGTCCGCCGTCGCGGGTGCGGCGGTCGCCGTGGGGGTGATGGTGGCCGTCGGTGGTGAGGTGCCGGGGGACTCCGCCCGGCCGGTCGCGGTGGCCCGTTCGGTTGCCTACGCCTGCACCTATGCCCGCAAGGGCGGGGTGTGGACCGCCGGGAACAGTGACACCCGGAGCGATCTGCTCGAAGTCGACATGTCGGGGCCCGAGGTCGCCGAGTTGCAGTGTCTGCTGCGGCGGGCGGGGATCTCGCCGGGCGGTGTGGACGGGAACTTCGGGCCGCTCACCGAGGCCGCGGTCATCGCCGCGCAGAAGAAGTTCCGTCTCGACGTCGACGGCCAAGTGGGCCCGCGTACCTGGGCGGTGCTGCGCGGATGACGGGGACACCGCCGGAGTGCGAGCGGCTGGCGGCCCGGCTGCGGGCGCTGCGCGAGCGCCGCCGGCTGACGCTGTCGGAGCTGGCGGCGCGGACGGCGTACAGCAGGTCGTCCTGGCAGCGCTGGCTGGCCGGGCGGTCCGTACCGCCCTGGCCGGCGGTGAGCGCGCTGTGCCGGCTCGCGGATGAGGCGGAGCCGGGGGTACGGGCGCTGTGGGAGCTGGCGGAGGCGGCGGGGAGGGGGCGGACGGTGACGCGGGCGCGGTCTTCGGGCGGGGGGTCCGGGGGGTTGAACGCCGGGTCCGCGCACGCCGGGTCTGTGCACGCCGGGTCCGCGCACGCCGGGTCTGTGCACGCCGGGTCCGCGCACGCCCAGCCCTTGACCGGCGAGTCGGCCACCGCCCAGCTCTCGACCGGCGCGCCGCCCACCACGGAGCCCTCGACCGCCGAGCCGCCCCCCATCCGCCGGTTCCGCGAACGGCGGCTTCTCGTCGGCGCCGCCGTCGCCCTCTCCGCGCTGGCCGGCTGTCTCGTCGGCGCGGACCGCGTGCTCTCCCCCGATGCTGACGCCAGCGCCTCCGCCGGATTCCGCGTCGGCTGCACAGGCGCCGCCTGTGACGGGAAGGACCCGGGGCCCGTCCTGTGCGGGGTCGAGCCGAAGACGCTGCTTCATGTGCGTACGCGCGGCGGGATCGGGCTGGAGATCAGGTACAACCCCCTGTGCAGGGCCGCTTGGGCGCGGGTGTGGGACGCCCCGGTGGGCAGCACGCTGGCGTTCACCGTCCCGGGCGGGCCGACGGAACGGGTCACCGTCGCGCATCCCGGTGCCACCGACCCGTTCGTCTACACCGGACTCGCGGCCGTGCTCGGCAACGGGCGTGCCATGGAGGCGTGCGTGACACCGCCCGCGCGTGCACCGGCCGCCTGTTACGGGGTGGCCCAGCCGTGACAGACGCGGACGTCGGTACGGGGCGACCTGCGGTTCCGTGCCGTGCTGTACGGCTTGACGAGCAAGCACGACCAGCACCCGGTCAGCCTGCACACCTCCAAGGTGGTGACGGTGCGCGTCCGCTGACCGGGCTCCGCCTACCCCCCGCCCAACTCCCTCCGCGCCCGCGCCGCCGCCCCCACCGCCACCGCGTGCGAGCCCAGCCGGGCCCGCAGGACCCGCAACGGACGGCCGCTCACCGGGGGTTCGGCGGCCAGGGCCGATCCGATCGCCGGGTGGAGCAGGGACCACGCCCCGCTCACCCCTCCGCCCAGGACCGCCGTGGTCACGTCCAGCGTGCCCGCGACGATCAGCAGGGCGCGGGCGATCGCCGTTCCTGCGGCGCTGTACACGGCCAGCGCGTCCTGGTCGCCGTGCGCCGCCGCCCGCGCCACCTCGCGGGCCGTACGGCCGCGACCCGTGCGGCGCGCGTAGTGGTCCCCGATCGAGCGGCCGGAGGCCAGGGTCTCCAGGTGGCCCCGGCCGCCGCAGGTGCAGGGCAGCTCGCCGAAGCCGGGGACGTGCCCGATCTCGCCGGCCGCGCCGTGCGGGCCGTCGAAGAGGGCGCCGTCCAGCCACAGGGCCCCGCCCACCCCGGTGCCGAGGGTCATCCCGAGGACGTGGGGTTCGCCGACGGCGGCTCCGCGGACGACCTCGCCGCGCAGGAACGCGTTGACGTCGTTGTCCAGGAAGACGGGTACACCGAGCGCGGCCGACATCGTCGCGGTCACCTCGAAACCGGCCCAGCCGGTGAAGGAGTCGCTGGCGACCAGGACGCGGCCGGCGCGGGCGTCCACCACTCCGGCGGCACCGACACCGACGCCGTGCAGCGTGCCGCCCGTTTTGGTGAGGAGCGCGGCCAGGGTGTCGGTCGCCGCGCGGATCATCGCGGTACCGCCCTCGGCGGCCGGGGTGGGGAGTTCCCGGGCCGCCACCACGTCCAGGCCGTCCGCCGTGCACAGGATCACTTGGGTGGTGGTACCGCCGATGTCGACGCCCGCGTACCAGCTGGGGCTGCCGGTTGGGGTGGGCCTGCTGTTCATACGCCCCCCTCAGACACCCCGGCCGCCGACCCCGCCGAAGCTGCCGCCGCCGCCCGCTCCGCCCTCCGCCGGGCCTGCACCACCGGATCCGGTACCGGCACCGCCGCGACCAGCCGCCGGGTATAAGCCGTCGCCGGGCGCAGCAGCGTCGTAGATGTGGCCCCCTCCTCCTCCACCCGCCCCGCGCGCATGACGACGACGTGCTGGGCGAACTGCTGGACCACGGCGAGGTCGTGGGAGACGAACAGGCAGGCGAAGCCGAGTTCGGACTGGAGCTCGGCGATGACGTCGAGGACCGTGCGCTGCACGCTGACGTCGAGCGCGCTGGTCGGTTCGTCGGCGACCAGCAGCCGGGGTTCCAGGACCAGCGCGCGGGCCAGGCTGACCCGTTGGCGCTGGCCGCCGGAGAGTTCGCGCGGGCCCCGGCCCGCCACCTCGGCGGGGAGCCTGACCAGGTCGAGGACCTCGGCGACCCGGGCCCGGCGGGCGGCGGCCGGCATGCCCCGGCGGTGCACGCGCAGCGGTTCGGCCACGCACTCCGCCACGCTCATCCGGGCGTCCAGCGAGGCCACCGGGTCCTGGAGGACGACCCCGACCCCGGCCAGCAGTGCCCGCCGGGCCCGGCCGCGCACCCGGCGCAGGTCGGTGCCGAAGAGGGAGACCTCCCCGGCCGAGGGGGCGACCAGGCCGAGCGCGACCCGAGCCGCCGTCGACTTCCCCGAACCGGACTCGCCGACCAGCCCCAGCGTCTGCCCCGCGTGCAGCGCGAGGGAGACGCCGTCCAGAGCACGGACGGTGTGCCGGCCGCGGCCGAAGCGCACGGAGACGTCGCGCAGGGAGACGACGGGTTCGACTCCGGCCGGGGGTACGCCAGTTGGCTCACCCTGAGACGGAGGCTCACCCCCCACCTCAGCAACACCCGCCTCCGCCACCGCCAACCTGGGCACCGCCCCCAACAACCCCCGCGTATAAGCATGCCGAGGCCGCAGCAGCACCTCCTCCACCGACCCGGTCTCCACGATCTCCCCCTGATACATGACCGCCACCCGGTCCGCGAAGTCCGCGACCACCCCCATGTTGTGGGTGACCAGCAGCACCCCCGTCCCCGCCTCCGTCGCGAGCCGCCGCAGCAGGTCCAGGATCTCGGCCTGCACCGTGACATCCAGCGCGGTCGTCGGCTCGTCGGCGATCAGCAGGGCGGGCGAGTTGGCGATCGCCATGGCGATGACGACGCGCTGGCGCTGTCCGCCGGAGAGCTGGAAGGGATAGGCCGAGGCCCGCCGCTCCGGCTCCGGTATCCCCACCTCGCCCAGCAGCCGCACCGCCTCCTTCGCGGCCTCGGCCCGTGACAGCGCACGGTGGTTGCGGATCACCTCGGCGATCTGCGCGCCGACCCGGGTGAGCGGGTCCAGCGCGGTCGCGGGCTCCTGGAACACCATGGACGCCCGCCGCCCGCGCAGCCGCGCCAGCTCTGCCTCCCCGGCGCCGGTGACCTCCGTGCCGTCGACCGAGACCTGCCCGGTGACGCGGGCGGTGCCGGGCAGCAGGCCCAGCGCGGCCAGCGCCACGGTGGACTTACCGGAGCCCGACTCGCCGACCAGGGCGAGCGTCTCGCCGGGCCGTACGTCCAGGGACACCCCGCGTACGGCGGTCACCTCACCGGACTCGGTGGCGAAGGCGACCCCGAGGTCCCGTACGTCCAGCACGTGGCCGCTCATGCCCGTCCCCTCACGTCGAACGCGTCCCGCAGCCCGTCGCCGATCGCGTTGAACGCGCAGACGACGAGGATGATGGCGAGGCCCGGCGGCACGATGAGCCACCAGCGGCCGGAGTAGACGGCCGTGAGGCCGGCCGAGAGCATGCCGCCCCAGTCGGTCTCGGGGGGCTGCACCCCGAGGCCCAGGTACGACACGTACGCGACGAGGAGGATTGCGTCGGCGACCTGGAAGGTCGCGGCGACCACGATCGTCGAGACCGCGTTGGGCAGGATGTGCCGGCCGACCGCGCGGCCGTGGGTGCCGCCGGTCGCCCGCAGGGTCAGGACGTAGTCGCGGTTCTTCAGCGTCAGCGTCTCCGCGCGCACCAGCCGCGACGGCACCAGCCAGGAGACCAGCCCCAGGATGACGACCAGGCCCGGCTGACCGGGGCTGGTGATCGCGGAGACCACCAGCAGGACGAAGAGCGCCGGGACGGCGATCCCCGCGTCGACGATCCGCATCATCACCGCGTCCACCCAGCCGCCCGCGTACCCGGCGACCGCGCCCCACAGCGTCCCGATGACCGTCGCCAGCAGGCCGGCCGCGAGGCCGACGACCAGCGACACCTTGCCGCCGTACATCAGCCGCCCCAGCTCGTCGTGGCCGACCGCGTCGGTGCCGAGCCAATGGGCCCAGCTGGGTGACCGGTTGACCTCGGTGAGGTGGGTGTGCGTCTGGTCCGTGCCGTACAGCAGCGGGCCGAGGAAGCAGAACAACAGGAACAGCAGCACCACTGCCAGTCCGGCCACCGCGAGCCGGTTGCGGGTGAAGCGGCGCGAGGCCAGGAGGAGGCCGCTCATGCGCCACCCGCCTTCACCCGGGGGTCGACGAGCCGCTGGACGACGTCCGCGAGCAGGGTGCCGATCACCGTCGCCACCGAGATCACGAGGACGCAGCCGAGCAGCACCGGATAGTCGGAGGACTGCGCTGCCGACCAGAACAGCAGCCCCATCCCGGGGAAGTTGAAGAGCTGCTCGACGACGATCGCGCCGCCGAAGAGGACGGGTACGTAGTAGCCGAGCATCGCGACGACCGGCGTGAGCGAGTTGCGCAGCACGTGCCGCCACAGGATGGCCCGCTCCGAGGCGCCGCCCGCCCGCGCGGTGCGGACGTAGTCCTCGGAGAGGTTCTCCAGGGTCGCCGCCCGCATGTAGCGGCTGAAGACGGCGACCATCGTGGTCGTGCCGGTGAGCACCGGCAGGACCAGCGCGCCGGGCGCGGCGAGGACTTGGGCCACGCTGTCGCCCTGCGGGGCCTGCGAGGGGAACCACGGCAGCCACTGCGTGAACACCAGCACCAGCATCAGTCCGAGGAAGTAGACGGGGGTGGAGTAGGCGACGAAGCTCAGCGTGGTGATCGCGTAGTCCACGGGACGGTTGCGCCGCACGGCCTGCCACATGCCGAGCGGGATAGCGAGCAGCAGCCCGATGACCGCCGAGAGCACGCTCAGGACGAGCGTCTTCGGCAGCCGCTCGGCGATCAGCTGGGAGACACTCTCGTTGAGGGTGTACGAGGTGCCGAGGTCGCCGTGCGCAAGGGAGTTGAGGTAGTGCAGGTACTGCACGGGCAGCGACTGGTCCAGGCCCTGGGCGCGGTCGAAGTCGGCGATCTGCTGCGGGCTCGCCTGCGGGCCGAGGATCCCGCGCGCGGGACCCCCGGGCAGCGCGTGCAGCAGGCAGAACACGACGACCGTGACGAGGAGGATGACCACCAGGGCCTGGAGCGTGCGTCTGATCAGGTAGAGAGACATGGGCCTCAGCTGGTCCACTTCCACTGCGCGGGGTGGAAGTTGGCGAGGGAGTCCTGGGAGAAGCCGCCCAGGCCGTTCTTGATGACGGAGATCTGGTAGTCGGGCTCCGGGAGCCAGATCACCGGCAGGTCCTTGGCGAGCGCCGCGCTGTACTCCTGGACGGCCGCGTCCGAACCGGACGTGGTGGAGGCGCTGATCAGCCGGTCGGCCTCCGCGTTGGAGTAACTGCCGAAGTTGGAGCCGCCCTTGCTCTGGAACAGTGAGTCACCGGTGGGGAAGGCGCTGAAGTACCAGCTGCCCGCCGTACCGAAGAACGACAGCTGCCACGAGCAGATCGACTGCCCCGACGTGCACGGCGGGGTCTGCGACAGCACCGAGTTGACGGGCGCCGTCTTGATGGCGAACTTGATGCCGGTGCGCGCCAGCGAGGACTGGATCGCGCTCATCATGTTGTCGGTCACGGTCGAACCGGACTGCGACAGCACCTGCATCTCGAACTTGGTGCCCTCGGCGACCCCCGCGCCGCACTGCGCGGCCCCGGTCCCCGGGCTGGTGCACACCATCACCCCGCCCTGCTCGCTCCAGCCGTGCCCGGTCAGCAGCGCCCGCGCGGCCGACGTGGAGAAGGGGTAGGGGTTGGCCTTCTGCACCGCCGACACGAAACCGGAGGTCTGCGCCTGCGGCACCGGACCGTACCCGGGCACCGCCGTCCCGTTGAAGATGACCTTCGCCAGCGAGTCCTGGTCGATCGAGCGCTGCACGGCCTGGCGGGCGTACAGCTGCCGGAACACCGCGCCCATCGCCGGGTTGCTGAAGTTGTACGGCATGTACGTGATCGCCCAGCCCGACCACGGCTCGACCTTGTAGCCCTGCGCGGTGAACTGCGCCTTCTGGTCCAGGTCGGTGGCCTCGATGTAGCCGTAGTCCACGCTCCCCGAGCGCAGCGCGTTCTTCTCCGCGTCCGCCGTGGTGAACGGCAGCAGGTTCACCGTCGGGATGCCGGGCTTCTCCCCGCCGTCGTACTTGGCGTTGGCGCTCAGCACCACCTTGCCGGAGGTCGCGAACGACTTGACGGTGTACGGGCCGCTGATCGTCTTCCACAGCGGGTCCGAGGCGTAGCCGGAGATGTCCTTCGCGGCGGTGTTGAGGTACGTCCACACCTGGGTGGCTCCGGCCGCCGTCCGGTCCGCGTCCGTGACCTGCGCGGAGGCGGCGGTCTTGTCCCACACGTGCTGGGGGAGCGGGGTGATCGAGCTCAGCTCGTTGGCCAGCATCCACTGGTCGTTGTACGCCTTGTCGAAACCGATCGTGAAGTGCCGGTCGTCGACCGTCTTGAAGGAGGTCCAGTTGTCCGGGGCCTTGCCCGGGTTGTAGCCCGCCCACTGCGCCTTGTTCGCCTTGATGAGGTTGAACCAGAACTCCACGTCCCGGGACGTGACCGGCTTGCCGTCGCTCCAGTGCCGGTCGCCCAGCGTGATCGTCACGCTCTTGTGGTCGGCGGCGAAGGCGGCGGCCGTCGCGACCGAGCCCGCCTTGTTCCAGGAGATCGACCCCGTCGAGCCGTCGTAGGCGACCAGCGGCTCCCACAGCGTGTTCGCGATGGAGATGTTGTTGGTGTTCAGGTGGGCGGCCGTGCCGATCGGCAGGATCCAGTTCGGCGTGAAGTTCGCCGGCAGCGCGTAGTCGACCGACGTGCGGGAACCGGACGACGAACCGCCCGACGAGCCGGAGCAGCCCGCGAGCAGCAGCGTGCCCGCCGAGACCACCGCGCCGGCGACCAGCGTCGTGCGTGCAGGGGACATGGCTCTCTCCTCGGAGAAGAAGGAAGGAAGGGGGGCGTGGGGTGTGGTTCGGCCAGTGAACGCCGGGATAGTTCGGAGAAACAGGAGTAACGCTGTAAAAAGCCTGTTTCTGCTGTTCTGGAAAAAGTGGAGCCGCCGATTCCTGGGCGTACGCTCCCCCTCACACACCCTCCGCCACCGCCGCGCCCGCCGAACCGGAAGTTATTTCAGCCATGATGGGAAAAAGTCCGGCCCCCCACCGCAGGACCGCCCCCGCCGTCCCCGCGCTCGCCGAACGCGTCCTCGAACTGCTCGCCTCCGGACAGGCCACCACCCGCACCGAACTGGCCCGCCGGCTCGACGCCGCGCCCTCCACCATCTCCTTCACCGTCAGCCAGCTGCTCTCCCACGGCCTGGTCACCGAGGAGGGCACCCGCTCCTCCACCGGCGGCCGGCCCCGCAAAGTGCTGCGCCTCGGCGGCGCGGACGGCTACGCGCTCGCCGCCGACATCGGCGGCCGGCACGCCCGCGTCGGCGTCGCCCTGCCCGGCGGCGGCCTCACCGACGTCACCACCGTCCCCTTCGCCACCGCCGAGGGCCCCGACGAGGCGCTGCCCGCGCTCGCCGACACCCTCACCGCGCTCGCCGACCGGCACGGCCGCCACCTCCTGCGCGGCGTCGGCCTCTGCCTGCCAGGACCGGTCGACGTCGGCTCCGGCGTCGTCACCCTGCCCTCCCGGATGCCCGGCTGGAACCGCTTCCCCGTCCGCGACTGGATGCAGCGCCGGCTCGGCGTGCCCGTCGCGATCGAGAACGACGCCAACTGCATGGCCGTCGGCGAGCACAGCGCCAGGACCGAGGGACACCGCCAGTCGATCATGGTGAAGATGGGCTCGGCGATCGGCGCCGGCATCATCGCCGACGGCCGCCTCTACCGGGGTGCGACCGGCGCCGCCGGCGAGATCACCCACGCCCGCGTCGAGGCCGCCCACGACACGCCCTGCTCCTGCGGCAACACCGGCTGCCTGGAGACCGTCGCCTCGGGCGCCGCCCTCGTCCGCGTCCTGCGCGAGCGCGGCAGCGACGTGCGGTCCATCGAGGACGTCGTCCATCTCGCCTCCGACGCCGACCCGGAGGCGACCCGCGCGGTCCGGCAGGCGGGCCGTTACCTGGGCATGGCGCTCTCCGCGAACGTCAACTTCTTCAACCCCGACGCCGTGTACCTCGGCGGCCTCCTCTCCACCCTGGAACCCTTCGTCGCGGCCGTGCGCAGCCAGCTGTACGAGGGGTGCCATCCGCTGGTCACCGAGCAGCTGCTGATCGAGCGGGCGAGCCTCGGGGCGGACGCGGGGCTCGCGGGGGCGGGGTTCTTCGCGCTCCAGCGGGACATCTCGCTGCGGCTGGAGACGACGGGGCGCTAGCCGCCCAGCAGTTGCCCAAGAAATGTGATCAGCGTCAGAGAAGGATCAGCCATGCCCGAAACCACCCGCCCGGTCATCGCCGTCGCCGGCCTTGGCATCGAGTCCTCCACGTTCTCCCCCGCCCGCACCGAAGCCCCCGCCTTCCACCCCCAGCGCGGCGCCGACGTCCTGACCCGCTACCCCTTCCTCGCCCCCGGCACGCAGCTGCGCGAGGCCGCCGACTGGCACGGGATCCTCGTCGGCAAGGCCCTCCCCGGCGGCACCGTCACCGCCGCCGCGTACGCCGACCTCACCGCCGACCTCCTCGACCGGCTCGCCGCGCTGGGCCCGGTCGACGGGCTCTGGTACGACATCCACGGCGCGATGACGGTCGAGGGCCTGGACGACGCGGAGGCCGCACTCCTCGCCCGGATCAGGGAGGTCGTCGGCCCCGAGACGGTCGTCTCGACCTCCATGGACCTGCACGGCAACGTCTCCCTCGACCTCGTCCACCGCACCGACCTGATCACCTGCTACCGCACGGCCCCGCACATCGACGTCGAGGAGACCCGGGAGCGCGCCGCCCGCAACCTGGTCGAACTCCTCACCGGCGGCGCCCCCCGCCCGTACAAGGCGTGGGTCCCGGTGCCGGTGCTGCTGGCCGGTGAGCAGACCTCGACCCGTATCGAGCCGGCGCGCGGCGTGTACGCGGCCGTCGAGGAGGTCGAGGCGGCCGACGGGGTCACCGACGCGGCGATCTGGGTCGGGTACGCGTGGGCGGACGAACCGCGCAACCAGGCGGCCGTCGTCGTCACCGGTCCCGGCCGGGAGGCGGTCGCGGCGGGGGCCGAGCGGCTGGCGCGGGGCTTCTGGGACGCCCGGCACGACTTCGCGTTCGTCGCCCCCACCGGCACGCTCGACGCCTGCCTCGACGAGGCGCTGGACTCCCCGGCCCGCCCCTACTTCATCAGCGACACCGGCGACAACCCGACCGCCGGCGGCGCGGGCGACGTCACCTGGAGCCTCGCCCGGATCCTGGAGCGCCCCGAGTTCCGCGACCCGGCCGGGCCCGCCCTGATCTACGCCTCGCTGCCCGCCCCGGAGGCGGTCGCGGCGGCGGTGGCGGCGGGCGTCGGCGCGACGGTCACCGTCACGGCGGGCGCGGCCGTCGACGACCGGCACGAAGGTCCCCTCACCCTCACCGGGCAGGTGCACGCGATCCGGCACGGCGACCGGGACGCGCGCACCGAGGTCGTCCTGCGCACGGGCAGCGTCTGCGTGATCCTGACGGACCTGCGCAAGCCGTACCACCACGAACACGACTTCACCGACCTGGAGCTGGCGCCGCGCGCCGCCGATGTGGTGGTCGTCAAGATCGGCTATCTGGAGCCGGAGCTGTTCGCGATGGCGGACGGGTGGAAGATGGCCCTCACCCCGGGCGGCGTCGACCAGGACCTGCCCCGGCTCGGCCACCACCGCATCGACCGCCCGATGTTCCCCTTCGACCCGGAGATGCCCGAGCCGGACCTCGGCGCCCGGCTCGTCCCGCACTGCTCCGAGGAGCTCTAGCCGACCGGGTCCGGGTCCTTGTCGGCGTCGGGGTGCGCGGTGGCCGCCGGATGGGCCCGGCTGAGGGCCTCGCCCTCGACGTCGAGGTGCGGCAGCAGCCGGTCCAGCCACTTCGGCAGCCAGGCCACCTTGTCGCCGAGCAGGGCGAGGACGCCCGGCACGAACGCCATGCGGACCAGGAAGGCGTCGAAGAGGACGGCGATGGCGAGGCCGAAGCCGATCATCTTGATCATGGAGTCGTCGGCGGTGACGAAGCCGGCGAAGACCGAGATCATGATGAGGGCGGCGGCGGTGACGACACGGGCGCTGTAGCGGAACCCGGTGGTGATGGACTCACCGGCGCCCTGCCCGTGGACGTACGCCTCGCGGATGCGGGAGACGAGGAAGACCTCGTAGTCCATGGCGAGGCCGAAGACGATGCCGACGAGGAAGATCGGCATCATGCTCATGATCGGCCCCGTCGTCTCGACGCCGATGAGGGAGGCGCCCCAGCCCCACTGGAACACGGCGACCACGCACCCGAGCGCGGCCAGCACCGAGAGCAGGAAGCCCAGGGCCGCCTTGAGCGGGATGAAGATCGACCGGAAGACCATGAGCAGCAGCACGATCGCGAGCCCCACCACGACGATCAGATAGGGGATCAGCGCCCGCTGCACCTTCTGCGCGACGTCGATGTTGAGCGCGGTGCTCCCGGTCACCTCGAACGTCGCCCCCGTCCCGGCGACCGTCGCGCCCCGCTGATCGCGGATGGTGTGGACGAGGTCCTCGGTCTTCTTGTCGGTCGGCGCGGTCGCGGCCACCGCGGAGAAGACGGCCGTGTCCCCGGCGGCGTTGAACCGCGCTGGAGTCACCGACACCACCCCCGGCGTCGCCCCGATCCGCTGCTCGATCCGCGCCACCGCCGCCTTCGGGTCCCCGGCCTTGCTCGCGTCCACCACGATGGTCAGCGGCCCGTTGAAGCCGGGCCCGAACCCCTTGGCGAGGTCGTCGTAGGCGCGCCGCTCGGTCGTCGAGGTCGGCTTGGCCTCGTCGCCCGGCATCCCCAGCTGGAGGCCGAGGGCGGGCAGCGCCAGCACGATCAGCGTCACCATCGCCGTGAACCGCACCGGGAACGGATGCCGCTGCACGAACTCCGCCCACCGGCTGCCCCGGTTGCCCAGCACCCCCTGCACCCGCCGCCCGGTCAGCCGGTAGCGCCGCGACAGCACCGCGCGCGGCCAGAACCCGGTCAGCGCCGGCACCAGCGTCAGCGAGATCAGCACGGCGACGACGACCGCGCCCGCCGCGCACAGCCCCATCTTCGTCAGCATCGGGATACCGACCACCGCCAGCCCGGCCAGCGCGATGACGACCGTCAGCCCCGCGAAGACGACCGCCGAACCGGCGGTACCGACCGCGAGCCCCGCCGCCTCCTGCTCCGGATGCCCGTTGGCCCGCTCCTCCCGGTACCGCGAGACCACGAACAGCGCGTAGTCGATCCCGCACGCCAGCCCCAGCATCGTCGCGAGTGTCCCCGTCGTCGAGGACAGCCCGAACGCACTGGCCAGCGCCGTGATCGCCATCATGCTGACCCCCACGCCCAGCACGGCCGTCAGCAACGGCAGCCCGGCGGCGGCCAGCGAACCGAACGTGACCAGCAGGACGACGGCGGCGACGACGATGCCGATCACCTCACCCGCGCCGCCCGCGCCCGGGGTGCTCGCCAGCGCCGTACCGCCCGTCTCCACGGTCAGCCCCGCCCCGCGCGCGGAGGCGACCGCGCCGCGCAGGGTGTTCTTCGCGGCGTCGGTGAGGCTGTCGGCGGCGACCTTGTAGGTCACGGTCGCGTACGCGGTCGTGCCGTCCTTGCTGACCGCACCCGCCTGGAACGGGCCGACGGCGGTGGCGACCTGGGGTCCGCCCGCCGCCTGGGACACCGCCTTGTCGATCGCCGCCCGGTTCGCGGGAGAGGTGACCTTCTGGCCGGCCGGGGCGACGAACACGACCCGGGCGGTCGCGCCGTTGGCCTGCGCGCCCGGGAACCGTTTGTCCATGAGGTCGAAGGCGCGCTGCGCCTCGATGCCCGGCGCGGAGAACGAGCTGTTCGGCGCCGAGGGGGCCGCCGAGGCGGCGAACCCGAGCGCGGCGAGCACCGCGATCCACAGCAGCGTCACGTACCAGCGGCGCCGGAACGCCAGACAGCCCAAGCGGTAGAGCAGTGAGGCCATGGGGTGGCGCTCCTCACGGTCGGCCCCCCGGCGTGTTCAAAGTGTGCGGGGGACCGTGGGAGCGCGCACGTCAGGAGCGTTCCGGCCGGTCAGGGCCGGGCCGCGAACTCCAGCAGCAGGAACGGCGGGCGCGTGCTGGCGCGGGCGAACTTCTGTTCGCCGAACGCCGTCCGGCGGGTCTCGGCCGGGCGGGGCTCACGCAGGTCGGTCAGGGCGAAACCGGCGCGCCGGGCATCGGCGAGCATCCGCGCGAGCGGCCTGCGGTAGTGGCGCACCACCAGCGGCGGCGACCCGTACGACGCCCACTGCTCGGTGACCTCCTCCACGGCGTGGTAGTCGCCGTCGGGGCTGCCGCCGTCGTCGAGGAAGTGATGCGTGGAGATCACCAGCCGCCCGCCGGGGGCGAGGACGCGCCGGAACTCGGCGAGGACGGGCGCCCAGTCGGCGAGGTGGTGCAGCGTCAGCGACGAGACGACGACGTCGACGGAGCCGTCCGGCTGGAAGTGCAGGGGCTCGCGCAGGTCGTGGACGTGGAACTCGGCGCCCGCGCCCACGCGTTCGCGGGCCAGGCCGACGAGGGTGGGGCTCGCGTCGAGGGCGACCAGGCGGGCGCCCCGCTCGGCCAGGTGCCAGCTCAGCTGGCCGCCCGCGCAGCCCGCCTCCAGCACCCGCAGCTCGTCGAGCGGGCCCAGCAGACCGAGCAGCGCGGGACGCTCCAAGAGGGTGTTGAACGGATGGCCGGCGCTGCCGCGGTCGTACTGCCGGGCGAAGCGTTCGTAACCGAGGTCGTCGAGGTCGGGCATGACCGGTGGGCTCCTTCCGGGGCGGGGTGGCCGCCACCTTAGCCAGGGCGCGGGCGTGGCCGGGAGAGGTGTTCCGGGGCGTGAAACGCGGCTTATGCGCGGGGGCCGGGGCGGTCCAGGATGGGAGGGCGGAGTCATTTCCCCTGCACAGAAAGGGCGGTGGACGGCGCATGAGCGGCGACGCCCTCACCCTGTCCCGCTGGTTCGCCCGGCTGACGGTCACCCACGCGCCGCCGGAACTGCGCGGATTCCTGGCCGCGCTGCTCGGCCCCTACTTCCCGGCCGCCGCGCCGGGCGGCCCGTCCGTCTCGGTCCACCTCGACCCGGCCGTACCCGTCCCGCCCGCCGACCTCGAAGCGGCGACGCGCAGCCCCCAGCTGTGGCTCGACGAGGACGGACCCCGGCTCGTCGTCCTCGAACACCGCCCCGGCCGCATGGTCCTGCTCCGCGACATGGAACGCGACAGCGACCCGCTCCTGATCACCGTCGACCAGGACGCGGGCACCATCCGGCTGGACGCGCGCGCCGACACCCCCGGCACCCGCCGGGCCGTCGTACGCCTGGTCGCCTTTCTCCTCTGCGCCCAGCTGCACGCGGGCGGGGTGCCGGTGCTGCGGGGTGCGGCGGTGGCGCGCGGCGGGCGGGCGGTGGCGGTGCTCGGGCCGGACGGCTGCGGCAGGTCGGCGCTGGCGTTCCTCGCCTCGACGCTGGCCGGCTGGGACTTCGTCTCCGACGGCGCGCTGCTGGCATGGCGCGCGGCGGCGGACGGACCGCCCGCGCTCGGCGGGGTCCCGAGACGGCTCGGCATCGGCGTCGGCCAGCTCGCCGGCCACCCCGCAAGGGAACGCTTCGAGACCTTCCCGCTGCGCCGGTACGGCGGCGCCCCCGTCGGCACCCTGCCCGCCCTCTCCGGCTCCTGGTCCAGGGCGGGACGGGTCCGGCTGTACTGCGACATCGACGAGTTCACCGCCGTCACCGGCGCCCGCGTCGACCCGAACCCCACCCCCGCCGCCCTGCTCCTGCCCACCGCCGACCCCCACTTACGCGGCTGGCGGATCTCGGCGGCCGAGGACGGTGAACTGCCCGAACTGCAACCGGCCGCAGGACGTCAACTGCGGTACTTCACCGACTACTTGGGGATGCTCGCGCCGCGCCCCGCCGACGTGGTCGCCCGCGAGAGCGTCCTCACCGAACTCCAGAAACTGCCCCGCGTCCGGGTGCGCTACGGACCCGACGTGAACGCCGACTTCCCGCGCTTCTGGGCCGAGGTGACCGAGGCGCTCGGGGTGACGGGACCGTGACCGCGCCGGCCGCGCCGCGAGGTGCCGGATGATCTCCGCCCCCGACACCTGGGTCACCGACCACCTCACCCGCAGCGTCCGTGTCACCAGCCCCGTCCCCCGCGAGGTGTGGCTGGCCGCGCTGGACCGCGACCCCCACGCGCTCGTCACCCAGACCCCCGGCTGGCTCGCGGCGGTCCGGGAGACCGCGCCGTACCTGGACGCCGGCCGCTGGTACCGGTGGCCCGGCGGCCGGGAACTGATCCTGCCCATGGTGCGCCGCCGCTGGACCCCGGCGGCCCGGGGGCCCGAACTGGGCTGGCCGGCGGGCTGGGGCAGCGGCGGCGTCGTGGCGCCGGGCGGGCGGGTCACCCCGGCCGAGGCCGCGGTGGTCTTCGCGGACCTGGCCCGGCGCCCGCAGGGCCGCGCGTACCTGTACCCCGACCCGCTCACCGACGACGTCTGGCGGGCGGCGGCCCCCGCCACGGCCCGGCTCACCCCCCGCACCACCTACACCCTCCCGCTGACCGGCGGCTTCGGCACGGTCTGGCGCGACCGCTTCACCGGCGCCGCCCGGGGCGCCGTACGCCGGGCCCGGCGCGCCGGACTCGGCGTCGAGCGCGGCAACTCGCCCGCCCTGCTGGACGAGTTCGACACCCTGTACCGGCTGTCCGTGGACCGCTGGGCGCGGCAGACCGGCACCGACCCGGTCCGGGCCCGGCGGCAGGCCGAACTCACCGAGCCGCGCCGCAAGTTCGCCGCCGTCGCCCACCATCTGGGCGAGGACTGCGTGATCTGGCTGGCCCGCCTCGACGGGGTCCCCGTCGCCGGGATCGTCACCCTGTGGCGCGGCCCGCACGCCCTGTACTGGCGCGGCGCGATGGACAAGCCCGCGGCGGCGGCCACCGCGGCGCCGAGCCTGCTCCAGTGCCTGGCGATCGAGGAGGCGTGTGCGCGCGGCTGCCGTTTCTACCACATGGGGGGCAGCCGGTCCGGGGATTCGGTGGGGCGGTTCAAGCGGGGGTTCGGGGCACGGGCGCACTGCGGTGCGGGGTACTGGATCGGGGTGCCGGGGTAGGGGGTCGCGGCGAGGTGCGTCGAGGTGCGCGGGGCGCGGAAGGGGACGTTCTGCTTCTGCCCGCCGCGCCGTGCTTCCCTGTCCGCCGCCGTGTGCCGAGCGGGCCGTCCGTGCGTCGGAGCGCCGGGGGAGTGTGCCTTGCGTGAGCGGGAGTCACGGCCTTCAGACTGAGTTCCGTCCCCGCCAAGCGGTCACCCTCCGGAGGACGACACCATGGCCAGCGCCGCCGCACCGCCGCGCGTGACTCCCCCCGGGCAGCGCGGAGAAGTCGCCGTGGTGGGCTCCGGAGCCGCCGGGACGGCGGCGGCCCTGCGGCTGTGGCAGGCGGGGTACCGGGTGCGGCTGTTCGAGCGGGACGGCCGGCTCGGCGGGCGGATGCGGACGCTCACCCGCGACGGCTTCCTGATCGAGGAGGGCGCCACCCAACTCGTCCGGGGCTACGCCGGTTTCATGGGCCTCGTACACGACGCCGGGCTCGGCCGCGAACTCGTGCCGGCCTCCTCGCTGCTCGGGATGCTCGATCCGGCGGGCGTCACCCATGAGTTCGCCGTCGAACACCTGCTGCGGGACGTGGCACGCACCGGTCTGATCTCCTGGCGCGGCAAGCTGGCCCTCTCCAGAATGGGCCTGGACCTCTGGCGGTACCGAGGACAGCGGGACGCCGAGGATCTGTCGAAGCTGGCCGGGGTCGACCACCTCTCGGCCGAGGAGTACGCCCGCGAGCGGCTCGGGGACGAGGTGTTCGACCACTTCGTCGACCCGGCCGTGCGGGGTTTCGTCGGGACCGCGCCGGGCGAGGTCTCGGCCGCCTGCATGCTGTACGCCTTCGGCCTGTTCCTGCGCCGCCAGCCCTTCCTGGCGCTGCGCCACGGCATGTCCTCCTACGCGGAACTCCTCGCCCGCCGCCTCGACGTCGCCCGGGACGCGGAGGTCACCTCGGTGGAGCGGCGCGGCGACGGCGTCACCGTCACCTGGAGCGGCGCGGACGCCTCCGACCGCACCGAGACCTTCCAGGGCGTGGTGATCGCCACCCCGCCCCGGCAGGCGGCCCGTATCCATCCGGGGCTCGCGCCCTGGCGCCGGGAGTTCCTGCGCACCCAGGTCGGCAACGCGACGATCGCCGCCCTGCACGTCGCCATGGACCGGGTGCCCGGCACCACCGCCTCGATGGTGTACGCCACCGCGCACTCGCACCACAGCGCCGTGCTCGCCGCGAGCCTCGAACACAACAAGGTGCCGCACCGCGTCCCGGCCGGAAAGGCGCTCGTGACCCTCTACGCCTCCTCGGCGTGGAGCCGCGAGCTGATCGGACAGGACGACGACCTGATCACGCGGAAGCTGGTCGAGGCGGGCGGCGCGCTCGTGCCGGGCGTCGCGGACCACACCCTGTTCACCCACGTCAGCCGCTGGCCCTACGCCTGGATGCAGAGCCGGCCCGGCTACTGGACGGCCATGCGGGAGTTCCAGGCCCGCGCCGCCCGCGAGGACTCCCTCGTCCAGCTCGCGGGGGACTACTTCTGCACCTCCAGCGTCAACACCGCGTCCGTGTCCGGGGAACGGGCGGCGCGGCGGCTGCGGGCGGTGCTGGAGGGGGGCCGGGACGGGTGAAGAGCGGCCTCGACCGGCAGCCCCTCGACCGCTCCGACCTCCAGGAGTTCCCTGACATGCCCCAAGGCGTCGTACTCCCCATCCCCTTCCCCAGCCGGATCAGCCCCGATCACGAGCGGGCCCGGCGGGAGCATCTCGACTGGCCCCGGTCCTTCGGGCTGCTGGCCACGGCCGCCGCCGAGGAGCGGCATCTGCGGGCGCGCTACAGCGAGTTGGCCGCGCGGTGCCATCCGTCGGCCGTCGGGGACGGGCTCGATCTGGGTGTCGACCAGCAGAGCTGGTTCTTCGTGTTCGACGACCACTTCGACGGGGAGCGGGGCCGCGACCCCGGCCACGCCCGGGACCTCACCGGCGCCCTCGCCGCCGTGCTCGACGCGGACGGGCCGGCGCCGGACGGGGTGCCGCTGGTGCGGGCGTTCGCCGATCTGTGGGCGCGCAGCCGGGACGGGATGCCGGCGGCCTGGGCGGAGCGCGCGGCCCGGCACTGGCGGGCCTATCTGCGCGCGCACGTCACCGAGGCCGACCACCGGCGCCGGGGCGTGGTCCCTTCGTCCGCCGCCCAGCTCCGGCTGCGCGCCGACACCGTCGGGGTCGCGCCGGTCCTCGACCTCGCCGAGCGGATCGGCCGCTTCGAGGTGCCGCAACAGGCCTACCGCAGCCCCCTGTTGACCGCGATGCGCCGCATCACCCGCGAAGTGGTCATCCTCGACAACGACATCGTCTCCGTCGAGAAGGAGGAGGCCGGCGGCGACTGCAACCTCGTCCTCCAACTCCAGCTGGAGAACGGCTGGTCCAGGGGCGACACGATCACGGCGGTCACCGGGATGGTCCGCAGCCGCACCGGACGGTTCCTCGCGCTGGAGCGCCGGCTGCCCGCGCTGTGCCGTGCACTGCGCCTGGACGAACGGCGGACGACCGACCTGGACCGCTACCGCACCGACGCCCTCCGCTCGATGATGCGCGGCGCCTACGACTGGGACCAGCGCTCCGGCAGATACGCCCCTCACGGACCGGAAGACCATGTGGAAGACACCGCGCACCCCGACCTCCCCCGACCGCCCCGTCCTGCTCCCGCACCCGGACGGCTGGTTCCCCGTCGCCCACAGCGCTGAACTGCCGCCGGGGACGGTGCTGCGCAGACGGCTGGCCGGGGAGGACATCGTCGTCTACCGCACCCGCGGCGGCCTGCTGCGCGCCGTCCGGCCGTACTGCCCGCACCTCGGCGCCCACCTCGGGGTCGGCGGCGCGGTGCGGGGCGAGGACCTGGTGTGTCCCTTCCACGGGTTCGCGTACGGCCCGACGGGGGCGTGCGTGGCCACCGGGTACGGGACGCCGCCGCCCCGGGCGAGCCTTCAGCCGCGCGCGGCGCACGAGACCGACGGGGTCGTCTGGGTGTGGCGGCACTCCCTGAACGCCCCGCCGGGCTGGGCGATCCCCGAGGGCACCAGCGCCGGTTACTCGCCGCCGCACCTGGTCGTGCACGAATTCGACAGCTATCCGCAGGAGTTCGTCGAGAACCTGCACGACCTCGGCCATCTCACCGTCCTCCACGGCTACTTGGGCCTCCGTACGACCGAGCCCGAGCAGTTCCACGGCCACCGCTACCACTTCGCCATGGAGGTGGTCCGCCTCTTCCCGCTCGTGGGCGGCACGGCGATGCACTGGGACGTCGACGGCCACGGACTGGGCTTCATCACCGCCCGCATCCGCATCCCCCGCTTCCGCCTGCGCCTGCTGAACGAGATGCTGATCCTCCCGCTGGACGCCGGCCGACTCCGCGTCACCTCCGTGACCCGCCTGAAGAGCCCCGCCCTCCTGCGCGTCTCCTCCCCGACCCTGCGCACAGCCCTGCGCAAGGCAGTAGAGCGAACCTTCCTCCACCTGCTACGCCCCGTCTCCTCCTGGACCACCCGCGAACTCAACCAGGACAAGGCGATCTGGCAGACCAAGACCTACCTGGAACGCCCCCGCCTGGCCAAGGGAGACGGCCAGCTCATGGCGTTCCGGAGGTGGGCGGCGGGGTTGTACAGCGACCCTGGGACGCCCTTGAAGTAAGCCACCTCACACGCCCCGCACCTCCTCGTACCGCGCCAGCAGTGCTCGGCCGTCCGGTACGAACGGCCAGGCCGGGTCCGCCAGTTCGGCCTTCAGGTCCGCCCACGGCAGCCACCAGCCCTCGGCCACCTCCTCCGGCTGGTGGATGATCGGGCCGTGGAGGGTGGGGTCATAGACCGTTTCGTAGATGTGGGCCAGGAAGTTGGTGTGGGCGTCCGTGAACCAGTGCAGGTCCACCAGTTCCACGGCCGCGCCCTTCACGCCCAGTTCCTCGGCCAGTTCGCGGGCGGCGGCCGTGTGCGGGTCCTCGCCCGCGTCGATGACGCCGCCCACCCATACGTCGTACAGGCCGGGGTAGAGGTCCTTCGTGTCGGTGCGGCGGTGCACGTATATCTGGCCCGCCGTGTCCCTGACCAGGATCTTCGCGGCCGAGTGGGGCAGGTTCCGCGCGCGGACGCGGCTTCTGGGGGCGCTGCCGGTCACGCGGCCGGGCACCTCGTCCTGGGCGTACAGGGCGACTATCTCTTCCACGCTCTCTTCCAAGCTCTCGTCCATGGTTCTCCTCGCAGCTCTCCGGCCGGGCGTCAGCCGGTCTCCACCAATACCGTGCCCAGGTGGCGGCCCGCCAGCAGATCGAGGAGCGCCTGGGGTGCCCGGTCCAGGCCGGGGAGGCGGACGTGCGGGAAGCTCAGGCTCCCCTCGCGCAGCCCGGCGCTGAACTCCGACTCCCAGCGCGGCGCCGACGACTGATGGTCCGTGACCGTCAGACCCTGCACGGTGACCCCCCGCGAGAGCAGCGCGATGGTGTCGAGCCGCACGAACGCATGGGTGCCCCCGCCCGCCTGATCCCCCACCGCCCCCACGACCGCACAGCGCGCCCCGCGCCGCGCACACGACAGGGCCGCCTCGAACTGCTCCCCGCCGACGAGGTCGACCAGCACATCCACCCCCTCCGGCGCCGCCGCCCGCAACTGCCCGGCGACCGGCCCCTCCCCGCGCACCAGCACCGCGTCGAACCCCAGCTCCTTGCACAGCCGCTCGGCCTTCCACCGCGAGCCCGCCGTCCCGATGACCCGCCCGGCGCCCCGCAGCCGCGCGAACTGCCCCGCGACCGTACCGACCCCGCCCGCCGCCCCGGTCACCAGGACGGTGTCCCCGGGGCGCACCCCGGTCCGGTCGACCGCCAGCCAGCCCGCGAACCCCTGCGACAGACAGGCCGCCGGATCGGGCCAGCGGGCGGTGTCGACGCGGCGCACGGAGCCGGCCGGGAGCAGCGCGTGACTCTGCCACCCCCGGTCGTGCCGGACCAGGTCCCCGGGGCGCAGCCCGCTGCCCGGCGCCTCGACGACCTCGCCGAGCGCCGCGCCGGTCAGGGCCTGCCCGGGGCGGTAGGGCTCCATCGGCAGGACGTGCTCCCCGGCCAGCAGCGTGCGGGTGGCGGCGCCGACGCGCAGCAGCAGATTGCGCACCAGCACCTCGCCCGCGCCCGCCCGGCGCAGCGGGACGCGCACCGTCTCGAAGTGCTCGGGCCGCAGCCCGCCCACGACCGGCCGGGCCAGCCGCACCTCGTCGTACGCGTCCGGCGCTCTCATCCGCCGAACCCGGGGCGCAGCACGGCGAGGGCGGCCACGATGACCCCGAGGTAGGACCACGCGATGTACCCCATCCCGGACCCCGGCGGCCACGTCCGCGTCCGCAGCGACGCGAACCGTTCCGCGCCCGTCCACACGAAGCCCAGCGCGGTCACCGGCGCCCACCCCGCGAGCGCCGTGACGCCGTGCAGCTCCCACGGTCGGATCACCGCCAGCGCGAGCGCGACCCCGCCCAGCGCGCACCCCACGGTCAGCGCGAGCGAACCGCGCAGCCCGACCACGTTCGAGTACAGCGTCGCCCCCGGCACCACCTCGGCACTCGTCTTGCGCGCGAACTCGAAGTGCATGAACACCAGCAGACACATCACCCCGGCCACCAGCGCGTGCCACGCCGAACCCGAGCCGGTCGCCTGCCGGAACGCCAGCCAGATGTGCACCGTCAGCGTCGCCTGCGCCGGGTAACTCACCACCAGGTTCAGGAAGATGCTGTCCCGCACGGTCTTCGACCAGCGCTCCAGCCGCACCAGGAAGCAGATGTAGGCGAGGACGAACAGCAGCCAGCCCGCCAGCAGCGGCGACCGCCAGCCGGTGAGCGCGAGCCCGGCGACGACGATCAGCGCCATCGCCAGCCGCAGCTCCCGCACGTCGATCGCCCCGCGCGGCAGCGGCCGGTCCGGATTGTGCACGCGGTCGTACTCCAGGTCCTTCTGCTCGTCGACGACCCGGATGAACAGCAGCCCCAGATAGACGGTGCCGATCTCCGCGAGCAGCGACCCGTCCAGCCGCCAGCCGCTGCCCGGCGTCAGCAGCGCCAGCGTCCCCTGGAGCGCCAGCACCCACAGCACGGCGTACGTGACGTACACCCGCCAGGGCGCCCGCTCCGCGACGAACGCGGCCAGCCTGCGCGCGCTCGACCCGCGCGCCACCGGGGCGGTCTCGGTGACACTCATGCCTCGTCCTCCCCTTCTTCCTCCAGGATCGTCACGGTCCCGGCCGCGCCGTCCATCTCCACCAGCGCCCCGTCGGGGATACGGCTCGTCGCGTGCGGCAGCGCCACGATCGTCGGGATCCCGAACTTCCGCCCGGAGATCGCCGTGTGGGACAGCAGCGTCCCCCGCTCGACGACGATCCCGCGCGCCGACAGCATCAGGAACAGCCACCCCGGGTCGGTCTCCCGCGCGATCAGGATCATGTCGTCGCCGGTCTCCCCGAGCGTGTGCGGATCGAGGACGACCCGCGCCCTGCCGCGTACGACACCCCCGCTGGAGCCCAGCCCGTACAGGGTCCCCGAGTCGGCCTGGGCCCGGTTCGGGTCCGGCAGCGCGTCGCGGACCGGGCCCATCGTCACGAAGTCCATGGGCAGTTCGGCGCCCCGGGCCGCGAACTCGGCCTTGCGGACGGCGGCGAGCCCCCGCAGATCGTCGGTGACGGCGGTCCCGTCGTACGTCCCGAGGATCTCCTCCTCCGTCAGGTGGACGACGTCCTCGGCGCGCTCCAGCAGGCCCCGTCCGGCGAGGTCGGCGCCGAGGCGGCGGTAGACCTGGCGGCCGAAGCCGTACAGCTCGCTGCGCCGGTAGCGGGTGTTCTCCCGCATGTTGATGTACCGGCGCTGGCCGGCCAGCACCGCCCGCAACGCCTGCCTGCGCAACGGGTGTTGGGCCAGAAGTTCGGTGAGCCTGCTCTCGCCGGCCTGCCGTGCCTGTGCCTCGCGGTCCCTGAGCAGGGTGCGGGTGAGGTCGCCGCGCGCGTACTCGGCGGCCGTGCGCAGGAGCTGGGACGGCTGGTCGCGGGGGACGGCCACCTCCAGCTTCAGCTCCTGAAGACCCCGGTCGCCGTGCAGATCGGCGTGTTCCCGTATCCGGTCGGCGAGTTCGGCGCCGTACGCGCCCCGCTCGACCTCCGTCCACACCTCGTCCGCCGGCTTCACGTCGAGGGCCTCCAGGACGGCCGGGGTGGCGCGGACGCGTTCGGCGATGTCGACGATCGACATCAGGATGACGACGCTGCGGTTCTCCTCGCCGCCGCACAGCAGGTCGCTGTGCAGGCCCGGGTCGGCGCCCGGGACCCAGCGCTCCAGCATCCACAGGGCCACGCTCTCGTGCAGCTGCAACAGCACGTCGTTGACCAGCGTGATGCCCCAGCGGTCACCGGCCTCCTTCCACAACGAGCGCATCAGCTGCGCGAGTTGCAGCGGATCAGCCGTCTTGGCGGCCTCCCGGTGCGCGGCGAGCACCTTCTCCCACCACGACTCGAAGTCCTTCACCGCGACCCCGTGCACCGCCAGCCGCCACGCCACGCGCGCCATCGTCCGCGCCGTCTCCGGCAGCAGCGCGGGCGTGCCCAGCGGCGGGGTCGGCGTCACGTGCGTCACCGACGGGGACATGCCCATCATCCGCTCGAAGCTGGGGCGCCACAGCGGGAACGTCCGGCTCAGCCTGTGCAGCGTGTACCAGACGCTCAGCGAGTAGTAGACCCGGCCGCGCAACAGCCCGATCATGCCCCGCAGTTCACCCTCGTGCCGGTCCAGGCGCCGCCTCGGCACCCCCAGCAGCCGGTAGAAGTCGTGGAAGTCCTCCCGGTAGAACCGCTGCGCGAAGGAGTACGTCAGCGCGGTCGTCACGTCCGGGTACGACTCGGTGATGTTCGCGTTGCTCCACAGCCGCTGCCGGTCCAGTTCGAGCACCACCGGCCGGGCCTGGAGGATGTGCAGCTTCCCGTCGGCGGTGAACGTGCCCTCGATGTCCTGCGGGCAGCCGAACAGCTTCTCGATCCGGTCCCCGGCCGCCACCGCCTCCCGTATCTGCGCCTCCGACAGCACCGGCAGGTCCCGCAGCTCCTCGGCGACCTCCACCGTCCTGGGCCCGTCCGCCAGCCGCTCCGGGTTCTCCTCCATGGCCTGCGTCTTGTGCGCGAGCACCGAACGCACCTGGTCCCCGCGCCGGCTGACGAAGTAGTGGTCGACCGGCACCTTCTCCTGCACGACACCCTCGCCGATCCCGAGGCCCGCCGCGAGCACCCGGTCCCGGGCCCCCGTCAGCGGATCGCACGTGAACAGCACGAACGAGCGCCGCCCGAACTCCATGCGCTGCACCCCGACGGCGACCGCGAACCCGTGCTGGGACCCGCCCCGCGCCGCCCGGTACAGCAGCGCCTGCGCCCCGAACCCGGACGCCCAGCACCGCCGCACCCGGTCGGACAGCTGGTCCCGGGTGACGTACAGGAAGCTGTCGCTGATCCCGGCGAACGCGTCGTCGGCGGAGTCCTCACCGGCGTCGGCACGGGTGCCGACCACGGAGGAGCGCACGGAGACGACGGCGGCGGGGCCGAAGACGCTGTCGAACGCGGCGTGCAACTCCCGCTCCACAGCGGGCGGGACGGGGGCGGCGAGCACCAACTCCCTTATCTCGCCGGCTATCCGCTCCACACCGTCGGCGTCGGTCGCGTCGAGGCGCGCGAGAAGGGCGTCGAGTTCGGCCCGGACCGGCGCGACGACCCGCGTGAAGACGGAGGCCGGCACGCAGAAGAAACGGGGCACGGGGAAGCCCGCGGCGGCCATCTGGGCCTGGCGGGCGAACTTGGGGCCTACCTGGGACTCGTCGAGGAGGGAACGGCCCCGCAGGACGGGACGCTTCCGGGAGAGCTGCTGAGAAAGTCGGATCTTCATCGGTCGCCTACCACACCCAGGGGATGACACGGCGGTGCGTCGCCGCGTAGTCGGAATAGCCGGGCAGCGTCAGCAGCGTCCGCTCCTCGACGAGGATGCGCACCACCATCACCGCCAGCAGCACCATCAGCGCGGCGGCGCTGTACGTGTTGAGGAAGAACAGCACGAAGACGACGTGCGCCAGCGCCATCCCGAGATACGCGGGATGCCGCACCACCCGGTACGGACCGCTGCGCACGATCTCGTGGTCGCCGAGCACCCGCACCCGGTGCGAGTAGAACCGGCCCAGCGTACGGATCGCCCACAGCCGCAGGGCCACCGCGGCGACGAAGACGACGGGCACCGCGAGCATCCACGGCCGGTACGTCTCGCTGTCGGCGGCCGGGACACAGGCCGCGACCAGCGTCGCCGCCCGCGCCGTGCCGTACGCGTAGAGCGTGCCGCGGTCGGTCGCGGCGTCGGTCGAGCGCGAGCTGCGCACGGTCGTCCAGGTCTCCAGCAGCAGCCACAGCAGATGCAGCCCGGCGAGCACGGCCGCCAGCCGCTGCCAGGGGTCGGAGAGATCGAGCAGGCCGCGGACGGCGGCGGTGGCCGTCGCCGCGACGCCGACGGCGAGGATGAACAAAGGGTATTTGCGCAGGATCCAGTTCATGGCGAACCTCGGGGGGACGGTGGGGGGACGGCCGGCGCCGGCCGTCTCGGACGGACGTCAGGAGGAAGCGGCCCGCGACAGGGCGAACCGGGCCGCGTACTCCTCGCTCTCCTCCAGCGCGGAGCGGGTCCTGCCCGCGGTGAGGGCCCGCGTCGTCTCGCGGATGTGCCGCTCCTCCAGCTGCTCCGCCCGCGACTCGTCCATGACGACGATGTCGATGGTCCCGGTCGCGGCGAGGACCTCCGACTGGAGCACCTCGCACCGGCCGACGAAGCGCACCTTGTTCGGGCCCTTGCGCCGGACGTCCTCCAGCGTGAACTCCAGCCGGGCCGGCAGCGGCAGCAGGAACTTGTGGAACGAGGTCTGGAGGGAGTTGAGGATGAACCGGCTGCGCGTGGCGCGGTCGGGGTCGAGCAGATAGCGCTCCCCGACGGCCAGCGACAGCTGCCGCACCGCCTCGGTGATCACCATGCCCGACACATGCGAGCCCGTGCCGTGGTCCAGCAGCATCTCCTGCCGGTCGGACAGCCGCAGAAAGGCCTCGAACCGGTCCTCCGCGATCCGGCGCAGCCCCGCGAGGAGCACATTGCCGGGGTCGTGCTTGTGCACCTCCGCGCGCGGCAGCGGCTCGGGTAAAGTCACCTCGGCCAGCAGCGACTCCGGCAGCCCGCGCCGGCGCAGCATGGTCCGCACGGTCTCCCGCTGGTACTCCGCTATCCCCTGGCCCGGCACGATCACCGGCGCCGAACCGGCCGCCAGCTCCTCGTCGAGCAGGGTCTCCAACCGTGACAAGGGAACCAGATCGGCCGATCGGGCACCGCTGGCCAGATTGTCACCTACGACGAACACGAATTTTCCTGGCATGGTCCCTCTGTCCTCGCGGAATTCAGGGTGCGTTAAGGTCCGATCCTTTGCGGCCCCGCTTGTGTTCCGCTTGACGATGCGCTTGTGACAGGTGGGAAAGCCGAGGCGGGAGAGGGGACAAAGAGGAGGCCGGGGCCGGCGCATACATGCGCCGGCCCCGGCCTGTGTCCGGTGACCGCGGGAGAAATCAGGCCGACGGCTCCCCAGGAGCCGTCGAGCCCAGCGCCGCCAGGATCCGCTCGGCGGCCAGCGTCGGCGTCAGCTCGCCGCCTCGCACCCGCCGTTCCAGCTCCGGCGCCAGCGCCCGCACCGCCGGATCGGCGCGCAGCCGGCCCAGCAGCTCGTCATGGACCATCGCCCACGTCCAGTCGACCTGCTGATCCCGCCGTTTTTCCGCGAGCGCGCCCGTCGTGTCGAGCAACGCCCGGTGCTGCTCCAGGCGTTCCCACACGCTCTCCAGACCCGACGCCTCCCGCGCGCTGCAACTGAGCACCAGCGGCGTCCAGAAGGGGTCCTTGCCGTGCATCAGCCTGAGCGCGCCCGCCAGTTCACGCGCCGCCGCCTTCGCGTCCCGCTCGTGCGGCCCGTCCGCCTTGTTGACGGCGATGACGTCCGCCAGCTCCAGCACGCCCTTCTTGATGCCCTGGAGCTGATCCCCGGTGCGGGCCAGGGTGAGCAGCAGGAACGAGTCGACCATGTTCGCCACCGCCGTCTCCGACTGCCCGACCCCCACGGTCTCGACCAGCACGACGTCGTACCCGGCGGCCTCCATCACCACGATCGACTCGCGCGTCGCCTTCGCCACCCCGCCCAGCGTCCCCGACGTGGGGGAGGGGCGCACGAACGCGTACGGGTCGACCGCGAGCCGCTCCATGCGCGTCTTGTCGCCGAGGATCGAACCGCCGGTCCGGGTGGAGGACGGGTCGACGGCGAGGACGGCGACCCGGTGGCCCAGGGCCGTCAGCATCGTCCCGAACGCGTCGATGAACGTCGACTTGCCGACGCCCGGCACCCCGCTCACGCCGATCCGGTGCGCCCGGCCGCTGTGCGGCAGCAGCGCCGTCAGCACCTGCTGGGCCAGCGCCCGGTGCTGCGGCCGGGTGGACTCCACGAGGGTGATCGCCCGCGCGATCACCGCCCGCTTGCCGTCCAGGACACCCTTCACATAGGCGTCGACATCGATCACAGGTCGTGCCCCAGGTCGGCCGCCAGCCGCCGCACCAGGTCGTGGGCCGCGTCAGGGATCACCGTCCCGGGCGGGAAGACCGCCGCCGCGCCCATCTCCAGGAGCGTCGGCACGTCCTGCGGCGGGATGACACCGCCGACCACGATCATGATGTCCGGGCGGCCCTCCTCGGCCAGCTCCTCCTTCAGCGCCGGGACGAGCGTGAGATGGCCCGCCGCCAGCGACGACACCCCGACGATGTGCACGTCCGCCTCGACCGCCTGCCGGGCGACCTCCGCCGGGGTCTGGAACAGCGGGCCGACGTCGACGTCGAAGCCCAGGTCGGCGAAGGCGGTCGCGATCACCTTCTGCCCCCGGTCATGACCGTCCTGGCCCATCTTCGCGACCAGGATGCGCGGCCGGCGCCCCTCGGCCTCACCGAAGGCGTCCACCAGCGCCCGGGTGCGCTCCACGTGCGGCGACTCCCCTGCCTCGTTGCGGTACACACCGGAGATCGTACGGATCTGGCTCGCGTGCCGCCCGTACACCTTCTCCAGGGCGTCGGAGATCTCCCCGACCGTCGCCTTCGCGCGCGCCGCGCGCACCGCCAGCTCCAGCAGGTTGCCGTCGCCGCCCGCCGCCCGGGTCAGCGCGTCCAGCGCGTCCTGGCAGGCCCGCTCGTCCCGCTCCGCGCGCAGCCGCCGCAGCTTCTCGATCTGCTGGGCGCGCACCGAGGAGTTGTCGACCTTCAGGACCTCGATCTGCTCGTCGCTGTCCACCCGGTACTTGTTCACGCCGATCACCGGCTGCCGGCCGGAGTCGATCCGCGCCTGCGTGCGCGCCGCCGCCTCCTCGACCCGCAGCTTCGGGATGCCCGCGTCGATGGCCTGCGCCATGCCGCCCGCCTGCTCGACCTCCTGGATGTGCTGCCAGGTCTTGCGCGCCAGGTCGTAGGTGAGCCGCTCGACATAAGCGCTGCCGCCCCACGGGTCGATGACCCGGGTCGTCCCCGACTCCTGCTGGATCAGCAGCTGCGTGTTGCGGGCGATGCGCGCCGAGAAGTCCGTCGGCAGCGCGAGGGCCTCGTCCAGGGCGTTGGTGTGCAGCGACTGGGTGTGCCCCTGCGTCGCCGCCATCGCCTCCACGGCCGTCCGCGTCACGTTGTTGAACACGTCCTGCGCGGTCAGCGACCAGCCCGACGTCTGCGAATGGGTGCGCAGGGAAAGGGACTTGGCGTTCTGCGGGTCGAACTGCCTGACCAGCTTCGCCCACAGCAGGCGCGCGGCGCGGAGTTTGGCGACCTCCATGAAGAAGTTCATGCCGATCGCCCAGAAGAACGACAGCCGGGGCGCGAACGCGTCGACGTCCAGGCCCGCCTCACGGCCCGCGCGGATGTACTCGACACCGTCGGCGAGGGTGTACGCCAGCTCCAGGTCGGCCGTCGCGCCCGCCTCCTGGATGTGGTAGCCGGAGATGGAGATCGAGTTGTAGCGCGGCATCCGCTGCGAGGTGAACGCGAAGATGTCGGAGATGATCCGCATCGACGGCTTCGGCGGATAGATGTAGGTGTTGCGGACCATGAACTCTTTGAGGATGTCGTTCTGGATGGTCCCCGCCAGCTGCTCCGGCGCCACCCCCTGCTCCTCCGCCGCCACGATGTACAGCGCCAGCACCGGCAGCACGGCGCCGTTCATCGTCATCGACACCGTCATCCTGTCCAGCGGGATCCCGTCGAACAGCTGCCGCATGTCGTAGATCGAGTCGATCGCCACGCCCGCCATGCCGACGTCGCCGGTCACCCGGGGGTGGTCGCTGTCGTAGCCCCGGTGCGTGGGCAGGTCGAACGCGACCGACAGGCCCTTCTGACCGGCCGCCAGGTTGCGCCGGTAGAAGGCGTTGGACTCCTCCGCCGTGGAGAAGCCCGCGTACTGGCGGATCGTCCACGGCTGGTTGACGTACATCGTCGGATAGGGCCCGCGCAGATAGGGCGCCGCGCCCGGGTACGTCGCCAGGAAGTCCAGGCCCTCCAGGTCACGGCCGGTGTACAGCGGCTTGACCGGGATGCCCTCCGGGGTCTCCCACAGCAGGTCGTCGCCATGAGCGGCGTGCTTGAGAGCCGCCCGCCACTCGTCGGCGCCGCCGTCGGCTCCCGGGGTCCCCAGCTCGATGCCGGTGAAGTCGGGGATTCCCATCAGGACACTCCCATACGGTCGAGGGTGGCGGACAGGACGGCGACGGCGTCACAGCCCGCGAAGACGTGCGCGTCGACGCCCGGATACTCGCCGCGCCCGGCGAGGAACAGATAGGTGGCGCCCGCTTCCTTCAGCCGGGCCGCCTCCGCCGCCGCCCGCTCTTCGTAGAGGGCGTCGCTGGAGCACAGCACCGCCTCGGTGGCGCCGCTGCCGGCGAAGTCCCCTTCGGAGACCGGCTCGATGCCGCCCGCCTGGAACAGGTTCGCGGCGAACGTGAGCCGCGCGGTGTGCGCGGCGGCCGGGCCGAGCGCGGCCAGGAAGATCTTCGGCCGGGCGCCGGTCGCGGCCAGATGCGCGTCCGAGCGGGCCCGCAGCGCCTCGTACGCCTCGTCGCGCCGCACCCTCGGCAGCCCGCCCGACAGCGCCTTGGGCGCGGGCTCGCGCACCACCGGCTTCTCGGCGAGGAAGGGGAACTCGCTGACGCCCGTGACGGGTTCGCGCCGCTTGGCGAGCTTCACGCTGCGCGCCGCCCACGTCGTCGCCAGGTCGTCCTTCAGCCGGCCCGAGCGCAGGACCTCGGCGAGGCCGCCGTCGCGTTCGATCGAGCGGAAGAACTCCCAGGCGGCGTGGGCGAGTTCGTCGGTCAGCCGCTCCACGTACCAGGAGCCGCCCGCCGGGTCGATCACCCGGGCCAGGTGCGACTCCTCGATCAGGATCGTCGAGGTGTTGCGGGCGATGCGGCGCGCGAACGCGTCCGGCAGGCCCAGCGCGTCGTCGAACGGCAGCACCGTCACCGCGTCCGCGCCGCCCGTGCCCGCCGCGAGCGTCGCCACCGTCGTGCGCAGCATGTTCACCCACGGGTCCCGGCGCGACATCATCACCGGCGACGTCACCGCGTGCTGCCGCTGCGCGCCCGCGCCCGGCGCCCCGCTGGCCTCGGCGACCCGCGCCCACAGCCGGCGCGCCGCCCGGAACTTGGCGATCGTCAGGAACTGGTCGGCGGTCGCCGCGTACCGGAACTCCAGCTGCCCCAGGGCCTGTTCGACGCTCAGCCCGGCCGCCGTCAGCTCCCGCAGGTACGCCACCCCGGCCGCGAGCGACGCGCCCAGCTCCTGCCCGGCCGAACCGCCGGCCTCGTGATACGGCAGCGCGTCGACCGTGACCGCCCGCAGCCCCGGGTACTCCTCGGCGCACAACCGGGCGAGTGTGAGCGGGAGTTCGGCGGGCTGCCCGGTACGGGCCTCGTAACCCAGAGGATCGGCGCCCAGGTTGCCGCGCGCCGCGTCCTTCGCGACCCCGCGCTCCGCGTACAGCCGCAGCAACTCCCGCGCGGCGGGCTCGGTCTCGGCGCCCGCGTCGAGGACGACCGGCGCCAGATCGAGGTAGACGCCCTCCAGTGTGGAGGCCAACGACGCGACGGGCAGGCCGCCCTGACCGGCCGTCAGCCACAGGGAGGTGACGCCGTTCTCCAGATCGGAGAGGACCGCCGCGTTGTCGGCGACCGTGTGCCGCTGCCGCACGTCCCAGCCGCCCAGCGCGCCGCCCTCGGCCCGGCCGCCGCGCAGATAGGGCGCGAAGCCCGGCAGACCGGGGTCGGGCGCGGTGTCACGGGCGGTGTACAGAGGCCGGGTGACCAGGCCGTCTTCCAAGGCGGTCGACAGCGCCCGCTCGGCTTCCGGTCTCTCCACCTCCTTGCCGGACTTGCGCAACACCCCGGCTACGAGGCGCTGCCACTCCTCGTGGGGCACCTCAGGGAACTCGGAGGCCAGTTCAAGCCCGTCGTCGGGCAACACCGTCATGCCCGGATGCTAGGACACCGGTGCGAAGGAGCAGTAGCGCGACGGGCTGTGACCTTGCCCTCGCGGCGACCGTGACCTGCGCCTCTTTCCGTTTCGCACCAGGTGACGGAGTGCGCGAGTCGGTAACCGGGCGCGGCGGGGGAGGGGCCGCCGCGCCGGTGTGCTACAGCGGCCCTCAGGAAGGGGCCACCGCCCGTCCGGTCGACGGGGAGATCATGCCCGCGCACAGGCCCTTGGCGGCCAGCGTCCGGGCGATACGGGGGATCGCGGCCAGCGTGTTCGCCGGCCAGTCGTGCATCAGGATGATCTGACCGTTGGTCATCCGGTTCACGGCGGCGACGATCGCGTCCTGGCTCGCGCTGTTCCAGTCCTGCGAGTCGACGTCCCAGATGATCTGGGTCAGCCCGTATTTCGCGGCCACCCCCTGCACGGTCGCGTTCGTCTCGCCGTACGGCGGTCTGAACAGCCTCGGTGTGCCGCCGCCGGCGCCCGCGATCGCGGACTGGGTGCGCGACAGCTCCGAGTCGACCTGGGCCTGGCTGAGCTGGGTGAGGTGGGGGTGGGTGTAGCTGTGGTTGCCGACCCACATCCCGGCCGATACCTGGGCCCGCACCAGCGCCGGGTTCGCGGCGGCGTTCTGGCCCGTGTTGAACATCGTGGCCCGCAGCCCGTTCGCCCGCAGCGAGTTGAGCAGCGACTGCGTGGTACCGCCAGGACCGTCGTCGAAGGTCAGCCCGACGTACCCGTTGCAAGCGGCGGCCTGAGCCGGACCAGTGTTGACGGCGATGCTCCCTACGACGGCCAGTGCGGCGACGGCGGTTGCGAGGGCCAGCGGACGTAACGCGTGGCTCCTCATCTCAGTTCACCGTGATGCTGGAGTTGCCGCTGCTCTGGTAACCCTCGGTCGCGAGGATCTGGTAGTACGAGAACGCGCCCAGGTTCAGGCCGGTGCGGGCCCACGCGTCGAAGTGGTTGCCGGCCGTGATGGTCCCGCCGGTCCGCTTCGACTGCCGCACGCTCCAGTACTGGTTGAACGTCCTCGTGCCCTCGACGGACGGCGCGTTGTACCGCGTCGTCATGTAGATGTCGTACGTGCCGCCGTCGCTGTTGACGGTGCCCTTGTACGTGCCCGTCGGCCGGTAGGTGCCCCAGTTGTCGACGATGTAGTACTCGACCAGCGGGTTCGACGTCCAGCCGTACAGCGTCAGATAGGCGTTGCCCGACGGGTTGAAGCTGCCCGAGTACGACACCGTGCGGCGGGCGCCGTTGCTCCAGCCCTTGCCGGCCACGAAGTTGCCCGTGTTGCTCCACGAGGTGCTGTAGCCGCCGCCGGCCTTGAGCGTCATGGAGACGGTGCCCTGCGCGTCCGTCCAGAACGAGTAGTAGTAACCGCTGTTCGTGCCGGTCTGGTTGGTGGAGATGGTGGTGTCCGCGTGCGCGGTGCCCGGCAGGAGCAGCGCCGAGGCGGCAGCCGCCGCGCCGGTGCCCAGGATCGTGCGCCGGGACAGCTGCGGCAGGTGGGGGAGGCTGCGGGGTGCGGGTGCGTCGTTCATGCGTCTGTTTCCTCCTCGCCTTCATGAGGCTGGTGGGGGTTCTGACGCGGAACAGTGTTGGGACAGCTCCGTCGACTGTCAATATTTTCGGCAGCCGCTTCGAAACATTCGGTGGCTATTGGATATTGAAAAGGAGGTTTCCTGCCTGATGAGGCCGCTGATGGGGAAGGTCGAACAGAATTCGACAATTAATGTCAGGGTGCTCAAGATCGGCTCTCGGCACCGGAATTCCGAATGTTTCGAAGGCTTTCCGGTCACCCGAAGGGTTTTTGGTCATGCGAAAGCCCCCGCGGGCGGGGAGCCCGCGGGGGCTTTCAGGTGCGGGGCGCTGAGATGGGTCAGCGCTTGGTGTAGATGAACCCGACCTTGTCCAGCTCGTCCCCGGCGCGGCCGTGGAAGCCGGCGATCTGCCAGCCTGCCGGGGCGGTGCGGGTGACGCAGTCCGAGGTCGTGGTGCCACCGGCGAGGGTGTTGCCCAGGTTGGTGGTGAACTTGGCGTAGAAGATCCGGGTGTTGCCGTCCTTCTGCGCCTGACAGAGGTACGCCGACGTCACGTACTCGTTGCTGCCGAGGGTCAGCGAGGACGCCGTGCCGCCGGTGCCGCCGTGGGTCAGCGACGTGCCGTCGGCGAGGGTGATGCCGACCTGGTCGACGCGGGCGGCGGCGCGCAGCGAGATCGTGGTGGCGCGGGCGCCGGGCGCGACCTTGTCGATGTCCTGGTAGTAGTCGCCGTGCGGACCGCCGTACTGGTCGCTCAGCTCGAAGGCGGTGTTCTGCGACCAGGAGAACCCGACCGAGATCGGGTCGTGGTCGGAGAGCATCTTGCCGTCCGCGTTGAGGAACTTGGCGTGCTCGTTGCTGTACGACGTCGCGTTCAGGTTCACCAGCTTGCTGCCGCGGTACAGGACCTTGTCGACGACCTCGCAGGTGTTCGGCACGGTCGCGCCGGTCTGGTCGCACACCAGCGCGTCGCTGCCCTTGGCCGGCGCGCTGCCGCCGCGGATCAGCTTGACCCACGCGTCGGTGAGGCCGTTGGCCGCCCCGAACTCCGCGATCGTGTCGGCGGCGCGGGTGTAACGGGTGTTGGTGTCACCCATCACCACGACCGCGTTGCCGGCCGAGTGGCTCTTGATGAACGCCGTCAGCTGGCTGAGGTTGTCGGCGCGGGAGGTCTGGTCGCCGGCGTTCGTGCCCGCGTTGGTGTGCAGGTTGTAGAAGTCGACGTACACCCCCTCCGCGAGCCGCTCGCGCATGAAGGTGAAGCCCTTCGGGGTGAGGCAGTCGCCCGAGTCGAGCTGGCAGGAGTTCCACCGCGCGCGCTCGAAGTCGTCGCCGTCCCACGCGTAGTTGGAGACGGTGTTCAGCCCGCTGCCGATCCCGGCGCCGCCACTGGTGGCGGTCCGGTTGGCGTGGGTGTCCGTCGAGTACAGGTAGGCGTGGTAGTTGAAGTCCTCCTGCACGTTGACGATGTCGTACGGCGCGATACGGCGGCCGATCTCGGTCGTGCTCGCGGCGCGCGGCGTCGATGCGCTCGACAGGGACTCGGGCAGTCCGGCGACGTTGTAGGTGAGCACGCTGAAGCTGCCCGAAGCGGCGGCCGACGCCGGGGCGGCGGTCGCGACGAGCCCGCCTATGGCCGCCGTGGCGGCGGCGAGGCAGGCGAAAAGTCTGCGCATGGGAAAGGGCCTCCTGGGGGTGACAGACGGTCACAGTGTTGAGGGCATGTCAGAACGTAGTGACACGGGGACGTGTCTGCCACACCTGGAACGTGTGAATCACAGGTTTCTCGCGCAGGTCTCGGCTCGATAGAGGTCAACCGGCTTGCTGTACCGCCGAGTCGAGCAGCGGCCCCAGCTCCTCCGCCACCGCCTCCAGCGCCCGCACGTCCCCCTCCGCGCGCGCCATGAGGATCGCCCCCTCCAGCGAACTGATCATCAGCGTCGCCAGCGCCTGCGTACGCGCGACCGGGACCCCCAACCGCGCGAGCGCGTCCGCCACCGGCTCCCGCCAGGCGGCGAACGCGGCGGCGGCAGCCTGGCGGGTCGCCTCGGAACGCGCGCGGTCCACGGTCGCGGCGGCCACCGGACAGCCGCCCGCGAACCCCTCGGCCGCGTACTCGTCCGTCCACTGCCGGACCATCGCCGCGAACAGGGCGCTCGGCGCCGGCTCGGGAAGGGCGGCGAGGAAACGGGCGACGCGGCTCGCGGCGTACCGGCCGGCCCAGGCCACCGCCTCGCCCACCAACTGCTCCTTGCCGCCGGGGAAGTAGTGCTGGAGCGAGCCGCGCGGCGCGCCCGCGTGCGCGGCGACCTCGCGCATCCCGGTCGCGCCGACGCCCTCGCGCCGGATCAGCTGCGCCGCGCTGAAGACCATCCGCTCCCGCGGCCCGCGTTCGGACACCGGCATCCCTCTCGTCGTCCCGTCACCCCATCCTATGACCGCTGTCATAGGGGCGGGCTACTATGACAGCGGTCATAGCGGAGCGACGGCACGGGCGGTGCGGCATGGACACAGGTTTCATCGGACTCGGGACCATGGGCCGCCCCATGGCGCTCAACCTCGCCCGCGCGGGCGTCCCCCTCACCGTCTGGAACCGCACCCCGGCCCGCTGCGAACCCCTGCGCGCGGCGGGCGCCGAGGTCGCGGCGGACCCCGCCGAGGTGTTCGCCCGCACGCAGACGGTGATCCTGATGCTGGCCGACGAACCGGCCATGGACGCGGTCCTCGCGCGCGGCACCCCGGACTTCGCCGCCCGGGTCGCGGGCCGCACGCTCGTCCACATGGGCACCACCTCGGCGGAGTACTCGGCCGCCCTCGAAGCGGACGTCCGCGCGGCCGGCGGCCGGTACGCCGAGGCCCCCGTCTCCGGCTCCCGGGTCCCCGCCGAACAGGGCGAACTGGTCGCGCTGCTGGCGGGCGCCGACGACACGGCGGCGGCCGTACGGCCGCTGCTGGCGCCCATGTGCCGCGAGACGTTCGGCTGCGGGGCCGTGCCGGGGGCGCTGCTGATGAAGTTCTCGGTCAACCTCTTCCTCATCACCCTCGTCACCGGCCTCGCCGAGGCCTTCCACTTCGCCGACCGGCACGGCCTCGACCAGGGGCTGCTGCGGGACGTCCTCGACGCGGGGCCGATGGCGAGCGCGGTGTCGCGGGTGAAGGGGGCCAAGCTGCTGGACCGGGACTTCGGGGTCCAGGCCGGCGCGGCGGACGTCCTCAAGAACAACCGCTTGATCGCGGAGGCGGCGCGGAAGGCGGGGGTCGCGTCGCCGCTGCTGGATGTCTGCCATGCGCTGTACGGGGAGACGGTCGCGCGGGGGTTCGGGGGTGAGGACATGGTGGCGGTGGTGCGGGCGCTGGAGGGGCGGACGGAGGGGAGCTGAGGCGTGCGGGGCGGGGTTCTCGGCTTCCGGCGGAGAACGCGGAGCGGGTTGAGGTGGGTTGGTGGTGGCTGGTCTCGGTGTCTTGTCCGGACGCGGGCCGGGTCGGGGTGGGTTGGTGGTGGTTGGTCTCGGTGTCTTGTCCGGACGCGGGCCGGGTCGAGGAGGGCTGGCGACGGCCGGCCCTGGCATCTCGCCCGAACGCCCGCCTCGCCTCGTCTGAATGCCTGCCGTACTTCGCCCGAACGCCCGCCGCCCCTCATCCCGACCCGCCGGCCCCCTCTCCCCCCGCCCCGATCTCCGCCAGAAACGCCGCCGCCACCGGAGCCGCCCCGAACGCGTTCCACACCACGTGTTCCACCCGTCTCGGAGCGTCGTCCAGGCGTAGGACGTGGAGCCGGGAGCGGTGTGGCAGGCCGGCGGTCACCGCCTCCGGGACCATCCCGACCCCCAGCCCCGCCGCGACCAGCTCCGCCAGGGCGTGTGCGCTGGTCACCTCAAGGTCGACCTCCGCGTTCAACCCGGCCGCCGTGAAGGCGAGTTCACGCTGGCGCCGGGCGGCGGAGCCGGCGGGGAAGTCCACGAACGTCTCCCCGGCCAGCTCCGCCAGCGCGGCCCGCTCCCGCCCGGCGAGCCGGTGCCCGGCCGGGACCACCGCCACCAACTCGCCCTGGGCCAGCGCCCGATGCCCCACCCCGGCCGGCTCCATCCCCGGCGCGAGCCCGGTGAACGCCACGTCCAGCAGCCCCTGGCGCACCTGCTCGATCAGCTCCTCGCTCATCCCGCTGCGCAGCATCACCCGCACCTGCGGCCGCCGGGCCCGGAACCGGGCCAGCGCGCGCGGCAGATCCACACACGCCACCGTCGAGATCGCGCCCACGGCGAGCCGCCCGCGCAGCCCGGCGGTCACCGCCTCGACCTCCGCCCGCGCCCGCCCGGCCGCGTCCAGCGCCTGCCGGGCCACCGGCAAGAACGCCTCCCCGGCCGTCGTCAGCCGCACGCTCCGGCTCGTCCGGTGGAAGAGCCGCGCCCCCAACTCCTGTTCCAGGCGCGCGATCTGATGACTCAAGGCCGACTGCACGACGTGACAGCGCTCGGCGGCCCGGGTGAACCCGCCGGTCTCGGCGACGGCGACGACGTAACGCATCTGCTGGAGTTCCACGCTGGCGATCGTACCCAAGCATCTCGGAACGCGATCGATGAAGTGAAAACGATGCATTGGACTCATCGCGGGGCCGGTGCCGAGACTGGGCGGCATGACAGACCCCGCACGGACGCAGCAGCCCCTGAGTGAAGCCGACGCCGAGACAGACACCCGCCCCGATCCCGCCCCGCCCGCCCGACTCCGGCGCGGGCTCCTGCTGCTGATGTCCGTCTCCGCCGGCCTCTCGGTCGCCGGGAACTATTTCGCACAGCCCCTGCTCGACGTCATCTCCCGCGACCTGGCGCTCGGCGACTCCGCCGCCGGGCTCGTCGTGACCGTCGCGCAGGTCGGGTACGGGCTCGGGCTGCTCCTCCTCGTCCCGCTCGGTGACCTCGTCGAGCGGCGCCGGCTCGCCGTCGTGCTCAGTGCGCTGACCGCTGGCTTCCTGCTGGTCACGGCCACGGCGACGAGCGCGGCCCAGCTGCTCGCCGGGACCGCGCTGACCGGGCTCGTCTCCGTCGGCGCCCAGGTCGTCATCCCCTTCGCCGCGACGCTCTCCGCGCCCGCCGAGCGGGGGCGGACCGTCGGTACCGTCATGACCGGGCTGCTGCTCGGCATCCTCCTGGCCCGCACCGCCGCCGGACTGCTCGCCGACGCGGGCGGCTGGCGCACCGTCTACTGGGTCAACGCCGGACTGATGGCGCTCATGGCCGTCCTGCTGCACTTGCGGCTGCCCGCCCTGCGCACCCCGGCCGGGCTCCGCTACGGCCGCCTCCTCGGCTCCACCCTGAAACTCCTCGCGCACGAACCCGTCCTGCGCCGCCGCTCCGCGCTCGGCGCGCTCGCGTTCGCCGTGTTCAGCGTCTTCTGGACGGCCGTGGCGTTCCTGCTCTCCGGGCCCGGCTACGGCTGGTCGGAGTCCGCGATCGGGCTGCTCGGCCTCGCCGGGGCGGCCGGCTCCCTCTCAGCGTCCCTCGTCGGCCGGCTCGCCGACCGCGGCTTCGTCCACCACGCGACCGGCGCCGCGGCCGTCCTCCTCCTGCTCTCCTGGGCCCTGCTCGCCCCGGCCGGCGCGGGCGGGGCGGCCGGGGTCGCGGCGCTGCTCGCCGGGGTGCTCGTGCTCGACCTGGCCGTCCAGGGCCTGCACGTCAGCAACCAGAACGTGCTCTACGCGCTGGCCCCCGAGGTCAGGGGCCGCATGAACTCGGTCTACATGACCCTCTACTTCGCCGGCGGCGCGATCGGCTCCGCGACGGCGTCCGCACTGTGGGGCTGGGCGGGCTGGACCGGGGTCTGCACGGCGGGGGCGGTGCTTTCGGCGGCGCTGGTCGGGGTGTGGGGGTGGGAGAGGGCAGTGCGCTGAGCGGGGGGCGGGGGCGGGGGCGGGGGCGGGGGCGGGGGCGGACCGGCGTCCGGGACGGGGCCGAGTTGCCTCGCCGGGCTCGATTCCGTCCGGGGCCGGGTGCTGGCCGCTCGCCGGCCCGGCGTCCTTGCCGGAGCCCGTGCCGTTCGCCGGACCGGCGTGCTCGCCGGAGCCCGAGCGGCTCGCCGAACCGGCGTCCGGGCCAGGGCCGAGCCGTCCGCCGGACACGACTCCGTCCGGGACCCCGGGGCCTGGCCGCCCGCCGGCCCAGCATCCTCGCCGCCCCCGAGCCGCCCCCGAACCCCTCCGATACGACGTACCGTACACTGACCCACATGACCCCTCCCGCCCGCATCTTCAGCAGTGACAACGCCGCCGGCACCGCCCCCGAGATCCTCGCCGCCCTCACCCGCGCGGCCACCGGACCGGCCCTGCCCTACGGCGCCGACGACAGCACCGCCTCGGTCCGGCGGCGGATGAGTGAGCTGTTCGAGCGGGAGGTGGACGTGCTGCCGGTCTCGACCGGTACCGCCGCCAACGCGCTCGCCCTCGCCGCGCTGACGCCCCCGTGGGGCAGCGTGCTGTGCCACCGGGAGAGCCACATCAACAACGACGAGTGCGGGGCGCCGGAGTTCTACACGGCGGGCGCGAAACTCGTCCCGCTCGGCGGCGCCGACGCCAAGCTGGACCCCGGGGAGCTGCGGGCCGCCGCCGGGCACAAGCGGGGCGACGTGCACAGCGTCGAGCCGTCCGTGGTGAGCGTCACCCAGGCCACCGAGACCGGCGCCGTCTACACCCCCGGCGAACTCGGCGCCCTGGGCGAGCTCGCCAAGGGCGCGGGCCTGCGGCTGCACATGGACGGCGCCCGCTTCGCCGGAGCCGTCGCCTCCCTCGGCGCCGCCCCCGCCGACCTCACCTGGCGGGCCGGCGTCGACGTCCTGTCCTTCGGCGCGACCAAGAACGGGACGATGACGGCCGACGCGATCGTCGTCTTCGATCGTTCCCTCACCCCCGAACTCTCCTTCCGCGCCAAGCGGGCGGGCCAGCTCACCTCCAAGATGCGCTTCCAGTCCGCCCAGCTGGACGCCTACCTCACGGACGGCCTCTGGCTGCGCAACGCCGCCCATGCGGGCGCCATGGCCGCCCGCCTCCAGGACGGCCTCAAGGCGCTCCCCGGTGTCGTGCTGCCCGGCGCCGCCGACGCCAACATCGTCTTCTGCCGGCTGCCCCGGCCGGTCATCGACGGCCTCCTCGCCGACGGCTTCGCCTTCTACCACGACCGCTGGGAGCCCGGCGTCGTCCGCCTCGTCACCTCTTTCGCGACCACCGAGGCCGATGTCGACGACCTGATCTCGGCCGCGTCCGCGCACGCGCGCCGCGAGAGGTGAACGGACCTGCCTGATCAGGGAGTTGCGGGGCACGCTTAAAGTGGCGTCATCTCCACCGCGACCGAAGAAGGCCAGGATGACCCTCGACATCGACACCAGCCGTGCGCATCCCGCCCGCATGTACGACTACTACCTCGGCGGCAAGGACCACTACCCGGTCGACGAGGCGGCGGCGAAGCGCACGATCACCCTGGTCCCCGAGATCGTCGAGGTCGCCCGCGCCAACCGGGACTTCATGCACCGCGCCGCCCGGCTGCTGGCCCGGCGCGGTGTCGGCCAGTTCCTGGACATCGGCACCGGCATCCCCACCGAGCCGAACCTCCACCAGGTCGTCCAGGAGGTGAACCCCGCCGCCCGGGTCGTGTACGTCGACTACGACCCGATCGTCCTGCGCCACGCGGAGGCCCTCCTCCAGAGCACCCCCGAGGGCAGCACCGACTACATACAGGCCGACGTCCGCGACCCCGCCAAGATCCTCCAAGAGGCCTCCCGGACCCTCGACTTCGACCGGCCGGTCGCCCTCTCCCTGATCGCCCTGCTGCACTTCATCTCCGACGAGTTCCACCCCTACGACCTCGTCGGACAGCTCCTCGACCCGCTCGCCGAGGGCAGCTGCCTCGTCCTCTCGCACGTGACCGGCGACTTCAACCCCGAGGGCTGGGCCAAGGCCGTCGAGCTGTACCGCGCCAACGGCATCCCCGCCCAGGTCCGCTCCCAGCAGGAGTGCGCCCGCTTCTTCACCGGCCTCGAACTCCTCGGCCCCGGCGTCCGTACCGCCCCGCGGTGGCACCCGGAAGGCGGCGAGGAGGACGGGGACGACCTGGCCGTGTACGTCGGAGTGGGCCGGAAGTAGGCCGCATGGCCGCGCGCCGATGAGTTTCGCCGGCGGAGGGAGTCTCATGGGACGACAGCACCAGCACGCAGGGAGAGAACCCATGGGACAGCTGCTGAGAGTCCAGAACTTCACCGTCTCCAGCGACGGCGTCGCCGCAGGCGAGGAACAGAGCCTGGAGCGGCCCTTCGGACACGTCGACCCCGGCCGCATGTTCGCCTGGGCCTGGCCCACGGCCAGCTGGCCGAACCGGACCGACCCGGGCGGCAGCAGAGGCCTGGACGACCACCTCGTCCGCGACTTCTCGCACAACATCGGCGCCGAGATCATGGGCCGCAACAAGTTCGGCCCCCAGCGCGGCCCCTGGCCGGACGAGGACTGGAAGGGCTGGTGGGGCGAGGAGCCGCCCTTCCACACCCCGGTCTTCGTCCTCACCCACCACCCCCGCCCCTCCTTCACCCTCTCCGACACCACCTTCCACTTCATCGACGCCGACCCCGCGACGGCCCTGGAGGAGGCCAAGAAGGCGGCCGACGGCAAGGACGTCCGCCTCGGCGGCGGCGTCAGCACCATCCGCGCCTTCCTCGACGCCGACCTGGTCGACACCCTCCACATCGCCGTCGCCCCCATCGAGTGGGGCAGCGGCCTGCGGCTGTGGGACTCCCCGGACGACCTCCTGGACCGCTTCCACCGCGACGTCGTACCGAGCCCGAGCGGGGTGGTCCACCACCTGTACTGGCGGAAATAAATCGCGAAGGCCGGCCCGCCCCGCGCGCGTAGGGTCCGGGGGGTGATCGAGATTCCGGCCGGCCTGGTGGCGGCGCAGAAGAGGGCGAACGGGGCGGCGGGGCTCGCGTTCCTCGCGGAACTCCCCGAGCTGGCAGGGGAGTTCTGCCGGAGGTGGGACCTGCGCCTGGACGGGCCGCCGATGCACGGCATGGCCGCGCTGGTCCTGCCCGTCGTACGCCCCGGCGACGGGCTGCGCGCCGTGCTCAAGCTCCAGCTGCTCGACGACGAGAGCCGGGGCGAGCCGGTCGCGCTGCGGGCGTGGGACGGGGACGGGGCCGTACGGCTGCTCGGGCACGACCCGGGGACCGGGACGCTGCTCCTCGAACGGCTCGACCCCGAGCGGATGCTGGCGCACCACCCCGACGCGCGCGCGTCCGTGCGGATCATCGCCGGGCTCCTCGCCCACCTCACCGCCGGGCCCGCCCCGGCCGGCCTGCGCACCCTCGCCGGCATCGCCGGGTCGATGCTGGAGCGCACCCCGGCCGCCCTCGCGAGGATCCCCGACCCGGAGCAGCGCCGGATCGTCGCCGCGTGCGCGTCCGCCGTACGGGAGGTCGCCGGCGAGCCCGGCGACCGGCTGCTGCACTGGGACCTGCACGACGAGAACGTCCTCGCCGCCGACCGCGCCCCCTGGCTCGCGATCGACCCCAAACCCCTTGCGGGCGACCCCGGTTACGAACTCTGGCCGGCCCTCGCCAACCGCTTCGACCCCGCCGACGTGCGCTGGCGGTTCGACGCGATGACCGGCATCCTCGGCCTCGACCGGGAACGCGCGCGGGCCTGGACGCTGGGGCGGCTGCTGGAGAACTCCCTGTGGAACGTCGAGGACGGGGAGCCGCTGGGCGAGGTGGATCTGGAGATCGCGCGGCGGCTGGGGGTGTAGGGCGGGGAAGCGCGGCGCGCCCGGAAGCTGAAACGTACTCAGGTCCCGGTCAACACTTCTGACACGGTGACAGCACCCGAACAGTCCCGATCCTGCTTGGAGTTGCGCTCGGGCGGCTAGAACGTCTCAAAGGCCTCGCACGACACCTTCTCCAGCGAAGGGAACCCTTGTGAGAACCCCCCACTCCGCCACCGCGACGGCGCTCGCGGCGCTGCTGGCCCTCGCCCTCCCCGACATGGCCCAGGCCGCACCGGGGAAAGCGCAACACATGCTGTCTCCCGTGGACTTGAGGACGGACGACAAGGTAGACCCGATCGGCATCGACGCCCCCGCCCCGCTGCTGTCCTGGCGGCTCGACGGCGCCGGCCGAGGGGGCAGGCAGGCCGCCTACGAGATCAGGGCGGCCCGCACGGCCGAAGGACTGCGCGCCGGGAAGGGAGGTGTGTGGCACTCCGGGAAGGTCAAGTCGCCCACGACGGCGGGCGTCTCCTTCCCCGCCCGGCTGCGGGCCCGCGACAGCGTCGTCTGGCAGGTCAGGGTCTGGGACGACCGCGGCGAGGGCTCGGGCTGGAGCGCTCCGGCGAGCTTCGAGATGGGGCTGCTGAACCCCGCGGACTGGTCGGCCCGCTGGATCGAGAACCCCGCCTACGCCTACACCAGCCCCGACGGCAAGGAGATGCCGCTGCCGGTCTTCGGCAAGGCGTTCACGGTGACCGGCCGGGTCGCCAAGGCCCGGCTCTACCTGACCGGCCTCGGCATGTACGCGGCCACCCTCAACGGCAAGCCGTTCACCCCGGCCGTCCTGGAGCCGGGCCAGACGACGTACTCCGCCGAGGTCGACTACCGCGCCTACGACCTCACCGGACGGCTGAACGCGGGCGTCAACACCCTCGGCGTCGAGACCGGCAGCGGCGCCTACCAGCGGGTCAAGACACCGGGCCGCTACTTCTTCGGCGGCAGCCTGGAGACGTACACCGTCTTCGGCGAGCCGAAGGTCATCGCGCAGCTGGAGATCACCTACGCCGACGGCCGCCAGGAGACGGTCACCTCGGACACCTCCTGGCGCACGGCGCTCGGCCCGACGACGTACTCGTCCTGGTGGAGCGGCGAGGAGTACGACGCCCGGCGCGCGGCGAGCGCGCCCACCTCGGCGGGGCGGCTGGAGGGGCCCGGCTGGCAGGACGCGGCGCTCGCGCGGCTCAGCTCCACCACCACCCCGCGCGACACGACGCCGCTGCGGGCCGACCCGCGCCCCCCGGTCACCGTCGCCCGCACCGTCCGCCCGCAGTCCGTCAAGCCCGCGGGCGCCGGCTCGTACATCCTCGACTTCGGCGCCAACTACTCGGGATGGCCGCATCTGAAGGTCTCCGGGGCCGCCGGGACGACCGTCACGATGATCCCGTCCGAGCGGATCAACACCGACGGCAGCCTGAACATCGCCTCGACCGGCGCGACCGCGACGAACCGCATCGCCTACCGCTACACCCTCTCCGGACAGGGCACCGAGACCTGGCACCCGCAGTTCACCTACAGCGGCTTCCGCTATCTGAAGGTCGACGGACTGCCCGCCGCGCCCGCCGCCGACACCGTCACCCTCCAGGTCGTGCACGCCTCCAACGAACGCGCCGGTGACTTCAGTTCCTCCAGCCCGCTGCTCGACGAGATCCACGCCATCACCCTGCGGGCCATGCAGGGCAACATGATGTCGGTCCTCACCGACTGCCCCGACCGGGAGAAGGGCCCCTACACGGGCGACAACCTCCACAACATCGACGCCCTCCTGACGGACTACGACCTGTCCGGCTACGAGACGCAGCTGGTGCGCAACATGGCGACCGCCCAGCGGCAGCCCGGCGACGAGTTCCCCGGGCTGATCGCGAACATCGCCCCCGAGTTCCACCGCGTCGCCCCCGTCAAGCTCCCGCACCCGCAGGGCATCATCGAGTACCTCGACGAGGTCAACTGGGGCGGCGCCGTCGTCCGCATCCCGTGGAAGCTGTACCGCACCTACGGCGACACCCGCACCATGAGCGAGCTCTACGACACCATGGTCCGCTGGCTCGCCTACGAGGACGGCAACAAGGCCGCCAACAACGGCGACATCCCCGGCCTCGGCGACTGGTCCGCGACCGACAACTCCACCCCGATGCAGCTGGCGATCGTCGCCGGGCACTACACGGCCGTCCAGGACATGGCGCAGATCGCCGGGGTGCTGGGCAGGCCGGCCGACCGGGACCTGTACGGGGCCAAGGCGCAGGCGCTGGCCCGCGAGTTCAACGACCGCTTCCGGCACACGGACGCGAACGGGGTGTTCTACGGCAGCGACAGCGAGACCTCCAACGCCATGGCCCTGGACGCCGGTCTCGTCGCCCCGGCCGACCGGCCGCACGTCCTCGCCCGCCTCGTCGCCGCCGTCCGCCGGGCCGGCAACCACATCACCAGCGGCTCGGTCGGCATCGGCCCGCTCTTCCGGGCGCTGCACGCGGGCGGGCGTGACGACGTGATCTACGACATGGTCGTCAACCCCACCTCGCCCGGCTACGGCTACCTCGTCGCCAGCGGGCACACCACCCTCGCCGAGTCGCTGACCGGGAGCGGCTCGCAGAACCACCACTTCTTCGGGCAGGTGGACGCCTGGCTGGTCGCCGGGCCTGCCGGGATCGACCAGGCGGCGGGGTCGGTGGGCTACCGGCAGCTGGAGATCGCCCCCCAGGTGGTCGGCGGGCTGACCCACGCGGCCGGCAGCTACCGCACCCCGCAGGGCATGGTCACCAGCAGCTGGCGCAAGGACAGCCACGGCCAGTTCACCCTCAACATCGCGGTCCCGGTGGGGAGTTCGGCGACCGTGCGGGTGCCCGCGCCGAAGGGCGCGGCGGTGACGGCGTCCGGGACGAGCAGGCCGCGGCCGGCGGGGCGGACGGGGACGGCGGCGGTGTATCAGGTGCCGGCGGGGACGTTCGCGTTCACGGTGGGGTGAGCGTTCACGGGGGAGTGGGCTGAGCGTTCTCGCTGAGGGAAGCGCGCCGGGCAGGCTCTTCGCCGGGCGCGCTTCCCGGCGGGCTCCCCAGCTGACCGGCGTGCTTTCCGGACATGCTTCCCGGCCACCCGGGTGACTGGCCGAAAACGGCTGGATAGCCCCGCCCCCTCCCCGGGGTATGGCCTGACCATGTCACCTGAAGATATTCACATGAGTGAACGTCAGTTCGACATCAGCCGCAGAGGTTTCCTCGCGGCCACCGCGCTGGCCGGGGCCGCCGGCGCGACCCTTCTCCCGGCACCGCCCGCGACCGCCGCCACCGGAGAGAGCGCGAGCCGCGCCCTGACCTTCACCGCCGGCACCAACGCGGGCGTCACCGCCTCGCCCGACGGCACACGGCTGCTGCTGGAGGTGCAGGGCGTCCTGTGGTCGCTGCCCCGCCAGGGCGGCCGGGCCACGGCCCTCACCACTCCCGACCTCGAACCGACCCGCCCCGCCTGGTCCCCGGACGGCACGCGGATCGCCTTCTGCGCCTACCGAGACGGCGGCTTCCACCTGTGGACGATGGCCCCCGACGGCTCGGACCTGAGACAGCTGACCTCGGGCCCCTGGGACGACCGGGGCGTCAGCTGGTCGCCGGACGGCCGCCGGCTCGCCTTCTCCTCCGAACGCGGCAGCGACGACGTGAACGGCGGCTCCTACGACATCTGGACCGTCGAGACCGCCACCGGCCGCCTCACCCGCCTCACCCGCGACAGCGCCGCCGAGGACTACGACCCCGCCTGGCATCCGGACGGCGACCGGATTTTGTTCGTCCGCCAGGAGAACGCCCTCTCCCGCACGATCGCCTCGGTGCCCGCGGCCGGCGGCGCGGTGAGCGTCGTACGGACCGTGGACGCCGGCAAGGTGCTCGCCCCGGCCGTCGCCCCCGACGGGCGGCTCGCCTACGTGTGGCTGGGCGACCCCGTCCTCGCCACCTACTCCGCGCACGCCTCGCTGGTCGTCGACGGTGTCGTCGTGTCGGGGGACGAGGACGTCTCGCCGCAGCCGCCGTCCTGGACCGCCGACGGCGCGGTCGTCTACTTCGCCGACGGGCACGTCACCCGCCGCGCGCGCTCGCTGACGACGGCCGAGCGGGTTCCGTTCCGGGCCCGCACGGAGGTGCCCCGGCCCCAGTACCCGCGCAAGAAGCGGGATTTCGGCTCCACGGCCGAGCGCGCGGTGCGCGGTGTCCACCTCCCGGCGCTCGCGCCCGACGGCCGGTCCGCGGCCTTCTGCGCGCTCGGCGCCCTGTGGCACCTGCCGTTCGGCGGCAAGCCCCGGCAGCTGGTGCGGGCCGAGCCCGCGCACTACGTGCAGATGCCGTCGTGGAGCAAGGACGGCCGCAGCCTCGTCTACGTCCACGACCAAGGCGGGCTCGCCGCCGTCCACCGCGTCGGCCTCGACGGCGGCAAGGACACCGTCCTCGTGGACGGCGGCCGGATCAGCCCCGTGCTGTCGCCCGACGGGACCCGGCTCGCCTGCCTCGACATCACCGGCAACCTGATGATCGTCGACCTCGCCGACGGCGGCGAGACCAAGCTCGCCGCGCCGCTGGGCGCCAACGGGGTGCCGGGCAAGCCGAGTTGGTCACCGGACGGCCGCTATATCGCGCTCTGCGACCGCAACCGGCTCAACCAGCGGTTCCGGGAGGGCTACAACGTCATCCGGGTCCTCGACACCCGCGACGGCTCCTCCCGCAGCTTCCTGCCCCGCCCGCACACCTCCGTCGCCGACCGCTACGACAGCGGACCCGTCTGGTCCCCCGACGGAAAGTCCCTCGCCCTCGTCATCGAGTCGGCGCTGTGGATCCTGCCCGTACAGCCCGACGGCACCCCGGCGGGCGAACCCCGGCGGATCACCGACGAGGCCGCCGACCACCCCACCTGGTCCGGCGACTCCCGCCACCTCCTCTACCTCTCCGGCGGCGCCCTGCGCCTGATCGCCCCGGACGGCACCGGCCGCCGCACCGTCCCCGTCCCCCTGCGCACCGCCCGCAGGCTGCCGCCGCGCACGGACGTCGTCCGCGTCCACGCGGGGAGGCTCTGGGACGGCACGGGCGAGCGGGTCCGCGCGGACGTCGACATCGTCGTCACCGGCAACCGGATCACCGCCGTCGAACCCCACCGCGCGGCCCGCGCGGGGGAGCGGGCCGTCGACGCCTCGCGGCAGACCGTCCTGCCCGGACTGTGGGACGCCCACACCCACCCCTACCAGAACATCTACGGCGGCCGGCAGTCCCGCCTGAACCTCGCCTACGGCGTCACCAGCAACGCCTCCCTCGGCGGGTTCGCCTACGAACAGGCCCGGCTGCGCGAGTCGTCGGACGCCGGCAGCCTGCTCGGGCCCCGGCTGTTCACCACCGGCGAGCTGAACGACGGCAGCCGCGTCGCCTACAGCATGGGCCGCGCCCACACCACCCGCGACGGCGCCCGCCGCACCTTCGACCGCGCCGCCTGGCTGGAGTACGACTTCGTCAAGACCTACGTCCGCGCCCCCGCCTGGCTGATGGCCGAGGCCGCCCGCACCGCGCACCGCCTCGGCGTCCCCGCCGGCAGCCACCTCCTCACCCCCGGCATCCAGTCCGGCCAGGACCTCACCACCCACCTCCTGGCCACCCAGCGCCAGGACTACGGCCGCGTCACCTCACCCACCGGACACGCCTACGCCGACGTCCACGAGATCTACCGCGCCGGGGACTTCGCCCTCGTCATCACCCCGTTCTCCGCGCTGCCCCTGCTCGGCGACGACCCCTCCCTGGCCCGCGACCCGCGCGTCACGTCCCTGATGCCGCCCTGGGACACCGCGACCGTCCAGGCCACCTTGCCCTCGACGCCCGAGCAGCGGCAGGGCCTCGGCATCGAGATGGGCATCTACCGGCAGGTCGTCGACGAGGGCGGCGCGCTCGCCCTCGGCACCGACGCCCCGCTCGTCCCCGTCGGCCTCCACCTCCACCTCGGCCTGCGCGCCCTGCACCGCTACGCGGGCCTCACCCCGGCCCAGGCCCTGCGCACGGCCACCGTCGAACCCGCCCGCCTCTTCGGCGCCGCCGACGACCTCGGGACCGTCGAACCCGGCAAGCTCGCCGACCTCACGGCCGTCGACGGCGACCCGTTCCACGACTTCGACGACCTCGTGCGCACCGCGTGGGTGATGCGCGACGGGGCCGTCCACACCCAGGCCGACCTCGTCACCGGCGCCGACCCCGCCCCGCACGCGCTCAAGGCGGACGGCACCGACTGGCACGCGGTCGGGGAGATCCTGCGGCGCGACGGGTGCTGCGCGCCCTGAGAGCGGCGCCCGCCTGAACCGGGCGCGCCTCAGGACTGACGCCGGCCTGAGCCGGGCGTGCCTCTGGACCGGGGCGGCCGCCCGGCTCAGGCGACGATCGTCTGGTACACGCTGTGCAGCCTGCCGCCCACCTTGATGCCGAGCTCGCCCAGGCTGGAACGGGTGCGCTCGTAGATGGAGAGGGCGTCGGCGCGGCGGTCGGACTGCTTGAGGGCGACCATGAACGTGGCCGCCAGATCCTCGCGCAGGGGATAGCGGTTCACCGCCGGCGCCAGCAGGTCGGCCGCCGCGCCGTGGTCGCCGAGCTTCAGCAGACACTCCGCCTGCCCGGCCACCGCCGCGAGCCGCACCTCTTCGAGCCGCGTCATCTCGGCGACCGCGAACTCGTACCGCGACAGATCGCCGTACGGGGCGTCGTCCCACAAGGCGAACGCCGCCGAGAACGCCTCCGAGGCCTCCGTGACCCGGCCGGTGTGGAGCAGGCCCCGGCCGCGGGCCGTGAGTTTCTCGAAGCGGTCCGCCGTCACCTGCGCGGGATCGATCCGCAATATGTAGCCCGGCGCGAAATACTGAATCGACGGCGACTTCGCCAGGTCGGCGCCCGATAAGATTCTGCGCAATCGCGAAACGTATGCCTGGACGCTTTTCCTGGGCTGGCTCGGCGGTGTGGAAAGCCAGAGGGAATCGATGATGGTATCCACGGTGACCATCTCGTTCCGGTGGATGGCGAGAAGCGCCAGGAGCGCCCGCTGATGCGCGGGGCCTATGTTCAGGTATTCATCGCCGCTGATTACGGAGAAACGGTTGAACGCGTTGATCTCCAGTTTCGCCATGCCCTTGTGCCCCTCTTGCAAAAGATCTGCTGCGTGCCCCCAGTTCTCGCACGTCGCGGTTGAATCGTCAAGTAGGCGGGTGACCGTTGCATCACGCAATCAGGAAACCTTTGCGGAGATTCCGCAGGCAATTTTTTGGTGATTTTTTCATTGGCAATGATTGTGCTGCTATCGGGGTGTTTGGGAGCCGCCGCGGGGCGGGGCGGCATCCGGTTGCGCCCGAACGGAAGGGGGAGGGGACACCGATCGGACGCAACCGGACACCGCCGGGGCGTTACGGGTCAGCCGACCACGGCGAGCACGTCGATCTCGACCAGCATCCCGGGCGGCAGCCCCACGAAGACCGTCGTACGGCACGGGAACGGCTCGCTCAGGAACTTCGCGTACACCTCGTTCATCGGGGCGAAGTCGGCGGCCTGCGTGATGTAGATGCGGGCGGTGACGACGTCGGCGAACGACGCGCCCGCGTTCTTCAGGATGGTCTCCAGGTTCGTCATCACCTGCCGGGTCTGCTCGGCGATGCCGCCCTCCACCATCTTGCCCGTGGCCGGGTCGAGGCCGACCTGCCCCGACACCGAGACGATGTTGCCCCGGCGCACCGCCTGCGAGTACGGGCCCGCCGGAGTGGGCGCGTCGCCGGTCGTGAACACCTGAGTCTTCATGGCACCTCCAAGGTGACGAGTGGGAACGGCTACGACGGTGGCACCGGGCCCTTGCGATCCCCTGGGCCCCGGCCTGACGCCCGCGCGGTCAGCCGTACGCAAGCGGGCGCTGGCACAGTCGACGCCCGTCAGCGGCGCCCACCCCGAAATGAGGTGCTCAGAACATGCGAACGGACGTCACACCGGCGGACGCCGGACCGGACCCGAGCGACGCGGCCCCGGCCGGAGTGAGCGAACAGGACCTGCGCACCGCCGCCGCCCGGCTGGCCGGCCGGGTGCTGCACACCCCCCTGCTGCCCTGCGAGGAACTCTCCCGCGAACTCGGCTGCCAGTTGCTGCTCAAGGCCGAGAACCTCCAGCACACCGGCAGCTTCAAGGTGCGCGGCGCGACCAACGCGCTGCTCGCCCGGCGCGAGCGCGGCGAACGCCCGCCCGAGGCCGTCACGTTCTCCGCCGGCAACCACGGCGCCGCCCTCGCCTACGCCGCCCGCCGGCTCGGCGTCCCCGCCACCGTCTTCGTGCCCCCCGGCGCGATCGCCGCCAAGGTCGAGGCGATCCGCGGCTACGGCGCCACCGTCATCGAGAGCGCCGACTTCGTGGCCGCCGCACGGGAGTTCGCCGAGCGCGGCGGCTCGCTGCTGCTGCACCCCTTCGACGACCTCGACGTCATCCGCGGCGCCGGCACCGTCGGCCTGGAGACGCTCGACGCCGTGCCCTGGGTCGACGTCCTGCTCGCCCCCATCGGCGGGGGCGGACTGCTCAGCGGGCTCGGCGCCGCCTGCGCCGCGCTCTCCCCGGGCACCCGCGTCGTCGGCGTCGAACCCCTCGCCGCCCGCACCCTCGCGCACGCCGTCGAGTCCGGCGGCCCCGTCCCGCTGCCCGCCCGCCCCGCCTCCCTCGCCGACGGCCTCAACGCGCCGTTCGCCGGCGTCCACACCTACGACCAGGTGCTGCGCCACACCCATCAGCTGGTCGAGGTCACCGAGGAGGACATCCGGCAGGCCTGGCTCGACCTCGTGCGCACCACCCGCCTGCTCGTCGAACCCTCCGCCGCCGTCGGCCTCGCCGCCCTGCGCACCGGCGAGGTGCCGGTACCGGCCGGCGGCGTCGTCGTGCTGATCCTGTCGGGCGGCAACACCGACCTCGCGGCGCTGGCGGCGGCGCACCTGGAGACGTGAGCGCCGCACACACCACGAGGCCGCTCCCCGCGGAGAAAAGCGGGGAGCGGCCTCGGAGCGTGAGCGCGGAACGTCAGTCGGGCACCGGCGCCGGGCACGGGACGCACGCCCCGAACTCCCCGCGCAGGAACAGCAGCGGCTCGCCCGGGTGCTGGACCTGGAGGCGGCGGACGCGGCCGGTGACGAACCAGTGGTCGCCCGCCTCGGTCTCGCCGGCCACGTCGCAGTCGATCCAGGCGAGCGCGTCGTGCAGCAGCGGCGCCCCGGAGGGCGCGAGGCCGTGCGGGATCCGCCAGCGGCCCGGGTCACGCGAGACGAACGCCTCGCAGACCGCCTGCTGCCCGGCGCCCAGGACGTTGGCGCAGAAGCGGCCCGCCGCCCGGATGCGCGGCCAGCTCGTCGACGACTTCGCCGGCAGGAACCCCACCAGCGGCGGGTCGAGGGAGACGGAGGTGAACGTGCCGACGACCATGCCGGCCGGCGGGTCGCCGGGGCCGGTGACGAGCACCACCCCGGTGGGGTAGTGCCCGAGCACCGACCGCAGCCGGGTCGCGTCGAGGGCCGCGATCATCGCGCGCCGAGGGGTTCGAGCGGCCCGGCGAACGCGACTCCCGGATAGGACAGCGCGAGGGTGGCGACGTCCTCGGCGATCTCCCCGGGCGCCTCGCCCCGCAGCAGCAGCCGGGCCAGCAGATCGGCGACCACCGCCATGTCGCTCTCCTTCATGCCCCACCGGGTCAGTTCCTGTGTGCCCAGGCGCAGTCCGGGCGTGCCGGTCGTCGGCAGCGGCACCGTCGTCGAGCGGACGTTCGCCGCCGTCAGCGTCCGCCCCCACGCGTGCGGCTCCGCGCCCTCCGGGAAGTGCACCCACACCTGGTGGGTGTCGGAGTACCCGAACGACTCCCCGGCCACGTCGAAGCCCCGCCGCGCCAACTGGGCGCCCAGCGCACGGGCGTTGGCGATGGTCTGGCGGGCGTAGGCGGCCCGGTGCGGCAGCAGCTCCTCCAGCGTGACGGCGAGGGAGCCCACGCTCGCCGAGTGCGAACTCGACGCCGTGTACGGGATGCGGGCGCCGATCAGCTCCGCCAGCCGGTCGCTGTTGGTGACCAGCAGCCCCTTCTGCGGCCCAGGCAGCGTCTTGTGGGTGCTGCCCGAGATGCTGTCGAAACCGCCGTCCAGGACGAGGGTCTGCGGCGCCACCGGCAGCAGGCCCAGCAGGTGCGAGGCGTCCAGGCAGATCAGCGCGTCCGGCGCGGCGGCCCGCAGCCTGCGCGCGTCGGGGAAGCGCAGCGTCGTCGACGCGTCCAGGTAGATGAGGTCGACGTGCCGCTCGGCCGCCTTCGCCGCCAGCTTGCCGTAGTCGATCTCCAGCGTGCTGCGGTCGAACGGCAGGAAGTCGACCTCGTGGCCGTACCCCCGGCAGATGACCTGGGTGGCGTAGTGCCCGCCGTCCTCGGGTGCCAGCATCAGCACCCGGTCGCCCGCCTTCGCGAGGGCCGTGATCACCGTGTGCATGGTGTGCAGCCCGGACAGGAAGTTCACGAAGCCGTGCCGGGCCCCGTAGAACCGCTTCGTCAGGTCGACGCAGTACGTGAACACGTCGTTGAGGCCCGAGACGTCGCCGTAGACGGCCACGTCCGTCTCCGAGTACGGGTAGCGGTTGTTCGCGTCGGAGGCGAGCGCCTCCAGGGCCCTGGGGGAGAGGCGGTTCTCTATCGGGAAGAGGTTCAGGCTCGGCTGCCTGCGCAAGGTGGCGAGGACGTCCATGGTCGGTTCCTTCGGGGGTGCGAAGCGGTCGGGTGAGGTCAGGAACGGGAGTCGGGCAGCCACGGGTAGCGGGCGGTGTCCTGGCCGGCGTAGTCCGGGTCCAGGTAGATGAAGCAGCGCTGGATCAGCCCGTCGCGGATCTCGAAGACCCCGCAGAACCGGCCGGCCGCCCAGTCCGGCACCCCGACCCGCCAGGGCCCGTCGCGGTGCTCGCCGTGCGTGGTGCCCTCCGCGACGATCACGTCCGAGCCGTCCTGGACCCAGTTGAACGACTCGAAGTGATGACTGATCGACTTCACCGTCGGCCCCAGGTCCCCGAAGAGCCGCGAGATCTCCGCCTTGCCCTTCGCCAGGCCCCACTTGGGGAAGAAGAAGTGCGCGTCCTCGGCGAAGAAGTCGAGGACACCGCGGCCGTCGGCGCCGACGCCGCCGTTGTCGAACGCCTTGAGATACCCGATGACGACGGCCTTGCGCCGCTCGTTCGCCGTCGCGTCCTGGTCCATGGGCATGGCTCTCCTTGAGAAGGTCGGGAAACGGGACAGGGAGGGGTCCTACAGCCAGTTGGGCGCGATCTCCGTCGCCCACAGCTCCAGGCTGCGCATCTGCACGTCGTGCGGGATCAGCCCGGAGTACTGGCACTGGAGCAGGTACTCGGGGGAGTGGTGCTCCACCAGCCGCTCGATCTTGCGGTTGATGTCGTCGGGCGTGCCCACCCACTCCAGGCCCCGCTCCAGCAGCGTGTCGTAGTCCGAACCGATCGGACCCGTCTCGCCGGTGCGGCGCAGCGCCTCGGTGAAACCCATCGGGCCGAACCAGTTGTCGAAGATGAAACCGCCGCCGCGCCGCGCCCAGTAGTGCGCCTGCTCCGCGTCCCGCGACACCAGCACGTCCTTCATCACCCCGACGCTCTCCCCCCGGGCGAGCGTCCCGCGCCCCGACAGCTCCGCCTCCTCGGTGTAGATGTCGAGCAACTGGCCGACCTTCTGCGGATCGGTGTGCATCAGGATCGGTACGACGCCCTCGCGGGCGCAGAAGCGGAAGGTGTCCTCACTGAAGCTGAACGGCTGGAACACCGGCGGATGCGGACGCTGGTACGGCTTCGGCGCGATCCCCACCTCGGTGATCCGGCCGGCCTCGTCCTGCCCCTTGCCGTAGCGGCGCACCGCGTCGTAGGGGAACTCCAGGTCCTTCGGCGGGATCGTCCACTGCTCGCCCTCATGGGTGAACGTCTCGGTCGTCCACGCCTTCTTGATGATCTCCCAGTGCTCCTCGAACAGCCGCCGGTTGCGCCGGTCGCTCTCGCTGCGGTCGGAGAGGGTGCCGCCCACGCCGTACACCTGGCCCATGACCTCCGCCCAGCGGCGCTGGAAGCCGCGGGCGATGCCGACGAAGGTCCGCCCGCGCATCATGTGGTCCAGCATCGACAGGTCCTCGGCCAGCCGGATCGGATTGTGCAGCGGGAGCACGTTCGCCATCTGGCCGACGCGGATGTTCCGGGTCCGCAGCCCCATGTACAGGCCCAGCAGAATCGGGTTGTTGGAGACCTCGAAACCCTCGATGTGGAAATGGTGTTCGGTGAAGGAGACCCCCCAGTAGCCCATTTCGTCGGCCGCGCGCACCTGGTGGGTCAGCTGCCAGAGCATGTTCTGGTAATTCGCGGGATTGGTTCCCGCCATTCCCTGGGTGATCTGCCGGTGGCTGCCCGTGCTCGGCAGATAGAACAGAATCGACTTCACTCGGCACTCCTCCTTGTTTCCCGGAGGGGACCCGCCTGTCCCGGCGGGTCCCGGCCATTGGCCAGAACCGAAGGTCTCAGGCGCGGTTTGCAAACAGCTGGATTCACCGCATGCGTGTCACCCGGCGCTCCTCGTCCAACTGCGGGCAATCCCCGCTCGTGAGACTGGCGCGGGCGACGGCGGGGCCGACCGCCGCCGCGTCCCGTCCCCCAGTTTCCGGAGGTACGTTTCCGATGACCGCTTCCCCCGAGCTCTCCCGCACCCGGCGCACGGCAGGTGAGCTGGCCCGCCTGGACCGCGAGCGCATCCTGCACCCCCTGCTGCCCGAGGGCCGCGAGGACCGCACCGTCCTGGTCGGCGGCGAGGGCTGCCACGTCCGGGACGCCGAAGGCCGCAGCTACCTGGACGCCTCCGCGGTCCTCGGCCTGATGCAGGTCGGCCACGGCAGGCCCGAACTGGCCGCCGCCGCCGCCGACCAGATGGGCCGGCTGGAGTTCTTCCACACCTGGGGCACCCTCACCAACGACCGCGCGATCGAACTCGCCACCCGCCTCACCGACCTTGCCCCCGAAGGCCTCGACCGGGTCTTCTTCACCAGCGGCGGCGCCGAGGGCAACGAGATCGCGCTGCGCCTGGCCCGCTTCTACCACCACCGCAAGGGCGCCGCCGACCGCACCTGGGTCCTGTCGCGCCACACCTCCTACCACGGCATCGGCTACGGCAGCGGCAGCCTCTCCGGCATGCCCGTCTACCACGAGGGCTTCGGCCCCGTCGTCCCCGACATCCACTTCCTGACCGCCCCCCACCCCTACCAGCGCGAGTGGTACGACGGCGAGGACCCCACCGACTTCTGCGTGCGCGAACTGGAGGCGGCCATCGAACGGATCGGCCCCGACCGGATCGCCGCCATGATCGGCGAACCCGTCATGGGCGGCTACGGCGCCGTCGTCCCGCCCGCCGACTACTGGCCCCGCGTCCGCGAGGTCCTCGACCGGCACGGCATCCTGCTCATCTTCGACGAGGTCGTCACCGCCTTCGGCCGCACCGGCGCCTGGTACGCCGCCGAACACTTCGGCGTCGTCCCCGACATCCTCGTCACCGCCAAGGGCATCACCTCCGGCTACGTCCCGCACGGCGCCGTCCTCGTCAGCGAGGAGGTCGCCCAGGTGGTCGGATCCGGCGGCGGGTTCCCCATCGGCTACACCTACACCGGCCACCCCACCGCCTGCGCCGTCGCCCTCGCCAACCTCGACCTCATCGAGAAGGAAGGCCTCCTCGCCAACGCCACCGACACCGGCGCCTATCTCGCGGCCGGGCTGCGCCGGGAACTGCTCGGACTGCCGGCCGTGGGCGACGTACGGCAGATCGGGCTGATGCTCGCCGTGCAGCTCGTCTCCGACCAGGAGACCCGCGCCGACCTGCCCGGCGGCACCCTGCGGGTCACCGACGCGCTGCGCGAGCAGGCCGGGATCATCGTCCGCGCCAACCCGCACGCCCTCGTCGTCACCCCGCCCCTCGTCCTCGACCGGCCGCTCGCCGACAAGCTCGTCGACGGCTTCCGCTTCGTCCTCGAACGGCTCGGCACGGACGGGTTCGTGCGCTGAGCGCGGCTGTGGCCGCGCCGCCCCCTGGGAGAAGGGGCGGCGCGGCCACCGGCGTGTTTGGGGGTCAGTGCCCCGTCATCGCCAGCATGTGCGGCTGGTAGCGCTCGCCGTGCACCGGGACCGCCGAGATGTCCTCCAGCGCCGCGAGGTCGGCCGCGGTCAGCGCCAGCCGGGTCGCCGCCAGGTTGTCCGACAGGTGCGAGGCGTGCGTGGTGCCCGGGATCGGCACCACGTCCGCGCCCTGATGGTGCAGCCACGCCAGCGCGAGGCGCGCCGGGGACACCCCGAGCCTCCCGGCCAGCGCCGAAAGCCGCCGCACGAGAACCAGGTTGCGGGGCAGGTTCTCCGGCTGGAACCGGGGCAGCCCCTGCCGGAAGTCACCGTCCGCCAGCTGCTCGTGGGAGCGGATCGCCCCCGTCAGGAAACCGCGCCCCAGCGGCGCGTACGCCACCACGCCCACCCCCAGCCGCCGGCAGGCGCCCAGTACCTCCCGCTCGATGTCCCGCGACCACAGGCTCCACTCGCTCTGCACGGCCGTCACCGGGAACTCCGCGTCCGCACGCCGCAGGCTCCGCGCGGACGGCTCCGACATGCCGTAGGCGCGGACCTTGCCCTCCTTCACCAGCTCCGCGACCGCCCCGGCCGTCTCCTCCACCGGCACCTCGCGGTCGGTCCAGTGCTGGTAGTACAGGTCGATCCGGTCCGTCCGCAGCCGGCGCAGGCTGGCCTCGCACGCCTCGCGGACGTACTCGGGGCGCCCGCACAGCCCGAGGAACGAGCCGTCGGGGCCGCGCCGCATACCGAACTTCGTCGCGATCAGCACCTCGTCGCGCCGCCCGGCGAGCACCTCACCGAGCAACTCCTCGCCCGCGCCCTGCCCTTGGACGTCGGCGGTGTCGAACAGGGTCACGCCCGCGTCCAGCGCGGCACGCAGCACCGCTTCGGCCTTCGCGCGTTTGGGGGCGCCGTAGAAGGCCGTGGTCGGCAGACAGCCGAAGCCCTGCGCCGTCACGTCCAGGTGACGCAAGGTACGGGTGGGGGGAGGCGTGGGCGGTGATTGCACCTGGTTCTCCTTGCTCTCTTCGTGCTCCTGGGTCCACGGGGGTCCGGCCAGTGATGACAGCGCCCCCGGTTGGCGAGCCGCTGGACGTTCCCAGGGCAAGCCGGAGGTCCACCCGAACGCAAGAGGGCCTGCCGAGAGTGAGTGACGTCAACCCCCCTGTTCCCGGACCGGACAAAGCGAGGTTCATGATGGCCAGCAAGAAGACCGCGGAGCTGTTGCTGAAGCGTCTGCACGAATACGGTGTCGACCATGTCTTCGGTGTCGTCGGCCGGGAGGCCGAGGCCATCCTCTTCGACGAGGTGGACGGCCTCGAATTCGTCCTGACCCGGCACGAGTTCACCGCCGGCGTGATGGCCGACGTCCTCGCCCGCCTCACCAACCGCCCGCAGGCCTGCTTCGCCACCCTCGGCCCCGGCATGACCAACCTGTCGACCGGCGTGGCCACCTCCGCCCTGGACCGCAGCTCGGTCATCGCGCTCGCGGCCCAGTCCGAGTCGCACGACTGCTTCCCCAACGTCACCCACCAGTGCGTGGACAGCGTCGCCGTGATGAAACCGCTGACCAAGTTCAGCGCCCAGCTGGAACGCTCCGCCGACATCACCTCCCTCGTCGACTCCGCCGTCCTCAACAGCGTGTCCGAGCCCGTCGGCCCGAGCTTCATCAGCCTGCCCATCGACCTGCTCTCCGCCGACGTACCCGAGTCGGAGATCCAGGACACCCCGCCGCTGGCCGCCGGCAAGAAGGTCACCGTCGACCCGGCCTGGACCGGGAGCCTGCCGGAGATCGCCGCGAAGATCTCCGCCGCCCGCCACCCCGTCCTCGTCGTCGGCAGCGCCGTCATCCGCGCCGGCGGCGTCGAGCCCCTGCGCGCCTTCGCCGAGCGGCTGCGGCTGCCCGTCGTCACCACCTACACCGCCAAGGGCGTGCTGCCCTCCGACCACCCCCTCAACTACGGCGCGATCAGCGGCTACATGGACGGCATCCTGTCCTTCCCCGCCCTCGACCACATCTTCGGCCCCGTCGACCTCATCGTCGCCCTCGGCTACGACTACGCCGAGGACCTGCGGCCCTCCATGTGGAAGCGCGGCGAGACCAAGGAGGTCGTGCGGGTCGCCGCCAGCGTCAACCCGATCCCGTCCGTCTTCCGCCCCGAGATCGACGTCGTCGCCGACCCGCGCGAAGTCATCGAGGCCCTCGACAAGGCCACCGCCGACCTCGCCCCGAAGACCCCGCACGACATCGAGCCGCTGCGCGCCCGCGTCGCCGAATTCCTCGCCGACAGCGAGGAGTACACCGACGGCATGCGCGTCCACCAGGTCATCGACTGCATGAACTCCGTCCTCGAGAACGGCACGTTCGTCAGCGACATCGGCTTCTTCCGCCACTACGGCGTCCTGTTCGCCAAGTCCGACCAGCCCTACGGATTCCTCACCTCCGCCGGCTGCTCCAGCTTCGGCTACGGACTGCCCGCCGCGATGGCCGCCCAGATCGCCCGCCCCGACCAGCCCGTCTTCCTCATCGCAGGCGACGGCGGCTTCCACTCCAACAGCGCAGACCTGGAGACGGCCGTCCGCCTCGGACTGCCGCTCGTCATGGTCGTCGTCAACAACGACCGCAACGGCCTCATCGAGCTCTACCAGAACAAGGGCCACCAGCGCTCCCACGCGCCCGCCGTCGCCTTCAAGAGCGTCGACTTCGTCCAGCTCGCCGAGGCCAACGGCTGCGAGGCCGTCCGCGCCAACGACCGGGAATCGCTGGTGGAGGCGCTGCGCAAGGGCGTCGAACTGGGCCGGCCGTTCCTCATCGAGGTGCCCGTGGCCTACGACTTCCAGTCCGGCGGCTTCGAGGCACTGGACATCTGAGCCATGATCGGACCGAGCCTCGTCGTGGGCTTCCGGGCACGTGTGTCGTGGTCACCGCGCCGCGCCGAACCGGACACCCCGCGCTTCGCGACCCAGGGCCACGCCACCGCCGTCTCGGCGGCCAGCGCCGGCCGCCACCTCGAAGGGACCGCCGTCAGCCTCGGCGCCCCCGACACCCTCGTCAGCGACGACGGCGTCCACCTCCTGCTCGCCGGCGAGATCTACAACCGCGAGGACATCGCCCGCGCCCTCGGCGACACCACCGTCCTGCACGCGAGCGACGCGGCGCTGGTGCTGGCCTCCTGGCAGCACTGGGGCATCGCCGCCTTCCGCATCCTGAGCGGCCGCTTCGCCGCCGTCCTCCTCGACACCGGCGGCCGGATCGTCGTCGCCACCGACCACGCCGGGTCCGTCCCGCTGTGGCTGCGCGCCGACGGCTACGGCGTCGACGTCACCACCGAGGCCAAGACCCTCGCCGGGCTCCCCGGCAGCCCGGTCGACATCGGCGGTGCACAGCGGCTGGTCGGCGCCGCCGGTGTGCACCGGGTGCCGGCCGGGACCGCGCTCATCCTGGAGACCGTCCAGGGCGAGGTGCGCACCGTCAGCCAGGTCCGCACCTGGACGCCCCCGCTGTCCCGGGACGCCGTCGACGAGGAGACGGCCGTCGCCCAGGTCCGCACGCTGCTCGAACAGGCGGTGCGCACCCGGCTCAAGGACGATCCGCAGCCGACCGTCGTGCTCTCCGGCGGCATCGACTCCAGCGGCGTCGCCGCCCACGCCAGTGCCCACAGCGGCCTCGTGCACTCCGTCTCCATGGGCACCGAGACCTCCGACGAGTTCGCCCCCGCCAAGGTCGTCGCGGGCCATCTCGGCACCGACCACTCCGAGATCACCATCCACAGCTCCGACCTGGTGCGGGAACTGCCCTGGGCGGTGTGGGCCGCGGAGATCGCCGACCACACCATCCTGGAGTACCTCCTCCCGCTCGTCGCCCTCTACCGCAGGCTGCCGCCCGGACCCCGGCGCGTCCTGACCGGGTACGGCGCCGACATCCCGCTCGGCGGCATGCACCGGCGCACCGAACGGCTCGACTTCCTCGACGCCGTCATCGCCCACGACATGGCCACCTTCGACGGTCTCAACGAGATGTCCCCGGTCGTCTCCGGCGTCGCCGGCATCTGGTCCACCCACCCCTACTGGGACCGCGACCTCCTCGACCGGCTCGTCTCCCTCGACCCCGGCCTCAAGCGCCGCTACGGGCGCGACAAATGGGTCCTGCGCGAGTCCCTCAACCGGATGCTGCCCGCCGAGACCCTGTCGCGGCCCAAGCTCGGCATCCACGAGGGCTCCGGCACCTCCAGCTCCTGGACCGCGCGCCTGCTGGAGGCGGGCATCCCCGCCGAGCGGGCCGAGGAGAGCAAGGCGGCGATGGCGCAGCGGATGCACGAACTGATCGTGCTGCGCACCCGGCACCCCGACGAGATCTCCTTCGACGAGGTGCTGGCGGACACGGAGAAGGGGCGGACGCGATGAACACACCCGCCGACGGCAGCGACTTCGCGACCTCCGGCAAGACCCAGCTCAGCAGCGGCTCCTCGCCCCGCTACGCCCAGCTCGCCACCTTCATGCGGCTCCAGCACGACCCGAGCCCCGTCGGCCGGGACGTCGTCGTCATCGGCGCCCCCTACGACGGCGGCACCAGCTACCGCCCCGGCGCCCGCTTCGCACCGCGCGCCATCCGGCACGAGTCCTGCCTGATCCACGGCACCGGCATCGACCGCGGGCCCAACGTCTTCGACCTGATCGACGTCGTCGACGGCGGCGACATCGACCTGAGCCCGTTCTCCCAGGACCTCGCCATCCGGACCGCGACCGACGCCCTCACCGGCCTGCTCGCCGACAACGACGCCTTCCTGATGCTGGGCGGCGACCACTCGCTGTCGCTGGCCGCGATGAGAGCCGTCCACGCCCGCCACGGCAAACTCGCCGTCCTGCACCTCGACGCCCACAGCGACACCAACCCGCCCGTCTACGGCGGCACCTTCCACCACGGCACCCCGTTCCGCTGGGCCATCGAGGAGGGGCTGGTCGAGCCGGACCACATGGTCCAGCTCGGCATCCGCGGCCACAACCCGCGCCCCGACTCCCTCGACTACGCCCGCGGCCACGGCGTGCGCGTCATCACCGCGCACGAGGTCTTCACCCGCCCGCTCGCCGAGATCGCCGCCGAGATCCGCGCGGTCGCGGGCGACCTGCCGCTGTACGTGTCGGTCGACATCGACGTCACCGACCCCGCGTACGCCCCCGGCACCGGCACCCCGGCCCCCGGCGGGCTCTCCTCGCGGGAGGTCCTCGCGCTGCTCCAGGTCGTGGGCGACCTCAACCCGGTCGGCGCCGACATCGTCGAGGTGCTGCCCACCCACGACCCGGCCGGCATCACCTCGCTGCTCGCCGCCGAGATCGGCGCCGAACTCCTCTTCCAGTACGCGCGCGGCACCGGGCGGGCCCAGGCGACGGCGCCTGCCCCGCCCCGGCCGCGCACCACGCACCGAGGCACGTCGAAAGGAACCGAGATGACCATCACGCAACCCGAGATCGTGCGGTGCGAGGACGACGCGGGCCGTCTCCTCGCCCTGCGCGAACGACTGCCCCGGGTGCCGCGCCTCGATCTCAGCGACTTCTTCGCCACCGCCGGCGATCTGTCGCGCGAGCTGCCGGACCATCTGCGCGCCGCCCTGCGGGAGTTCAGGGCCGTCGGCAACGAGGCCGGCTACCTGCTGCTGACCGGGCTCCCGGTCGGCGACGACGAACTCCCCGAGACCCCCACCTCCACGCCCGCCCCGACCGAGCGGCCCCTGCTGTCCATGGAGGCGTGGCTCACCCTCGTCGGCATGGAACTCGGCCTGCCCACCGGCTACCGGGAACTGCGCTCGGGCACCATCCTCCAGGACGTCTACCCCTCGCCGGGCGCGCACTACCTGTCCTCGGAGACCTCCGAGACGCTGCTGGAGTTCCACACCGAGATGGCGTACCACAAGAAGCAGCCGCACTACGTGATGCTGGCCTGCTCCCGCGCCGACCACGAGGGCAAGGCCGCCACGCTCGTCGGCTCCGTCCGCAAGGCCCTCGCCCGCCTCGACGACGCCACCCGCAAGGAGCTGTACCGCAAGCCCATGCGCTGCCACGTCGACATGGCCTTCCGCCCCGCCGCCGGCGCCGACCCGCTGTACGAGGTCTCCGTCCTCGACGGCCACCGCGACGACCCGCTGCTCGCCTACGACCGTGAGCTGCTCGACCCGGTGGACCTGCCCGCCAAGCAGGCCCTGGCCGCGCTCTCCGACGCCCTCGACGACGTCACCGAGCCCGTCCACCTGAAGCCCGGCAGCCTCCTCATCGTCGACAACTACCGCACCACACACGCCCGTACGCCGTTCACCCCCCGCTGGGACGGCAAGGACCGCTGGCTGCACCGCATGTACATCCGCGTCCCCGAGCGCATGACCGACACCGCCGCCCAGGCGGGCGAGGTCGTCGACTTCATCGGGCGCTGAGCCGCACCTGAATCCGGCGGGGCCGGCCATCCGGGCCGGTCCCGCCGGAGTACGATCACCGCGAGCTTCAGAGAGGACCGCGATGACCACGTTGTTCTTACCGCAAGGGTTCCGTACGCACACCGGGCGCGCAGGCATCCGTGACGACCGCGACGACTTCATGGTCGTCGCCTCCGACGTGCCGGCCGCCCTGAGCGCCGTCTTCACCCGCTCCCGGTTCGCCGGGCCCAGCGTCGTCCTCAGCCGTGCGGCCGCCGCCTCGAAGACGGGCCGCGGCGTCATCGCGCTGTCGGGCAACGCCAACGTCGCCACCGGGGAGGGCGGGCTCGCCGACGCGCGCGAGGTCAGGGCGAGCGTCGCCCGGACCCTCGGGGTCACCGACGACGACCTGCTCATCACCTCCACCGGACTCATCGGCCAGCGCTACCCCATGCCGGCCGTCCGCGAGCACCTGGCGACCCTTCAAGCACCTTTCCAGGACGCCGGCTTCGAGGCCGCCGCCAAGGCCTTCATGACCACCGACACCCGCCACAAGATCCGCTCCGCCCGCTGCGGCGACGCGCGCCTCGTGGGCATCGCCAAGGGCGTCGGCATGATGGAGCCGAACATGGCGACCCTGCTGACGTTCTTCTTCACCGACGCCCGGCTCGACCCCGAGGTCCTGGACGCCGTGTTCCGCCGCGTCATGGACCGCACCTTCAACGCGCTCAGCATCGACACCGACACCTCCACCAGCGACTCCGCCGCGATCCTCGCCAACGGACTCGCCGGGGACGTCGACGCCGAGGAGTTCGAGAAGGAGCTGTACGCCGTCGCCCTCGGCCTGGTCAAGGACATCGCCCGCGACGGCGAGGGCGCGACCAAGCTCATCGAGGTCGCCGTCACCGGCGCCCGCGACACCGCCCAGGCCCGCCGGGTCGGCAAGACGGTCGTCAACTCGCCGCTGGTGAAGACGGCCGTGCACGGCGCCGACCCCAACTGGGGCCGGGTCGCCATGGCCGTCGGCAAGTGCGAGGAGGACACCGACATCGCCCCGGAGCAGGTCACCATCGGCTTCGGCGACGTCGACGTCTACCCCGAACTCCCCGACGCCCAGCGCCTGGCGGAGGTCGCCGAGCACCTCAAGGGCGACGACGTCCTCATCAAGGTCGGCCTCGGCACCGGCGACGCGGCCTTCCACGTGTACGGCTGCGATCTGACCGAGGGGTACGTCCGGCTCAACGCCGACTACTCGACGTGAGCCGCCGGCCCTGAGCCCCGCGACCCGCGGGGCCCCGGGGCCGGGCCGCACCCGACACGTGTCACCACCTGCCGTACGTCACACCGTCACGCGGCGTACGGCAGGGCCCGCCACGGCAGCAGGTGCGGCGGCAGCGAGTTGAGGTACACGACCTCGCCGGTCTGCGCCACGAGCCGCCGCAGCCGGCGCAGATAGGCGTGCGCCTCCCTCGGGCGGCCCGAGACCCGCTCCGCGTCCGACACCAGCGCGAGCCCCAGCGTCACCAGCCGCGTCCCCGCCAGCTCCGCCCGCGCCAGCGACGCGCGCGCCACCGCGAAGTCCGCCGGACCCGCCTGGCCCAGCCGGGCGTTCGCCCACACCAGCACGGCGTCGATCAGCCACTGCCAGCGCGGCGTCCACCGCCTGCGCACCGGCTCCGCCGCCGCGATCGCGTCGCGCCGGGCGCCCCGGGGATCGTCCTCCAGGACCCGCAGCACGGCCTCCACGGTGTGCGTGAGACTCGTCGTCCACGGCACCCCCTCCCGCCACGAGGCCACCCCCCGGATGTCCTCCATGCCGCGCCACGCCTCCGCGGGGCGCCCTTGAAGCCACTCGATCATCACCTTCCGCAGCCGCACCCCGAGATACATCGCCCACGAGGTCACCCCCTCGTGCGGCACCTGCTCCGCGAGCGCGAGACCCGCGTCGGCCGAGGCCCGTGCGGAACCCAGCTCGCCGCGCGCGTAGTGCACCCCGCACCATCCGAAGTGCGCCACGAACTCCAGATACGGGTCCTTCTCCTGCCGGGCCAGCCCCAGCAGCAGCGACGCCGTCGCCTGCGCCGCCGACAGGTCCGCGTGCGCGATCTGGTCGGAGAGCCGGCTCGGCAGGATCGCCGCCGTCTGCGGCAGCCCCAGATAACGGCCCAGCTGACGCACCAGGTCCCGCAGCGCGTCCCGGGAGCGCGGCGCCGGGTCCTGCACCACGTGCAGCAGGTCCAGGCGGCGGCTCTGCACGTCCAGTTCGGCCTGCGCGTACCGCTGGTCCCCGTCCGGGGTGCGCAGCATGTCCGCCAGCAGATCCAGCCAGCCGAGCCCCACGTCGTACAGACCGAGCCGGACCGACTTCTCCACCTCCTCGATCACCGGGCGCAGCACCTGCGCGGGCGGCGCGGACCGCAGTGCCGCGCGGGCGTGGGCGCCGACCGAGTCGCGTACGTCGGCCGGGTGCGCGCCGTCCAGCAGCGCCGGCACCGCGCGCCGGTGCAGCTCGCCGCGCTCCGCGTGCGCCAGCGTGCGGCGCACCGTGTCCCGCAGCAGCGGATGCACGAACTCGAGATGCCGTTCCCCGGACGCGGCCGGCGTCAGCAGCCCCCCGCGGACCGCCTGCTGGATCGCCGAACCCGTCCCGACGTCGAGACCGTCGCCCACGACCCGGCCCAGCACCGGCGCCGTGCAGTCCTCCCCGAGCACCGTGCACGCCCGCAGCACGTCGTTCACCGGCTCCGGAAGCATCGTCAGCCGCTCCAGGACCACCTCCTCCAGCGTGTCCGGCAGCAGACTGTCCAGCGCCGCCGCCGACATGTCCGGCGTCAGCTGCTTCAGCAGCTCGACCAGGAAGTACGGGTTGCCCTGCGTCCGCCGGTACAGCGTGTCGGCGACCGCGTCGGACAGCGGCCGGCCCGTCGCCCGCGCGAACTGTCTGCTCTCCTCGGGGGTCAGCCCGTCGAGGATGATCTCGTCGGACACCGGCAGCTCCCGCAGCGCCGCCAGCAGCGCCCGCATGTCCGGGTCGGTGCCGGCCCGGAAGGTGCGCGAGGTGACCACCAGCAGCAGCCGGGAGTCGGCCAGTTGACTGGCGAGGAAGCGCAGCAGCCGCAGCGAGGCGACGTCCGCCCAGTGCAGATCCTCCACGACCAGCACCAGCGGCCGGCGGCCCAGCGCCAGCAGTGCGCGGGCCACCGCCTCCTGCACCCCGAAGTCGTCGGCCACCGGCGCCGGGCCGCCCGGGGCCGCCGCACGGTCCCAGCCCGGCAGCAGCCCCGCGAGCGTCGCCAGCACATCGGCCGGCAGCGCCCGCACCGTCTGCGGCCAGCGCTCGTCGGCCGCCCGCAGCACCTGCTTCCACGGCCAGTGCGTCGGCAGCGCGTCCGCCTTCGGACAGTTCACGGTCAGCACGTCCACCTCGCGCTCGGCGAGATCGCGGCGCAGCTCCCGCAGCAGCGTCGTCTTGCCGACCCCGCTCTCCCCCAGCAGGCTCACCACCCCGCCCCGGCCCGCGCAGGCCCGGTCGACGGCCGCCCGCAGCACCGAAAGCTCCCGCCGCCGCCCCATGAACGGCATGCCCCGCGCCGGCGTCCGCTCCCGCTCCACCGCGGGGCCCGCCGCCGGCGCCGGACGCTGCACCGGCACCACCGGCTCCGGCGCAGGCGCGTGCACCGGGGCCAGCGAGGGCGCCTGGCGCAGGATCTCCTCGTGCGTACGCCGCAGTTCGGGACCGACGTCGACGCCGAGCTCGGTGGACAGATAGCGCCGGGTGCGGTCGAAGACCTGGAGCGCGTCCGCCTGCCGGCCGCCCCGGTACTGCGCCTGCATCAGCAGCCGCACCAGCCGCTCGCGCGTCGGATGGTGGGCCGCCTCGCGCTCCAGGTCGTGCAGGATCTCGCCGCTGCGGCCCAGCCGGAGCGCGGCCTCGGCCCGCCCCTCCACGGCCGAGAGCCGCAACTGGCTGAGCCGGCCCGCCTCCTGGCAGGCGAAGTCGTACTCGGACAGATCCTCGAAGGGCGGCGCCGTCCACTCGCGTAACGACGCCGACAGCAGCCCGAACGCGAGTGCCGGGTCACCGTGCCGCTCGGCCGCGAGACCACGGGCGACCAGCCGCTCGAAACGCACGGCGTCGATGTTCTCCGGGGCCACGTCCAGGACGTAGCCGTGACTGCGGTACTGCAAGGTCAGCTCCGAGCCGTCGGCGAGCGGCCGGTGCACGATGAGCTTGCGCAGCCGGGACACGTACGACTGGAGGGTGGTCACCGCGTGGTCGGGGAGGTCGCTGCCCCACAGGCCTTCGAGGATGGTCGGGATCGAGACCACCGTGCCGGCGCGCATCACGAGCAGCGCGAGGACCGCGCGGCGGCGGGGCGGGCCCATCTCCAGGGGCTGGCCGGCGAACTGGATGGTCGTCTTGCCGAAGACGCGGACGGGCGCCTCCGGGCGGGACAGGGCGGCCGGCTCCTCCTGCTGCGCAGGAACGGTCGGGGCCGGTGCGATACGTACGGACATGCTGTTTCTCCTGCGGCTTCCGGTGCGGGAGAACACCGGTCGGGGGTGTGCGTGGAGGTCAGCGTGCGGGGGTGGCGCGAAGGACGTCGGAGAGAAAGAGGGGACGGTAGGGGACAGGGAGGGGGGAGGGAGGTCGGCCGGGCCGGCGGACAACTGCTTCGAGAGGGCGCCGCCGGCCGGTCGAGCGGGCTTCGCCACGGCCCTTTGCACGAACGGACCTTGGAGACTCTGTCTTTCGGGGGGTGCTTTCAAACGGTTCCCAGTGGTTTCACGGGCGGGCGCTCGATGCGGGGCGGAGGTGTCAGGGGCGGCCGGCACCCACCGGAGTGCGCTCCATCAGGCGTGACAGGGCGCTGGAGACGAACGCGCGGTCCTCGGCGCTCGCCCCTGAGCCCGCCAGATGCCCCCACGCGCCCGGTATCACGCTCAGCGCCGACCGCGGGATCAGCCGGGCCGCCGCCGCCTCGTCCTCGGGCGGGAAGCACTGGTCGCGCAGCCCCGGCAGCAGCACGGTGTCCGCCTGCACCGCCTCCAGCGCCGCCCGCGCGTCCCCGTACCCGCGGGTCGCGCCGACGTCGGAGCGCTCCCATGTACCGATCATCACCAGCAGGTCGTCGACGTCGCGGCTGGTGAAGAACGCGTCCCAGAAGTCCCGGAGATAGCCGTCCCGGTCGGCGAAGCCCAGCTCCCGGTGCAGCTCCCGCGCCCAGAACTCGTGCGAGGCCGCCCACCCGGCGAAGACCCGCGCCGCCGCCCGCAGCCGCCGCTCGGCGGGCCCGCCGGAGCGCAGCGCCGAACCCAGCGCCGACAGGAACACCCGGGTCGCCCCACTCGTCGTCGCCGCCCCGCAGACCGGCGCCAGCCGCGCCACCATGTCCGGATACGACACCGCCCACTGGTAGGAGTGCATCGCCCCCATCGACCACCCCGTCACCAGCGCCAGCTCGCTCGCCCCCAACTCCTCGGTGACCAGCTGATGCTGGGCGACGACGTTGTCACGCGAGGAGATCGCGGGAAAGTCCGTGCCGCTTCGGTGATTGCTCGGCGAGCTGGAGCACCCGTTGCCGAACAGACCGGGCACGACCACGCAGTAGCGGTCGGTGTCCAGCGGCCGTCCGCTGCCGATCAGCCAGTCGTAGCCCGTGTGGTCGCCGCCGAAGAAGGTCGGGCACAGGACGAGGTTGCGCCGGTCGGACGCGAGCCGGCCGTGCAGGGCGTACACGATCCGCGCGTCCCGCAGGACCTCGCCGCTCTCCAGGGGCAGATCGCCCAGACGGTAGGTGGCCAGTGACATGAGGGTCTCCCAGGGCAGTTCCGGACACAGAGGGATGGAAGGGATATCAGCTGGTCGGTGGGGGTTCGGGGGGACCGGGCGTACGCGAGGTGTCACAGTGCGTGGAGACATCGTGACAGGGGCGTTTGCCCGCCGCTTGACGGCCGGTTGAACGCCGCTTGATCGACTCCCCGTCCCCGCAGGTCAGGAAAGTCCACAGAGCCGCAACAGGGCCGTGGTGCCGGCCGCCGCGAGCACGATGACGGCGAACGACGTCCGGCGCAGCGCCAGCACCAGCCCGACGGCGACCCCGGCGGGCCGCGCCCACCCCGCGAAGGCCACCCCCTCGAACACCGCCCCCGTCACACACAGCGCGGTCAGCGGCACGGCCGCCATGACCGGCAGCAGCCGTACGACGGTCTCGGGCAGCGTCAGCCGGTGGTGCAGCAGCGGACCGGCCAGCCGGGCGAGGTAGGTGCCGAGGGCCAGGACGGCGACGGCGAGAGTCATCGTCAGCATCGGGGGGCCTCCTCGCCGGCGGGAGAGTCGGGGGTCGGGGAGGGTGCGGATATCGGTGCGGATATCGGCGCGGATGCGGGGTCGCGGCCGGGGCCGGGTAGGGGGTCGGGTCGCGGTGGCCGGCGTCTCGCCGCCGGCAGGGCCAGCGCCAGGGCCAGCAGGGACAGCATCAAGGGGATGCCGGCCGGGAGCAGCGGGGTGGTCAGCAGGGCGAGCGCGGAGCCGGCCAACGCCGCGTCCCGCGTCGCCCTTTCGCGCAGTGAGGGCAGGACGAGGGCGAGCAGGCCGGCCGGGAACGCCGTGTCCAGACCGAACGCGTTCGGGTCGCCGATGCTGTTGCCGAGCAGCACCCCGAGCGCCGTACCGCCGTCCCACGCGAAGGTCAGCGCGATCCCGCAGGCCCAGAAGGCGCGTCTGCGGGCGGCGCCCTCCGGGCGGCTCAGCGCGAACGCCACCGACTCGTCGCTGATCAGCTGGCTGCCCGCGATCCGTGCCCACCACGTGTCGCCCAGGGTGTCGCGCAGGGCGAGGCCGAACGGCAGATGGCGGGCGTTCAGCAGCAGTCCGCCGACCACCGCCGCCACCGGGTTGCCCGCCGCCAGCAGCCCGACGGACAGGAACTGGGCGCCGCCGGCGTGGATGAACACCGACATGGCGATCGCCAGCCAGCCCGGCACACCGGAGGCCACCGCGATCGCGCCGAAGGAGACACCGATGACGGCAGCGGCGACGCTGAGCGCGCCGAGGGCCGACCACATCTCACGGTCAGGGGGGTGCTGTTTCACGTGGAACCGTCCAGAGGGTGGTCGGGCCGGGGGAGGGAGTCGGGCGAAGGCGGTCCTGGGGCTGTCTCGAAGGGGGCTGTTTCTTGAAGGGGGCTCAGGGCTCTTTGGCGGGCCGTCTCTTGAGCCGCGGCTCAGGGTGTCTCGGTGCGCAGGAAGTCCTCCAGTCGCTTCAGGCCCTGCTCCAGCGTCTCGGGGTCGCGTACGAACGTCGTGCGGATCCACTCGCCGCCCACGGCCGGGTCGGCGAAGAACGCGGTGCCCGGTGCGACCAGCACCCCCGCCCGCTCCAGCAGCCGGGCCGCGAACACGTCCGCCGGCAGCGGCGTGACCTTCCCGATCCGCGCGAACACGAACCAGCCGCCCTCCGGCGGGAACACGTCGAACCCGGCCGCCGTCATCCGCGCGGTCATCGTGTCCCGGGTCGCCCGGAAGTCCGCCGCCCCGGAGTTGCCGGTGCTGACGGCGGCGGCGCCGGCCTGGAGCGGGGCCGCGGCGCAGACCGTCGTCCGCTCCACCACCCGCCGCAGCCCCGCGGTCAGTTCGGGGGAGGCCACGCAGTAGCCGAGGCGCCAGCCGGACATCTGGAGGGACTTGGAGAAGCTGCCCACCGCCACGAAGTGGCCGCGCGCGCCCGGCAGGTCCAGCGGCGAGGCCATCTCGCAGCGGCCGTACACGAACCCGTCGTACACCTCGTCCGTCACACACACCAGGCCGTGCGCCACGCACAGCTCCATCAGCGCGGCCAGCTCGGCGGCCGAGAAGACGCGGCCGGTGGGGTTGTGCGGGGTGTTGAGCAGGATCACCCGGGTCCGCGGACCGATCGCGGCGCGTACGGCGTCCAGGTCGAGCCGCCACGTGCCGGGCGTCAGCGGCAGCGGCCTCGGCACCGCGCCGACCAGCCGGACCGTGCTCGGGTACGACTCGAACCAGGGCTCGGGGACGAGGACTTCGTCGCCGGGGTCGGTGCAGGCCAGCAGCGCGGCCAGCACCCCCTCGGTGGCGCCGCTGGTGACGGTGACCTCGTGCTCGGGGTCCACGACCGCCGCCCGCTCGCGCAGCAGCCGTTCGGCGACCGCCGCCCGCAGCCGGGGGTCGCCCGCGCCGGGGGCGTACTGGTTGCGGCCCGAGCGCATCGCCTCGGCCGCCGCGGTGAGGACGGCGTCGGGCGGATTGCCCAGCGGCACCCCGCTCGCCAGGTCGACCGCGCCCCGCTCCCGCGCGGTCGCCGCCAGCCGGGCCAGGGACATCGGGGCCAGCGAGGCGGCCCGTTGGGACAGCAGCGTCTTCCTGAGGCTCATGGACACCCACGGTCACCTGCGCCGCTTGAGCCCGGCCGGACAGCCGGTATGCCGCGCCCGCCGCCGCCTTGTCCCTTGGTGCACGCGGCGCCACAGCGGGATCGTCCAGCGGGCCGCCAAGGCGGCGGCGTGAGGATGAGGCTCCCGTGGCGGTCATGAGGGCCGTCGGAGCCGGCCTCGCACCGGACGGAGTCTTGACTTGAGGAGATGAGCAGTGAAGCCGACTGACGCCGACCACCTGATCCGCAACACGAAAGTCGTCCAGCAGGTCGACCCGCTGTTCGACGCCGAGTCCGTCTCGCCGCTGAGCCGCGACTCCCTGCTGCGGCTCGCCGCCGGCACCCTCGGCGCGGTCCGGGTGCCCGCCATGCTCACCCCGCAGGCCTGCGAACAGATCACCGCGCAGCTCGACGGCACCGAGTTCAGCACCTACGACGAGCGCCGCATCTGGCCGCCGATCGCCAAGTTCGGACCGGCCGTCTACGACTACTACCTCGACGGCGAACTGCGCCCGGAGTACTGGCACGACGCCCGCAAGGCCGAGGAGCAGTGGGCGCGCGCCATGGGCGCCGACGATCCGATGGACACGCTGGTCGCGCAGATAGCGGCCGCCTGGGACGGCCCGGTCACCCGGGCCACCGTCGGCGGGCAGCGCCTGTTCGCGGGGATGGTGCGCGAGCTGAAGGGCGACCCGCGGATGCACTTCGACGAGGTCGTACGGGAGTTCCCCGGCGTCTTCGACCACACCCCGGTCGCCCAGCTCGGGTTCAACTGCTACATCAGCCTGCCGGAGGACGGCGGGGAGCTCAACGTCTTCCGGCGCCGCTGGCGGCCCGTCGACGACGAGGACCGCATCGGCTTCGGCTGGTCCCAGACCATCGTCGCGCGCGAACCGGGCCTCACCCTGACCCCGGAGCTGGGGGAGGGGATCTTCTTCGACACCCGCAACTACCACTTCATCACCCCCAGCACACAGGGACGGCGGCTGACGATCGCGTTCTTCGTGGGCGTGACGGCGGACAACCGCCTGATCATCTGGGCGTGACACACGTCGGGGCCGTGCCGGGAACGTTCGGCACGGCCTTGCGGGGCTTGTGGGGGAGTCCGGGGGCCGGGGCCGGGGGGCCTCGCGGCGGTGGGGAGGTGTCACCCGGGCCGGTGGGACGGAGCGGCAGCGTCGGCGCCCGTCCTCGGCAGGGGGTCAGGCCTGGTCGGTGAGCCAGCCCCGCGCGACCGCCCGGGCGCCGGCCTGGAAACGGCTGCGGGCGCCGAGCTTGTCCATCAGATCGGCGGCGATGCGGCGCGCGGTGCGCGGGGAGACACCGAGCCGCTTGGCCACGGTCTCGTCGGTGTGCCCCTGCGCCAGCAGCCGCAGCACCTCCAGCTCCTGCGGGGTGGCGGGGTCGGCCGTGGGGGCCGGGGGACGGGCGCCCAGCGGGGCGGCCTGGTCCCACACCGCGTCGAAGAGGGCGCACAGCGCGGCCACCGGACCCGGGCAGGTGACGACGAGGGCGCCGGCGCTACTGTCCTCGCCGTCCAGGGGGATCAGCGCCGTCGTACGGTCCGCGACCGCCAGCCGGACCGGCAGGCTCAGGGCGGTGCGGACCTGGCCGCCCGACTCCGCCAGCCAGTGCGCGTAGGAGAGGGTCGCCGGGTTGCAGCGGATGCTGTCGAGATAGACCGTGCGCATCCGCACCCCGCGCCGCAGCAGCGACTCGTCCTGCGGCCGGGCCACCGCCATGCCCGCCGCACTCTGCGCCCCGCCCGGCGCGAAGGCCAGGTACTCGGTGGTGACGCTCCCCGACAGCAGCCGGATCCGGTCACGGACCTCCTCCACACCGCTCAGCCGCTCGATGCCCTTCAGCTCATGTAAGCGCGCGGCGGAGAATTCCTCGGTCAGCCGCAGCGCGGTCAGGCGTATCCGCTCCACCCGCCGCTGCTCCTTCGCTATCCGCGCCTGCTGCTGCGCGATCAGGGCCTCTATACCGATAGCGGGATTCACCGCCTGAAGCACCAGCGGCTCGCTCGACATCTCCCGGATGAGGGCGAGTTCACTGAGCCGGTCGAGACTTTCGGCCAGTTCCCGCTCGCTCATTCCCAGTCGGCCGCGCAACTCGGCGAAACCGGCCTGCGGCTGGCCGAGGAGGGTGCGGTAGACGTGTGTACAGGTCTCGTCGAGACCGAGAACCTCCAGCATATGCGGTCCCTTCCACGGGTATTCGTGACAGCGGAAAAATTCTCTGGAATGTTCAACCAACGCCCATAGCCTAACCGTGACCGTTGGGTATGCCACCTACCTCGGGGGCTGATTTCAGACACTCTTACGGTCCGATGCATACTCCGGCCAGTAGGAAACCTTGAAGTAACCGCCGAGCTCGGGGAGGCTCCTGTTATGCACCTGATCCATGTGCAAATCAGCGTTCCGGAATATTTTCGGCCATTCGATTCGATGAAGAAGGTTTTGTGCTCATTTGCCGGGGAGGGGGAGGGAGTCGAACACGTAAGTGTGCACCTTTCGCCACCCGGTGGACTCACCGTAGGTTTCTATGTGAAAGCTGTGCGAGTGGCCGCCGCGGAGGTTACCGCGCAGTCCGTCACGGAGCGCGCACTGCGCGGAGATGACCGATTCAGAGGCTGTCGGGTGGTCAATTCCTGCGCCGCACTGGTCGGTTTGTACTTCGACCGGCTGCTCGCCGCGCCCGATCCCGCAGGACGGTTTATGCAGGTGCCGGATGAGGACACCAGGGGGAGATGACAGCGCGGGTACCCGGCGGAGATGGTTGTATGGCGAAGGAATCTTCCCTGCCGAAAGGAGGCGTCGTGCACAAGGAAATACGTGAGGAGTCCCGCACCACCGGCTGGGACTAACGAAGTCCGGCATTTCATCGAAGGTCTGCTGTGGCTGTGGTGAGAGCAAGAGGTATCGAGGAAACGCATGAGTGAGACATTGGGTGGCGCCGGCCACGGCCATCGGGGGCAGGACGCGGTGAGCAGCCTGCTGAACCGGGTACGGAAGCGGGACGCGGGGGCGGGGGCGCCGGGGGCCGGGGAATTACCTGGGGGGAATGCGGGGAGTGCGGCGAGCGGGGGCGCTGCGGACGCCGTGAAATCCGTCGCGGAGCTGGCCGCCGAGATCGCCGCCACCGCGACCCGCCTGCTCGGCACCGCGGACGTCGACCCCGAGACCGACCTGTTCGACGCCGGCGCCTCCTCCGTCACCGCCGTCGAGTTCGTCGCCGCCCTCCGCCGCGACCACGGTATGCGGCTCAGCCTGGACGACGTCTTCGCGGACGCCCGGCCGAGGAGGCTGGCGGAGAGGTGGCTGGGGGTGGAGAGCACGGAGGGGGCTGCCGGAGTTGCCGGAGCCGCAGGAGTTGCGGGAGCCGCCGTCGCCGGAGTTGCCGGAGCCGCCGAGAACGCCGCCGCCCTGGCCACCCGCCCCGGCACCTCAGCCGCCCTCGCCCCCTCCTCCACCCCCTCTTCCTCCACCCCCTCCTCCACCCCCGACATAGACCTCCCCCTCATCCTCGGCGACCTGGCCCGCGTGGACGCCCTCCCCTTCGTCCCCGCCCCCGACCCGGTCGAGCCCCGCAGGATCCTCCTCACCGGGGCCACCGGATTCCTCGGCGGGCACCTCCTCTTCGACCTCCTGCGCCGCAGCGACGCGCACGTCGTCTGTCTGGTGCGCGCCGCCGACGAGGAGGCGGCCGAGCGGAAGCTGGCCGACGCCCTCACCGGCTACCTCCTGCCCTGGTCGGGCGAGCTGCGCCGGCGCATCACCGCCCTGCCCGGCGACATCGGCAAGCCGCACCTCGGCCTCGACGACACCACCTGGCACAAGCTGGCCGACGAGGTCGACTCCATCGTCAGCTGCGCCGCCGCCGTCGACTTCCTGCGCGGGTACGCCTCCCTGCGCCGCAGCAACGTCCTCGGCCCGCTCACCCTCGCCGAACTCGCCACGACCGGCCGCCCCAAGCCGCTGCACCAGGTCTCCTCGACGGCCGTCTACAACGAGATCGGCATCGCGGCGATGGACGAGGACTCGCCGCTCGGCCGCGTCGACCGGATGATCGGCGGCTACAACCAGTCCAAGTGGGCCGCGGAAGTCGCGCTGCGCCGGGCCCGGGAACACGGGCTGCGCGTCACGCTGATGCGCCCCGGCGGCATCGCCGGACACACCGTCACCGGCGCCCACAACCCGCTCGACCTCAGCACGGGCCTGCTCGGCGCCTTCACCCGGATGCGGACCCTGCCCGCGTTCCGCAGCATGAACGTCGCCCCCGTCGACTGGATCAGCCGCGTCGTCGCCGCCGTCGTCTGCGACCCCGACGCCTGGGGGCAGACGTACAACCTCACCGGGCGGCCCGCGACCCTCGACGGCATGGTCCGCGAGATGCAGCTCAGCGGGATGAACGTCGAGGTCGTCGGCTGGGAGGAGTGGCGGGAGGACTTCCTCGCCTGGGCGAAGGAGGCCGAGCTGCCCCAACTCGACTTCCTGGTGCGGATGATGGAGAGCCACACCGCGCGGAAGCTGTGCGAGGCGTTCCTGCACTCCCCGCCCGCCACCAGCGACCGCACCGACGCCTTCGTGGCCCGCCACAACCTGCCGCCCGCGAAGGTGTACGACGCCGAGGCGCAGACCGCGTCCTTCGAGAAGATGGCCGACAGCGGCGTGGCCCGCCTCCCGCACCGCGACGACGAGCCGTACGTCGCCTTCGCGGAGACCATGCGCGGCCGGCTCGGCGCGGCCGGCGGACAGCCCGACACGTTCGCCCTGATGAAGCTGACGCTGTCCGTCGCCGGCATGTACCAGCTGGTCAAGCACCGCCGCGTCGACGTCCGCGAGGGCGGCACGCTGCGCTGCGCCCGCCTGCACGCCGAGCCGCTGACGGTCGTCGACGGCGACCTGTGGGTACGGCCCCAGCACGGGGTCCCGCACGGACCCGGCGTCCGCCACCCCCTGCTGCGCTACCGGCTGCGGCTGCGCGACGCCGACGGCGGGATGTGGTGGCTGGAGGGCCAGAAGACCGCCCGCGCCCGCCGCGACCTGCTCGCCCAGTGCTTCACCCTCGCCGTCGAGATCGGCCGCGAGGGCGAGGAGGCCACCGTCAAGGGCGTCCTCAAGGTCCCCCGCAAGAGCTACCTCCCCGAACAGGTCGACGGCATCAGGCTCAAGTCCACGCTGTCGCCGAAGGAACGCCGGCTCGCCAAACTCACCTGGATGGCCTGGTTCGGCTCCCAGATCGGACAGGGGCTCATGGAACCCATGCTGCGCGCCGGCGCCGAACTCCTCGACCTGCGCGCCGAGACCGCCCCCCGCCCGACCGACCGCAAGGAACTGACCCGATGATCCCGCGCTCCCTCAGGCGCGCCGGCCGGATCGCCGCCCGCACCGCCCCCGCCCCGCTGCGCCGCGGCCTCGACGGCGTCCGCGTGCGCCCGCGCCCTCTCGTCGCCCACGGCCTCACCGACGCCGTCGTCGAACACATCCCGCTGCGCGTCGCCGACGGCACCCAGCTCGCCCTGTCCCGCGTCCACCGCGACGACGACCGCGACCGCCCCGCCGTCCTGCTGCTGCACGGACACACCGCGTCCGCCGACATGTTCACCCTCCCCGAGACCCGCAACCTCACCGAGGCGCTGCTCGACGCGGGCTACGAACCCTGGCTCCTGGACTGGCGCGGCAGCTGCCGCCTCCCCTACAACGAACGCGGCCCGCGCTACAGCTACGACGACGTCGCCCTGTACGACATCCCCGAAGCCGTCGCCCACATCCGCGGCCGCATCGGCGCCGGCGCACAGCTCTTCGCCGTCGCCCACTGCATCGGCGCCCTCACCCTCTCCCTCAGCCTCACCGCGGGGCTGGTCACCGGCCTCTCCGGCGTCGTCGCCCAGGGCGTCTTCCTCACCCCCAAGCTGTACAGCAAGTCCCGGCTGCCGATGATGATCGGCCCCGAACTCCTGCGCGGCCGCCTGAACTACCAGGCCGTCGACATCCGCAAGGCGGGCCTGTTCTCCGCCCAGACCCTCGCCTTCGCGCTCGCCGCGCGCGGCGCCGAGTGCACCGACCCCACCTGCCAGATCCTGCACAACTCGGCCTGGGGCATGGGCGCCTCGCTCTACGTCCACGAGAACCTGCACCCGCGCACCCACGACCGGCTCGCCGAACTCTTCGGCTCCGCGCCGCTGTCGACGACCGCGCACCTGCGCCAGATGGACCTCGCCCACACCGTCGGCCGCTGGCACCAGCGCGACCGCCGCTACGCCGCCCTCCCCGAGAACGCCGTCACCGCCGCCGGCCGCATCGACTGCCCGGTCCTGCTGATCTCCGGCAGCGAGAACAAACTGTGGGCCGACTCCAACAAGGTCTGCCACGAGGTCCTGACCACCCGGCACCCCCAACTGGACGTCCGCTACACGGAGATCGCCGGATACGGCCACGTCGACCCGTTCATCGGACGGGGCGCCGCCTTCGACGTGTTCGGGCACATCGTCAACTTCCTGGACGAGCTGCGCTAGAGCCGACGGCCCCGGCGGAGCGCCCCTCCCCGCGCTCCGCCCGCGCGCTCCCCTCTCCCCAACCCCCTCTCTTTTCCTGCAAAGGGCTCCCCATGAACCAGTCGGCACCGCCGGTCGACTCCGCGTCCGCTCCTTCTGAACCCATCGCTGTCATCGGCCTCTCCTGCCGGCTCCCCGGCGCCCAGCACCCCGCCGCCTACTGGGAGTTGATCGAGCAGGGCCGGGACGCGGTCGGCGAGGTGCCCGAGGAGCGCTGGCCGGCCGGGAGCGCCGGCGGCCACCGCAGGGCCGGGCTGATCGACGACGTCGCCGGCTTCGACGCCGCGTTCTTCGGCATCCCGCCTTACGAGGCGACCGCGATGGACCCCCAGCAGCGGCTCACTCTCGAACTCGCCTGGCAGGCCCTGGAGGACGCCCGGATCGTCCCCGAGCGGCTGCGCGACTCGGCGACCGGCGTGTTCATCGGGGCCATCGGCGACGACTACGCCGTCCTGCACGACCGCCACGCCACCGGCTCCGCCTACCAGCTCGTCGGCACCCAGCGCGGCATCATCGCGGGCCGCGTCTCGCACCTGCTCGGCCTGCGCGGACCGAGCATGACCGTCGACACCGGCCAGTCCTCCTCGCTGGTCGCCGTGCACGCGGCCTGCGAGAGCCTGCGCCGGGGCGAGACCCAGGTCGCGCTCGCGGGCGGTGTCAACCTCGCCCTGCTCGCGGAGACCACCGACACCATCGGCCGCTTCGGCGCCCTCTCGCCCGACGGCCGCTGCCACGTCTTCGACGCCCGCGCCAACGGCTACGTCCGCGGCGAGGGCGGCGCCGTCGTCGTCCTCAAGCCGCTGTCCGCCGCGCTCGCCGACGGGGACCCGGTGCTCAGCGTCATCCTCGGGGGCGCCGTCAACAACGACGGCGGGGGCACGGGGCTGACCGTGCCGGACGCGGAGGCCCAGCGGGACGTCATCCGTACCGCTTGCGCGCGGGCGGGGGTGGCCCCGGAGAGTGTCCAGTACGTCGAACTCCACGGCACCGGCACGCCGGTCGGCGACCCGGTGGAGGCCGCCGCGCTCGGTGCCGCGCTGGGCGCGGGGGCCGGGCGGGAGCCGGGGGAGCGGCTGCTGGTCGGGTCGGTGAAGACCAACATCGGGCATCTGGAAGGGGCCGCCGGGGTCGCGGGGCTGCTGAAGGTGGTCCTCAGCATCCGCAACCGGCGGATCGCCCCGACCCTGCACCACAGCACGCCGCACCCCGAGATCCCGCTCGGTGAACTGGGGTTGACCGTCGCGGACCAGGCGCAGGACTGGCCCGCGACGGAGCGGCGGCTGGTCGCGGGGGTCAGCTCGTTCGGGATGGGCGGCACGAACTGCCATCTGGTGCTGGCGGAGCCGCCGGGGCGTGAACTGACGGGCGACGCCGGGGAGTCGGAGGAGACACGCGCGTCCTCCGAAACCCCCGCCCCCTGGATCCTCACCGCCCGCACCACCCCCGCCCTCCGCGCCCAAGCCGCAGCCCTCTCCGCCCACTTGACGGACCCTCAGGACCCGGCCGCCGTCGCCGCCTCCCTCGTCCGCACCCGCGCCGAGTTCGACCACCGCGCGGTCCTCCTCGCCGCCGACCGCCCCGCCCTGGAAGCCCTCGCCCAAGGCGCACCCCACGACAACCTCGTCACAGGAACTGCCACCACCCCCGCCCGCACCGCCTTCCTCTTCCCCGGCCAGGGCACCGAATGGCCCGCCATGGCCCGCCAACTCCTCGCGGAAGAGCCGGTGTTCGCGGCCCGCCTCGACGAGTGCCGCGCCGCCCTCGCCCCCCACCTCGACGACGACATCCTCCCCGTCCTCAAGGGCGAGGCCCCCGGCCTCGACCGCATGGAGATCCTCCAGCCCGCCCTCTGGGCCGTGATGGTCTCCCTCGCCGCTCTCTGGGAGGCGCACGGCGTCACCCCCGACCTCGTCATCGGCCACTCGCAGGGCGAGATCGCCGCCGCGACCGTCACCGGCGCCCTCAGCCTGGCGGACGGCGCCCGCGTCGTCGCCCTGCGCGCCCGGATCATCACCCAACTCGCCGGCCGGGGCAGCGGCATGCTGTCGGTCACCGCGTCCCGCGAGGAACTGACCCTCCCGGACGGCGTGTCGGTCGCCGTCGTCAACGGCCCCCGCGCCACCGTCCTCGGCGGACCGGTCACCGAACTCACCGCCCTCGCCGAGCAGTTGGAGCGCGACGGGCACCGCACCCGGCTGCTGCCGATCGCCTTCGCCTCGCACTCCGCGCTCGTCGAGGAGGTCCGTGAGGAACTGCTGGCCGCGCTCGCCCCGGTCCGCCCGCGCGCGACCACGGTCCCGTTCGTCTCCACGGTCACCGGCGGCCTCCTCGACACCGCCCGCCTGGACGCCGGCTACTGGTACGCCAACCTCCGCGAGACCGTCGAACTCACCCAGGCCCTCGAAACGGCCCTCGGGCACGGCTGCGGCGTGTTCGTCGAGTGCAGCACCCACCCGGTCCTGCTGGACGCCGTCGAGCAGACGGCCGAGTCGACAGGCCGTACGGCGACGGGCGTCGGTACCCTGCGCCGCGACGAGGGCGGCAGGCCCCGCTTCGTCCGCGCCCTCGCCGAGGCCTACGTCCACGGCGCCCCCGTCGACCGCACCACCCTCGCCCCCGGCACCCGCACGGTCCCGCTCCCGACGTACGCCTTCCAGCGCGAGCGGTACTGGCTGGGCGAGGAGCCCGTCGCGGCCCGGCCGCAGCGCGCCGCCGACCGGCGTCCGGCGCGCGAGCTGCTGCGGATGGTCCGCGACATCGTCGGCGGGGTCAGCGGGGCCGAAGTCACCGACACCGGGCTGCCGTTCAAGGAACTGGGGCTCGACTCGCTGGGCACGCTGGAGCTGCGCCGCCGGCTCGCCGCCGCCACCGGGCTCACCCTGCCCGCGTCGGTGACCTTCGACTTCCCGACCCCGCGCCGGCTCGCCGAGGAGCTGCGGGCCCGGCTCGACGACGCCCCCCGCACCCCGCCCGCGCCCACCGCACCCCGGGTGCGCGGCGCGGCCGACGACCCGGTCGTCATCGTCGGCATGGCCTGCCGCTACCCCGGAGGCGTCGAGACGCCCGAGGACCTGTGGCGGGTGGTGACCGAACACGCCGACTGCACCAGCGAGTTCCCCACCAACCGGGGCTGGGACCTGGAGGCGCTGGCCGCCGGGGACGGACCCGGGACCAGCTACGTCCGGCGCGGCGGATTCCTGCACGACGCCGACGAGTTCGACGCGCCGTTCTTCGGGATCAGCCCCCGCGAGGCCGCCGCCATGGACCCGCAGCAGCGGCTGCTGCTGGAGACCTCCTGGGAGGCGCTGGAGCGGGCCGGCATCGACCCGGAGACCCTGCGCGGCTCCGACACCGGTGTGTTCGCCGGGCTCATGGCCAGCGACTACGGCCCCCGCCTGGACCGGCCCGCGCCCGGCACCGACGGCCACCTGCTGACCGGCTCCCAGCTGAGCGTCGCCTCCGGGCGCGTCGCCTACGTCTTCGGCTTCAACGGGCCCGCGATGTCCGTCGACACCGCCTGCTCCTCCTCGGCGGTCGCCCTGCACCTGGCCGTCGAGGCGCTGAAGCGCGGCGAGTGCTCGCTCGCCCTCGCCGGCGGCGTCACCCTGATGTCCAGGCCCGGCACGTTCGTCGAGTTCAGCCGCCAGAAGGGCCTCTCGCCCGACGGCCGCTGCAAGCCCTTCTCGGCCACCGCCGACGGCACCGCCTTCGCCGAGGGCGCCGGCATGCTCGTCGTCGAACGCCGCTCCGACGCCCGCCGCCTCGGCCACCGGATCCTGGCCGTCGTCCGCGGCTCGGCCGTCAACCAGGACGGCGCGAGCAACGGCCTGACCGCCCCCAACGGGCCCGCGCAGGAGCAGGTCGTACGGCGTGCCCTCGCCGTCGCCGGGCTCGGCGCCGGGGACGTCGACGTCGTCGAGGCGCACGGCACCGGCACCTCGCTCGGCGACCCGATCGAGGCCGAGGCGCTCATCGCGACCTACGGGCAGGGGCGTACCCCCGGACAGCCGCTGCTCATCGGGTCCGTGAAGTCCAACATCGGCCACACGCAGGCCGCTTCGGGCGCCGCCGGCGTCATCAAGATGATCCACGCCATGCGGTACGGCACCCTGCCCGGCATCGTCAACTTCACCGAGCCGAGCCCGCACGTCGACTGGAGCGAGGGGACGGTCGCGCCGCTCGCCGAGGCCCGCGCGTGGCCCGAGGTGGACCGGCCGCGCCGCGCCGCGATCTCGTCCTTCGGGATCAGCGGGACCAACGCGCACATCATCCTCGAACAGGCCCCGGCCGAACCGGAGTCGACGGCCGAACCGGAGCCGGCGGGTGGGCCGGAGTCGGGGGGTGAGCCCGCTGCCGACGCCCCCTTGGTGTGGCCCCTCAGCGCCGCCACCGAGACCTCCCTGCGCGGCCAGGCCGCCCGCCTGTACGACCGGATCGCCGCCGACCCCGCCCTGCGCCCGCCGGACGTCGCCCACTCGCTCGCCGCGACCCGCGCCCGCCTCGACCACCGCGCCGCCCTCCTCGGCCGCACCCGCGCCGACCTCCTCACCGCACTCGCCGACCTGCGCGACCGGGGCCCGGAGGCGAACGCCGTCACCGGCACCGCGCGCTCCGGCGCGCAGACCGCGTTCCTCTTCACCGGACAGGGCGGCCAGCGCCCCGGCATGGGACGCGAACTGCACGCCGCCTTCCCGGTGTTCGCCGCCGCCTTCGACGAGACCGTGGCCGCCCTCGACGCCCACCTCGACCGCCCGCTGAAGCAGATCATGTGGGCCGAGCCCGGCACCGAGGACGCCGCGCTCCTCGACGCGACCGCGTACACCCAGCCCGCCCTCTTCGCCTACCAGGTCGCCGCCCACCGCCTGCTGGAGTCCGTCGGGGTCCGCCCCGACGAGGTCGCGGGCCACTCCGTCGGCGCCGTCGCCGCCGCCCACATCGCGGGCGTGTGGAGCCTCGCCGACGCCGCCCGTCTCATCACCGCGCGCGGCCGGCTCATGCAGGACCTCAAGGCACCGGGCGCCATGGTCGCGATCGCCGCCTCGCACGAGGAGGTCCTGGAAAGCCTCGCGGGACAGGAGGACAAGCTGGGCGTCGGAGCCGTCAACGGGCCGACCAGCGTGGTGATTTCCGGCGACGAGACCGCCGCCCTCGCCCTCGCCGACGTATGGCGCGAGCGCGGCCGGCGCGTCAAGCGGCTCACCGTCTCGCACGCCTTCCACTCACCCCTGATGGCGCCCATGGTCGCCGAGTTCGCCGCGGTCCTCGACGAACTCACTTTCCACGAGCCCGAGTTGTCCTACGTCCCCGATCTGATCGGCACCGTCGACGCCGGCTGGCACGAGCCCGCGTACTGGCTGGAGCAGGTGCGCCGCACGGTGATGTTCCGCGCGGCCGTCGCCGAACTGGAGGAGCGCCGCACCACCGCGTACGTCGAGGTCGGCCCGCGCGCCGTGCTCGCCGCGATGACGCAGGAGTCGCTGGCCGCCCCGGCCACCGTCGCCCCCCTGCACCGCCGCGACCGGGCCGAGCCGGACGCCTTCCTCGCGGCGCTCGCCGAGGCCCACTGCGCCGGCGTCCCCGTCGACCTCGCCGCCCTCACCCCCGGCGGCCGGCGGATCGACCTGCCGACCTACGCCTTCGACAAGCACCGCGCCTGGATCACCGAGGACCACTCCGTCGACGTCGGCTCCGCCGGCCTCGCCACGGCCGAACACCCCATGCTGCGCGCCCAGTTGGAGCGCGCCGACGGCACCGGCACGATCGCCACGGGCCGGCTCGCCCTCGCCGACCTGCCCTGGCTCGCCGACCACCGCATGGGCGGCCGGCTCATCGTCCCCGGCACCGCCGTCCTCGACCTCGTCCTGGACGCCGCCGCGCAACTCGGCCTCGCCCGCGTCGAGGAGCTGATGTTCGAGGCCCCGCTGGTCCTCCCCGAGGACGGCGCCCTGCACCTCCAGGTCACCGCCCAGGACACCACCGTCCACGTCCACTCCCGCACCGACACCGCCGGCGAGTGGATCCGCAACGCCACCGCGACGGTCGCCGCCTCGGCCGCCCCGGGCTTCTTCGACTGGGCGGCCACCTGGCCCCCGGCCGACGCCACCCCGGCCGACTTCTCCTACGACCGCCTCGCCGAGACCGGCTACGAGTACGGGCCCGCCTTCCAGGCCGTACGGCAGGTCTGGCGGCGCGGCGCGGAGACCTTCGCGGAGGTCGCCCTCACCGAGGGCCTCGGCGCCGACGGCTTCGGCGTGCACCCCGTCCTCCTGGACGCGGCCCTGCACCCCTACGTCGCCGCCGACCCGAACGGCGAACTGCGGCTGCCCTTCGCCTTCCAGGGCGTCACGCTCGCCGCGACCGGCGCCACCGCCCTGCGCGTCCGCCTCGCCCCCGACGGCCCCGACACCCTCACCGTCCAGGCCGCCGACACCGCGGGCGTCCCGGTCCTGGCCGCCGACCGCCTCCGCGTCCGCGCGGTCCCCGCGACGACGGCCGGCCCGGCGAACAACCTCCAGCGCATCACCTGGGAGAAGCTCCCGGCGGCGGGCGCCGCCCCAGCCGACTGGCTCACCTTCGACGCCCTGACCCCGGGCGCCCGCCCAGGCCAGGTGATCCTGCCCGCCCAGTCGCTCCACGCGGTCCTCGCGACCGTCCGCGCCTGGCTCACCGAAGAGGCCTACGACGGGCTGCCGTTGACGGTCGTCACCCGCGACGCGCAGTCCACCGGCCTGGAGTCACGGCCTGTCGACCCCGAACAGGCCGCCGTCTGGGGCCTGTTGCGCACCGCCCAGTCCGAGAACCCCGGCCGCTTCACCCTCGTCGACCTCGACACCCCGTACGACGAAGGCGCGTTGGCGGTGGCCCTCGGCACCGGGGAGCCGCAGGTCGCCGTGCGCGGCGGCGAGCCGTACGTGCCCCGGCTCGCCAAGGACAGCGCCGCGCTCACCGTCCCGGACGTCCCGCTGTGGCGGCTCGAGGCGCCCGAGGGCGGCGGCTCGCTGGACTCCGTCGCGCTGGTGCCGTGCGAGGAGACCGACCGGCCGCTCGGGGAGTTCGAGGTCCGGTTCGAGGCCCGCGCCGCCGGGCTGAACTTCCGCGACGTCATGATCACCCTCGGGCGGATGGAGTACACCGCCGGACTCGGCTGGGAGGCCGCGGGCGTCGTCACCGGTATCGGCTCCGGCATCACCCACCTCGCCGTCGGCGACCGCGTCGCCGGCATCACCATCGACGGCAGCGGCTTCGCGCCCGTCTCCGTCATCGACGGCCGCGACCTGGCCCGCGTCCCCGAGGACTGGTCCTTCGTCCAGGCCGCCGCCGTCCCGCTCGCCTGGGTGACGGCCCAGTACGCGCTCGCCGAACTCGCCGCGCTGAAGCCCGGCGAGAAGGTACTGATCCACGCCGCAGCGGGCGGTGTCGGCATGGCGGCCGTGCAGATCGCGCGGCACCTCGGCGCCGAGGTGTTCGGCACGGCGAGCCCGGGGAAGTGGGACACGCTGCGTGAACTGGGCCTGGACGACGCGCACATCGCGAACTCGCGTGACCTGGACTTCGAGTCGAAGTTCCCGCGCGTGGACGTCGTACTCGACTCCCTGGCAGGGGAGTTCGTGGACGCCTCGCTCCGACTGCTGGGCGACGGCGGGCGGTTCGTCGAGATGGGCAAGACCGACATCCGTGACGCCGACGAGGTCGCCGCCCAGCACCCCGGGGTCGCGTACGACGCCTTCGACCTGCGGGACCTGGAGGCGCCGCACCGGGGGCGGATGCTCGCGGAGGTGCTGCGGCTCTTCGCGGACGGGACGCTGACCCCGTCGCCCGTGACCACCTGGGACATCCGCCGAGCCCCCGAGGCCCTGCGGTACCTGAGCCAGGCCCGCAACACCGGCAAGATCGTCCTCACCCTCCCGCGCGCCCTGCGCCCCGAAGGGACCGTCCTCATCACGGGCGCCACCGGCACCCTGGGCGGCCTCGTCGCCCGCCACCTGGTCGCCGAGCACGGCGTACGGCACCTGCTGCTCGTCGGCCGGCGCGGCGCCGCCGCCGAGGGGATGCCCGAACTCCAGGCGGAACTCAAGGAGTTGGGCGCCGCGGAAGCCACCGTCGCCGCCTGCGACGTCGCCGACCGGGACGCCCTCGCCCAACTGCTGGCCGCCGTCCCCGCCGACCGCCCGCTGACCGCCGTCGTCCACGCGGCCGGCGTCATCGACGACGGTGTCCTCGCCCAACTGACCCCAGAGCGGCTGGAGAAGGTGCTGCGGCCCAAGACGGAGGCCGCGCAGGCACTGCACGAGCTGACGGAACATCAGGACCTCAGTCACTTCGTGCTGTTCTCCTCCATCGCCGGTGTCATCGGCAACGCCGGACAGGCCAACTACGCGGCCGCCAACGCCGCGTTGGACGCGCTCGCCGTCCGCCGCGCCCGCGCCGGGCTCGCCGCGACCTCCGTCGCGTGGGGGCTGTGGGACCAGGAGAGCGGCATGACCGGGCACCTCGGCGCCGCCGAGAAGGCCCGCCTCGCCGGCGCCGGCGCCCTCGCGCTCGCCACCGAGGAGGGGCTCGCGCTGCTCGACGCGGCGATGGCCGGACCCGAACCGGCCGTCGTCGCCTCCCCCTGGGACCTCGGCGCACTGCGCGCCCGCGCCCAGCGGGGCGACGAACTGCCCGCCCCGCTCAAGGGACTTGTACGGGTCCGCCGCCGGGCCGCCGAATCCGCGCCGGCCGTCTCCGCCGCGCCGGGCGCGAGCTTCGCCGACAGCCTCGCCGGGCTCGACGAGGAGACGGCGCGCCGGCGGGTCACCGACGCCGTGCGCGGCCTCGTCGCCGGGACCCTCGGCTACGCCGCCGACGCCGCCGTCGCCCTCGAACGGCCCTTCACCGAGCTGGGGTTCGACTCGCTGACCTCCGTCGAACTGCGCAACCGGGTCGCCGCGCTGACCGGGCTGCGGCTGCCGACGACGGTCGTCTTCGACCACCCGACCCCGGCGCAGCTCTCCGCGCACCTGCACACCAGGCTCGCCGCCCAGGCCCCGGCCAAGGAAGCCCGGGTGGCCGGCGAACTGTCCCTGTCCCTCGACGAGTTGGAGCGGGCGCTGCGCGGCGCGGCCGGCAAGGCCGGCAGCGACGAGGCCGTGCGCGACGGGCTGCTGCGGGTGCTGCGGCAGACGCTCGCCGGGCTCGACACGGCGGCCGTCGAGAGCGCCGACGCGGCCGACGGGTCCGCCGAGGAGGCGGCGGAGTTCGACTCCGACGAGGAGATGTTCGCGTTCCTCGACCAGCAGGTCTGACCCTCTTCATCCTCCGGCCGGTCAGGCCGGCAGCCACCACCCGGGCCGGCGCCGCCCCGCCGGCCCGGGTGCCCCCAAGACGACAAGACGAGAAGAGCCCGAGAACCCCCATGGCCGCCACCGAAGACACGCTGCGCGACTACCTCAAGCGCGCGACGACCGACCTCGCGCGCACCCGCCGCAAGCTCGCCCAGATCCAGGAACGCGCCGACGAACCCATCGCGATCGTCGGCATGGCCTGCCGCTACCCCGGCGGCGTCGCCTCCCCGGACGACCTGTGGCGGCTCGTCGCCGACGGCGTGGACGCCACCGGGGACTTCCCCACCGACCGGGGCTGGGACCTGGACGCCCTGTTCGCCCCCGAGGGCCCGGCCACCAGCTACGTCCGGCGCGGCGGATTCGTCTACGACGCCGACCGGTTCGACGGCCCCTTCTTCGGTATCAGCCCCCGCGAGGCCCTCGGCATGAACCCGGCGCAGCGGCTCGCGCTGGAGACCGCGTGGGAGGCGCTGGAGCGGGCCGGACTCGACCCGGCGGCGCTGCGCGGCTCCGACACCGGCGTCTACCTGGGCGTCATGGACGACGAGTACGGCCCCCGCATGGACGAGCCCGGCGAGGCGGGCGGCCATGTCGCCACCGGCAACCAGGCCAGCGTGACGTCCGGCCGCATCTCCTACACCTTCGGCTTCCACGGCCCCGCCCTCTCCGTCGACACCGCCTGCTCCTCCTCCCTGGTCGCGCTGCACCTCGGCGTGGAGGCGCTGCGGCGCGGGGAGTGCTCGCTCGCCCTCGTCGGCGGCGTCACCTTCATGTCGGGGCCCGGCACGTTCGTCCAGTTCAGCCTCCAGGGCGGGCTCTCCCACGACGGCCGCTGCAAGTCGTTCGCGGCCTCCGCCGACGGCACCGGCTGGGGCGAGGGCGCCGGCATGCTCGTCGTCGAACGCCTCTCCGACGCCCGCCGCCTCGGCCACCGGGTCCTGGCCGTCGTCCGGGGCACCGCCGTCAACCAGGACGGCACCAGCAACGGGCTCACCGCGCCCAACGGGCCCGCGCAGGAGAAGGTGATCCGGCAGGCGCTGGCCGCCGCCGGGCTCTCCGCCGACGGCGTCGACGCGGTCGAGGCGCACGGCACCGGGACCGTCCTCGGCGACCCGCTGGAGGCCGCCGCGCTCATCGCGACCTACGGCCAAGAGCGGCCGCAGGAACGGCCGTTGCTGCTCGGCTCGCTCAAGTCGAACATCGGGCACACGCAGGCCGCCGCGGGTGTCGGCGGGGTCATCAAGATGGTCATGGCGATGCGCAACGGCCTCTTCCCCGCGAGCCTGCACCTCGACGAGGCGACACCGCACGTCGACTGGAGCGGCGGGGGAGTGGTCCCGCAGGCGACGGCCGTGCCCTGGCCGGACAGCGGGCGCGCCCGGCGCTCCGGCGTGTCCTCGTTCGGGATCAGCGGGACCAACGCGCACGTGATCCTGGAAGGGGTCGAGGAGGAGGAGCCGGCGCCCGAGGGCTCCTTCGAGCCCGCTCCCGCCCTCGCCTGGCCGCTCTCCGGCAAGGGCGAACCCGCGCTCGCCGGCCAGGCCGCCCGGCTGGCCGGGGCCGCCGTCGACGCGGACGGCGCCGACATCGCCGTCTCCCTCGCCGGCCGCGCCGCCTTCGAGCAGCGGGCCGTGGTCGTCGCCGCCGACGCGGCCGCCGCGCGGGCGCTGACCGAGGCCGTCGCGGCGGAGGACGACGCCGACGGGATCGTCCGCGGCAACGCGCCCGCGGTACGGCGCCGGCCCGTGTTCGTGTTCCCCGGGCAGGGCGCCCAGTGGGCCGGCATGGGAGTTCAACTCCTCGACGAGTCACCGGTGTTCGCGGCGACGGTCGCCGAGTGCGAGGCCGCGCTGGCGCCGTACGTCGACTGGTCGCTGACCGAGGTGCTGCGGGCCGGCGCCGACGCCGGGTGGCTGGAGCGGGTGGACGTCGTACAGCCCGTGTCCTTCGCCGTGATGGTCGCGCTGGCCCGGGTGTGGGAGGCGGCCGGGGTGGCGCCGGCCGGGGTGGTCGGGCACTCGCAGGGGGAGATCGCCGCCGCGTGCGTCGCCGGGATCCTGCCGCTGGAGCAGGCCGCGCGCGTGGTCGCCTTACGCTCGCGGGCCATCACCGCGCTCGCCGGGCAGGGCGGCATGGTCTCAGTGCCGCTGCCCGTGGACCGCGTCACCGGACTCATCGCCCCCTGGGCGGGCCGGATCGAGATCGCCGCCGTCAACGGGCCCGCCCTGACCGTCGTCAGCGGCGACGCGGAGGCCGTCGAAGAACTCCTCGCCGCCAGCCCCGACGCCCGCCGCATCCCCGTCGACTACGCCTCGCACTCCCACCACGTCGAGCGCATCGAAGGCGAACTCGCCGTACTGCTGGCCGAGTTGACGCCACAGAAGGGCCGCGTCCCGCTGTACTCGTCCGTCACCGGCGAGGACACGACCGTCACCGCGACCGACGGCGCCTACTGGTACCGCAACCTGCGCGGCACCGTCCGCTTCGAGTCCGCGCTGCGCGCCGCGCTCACCGCCGGGCACGACGCGTTCATCGAGATCAGCCCGCACCCCGTGGTCACCGTCGGCGTCACCCAGACCGTCGAGGACTCCGGCGCCGCCGTCGCCACCACCCTCCGCCGCGAGCAGGGCAGTTGGGCCCGGATGCTCACCGCCTTCGCCGAGGCGTGGGTCCAGGGCGTCCCCGTCGACTGGGCCGCCCTGCACCCCACGGGCCGCCGTGTCCCGCTCCCGACGTACGCCTTCCAGCACACCCGCTACTGGCTGACCCGCGAACCCTCGGGCGCCCCCGCCCAGTTGACCAGTGCGGGCCTCGAAGGCACCGGGCACGCGCTGCTCAGCGCCGCCGCGCCGATCGCGGACACCGGGCAGTGGCTCCTCACCGGCCGCCTCTCCCTGCGCACCCACCCCTGGCTCGCCGACCACGCCGTCGAGGGCCGCGTCCTGCTGCCCGGCACCGCCTTCACCGAACTCGCCGTCACCGCAGGCGACTTGGCGGGCTGCCCGACCGTCGACGACCTCACCCTGCACACCCCGCTCACCCTCACCGAGGGCGAGGCGGTCCGCCTCCAGGTGTGGGTCGAGACACCGGGCGAGGACGGCCGCCGCGCCCTGACCGTCTCCTCGTCCCCCGACACCGGCTCGACCTGGACCCGCCACGCCTCCGGCACCCTGACCCCGGCCCAGGCCCCCACCCCGGACCCCCTCACCCTCTGGCCCCCGAAGGCCGACCCGATCCCCGTCGACGGCCTGTACGCCACCCTCGCCGCCGCGGGCTACGGCTACGGCCCTGCCTTCCAGGGCCTGCACGCCGTCTGGCACGCCGGGGACGACCTGTACGCGGAGGTCGCCCTCCCCGACGAACACGCCGACAGCACAGGGGAGTTCGGCCTCCACCCGGCCCTCCTGGACGCGGCCCTGCACACCCTGCGCGCCGCCGACTGGTTCCCCTCCGGCGCCCCCCTGCTGCCCTTCCACTGGTCCGGCGTCCGCCTCCACGCGAGCGGCGCGACCCGGCTGCGGGTCCGGCTGCGCCGCGCCGGGAGCGGCGAGGTGGAACTCCTCGCCGCCGACCCGGCCGGCGCCCCCGTCGTCACCGTCGACGCCCTCACCCTCCGCGAGGCGACCGCGACGGCACAGGCGGCCCACGTCGAGCACCTCTACGAGGTGAGGTGGACGCCCGTCGAGGCAGCCGCCGGGCAGCCGGCGCAGGACGTGACCGTCGTGCCCTGCGCCACCGTCCAAGAAGCCCTCGCCGCAGTCCAGTCGGACGACCCGCAGATCGCGATCGTCACCCGGGGAGCGGTCACCACCGCCCCCGCCGACCGACCCCCGGCTCCCGAACTGGCCGCCGTCTGGGGCCTGATCCGCTCGGCCCAGTCCGAACAGCCGGACCGCTTCGTCCTCGTGGACGCCGACACCGACACCCACGACGCGGCGGTGATCGCCGCACTGGCCTCGGGTGAACCGCAACTCGCCTACCGCGCAGGCACGTTGTACGCACCCCGGCTGGTCCCCGCGACCCCGGCCCTGCAACTGCCGCCGTCCCCCGCCTGGAAGCTCACCGCCACCACTACCGGCACCCTCGACAGCCTCGCGCTCACCCCCTACGAGGAAGCCCTGCGCCCCCTCGCCCCCGGCGAGGTCCGCATCGGCATCCGCGCGACCGGCGTCAACTTCCGTGACGTCCTCATCACCCTCGACATGGTCGAGAAGGGCGCCGGACTCGGCTACGAGGCCGCCGGCGAGATCCTGGAGACCGGCCCCGGCGTCACCGGACTCACCGTCGGCGACCGGGTCACGGCCATGGTCGAGGGCGACGGCTACGGCCCGGTGTCCATCACCGACCAGCACAACGTGGCCCGCATCCCCGGCAGTTGGACCTACGCCGACGGCGCGTCGATCCCGGTCGCCTGGCTCACCGCCTCCTACGGCCTCATCGACCTCGCCGCGCTGAAGGCGGGGGAGAAGGTGCTCATCCACGCCGCAGCGGGCGGTGTGGGCATGGCGGCGGTGCAGATCGCGCGGCATCTCGGCGCCGAGGTGTTCGGCACGGCGAGCCCCGGGAAGTGGGACACGCTGCGTGAACTGGGCCTGGACGAGGCCCATATCGCGAACTCGCGTGACCTGGACTTCGAGTCGAAGTTCCCGCGTATGGACGTCGTACTCGACTCCCTGGCAGGGGAGTTCGTGGACGCCTCGCTCCGACTGCTCGCCGACGGCGGGCGGTTCGTCGAGATGGGCAAGACCGACATCCGTGACGCCGACGAGGTCGTGGCCCGGCACCCCGGCACCTCCTACCGCGCCTTCGACCTGCGCGAGGCGGGCCCCGAGCGGACCCGGCAGATGCTGACCGAGGTCCTGGACCTCTTCGAGACCGGCGCCTACACCCTCCTCCCGATCACCACCTGGGACGTCCGCCACGCCCCCGAAGCCCTGCGGTACGTCAGCCAGGCCCGCCACACCGGCAAGGTCGTCCTGACCGTCCCCCGCCCCCTGGACCCCGAAGGCACGGTCCTGATCACCGGCGCCACCGGCACCCTGGGCGGCCTCCTCGCCCGCCACCTCGTGACCGGGCACGGCGTACGCCGCCTGCTGCTCGTCGGCCGCAGGGGTGCCGCCGCCGAGGGCATGCCCGAACTCCGGGCGCAGCTCGAGGAGTTGGGGGCCTCGGAGGTCACCGTCGCCGCCTGCGACGTGGCCGACCGGGACGCCGTCGCCGCCCTCCTCGAAGAGCACCGCCTCTCCGCCGTCTTCCACGCGGCGGGCGTCCTCGACGACGGCGTCGTCCAACAGCTCACGCCCGAACGGCTGGAGAAGGTCCTGCGCCCCAAGTCGCAGGCCGCGCAGGTACTTCACGAGCTGACGGCGGGGCACGACCTCACCCACTTCGTGCTCTTCTCCTCCCTCGCCGGTGTCGTCGGCAACGCGGGACAGGCCAACTACGCCGCCGCGAACGCCGCGTTGGACGCCCTCGCCGAACAGCGCACCCGCGCCGGACTGCCGGCGGTGTCGCTGGCGTGGGGCCTGTGGGAGCAGGTCAGCGGGATGACCGGGCACCTCGGCGCCGCCGAGAAGGCCCGCCTCGCCGGCGGCGGCGCGCTGCCGATGTCCGACACCGAGGGGCTCGCGCTGCTCGACGCGGCACTGGCGTCCGGCGGCGCGGCGCTCGTCCCGGCCAAGCTCGACACCGCGCGCCTCGCCGCCCCGGTCCCGGCCCTGCTGCGCTCCCTGGTGCGCACCCCGGCCCGCCGCACCGCCGCGCGCGCCGCCGAGGCGGGCACCGGACTCGCCGACCGGCTCGCCGCGCTGCCCGAGGCCGACCGGGACGCCGAAGTCCTCGCCCTGGTACGGGAGGAGACCGCCCGCGTCCTCGGCCTCGCCGCCCCGGACGCCGTCGAGCCCGACCGCCCCCTGCGTGAACACGGCCTCGACTCCCTCCTGGCCGTCGAGCTGCGCAACCGCATCAGCACCCGCGTCGGCGCCAAGCTCCCGGCGACCCTCCTCTTCGACCACCCCACCCCGCAGCGCCTGGCGGCCCACCTGCTGACGACCGTCCTGGGCGCGCCCACGACCGCCAAGCCAACTTCCGTACAGAGCAAGGCAACTGACGAGCCGATAGCGATCGTCTCCATGGCCTGCCGGCTCCCCGGCGGGGTCGCCTCGCCCGAGGACCTGTGGCAGCTGGTCATGGACGGCCGCGACGCGGTGGGCCCCTTCCCGGCCGACCGCTGGGACGTGGCGGACCTCTACGACCCCGACCCGGAGGCCCTGGGCAAGTCGTACGCCCGCGAAGGCGGCTTCCTCGGCGACATCGGCTCCTTCGACGCCGGGTTCTTCGGGATCGCCCCGAAGGAGGCGGCGGCGATGGACCCGCAGCAGCGGCTGCTGCTGGAGACCACCTGGGAGGCGCTGGAGCGGGCGGGCATCGTCCCGGCCGACCTCGCGGGCAGCACGACGGGCGTCTACGTGGGCCTCTTCGACAGCGGCTACCACAACGACTCCGGTCTCGACCGGATGGACGGGTACGTCACCACCGGCTCGGCGGTCAGCGTCGCCTCCGGGCGGCTCGCCTACGCGCTCGGCCTCAACGGGCCCGCGATGTCCGTCGACACGGCCTGCTCGTCGTCGCTGGTCGCGCTGCACCTCGCGGTGCAGGCGCTGCGCGCGGGCGAGTGCGACCTCGCGCTGACCGGCGGCGTCACCCTCATGGTCACGCCCCGCATGTTCGTCGAGTTCAGCAGGTTGCGCGGGGTCTCCGAGACCGGCCGCTGCCGCTCCTTCTCCGACGGCGCCGACGGCGCGATCTGGGCCGAGGGCGTCGGGATGGTCGTCCTCAAGCGGCTCAGCGACGCGCGGCGGGACGGGGACGAGGTGCTGGCCGTCGTGCGCGGCACCGCCGTCAACCAGGACGGGCGCAGCCAGGGGCTCAGCGCCCCCAACGGGCCCGCGCAGGAGGAGGTCATCCGGCGGGCGCTCGCCAGGTCCGGGCTCGGGCCCGCCGACATCGACGCCCTGGAGGCGCACGGCACCGGCACGAAGCTCGGCGACCCCATCGAGGCGAACGCGCTCGCGGCCGTCTTCGGCGCCAGCCGCCCCGACGGGCGGCCCCTGCGGCTCGGCTCGCTGAAGTCCAACATCGGCCACGCGCAAGCCGCTTCGGGCGTCGCGGGCCTCATCAAGGTCGTCCAGTCGCTGCGGCACGAGACCCTGCCGCGCACCCTGCACGCCGCCGAGCCGAGCCGCCACGTCGAGTGGGACGGCAGCGGACTCGCCCTCCTCCAGGACCACCAGCCGTGGCCCGCCACCCCGGAGCGGGTGCGCCGGGCCGGCATCAGCTCCTTCGGGATCAGCGGGACGAACGTCCACGCCGTCATCGAAGAGGCGCCGGCCGTCGAACCGGCCGCCGAAGTCCCTTCAGGGCCCGGCCTGTTCACCCTCTCGGGCCGCACCCCGGACGCCGTCCGCACCCTGGCCGGACGGCTCGCCGAAACCGTCACCGGAGGCGCAGAACTCCCCGCGCTCGCCCACAACCTGGCCCGCCACCGCACCCACTTCGACCGGCGCACGGCCGTGGTGGCGGACGGCCGGGACCAACTCCTGGGCGCCCTTGAGGCGTTGGCGTCCGGCGACACCCCGCTGCCCTCGGCCGACGCCCCGGCGGGCAAGGTGGCCTTCGTGTTCCCCGGCCACGGCGGCCAATGGCCCGGCACGGGGCTTGAGTTGGCATCGAGGTCCGCCGCGTTCGGCGCGGAGCTGGACCGCATCGACGAAGCCGTCCGGCGGATCGCGGGCTGGTCGGTCACCGACGCCCTCAGGGGCGAGGAGTTCGGGCGCACCGAGATCCTCCAGCCGGTCCTGTTCGCCCTCAACGCGGCCCTCGCGGCGGCCTGGCGCGCCCTCGGCGTCCACCCCGACGCGGTGCTGGGCCACAGCCTCGGCGAGATCGCGGCGGCCTACGTGTCCGGCGCCCTGCCGCTCGACGCGGCCGTCACCGTCGTCACCCGCCGCGCCAGCGCCGTCGTCCCCGTCGAGCACCAGGGCGGCATGCTCGCCGTCGAGCTGCCCGAGGCCGAGGTGCGCGCACTGCTCACGCCCGGTCTCTTCATCGGGGCCGTCAACAGCGCGAACTCCACGGCGGTCTCCGGAACCTCGGACGAACTGGCCGCGCTCCGGCGCGAGTTGGACGGCCGCGACATCCGCACCCGCGAGCTGTCGACGCCGTTCGCCTCGCACACCCCGCTCATGGAAGCCGTCCGCGAGCCGTTCCTGAACGGCCTCGACGGACTCACGCCGACGGGGGAGAAGGTCCCGTTCTACTCGGCCGTCACCGGCGCCCAGGAACCCGGCGAACTCCTCGACCCCGCCTACTGGTTCGCCAACCTGGCCGAGCCGGTCCGGTTCGCGGACGCCGTACGGCGCATGCTCGACGACGGCTACCGCTGGTTCGTCGAACTCAGCCCGCACCCCTCGCTGGCCGCGTCGGTCGAGGCCGTCGCCGCCGAGGCCGGCGTCCGCGTCGCGACCGTCGGCTCCCTCCGCCGCGACCAGCCCGAACTGCTGCCCAGCGCCGCCAAGTTGTACACCGCCGGATACGACCCCGACTGGCGGGACCCGTTCCCGGCCGGCCGGCGCACCGCGCTGCCCACCTACCCCTTCGCCCGCGAACGCCACTGGGTGACGGCGGCCCCGGCGACCCGCGCGGGCGCAACTCCCTTGGTGGAGACGCATGTCGAGCCGAGCGACGAGCCCGGCCGGCACGTCTTCGAGACCCGGGTCGACCTGCGCGACCCCCGCTTCGCCTACCTCGCCGACCACCGCGTCTCCGGCGAGGTCTGGCTGCCCGGCGCCGCCTTCCTGGAAATGGCCTTCGAAGCGGCCTCCCGCCTGCGCGACGGCGAACTCCGGCTCGCGGACGTCCAGTTCCTGCAACCCCTGCGGCTGACCGAACAGACCCCCGTGGACGTGCAGCTGGTCCTGCGCGCGGACGGCTTCACCATCGCCTCCCGCACCCAGGGCGCCCCGTGGGAGATCCACGCCACCGGCCGCATCGCCGGCCAGGACACCCCGTTCACCGCAGACGACACCCCGCTCGGCGAACTCCGCGCCCGCTGCACCACCGAAGTCCCGTCCGTGTACGCCGACTTCACCGCCGCCGGCATCGACTACGGGCCCGCCTTCCGGGGCCTGGCCGAAGGCTGGTCGGGCCCCGGCGCCTCCCTGGGCCGGCTGACCGGACGCCCGCACGCCGGGCACCTGATCCACCCGGCCGTCCTCGACGCCGCCTTCCACGCGGCGGCCCTCCCGGACGAGGTCCCCTCGGGGCGCCCGTTCGTCCCGGCCGCAGTCGGCGCCCTGCGCTTCACCGGCCGCCGCACCGCGCCGAGTTGGACGGCCTGCCGGCTGCGCTCCGCCTCCGCCGACCGGCTGACGCTGGACATCCGGCTGCTCGACGAGGACGGCCGGCCCGTCCTGGAGATCGAGGGCTTCGAACTCGCCGCCCTCTCCGCCCAGGACCGCTCCCTCATGGAGGTCCGCTGGCAGCCGCGCCCCGCACCGCAGGAACCCCCGCGCAAGGGAAGCTGGCTGATCCTCGCGGACAGCAAGGGAGTCGGCGCCCAGCTGGCCGAACGGCTCGGCGACACGCCCTACGTACTCGCCCGCAGCGGCGGCGAGTTCACGGCGGACGCCCCCGGCCGCTACACCCTCGACCCGGCCGACCCCGCCCACCTCTCCCGCCTCCTCGACGAAGCCTTCCCCGGTGAACTCCCGGCGACCGTCGTGCAGTTGACGGCCCTGGACGCCCCCGCGATCGACTCCGCCGGCACGGCGGACGAGGCCGCGCGCCTGGGCTGCCTCAGCACCCTGCACCTGGTAAGGACGCTGACCGAGCACCGGGGTAAGCCGGGGCGCGGGGGCAAGCCGGGGCGCGGAGGCAAGGCCCCCCGGCTCTTCCTCGTCACCCGTGCCTCCCAGCCCGCCGACGAGACCGGCGTGGCCCACCCCGCACAGGCCCTCGCCTGGGGCTTCGGCCTCACCGTCGCCCAGGAGCACCCCGAGCTGACGGCCACCCTCGTCGACCTCCCCGCCGACGGCGGCACCGACGCCCTGTGGATCCAGCTCCGCCACGCCGACGCCGAACCCCTCGTCGCCCTGCGCGAATCGGGCCGCCTGGTACCGAGGCTCGCCCGCGCCCAGGTCACCGAGAACGCCGAACTCACCACCGACGGCGTCCACTTGATCACCGGCGGGCTCGGCGGACTCGGCCGCGTCGTCGCCGAACGGCTCGCCGCCCGGGGCGTCCGCAAGCTCGCCCTGCTCGGCCGCGGCGCCCCCGCCCCGGACGCCGTCCGCTGGGCCGACGCGCTGCGCGAACAGGGCGTCGAGATCACCCTGGCCCGCGCCGACGTCACCGACCGCGCGAGCCTCACCGCCGCCCTGGCCGTCGTACACACCCAACTGGGCGGTGAGATCACCGGAGTTGTACACGCCGCCGGGGTGCTCGACGATGCCACGCTCGGGAATCTGAGCGAGGAGCGGGTGCGGCGGGTGCTGGCGCCCAAGGTGCTCGGGACCGTGCTGCTCGCCGAACTCACCCCCCAGGCACGGAGTTTCGTACTGTTCTCCTCCGTGGCCGGGCTCTTCGGGTCCGCCGGGCAGGCGCCCTACACGGCCGCCAACGCCTTCCTCGACGCCTGGGCCCACCACGTGGAGCGGCCCGCGCTCAGCCTGGACTGGGGAGCCTGGGACGAGGCCGGCATGGCCGCCGCGACCGGCGGACGCACCGCTTCGGCGGGCCGGCGCGCGCTCGTCGGACTCAGCCCGCAGGACGGCGGCGCCCTCTTCGACCGCGCCCTGACCAGCGGCGCACGCCAACTGGTCCCGGCCGCCCTCGACTGGCCGGCGCTCGCCCTGCACCCGGAGACCGCCCGCGCCCTGCCCCTCCTCGGCGACCTGGTCACCACCCCGGACAGCGCCCCCACCGACCTGGTCGACCGCATCCTGGCCGCGCCGACCGGGGAACTGCTGGAGTCCTACGTCCGCACCAAGGTCGCCGAGGTCACCGGCGGCCGGGTCACTGACCTCGCGCCGACCACCTCCCTCAAGGAACTCGGCCTGGACTCCCTGATGATCGTCCAGCTGCGCAACGCCTTCAGCCGCGACCTCTCCGTCGACCTCACCGCCTCGGCGGTCTTCGCGGCGGCCGATGTCCGGGGCCTGGCAGCGGACTTGGGGACGGCCCTCGCGGACGGCACGGCGACCTCGGCCCGGCCGGCCGAGGAACCCGAAGGGGAGGTCCCGGACACCGAGGTCTTCCCCGCGACCCGGGACGTCGTACGCCTGCTGCGCACCGCCCAGCAGGGGGTACCCGGCGCCGCGCACGCCATCGGGCTCGCGCTGCGGCTGCCCGCGCCCGCCACGCGCGAGACGCTGACCGGGATCGTCGACCGGATCGCCGCCCGGCACGCGGCGCTGCGCACGGCCGTCGTCACCGAGGACCGCGCCCTGCGCGTCGACCGCGCCCTGCCCGCGCCGCTGCTGCGCTGGACCACGGCCCAGGCCGACGACCCCGGCACCGACGCCGCCGACCGGCTGCGCGAACTGCTGGAACCCGAGTTCGACCTCGCCGCGCCCTCGCTGTGGCGCTTCGAGCTGCTCGACTACGGCACCGGCGGCCAGATCCTGGTCTTCGGCGCCCACCACGCGGTCAGCGACCTCCAGTCGCTGCTGCTGGTGACCGGCGAACTCGACGCGGAACTCTCCGGCACCCGGCTGTCCGCCGAGGTCACCAACCGGGACGTCGCCCAGCTGCTGCGCTCCCAGGACACCGGGCCCGCCAAGGCCGACGCCGACGCCGACTGGAGCGCCGCCTTCGACGGGGTCCAGCGCCTCGACCTCACCCTCGCCGCCCCGCGCCCCGAGCGGCGGACGTACCGCGCGGGCAGCGTCACCCTCCCCGTGCCCGGCGACCTCATGGACCGGGTCACCGCGCGGGCGAGCAGCCTCGCGATCACCCCGGCCGCGTTCTGCCTGGGCACGCTCACCGTCCTGCTGGCCCGCAGGCGCGAGCGCGAGCGGTTCGTGCTCGCGGTGCCCGTCGACACCCGCATCCACGTCGACGCGCCCGGCGCCCTCGGATTCTTCGGCGTCCCCGTGCCCTTCCCCGTCGAGGCACGCCCCGCCGAACGCGTCGAGGACGTGCTGCGCCGCACCGACGGCCGGCTGGAGAAGGTCCTGGAGAAGGGCGCCATGTTCTCCGACACCCTCGCCGAACTCGCCGCGCAGGGCCTGTACCGGACCAACGCCCCCATGGTGGAGGTCTACTTCAACTACGTCCGCAGCGCGCCCCCGGCCGGCGGCGTGGACGTCCTGCCCGCCGGGACCGGCTACTCCGACCTCGACCTGATGATCACCTTCACCCCGGACGCGGGACGGATCCGGCTGGACTACAACTCGGACATCCTCGACGCGGCCAACACCGCCGAGCTGGGCGAGGAGTTCCTGGCACTGCTGGAGGAGAACGCCGCGCGGCCTGGGGAGTCGGTGCGAGCCGAGAGTGAACTGGCTGCGGATCAGGGCGAACCAGCTATGGCTCAGGGCGAATCGGCGCCCGCTGCACAGCCGTTGACGCCGGTGCGCCCCACCCTCGCCCTCGCCGCCACCTTCGCCCTCGGCGACCTCCCCCTCCTCTGCGAAGCCGCCCTCGACGACACCATGACGATCGCCGAGGCCCCCTACCACCAGGTCATGGCCGCCCTCAAGGACCCCTCGGGCCCCCTGCACGCCCCGGACACCGCCCTCGGCGTCATCCTGCTGCGCGCCGCCGACCTGGAGCGGTTCGGCCCGGTCGACGACAAGCTGCTGGCCGAACTGCGCGCCGAATACCCGGCAGCGGTAAGGGAGTTGGCGCAGCGCACCGGCAAGCCGCTGCTCGTCGGCATCGCCCCCACCGCAACCGCGGACGAGCGGCTGCTGAGCTGGGAGACGGAGGTCGCCGCCGAACTCGACGGCACCCCCGGCGTCGCGGTCCTGCGCCCGGCGGACTGGACCCGGGACCACCAGGTCGAGGACGTCTTCGACGCCGGCACCGAAGAGCTGGCCCACCTGCCCTTCACCCCCGAGTTCCAGGCGGCCGTCGCCCTCACCCTGGCCGCCACCGTGACCGCCGTACGACGCCCCGCGCCGAAGGTGATCGCCGTCGACGGCGACGAGACCCTGTGGGGCGGAGTCGCCGGCGAGGCGGGCCCGGAGGCCGTCGAACTCACCGGAGTGCGGGCGCAGTTGGCCCGGCGGCTGCTCCAGTGGCGGGAGGCGGGCGCGCTGCTCGCGCTCGTCAGCAACAACGACGAGGCGACCGTACGCGCCGTCCTCGACCGGCCCGACAGCCTGCTGAAGGCCGAGCACTTCAGTGTGCTCTCGGCCGAGTGGGGGCCGAAGCACCAGCGGATCGCGGCGGCGGCCTCGCAGTTGAACCTCGGCGTGGACAGCTTCGTCTTCCTCGACGACAACCCGGCCGAGATCGCCAAGATGCGCGCCGCGCTGCCGCAGGTCGACTCCGTGCAGTGCCCGCCCGCCGGTGAACTCGCCGCGTTCCTGGGCCGGTTGTGGCCCCTCGTGCCGGTGGCGGCGACCGCCGAGGACCGGTTGCGGGCCCGTTTCTACGAGCAGGAGCGCGAGCGGGACGCCGTCCGTGCCCAGGCCGGGTTCGAGGAGTTCCTGGCGAGCCTGGGCCTGGAGGTGGAGATCCGTCCCGTCGGCGACGAGGACGCGGCGCGCGCCGCCCAACTCGTGCGCCGCACCAACCAGTTCACGCTGCGCGCCCGCTCGGCCGACGGGCGGGACCTGGAGCGCTGGCGGGAGCGCGGCGAGGTGTGGACGGCCGCCGCGCGCGACCGGTTCGGCGACTACGGCCAGATCGGACTCCTCGCGGTCCGTGCCGAGGCAGGCCAACTCGACGTCCTGGCCTGGGCGATGAGCTGCCGCGCCCTCGGCCGGGGCGTCGAGGAACGCCTCCTCGCCTGGCTCGCCGACCGCGCCGAGCAACTGGGCTGCACGGAAGTCCGCTTCACCGCCGAGCGCACCCCGCGCAACGTCCCGGCCCGCCGCCTGATCGCCGCCCTCGGCGGCACCGACCCGGAGACGGACCACCTGGAGACCGTCACCACTCCCGAACGGCTGAGGGAGTTTCGCTCCTGGCAGTCCTGACCTGACGACGGGGCCGGATCCGCCTGGAGAGGCAGATCCGGCCCTGTCCTGCTGCTACGCGTCGAGGAATCTCGACAGCACATCCGCCTCCGCCCGCAGCCGCTCGGCCCGCCCGGCGTGCGCGGGCGACGTCAACTGGGCGGCGGCGTCGAGCCGTTCGGCGACCTCCGCCCGTACGATCGCCACGACCTCGTCCTCGCCCAGCTCCCGCCGCCGCGCCTCGGTGGCGCCCGCCCCCACCGGCGACGCCTCCAGCGCCACCCCGCGCAGCGCCTGCGCGTCGACCGGCACCGCCTCCGCGTTGTCGAGCACCCCGAGCGTGGCCCGCAGCGCGCTCACCGCGTCCTTGTCACGGGCCCGCAGGGCATCGGGCAGGGCTGCACGCATACGGAGACGAAGAGACATGCGGTGATCTTAGGACGCGAGACTCCGCCAGAACACCAGATTATGTTCGGCCCCGAAACTCCGGCTCGCCTTCGAACAGGCCGCCGGCGGCGCCCCCGACGCGGGCGAGGTGTCGCACGCGCTCAGCGACATCAGCGCCCCGCCCCCGTACCGGGGCCACTGAGGAGTCGCCGCCCCGTTCGGATCGCCGACCGCCGCGAACCGCCCCCAGAACGTGATCATCTGCCGCGACAGCTCCAACTGGTCGTCGCTGTACGGCAGCGTCTGCCCCAGGTAGTCCCACAGATACCCGAGGTCGTCGACATGGATCGCCCCGCCGAACGGGAACTCCCGCAGTTGCGGCCGGCGTTGCTGGATCAGGTAGACGGACGTGAAGTGCGGGGTGGCGCGCTCGGCGAACTCGTAGGCGTAGGTGGGCGTCCAGCGCGCGAACGCCGCCATCATCCGCTCGCGGGCGTACGAGGTGGAGTCGTTCTGGGCGGCCGTCCACGCCTCGCCGGGGGAGCCGTACGCGCTCAGCGGGTACGCGGTGAGCACCCGGCCGGCGTCCGTGCCGTACGCCGCGCGGATCTGCTCGCCGTACTGGGCGGCCGTCATGGGGGCGCCGTTGTAGTCGTAGCCCGCGAAGGTGTTCAGGCCGCGTTCGCTGTTCGTCTGGCCGATCAGCACCGGCATGCGGGCGAAGTCGCCTGCCTGGACGGCGGTTTGGGGGTCGGCCGGGAAGGCGGGGCCGCCGAAGGACGGCAGGACGTTCGCCTTCAGCTGGGCGGCGAGCAGGGCCGCGGCGGGGCGGGCGCGCAGACAGGCGAGGACGTCAGGGCCGGCGGCGCAGCCCGCCTCGCGGACGAACGCCGTGCTCTGGGCCTCGCCGGCCGCCGCCGGCTGGAGGGTGCAGCTGCCGCTCATCATCGCGGCGCGCGCGAACAGGCCCCGGGCGGCGGGGGAGGAGAGCTGCGCGCAGATCGAGTAGGCGCCCGCGGACTGGCCCGCGAGGGTCACGTTCCCCGGATCGCCCCCGAACCGGCCGATGTTGGACCGCACCCAGCGCAGCGCCGCCTGCTGGTCGAGCAGCCCGTAGTGCCCGGGCCCGGCCGCGCTCTCCGCCCGCAGCTGCGGCAGGTTCAGCCAACTGAGCGCGCCCAGGCGGTAGTTGACGGTGACGACGACCGTCCCGGTCTGCCGGACGAACCTCACCGGGTTCGTGTCCTGACCGGCCCCGCCGGTGAAGGCGCCGCCGTGCACCCACACCAGCACCGGCGCCTTCGGCCGGGCGCCGTCCGGGACGTACACGTTGAGGTCCAGGCAGTCCTCGGTGGTGACCGTCTTCTCGTAGCCCGGGTCCCAGCCGGTGTTCTGCGCGCACCGCTCCCCGAAGGACGTCGCGTCGCGTACGCCGGTCCAGCTCGCCGCCGGGCCCGGGGGTTTCCAGCGGGCGGCGCTCGCGTACGGGATGCCGAGCCAGGCGTCGTACCCGGCCCGGTCGATGCCTCTGAGCTTCCCGGCGGTGGTCTCCACCACGGTGGACGCCGGGCGGCCGGGCTCCTGCGCCGAGGCGCCGGGCAGCGCCCCGGGTAACGCCTGGGGGACGAGCAGACCCGCGGCCAGCAGGCCCACGGCGCTCAGTGCGATACCGATCGGTCTCGTGCGGCTCATCTCGCCCTGCTTCCTGCGGTAGCCGGTGTGATGACGAGTGGCCGAACGTAACGCCCTGGCGGGGGGCCAGCAATATCGAGAACAGGACTTCCTGTCTCCGCAGCCTCCTGGGCCCCTTGAGGCCCCCCCGATCGCTGGCGGACGCCCCCCGCATGGGTTTGACTGCGGACAGGGGCGACGGCGAAAGGACCCGGTATGGGCGGTGAGCACGCGCACGGTGTCACCGGCGACGCCGACCGCCGCCGGCTCGGCCTCGCGCTCGCGCTGATCCTCGCCTTCATGGCCGCCGAGGTCGTCGTCGGCGTCGCCGCCCGCTCCCTCGCCCTGCTCTCCGACGCGGCCCACATGCTCACCGACGCCGCCTCGATCGTCCTCGCCCTCCTCGCCGCGCGCCTCGCGGCCCGCCCGGCGCGCGGCGGCTACACCTACGGCCTCAAACGCGCCGAGATCCTCTCCGCCCAGGCCAACGGCCTCACCCTCCTCCTGCTGGGCGCCTGGCTCGGCTACGAGGCGGTGCGCCGGCTGCTCGCGCCCCCGGACGTCGAGGGCGGACTGATGCTCGCGACCGCGCTGGCCGGGATCGCCGTGAACCTCGCCGCCACCTGGCTGATCGCCCGGGCCAACCGCACCTCCCTCAACGTCGAGGGCGCCTACCAGCACATCCTGAACGACCTGTTCGCGTTCATCGGCACCGCCGTCGCCGCCCTGGTCGTCGTCCTCACCGGCTACGACCGCGCCGACCCCCTCGCCACCCTCGTGGTCGTCGCGCTCATGGCCAGGGCCGGGTACGGGCTGCTGCGCGAGTCCGGGCGGATCTTCCTGGAGGCCGCGCCCGCCGGTCTCGACCCGGACGCGGTCGGCGACGCGCTCGCGGCCCGCCCCGGCGTCGTCGAGGTGCACGACCTGCACATCTGGCAGATCACCTCCGGCCGGCCCGCGCTCTCCGCGCACGTCCTCGCCGACCCCGCCGCCGACTGCCACGCCGTCCGCCGCGACCTGGAACGGCTCCTGCGCGCCGGGCATGGCATCAGCCATACGACGCTCCAGGTCGACCACGTCCAGGACCAGGAAGAGGACGAGCACTGCGAGGACGCGCACGGGCCGGTGCACCGGGACGAGCCGCACGAGCACTGAGGAGGGGGTGTAGCCAGCTCCACCCCCGACTCGGGTGAACGCTCTCTCGTCCGGCCCGCCCGGACACGGGATCGTGGAACACAGAGCACGACAGAGCCCCCGCTCCCCGCCCCCCAGGAGTCCCCATGACCCGCCACCGCAAGTCCCCCTTCGCCGTCCTGAAGTCGTTCTTCGCGAACCTCGTCCTGTGGACGTCGTTCGTGGCCGGCCTCGCCGCCTCGATGGCCGCCGGAGCGGTGCTCGACGGCACGGCCAAGACGGCGGCCACCCTCGCCGGCGTCGCGGTGTCCCTGGTGGCCGGCTCCCGGATCGCGAAGAAGCCGAAGATCAAGGCGTTCCTGTCGACCCGGCCGGTCCTGTGGTTCCTGTTCCTCTTCAACGGCGCCGTCGCCGCCGTCTCCTACTTCACGATGGACGGCGCCAAGGGCATCGCCACGGCCGCCGCGATGGCCCTGGTCTCCCTGGGCGCGGCCGGCGGCCTGGTCGGCAAGTACCGCGAGCGCCCGGTCACCTCCTGACCCGCCGCCGCGCAGGTCGGCCGTTCCCGGGACGCCCACGACGTGTTCGCGCCAAGATAGGGCGACGCGGACCGGCTCCCGGGAGAGAGCGGATGGACTCAGGCAACGCGGACCCCGGCGGCTGGCGGACCCGGCTGGAGCGCACCGCCCGCGCCGAGCGGGCCCTGTACCACCGCCACCCATGGCTCCTGCGCACACCGCCGCGCGACCCCGCCCGCCGCGAGCCCGCCCTGAGCGTCCTGACCGCGACCGGACTGCCCCCGGCGGACCTCGCCCACGTCCTGGACCTGCTCGACGCCTACGTCCGGGGCGCCGCCGCCCGGGAGGCCGCGGACCCGGAGCGGCCGGAGGACGACCGGAGCTTCGAGTTCGGGCTGAAGCGGGTCCTCGACGGCATCGAGACCTTCGTCCGCGCCCGTCCGGCAGAGACCGGCGCCGCAGCCCCCTGCCCCCAGTGCGCAACCCCCGTCCCGCCCCCCGCGCCCACCGGCCGCCCCCGCACCTACTGCTCCAACGCCTGCCGCCAGCGCGCCTACCGGGCCCGGCGCACAGGGAGCGCCACCGCACCGCTCAACGCCCCAGGTCAGTGATGTGTCAACCACATCTACACTGCTCCCATGACCGAACCGGCGCGGTGGCTGACGCCGCAGGAGCAGCAGGCGTGGCGCGGCTTCCTCCGGCTCCAGGACCGGCTCCGGGGGCAGCTGGCGCGCCGGATGCAGGCGGACTCCGGCGTCTCGACGGCGGACTTCGCCGTCCTCGTCGAACTGACCGACGTACCCGACGGGCGCCGCCGCATCCTGGACCTCGCGTGCGCCCTGGAGTGGGAGAAGAGCCGGATGTCCCACCACGTCGCCCGTATGGAGCGGCGCGGTCTGGTCGCGCGGGACGCGTGCGCGGAGGACGGGCGCGGCTCGGTCGTCGCCGTCACCGACGCGGGCCGCGCCCTGCTCGAGGAGGCGGCGCCCCGCCATGTGGAGGCCGTCCGCGCGCTGTTCCTCGACCACGTCACGCCCGCCGAGCTGCGGACGCTGGCGGAGGTCTCCGCGCGGATCGTGGGGATGATCGACGAAGAGCGCCGCTGAGGGAGCAGAACGCGGCGACCCTCACTCTTTTGAAGGAAGTTGTCCGGATCCGGCTTGAGCCACCGCCCCCGCCGCCCCCGACACTGGGGGACTAGTTGATGGATCACCCTCCCTCCACCGGCAGGAGCGACACCCGTGGACATTGGACTGGGCCTCCCCCTGGCCCCCGAAGCCGACCTCATCACCTGGGCCCGCCGCGCCGACGTCGGCCCCTTCTCCACCCTCGGCCTCGCCGACCGCCTTGTATACGACAACCCCGACACCCTGATCACCCTGGCCGGCCTCGCCACGGTCACGTCCCGCGTCCGCCTCCAGAGCGAGGTGCTGGTCGTCCCGAACCACAACACCGCGGTCCTCGCCAAACAGGCGGCCACCTTGGACCGGCTCTCCGAGGGACGCTTCACCCTCGGCATCGGCGTCGGCATCCGCGAGGACGACGCGCTCGCCGCCGGCATCGACATGCGCCGCCGCGGCAAGCGGCTCGACGAACAGCTGCTGCAACTGCGCCGGGCCTGGATCGGGGTCCCGTTCGGGGAGGGCGTCGGCCCGCTGGGACCCCCGCCGCTCACCGACCTCGGACCCCAGCTGCTCTTCGGCGGCTTCGCCCCGGCCGTATTCAATCGCGTGGCGCGCTGGGGCGGGGGATTCCTCGGCGCCGGCGCCGACCCGGCCGGCATGGGCAGGCTCTTCAGCCAGGTCAGGATGACGTGGGACCGCCAGGGCCGCGAGGGCAGGCCGTGGCTGGTCGCCCAGGTCAACGCCGTGCTCGGGGACACCGCGACCGTCGCCGAGGCGCACGCCAACCTGCGGCGCTACTACGGCTCCTTCTACGACGGCACCGAAGAGCTGGTCGCGAGCATGCTCACCACCCCGCAGGAGGTCCGCGCGGCAGCCGCCGCGTACGCCAAGGTCGGCGCGGACGAGCTGATCCTGTACTGCTGGGCCGCCGACCCCGACCAGATCGACCGGTACGCGGAGGCGCTGGCAGGCTGAAACGGCACGTCCGCCGGCCGAAGAGCACAGCGGCAAACCGGTCGCCCCCACCTTGTCACCAGATCATTCAAGTCATCCTCATGTCTGACGTCACGTCAGACATGAGGCCCGGTTGCGCGCTTGCGCAGGCAATCCTGTGAAGTGCGGGGGTCGCTGAGTGGCCATATCCTCACCAGCAACACCAAGACATGGTTGTGGTGAGGCAAAAAATCTTTTTACTGTGCATCTAACGCCCCGGACAGCACAGAGCCGGGGGCCCCTCCTCGGAGGGACCCCCGGCTGATCCGGCGCGTACACACCGCGCGGCCCGAAGCTCTGGCGGGCACACGGCCGCGACGGTGCACAGTCAACGCGACCAGTTCACACGGAGGTTACCGTGAGCCACCCCAATCGGCTACGTGACGCCATCAACACCGACGGCACCACGCCACTGATCGGCGTCTTCGACATGTTCTCCGCGTCGGTCTCCGCCCAGCACTACGACGGCATGTTCATATCGGGCTTCGGCTTCGCCGCCTCCCACTACGGGCTGCCCGACATCGGCTTCATCGCCTGGCCCGACATCGTCGGCTTCGTCCAGCGGCTGCGCCTCGCCTTCCCCCAGCAGCATCTCCTGGTCGACATCGACGACGGCTACGTCGACCCCGAGACCGCCTGTCACGTCGTCCAGCAGCTCGAAGCCATCGGGGCCTCCGGGGTCATCCTGGAGGACCAGAAGCGGCCCCGGCGGTGCGGGCACGTCGACGGCAAGCAGGTGCTGCCGCTGGAGGAGTACCTGGAGAAGCTCGACCTCGTGCTGCGGGCCCGCAAGGACCTCGTGGTCGTCGCCCGCACCGACGCCACGGAGGAGGACGAGATCCTGCGCCGGGCCAAGGCGCTCGCCGCGACCGACGCCGACGTCATCCTCGTCGACGGGGTGCGCAGCGTCGACTGGATCCACAAGGTGCGCCGCGTCATCGGCGACAAGCCGCTGCTGTTCAACCAGATCGCCGGCGGCAAGTCGCCCCGGCTCAGCCTCGGCGAGCTGACCGAGCTCGGCGTCGACGTCGCGATCTACAGCACCCCCTGCCTGTTCGCCGCGCAGACCGCGATCGACCGGGCGCTCGATGAGCTGAAGAAGGCCGACGGTAGGCTCCCGCAGCACGGCCCCGACAGCGTGGGCGTCGCCGAGTGCCTGGAGCTGCTGGAGAAGAACATCAGCCGCAACCACGCGGCGGTCTGACCCCCGCACCCGCTCAGGCGAGCCCGGGTCCGGCACCCCGCCGCACCCGGGCTCGCCCGTCTTCGTGACCCCTGGCAGGAGCGCATGTCCCGGACCCTCAGTTCAGCGATCCGCCGCGTCGACTGGTACATCGTCGCGCTGTTCACCACCATCGGCGTCGCCGCCCTCCTCCCCGCCGAGGGCCAGGCCGCGGCCGCCGTCTCCCGGCTCACCCAGGCCGCCATCGGCCTGCTGTTCTTCCTCTACGGCGCCCGGCTCTCCCCGCGGGCCGCGCTCGACGGCGTCCGGCACTGGCGGCTGCACCTGCCCGTCCTCGCCCTCACCTTCGTCGCCTTCCCACTGGCCGCGCTCGCCGTCACCCTCGTCCCCGACCGCGTCCTCGGCGTCGAACTCGCCTCCGGCGTCCTCTTCCTGGCCGTGCTGCCGTCGACCGTGCAGTCCTCCATCGCCTTCACCTCGATCGCCCGCGGCAACGTGGCCGCCGCCCTGTGCCAGGCGTCGTTCTCGACCGTCATCGGCGTCGTGCTCACGCCCTTCCTCGCCGTCTGGCTCATCGGCACCGCCGAGGGCGGCGCCCCCGTCGGCCTCGGCGCGCTCGGCGACATCGCCCTCCAGCTCCTGCTGCCCTTCCTGCTCGGCCAGTTGGCGCGGCCCTGGATCTCCGGCCGGCTCGGGCGGCACCGGTTCGTCATCAGCCTCGCCGACCGCGGTTCGATCCTGCTCGTCGTCTACTCGGCGTTCAGCAAGGGCATGACGACCGGCATCTGGCAGCGCGTCTCACCCGCGCGGCTCGCGCTCGTCGGCGTCGTCTGCGTGTTACTGCTGTGTTTCGCGCTGCTGGCCGCCGACCGCTCCGCGCGCGCCCTGAAGCTGCCCCGCGAGGACCGGGTCACCGCCGTGTTCTGCGGCTCCACCAAGAGCCTGGCCAGCGGACTGCCCATGGCGTCCGTGCTGTTCCCGGCCGACAAGGTCGCCCTGTTCGTGCTGCCGCTGATGCTCTACCACACGCTCCAGCTCGTCGTCTGCGCCTGGCTCGCCCGCCGCTGGCACGCCCCCGTCGAAGAGCCGGTGCCTCAGCCCGCCTGATCCCCGGAGAGCCCCAGCAGAGCGTCGGTGACCGTGCGGATGTACGGCTGCACGACGCTCTGCGGCACCTCGCTCAGCGCCGGCGTCTGGATCGCCATCCGCATCAGGGTGATTCCCAGCATCCACGCCGCCAGCAGCTCCGCCCGGACCTCCGCGTCCGGGCCTTCGAGGCGCCGGGCGAAATTCTCCGAGAACACCTCGGCCGTCTCCGTGCGCAGCTTGCCCACCGCCTCCTCCCGGCTCGGTGAGCGCAGCATCGTCAGCACCGGATGCGGCATCTTGTCCTCCCCGGGCCCGTTGAACGACATCGCCAGGATCCACTCCGCGACCTGCTCCAACGGCATGTGCCGCAGCGGTTCGAACAGCACGCCGCTGCCGTCCGCGATCGCCTCGAAGAGCCCCTGTTTCGAGCCGAAATAACGGTAGACGAGAGCCGGGTCGACCTCCGCGTCCCGGGCTATGTCCCGGATGCTCGTACCGTCGTAGCCGTATCTGCCGAAGCGGTGCGCGGCGGCGCTGCGCAGCGCCGCGCGGGTGCCCGCCGAGTCGTATTTACGGGGAGCGGGGCGCTCGGCGCCGCTCCGTTTCGCCGCGTCCGGCCTGTCCATCATGCTTCCCTCCGCGTGGCCCGTCCGGCCCATGCTCCCTGGTCCCCACCCGCCTGTCCAAAATCTGTCGCCCAATGTCATCGATCGTTGACAACGGGTTCCGGCCGCGAAGTAGCTTGTGCCGGCGGCCGGTCGACCTGGACCGGCCGCTCCCCCTCGTGCCCGGGCCCACCGCCGTGCCCGCACCCGGCGAGCCCCGAACGAACCGAATGTGGTGATCTCTTGGATCCGCGACATGTGACCGTCATCGGCACCGGATACGTCGGCCTGACCACCGGCGCCTGCCTCGCCTCCCTCGGCCACCGAGTCGTCTGCGCCGACAACGACGCCGCCAAGGTCGACCGGCTGCGCCGCGCCGAGGTCGACATCCTCGAACCCGGCCTCACCGACACCGTCCGCGCCGGACTCGACGCCGGGCGGCTGGAGTTCGTCCAGGACACCCGCGCCGCCGTCGAGGCCGCCGAGGTCGTCTTCCTCTGCCTGCCCACCCCGATGGGCGTCGGCGGCGCCGCCGACCTCGCCGCCGTCGAGGCCGTCGCCGACGAGATCCGCGACCGCCTCCCGCGCGGCTGCGTCGTCGTCAACAAGTCCACCGTCCCCGTCGGCACCGCCGAACGCGTCGCCGCCCTCCTGCGCCGCCCGGACGTCACCGTCGTCAGCAACCCCGAGTTCCTGCGCGAGGGCCGTGCCGTCCACGACTTCCTGCACCCCGACCGGCTCGTCGTCGGCGCCGCCGAACCCGGGGCCGCCCGGCTCGTCGCCGACCTGTACACCGGCATCGACGCCCCGCGCGTCCTCACCGACACGGCCGGCGCCGAACTCGCCAAGTACGCCGCCAACTTCTTCCTCGCGATGAAGCTGTCCTTCGCCAACAACCTCGCCACCCTCTGCGAACGCCTCGGCGCCGACATCGACGACGTCGTCGACGGCATCGGCCACGACCCCCGCATCGGCGCCGCCTTCCTGCGCCCCGGACCCGGCTGGGGCGGCTCCTGCCTGCCCAAGGACACCCACGCCCTGCTGCGCGTCTGCGAGGAGTCCGGCGTCGAGTTCCCCCTGCTGCGGGCCACCATCGAGACCAACGTCGCCCACCAGCGCCGCCTCGTGGCCCGCATAGCCGCCGGCTGCGCAGGAGCCGACGGCCGCCTGGACGGCGTCCGCATCGCCCTGCTCGGGCTCGCCTTCAAGGCCGGCACCGCCGATCTGCGCGACTCGCCCGCCCTCGCCGTGGCCCGCCAACTGCGCGAACTGGGCGCCGAACTGTACGCCTACGACCCGGCGTTCAGCGAGCGCCGCCCCGACCTCAGCGACCTGGTGACCCTGGTCGGCAGCCCCGCCGAGGCCGCCGACGGGGCCCGCGCCTGCGTCGTCCTCACCGAGTGGCCCGAGTTCCGCGACCTCGACTGGAGCGACCTCGCCGCCCGCCTCGACGCCCCCCTGGTCTACGACTTCCGCAACCTCCTCGACCCCGGACGGCTCGCCGGCGCCGGACTGTCCTGGGAGGGCGTCGGCCGCACGCCCGCCCTCACCCGCTGAACCCCCCCTCACCCCCCACGAAAGGCCCGACGTGCGCGTACTGATCACCACCCTCGGCAGCCCCTCCCACGGCCGCGCCCAGTTACCGCTGGCCCGCGCGCTCGCGGCGGCCGGCCACGAGGTCCTCGCGCTCACCACCCCGGTCACGGCCACCGTCTTCGCCGACGACGACGTCCGGGTCGCCGCCCGCCTCGACGAACTCTCCCCGCAGACCTTCATGTCCCCCGAACTCCTCGACGAGTTCCGCGACGAGAGCGGCGAACTCACCGACGACGCCCTCATGCTCGCCCTGCCCCGGAGCATGGCCGACGGCATGGCCCGCCACCTCATGGCCCGCGTCCTGCCCACCGCCCGCGAGTTCGCGCCCGACCTCATCCTGCGCGACGGCATGGACCTCAGCTCCGTCCTCGTCGCCGAACTCCTCGGCATCCCCCAGCTGCTCACCCCCTCCGGCAGCAGCAACATCGTCGACCCCGCCCACACCCTGGCCGGACTCAACGCCCTGCGCGCCGAACACGGCCTGCCCGCCCAGACCGACCCCCTCTCGATCGTCCCCCACGGCCGCGTCGACTACGTCCCCCGCGCCTTCTCCTTCGCCCAGTACCTGCCCCCCTCCCTGGCCTACCGCCAGACCGTCTCCGTCGACCACAACGCGGTCCTGCCCGACTGGATCGCGGCCCTGCCCACCGACCGCCCCCTGGTCCTCGCCGCCCTCGGCACCGCGCTGCCCGTCCTGCGCGACGTACGCGCCACCGACCCGGCCGCCTTCCCCATGCCCGTGCCGGACCCCGCCGAGACCCTGCGGACGATGCTCCAGGCGCTGTCCCTGCTCGACGACTGCACGGTCGTCGTCCCCACCCTCGGCCTGCCCGCCGACACCACCGGACTGCCCGGCCACGTCCACGTCACCGACCGCGTCCCGCAGCCCCTGCTGCTGGAGGCCGTCGACGTCTTCCTCACCCACGGCGGCTTCAACAGCATCCGCGAATCGCTGCGCACGGCCACCCCCATGGCCGTCCTGCCCCAGTTCGGCGACCAGCCCGCCAACGCCCGCCGGGTCGAGGAACTCGGCCTCGGCCGCGAGATCACCGACCCCGCCCCCGAGGCCATCGCCGCCACCCTCCGCGCGACCCTCACCGACCCCGCGATCCAGGCGAAGGCCCGCGAGGCGCGGCTGGCGATGCTGGCCCTCCCCGAGATCGGCGCGGCCGTCGCTGACCTGGAGAAGCTCGCCGGCGTCTGAGCACACCCCGCACCCCCCACCCCGGGCCCGGAGCCGACCAGCTCCGGGCCCCTCCCCGAAAAGGCTCCCCATGACCGCCGCGCCGGACACCGCGCCCCCCGCCCGGCTGGAACACCGCCAGATCGTCACCGTCCTCAGCGGACTCATGCTCGGCATGTTCCTCGCCGCCCTCGACCAGACCGTCGTCTCCTCCGCCCTGCGCACCATCGCCGACGACCTGCACGGCCTCACCGCCCAGGCCTGGGTGACCACCGCCTACCTCGTCACCGGCACCATCGCCACCCCGCTGTACGGCAAGCTCTCCGACATCTACGGCCGCCGGCCCGTCTACCTCGCCGCGATCGTCCTGTTCGCGGCCGGCTCCCTGCTCTGCGGATTCGCCACGTCCCTCTACGAACTGGCCGCCTTCCGCGCGGTGCAGGGCCTCGGCGGCGGCGGACTCATGTCCCTCGCCATGACGATCATCGCCGACCTCACCTCACCCCGCGAACGAGGCCGCTACCAGGGCTACATCACCGCCGTGTTCGCCGGCGCCAGCATCGCAGGACCCCTCGTCGGCGGTGTCCTCGCCGGCCAGTCCGCGCTGTTCGGCGTCGCCGGCTGGCGCTGGATCTTCCTCCTCAACGTCCCCCTCGCGCTTCTCGCCGTCCTCGTCATCCTGCGCGTCCTGCACGTCCCGCACCAGCCGGTGCGCCACCGCCTCGACTACGGCGGGGCCCTCGCCCTGGCCGTCGGCATCGTGCCGCTGCTGGTCGTCGCCGAACAGGGCCGTACCTGGGGCTGGGGCTCGCCCCGCGCGCTGGCCGCCTACGCCGTCGGCGCCGCCGGCATCGCGCTGTTCGTCCTCGTCGAACGGCGCATGGGCGACGCCGCGCTGCTGCCGATCCGCCTGTTCCGCATCCGCGCGTTCCGGCTCGGCTCGGTGCTCCACTTCGTCGTGGGCATCTCCATGTTCGGCGCGATGACGACCCTGCCGCTCTACCTCCAGCTCGCCAAGGGCATGACGCCCGTCGAAGCGGGCCTCGCCACGCTGCCGACGGTCGCCGCGAACGTGACCGTGACCATGCTGGTCGGCCGGGCGATGGCGCGCACCGGCCGGTTCAAGGCCCAACTGGTGGGCGGCATAGGCTCGTTGGCGGTGGCCATGGCGGTCTTCGCGACCCTCAAAGCGGACAGCCCGCTGTGGTACGTCAGCATCGGCATGCTCTTCATGGGCGCGGGCCTCGGCGCCGCCATGCAGACCATCACCACCCTCGCCCAGTCCGAGATACCGCGCTCCGACATGGGCGCGGCCACGGCCTCCGTCAACTTCTTCCGCTCCAACGGCGGCACCGTCGGCGCCGCCGCCTTCCTCTCCATCCTCTTCTCCCTGGCCGGCACCCGGATATCCGACGCCCTGACGACCGCGATGACCGACCCCGCCTACCGCGCGGCGGCGGCCCAGCCCCCCAACTCCGCCGCCCTGGACGGGGTGGTGCGCCCCGACGGGTCGGTGAACCTGGAGGACTCGGCGTTCCTGCGCACCCTCGACGCCCAGGTCGCCCACCCCTTCCTGGAGGGGTACGTCGGCGCGATGCAGGTGGTGTTCCTGACCGGGGCGGCGGTGAGCGTCCTCGCGTTCGTCATCGCCGCGTGGCGGGTGCCGGACAGCAGGCTGTCGGCGGAGTGAAGCGAATCCGGAGGCTCAGGTGGGGCGTCTGAGGAAGCTCAGGCCGGCGTCACCTCCACCGGCAGCCGCTTGATCCCGTTCACGAAGTTCGACCGCACCCGGGGCACCTCCCCGGCCAGCCGGATGTCCGCGATCCTCGGGACCAGCTCCTCGAACATGATGCGGATCTCGGTGCGCGCGAGGAGGTTGCCCAGGCACAGGTGAGGGCTGCCCTTGCCGAAGGTGACATGGTCGTTGTGCGCGCGGCTGACGTCGAAGTCGTAGGGGTTGCCGAAGACCTCCTCGTCCCGGTTGCCGGAGGCGTACCACATGACGACCTTGTCGCCCTCCTTGATCCGCTTGCCGCCCAGCTCCACGTCCCGGGTCGCCGTGCGCCGGAAGTGGTAGACGGGGGACGCCCAGCGCAGGAACTCCTCGACGGCCGACGGGATCAGCGCGGGGTCGTCCTTCAACCGGGCCAATTGTTCGGGGTGCTGGAGCAGCGCCAGCATGGAGTGGGTGATGGTGTGCCGGGTCGTCTCGTTGCCGGCCACCACCAGCAGCAGGAAGTAGTTGTCGAAGTCCCGCTCCGACAGCGGCACTCCGTCCTTCGGCACGGTGTTGACCAGGCGTGACACCAGGTCGGTGCCGTCCCCGCCGCGCCGCTGGCGGGCCAGCTCCCGCCCGTACGCGAAGACCTCCAGCGAGGCGGGGGAGCGGAACGGCAGATCGCGGTACTTCTCGCTCTCCGCGCTGCCCAGCAGGACGTCCGCGTAGTCCGGGTCGGTGTTGCCGATGATCCGGTTGCCCCAGTCGATGAGCCGCCGGTTGTCCTGCGGGGGCACGTCCAGGAGCCGGGCGAGGACGTTGATGGGGAAGTCGGCGGAGATCTCCTCGACGAAGTCGAAGGTGCCCTTCGCCAGCGCCGTGTCCAGGGTCCGCGCGGTCAGCCCGCGCAGGAAGTCCGTGTACCCGCCGATCACCCCGGCGCCGAACTGCCGCTGGAGCACGCTGCGCAGCGCCCGGTGGCGCACCCCGTCCAGCTCCAGGATCGAGGCCCGTTTGCGGATCTGGCCGGCATCGACCTCCTCCAGGTTCACGAACCGCGTCGAGGTGAACGTCTCCGCGTCCCGGTCGACGCGCGCGATGTCGGCGTGCCGGGTCACCGCCCAGAAACCGGAGTGGGGCGCCTCCTCGGGCTGCCAGTGCACCGGGTCCTCATGGCGCAGCGTGTGGAACATCCGCCAAGGGGTCACCCCGTCCGTGAAGTTGTCGAGGTCGGCGAGGTCGACGTCCGCGAGCGGCATCGGCGCGGGCGCGGCGGTCTGCGTCGTCATGGCACAGCTCCCATGAAAGGTTCAGAGGTGGTAGGCGTACTCGTCGAACTCCCAGTCGGTGACGTACCGCCGGAACCGCTCGACCTCGTTGCGCTTGTAGGACAGGAAGGCGCTCACGAACTCCTTGCCGAGCAGCTCGCCCAGCGCGCCGTCCCGCTCCAGCGCGTCGAGCGCGGCCGGCAGGTCGGCGGGGAGCGCGGGCGACTTGGCGGCGTCGTACCCGTACCCCTCCAGCGGGGCCGGCGGCTCCTCGGCGGCCTGTATGCCCAGCAGGGCGGCGGCGACAATGCCCGCGACCGCGAGGTAGGGGTTGGCGCTCGCGTCGCCGAGGCGCAGTTCGAGGCGGGCCCCCGCGCCGCGCTCCGGCGGGATCCGCACCATCGCGCTGCGGTTGTCGAGCCCCCAGTCGACCAGCCAGGGCGCGAGCGTGTCCGGGCCGAAGCGCTTGTAGGAGTTGACGGTCGGGTTCAGCAGCGCCGCCAGCGCGGGGGCGTGGGCGAGGACCCCGGCGAGCGCGTGCCGCGCGGTCGCCGACAGGCCGTACGCGCCCGCCGGGTCGTCGAAGGCGTTGCGGCCCTCGGCGTCCGTGCAGGACAGGTGGAGGTGGAAGCCCGAACCGCCCGCGTCGTTGAACGGCTTCGCCATGAAGGTCGCCAACTTGCCTTCCTTGCGGGCGAGTTCCTTGACGGCCGACTTGAACCGGAACGCCCGGTCGGCCGCGTCCAGCGCCCCTGAGTGCAGCAGGTTGATCTCGAACTGCCCGCCGTCGAACTCGTGGTTCCCGCTCAGCACCCCGAGCCCGAGCCCCCGCAACTCCCGCAGCGTGCGCAGCAGATGATTGCCCGGGTCGGCCCGCAGCCCGGCCGTGTAGACGACGCCCGGACTCCCGTCGTACCGCGCCCAGTCGCCATCCGCCCCCGCCTCGCACAGGAAGTACTCCAGCTCGGGCCCGACGACGGGTTCGAGCCCCTGTTCCCGGCACCGCTCCAGCACCCCCCGCAGCAGATCCCGCGGCGACTCCGGCGCGGGCTTCCCGGTCGCCGGGTCGGTCACCTCGCCCAGACACACGGCCACCCCCGGCTCCCACGGCAGCGCGAGCGCCGTCCCCAGATCCGGCCGGACGACGATGTCGGGCAGCCCGGCGTCCAGGCCCCCGGCGACCGGGACGACGTCCCCGCGCGGGCTGGTGTGGTAGACGGCCCGGCAGAAGGTGAGCCCGTGCGCGGCCCGGGGCAGCTCCTCCACGAGGACGTCACGGGCCCGGTCGGTGCCGATGAGATCGGGATAGACGACCCGGACGACGTCGATGCCGTCGGCGGCGAGCCGCTCCATGTGCCGGTGGACTTCTGGCAGTTCAGTCACCGCTGGCTCCTCGAGAGCTGTTGTTTGGTGCCAAACGGTAGGCAGCGGGCCGCCCTCCGGCAAGGGGTTCGCGGAAAGAATTTATCCAGACGGATAGCTCTTGACCGGCCCGCGTCCGCTGCCTACTTTGTTTGACACCAAACGAGATCCGGCGGAGACCGGAACCGCTCCCTCAGGAGGACCGGCCATGAAGGTCGTCGTCGACATGAACAAATGCCAGGACCACGGCCAGTGCGTGTTCGCGGCCCCCGACGTCTTCTCGCTGGACGCCACCGGCCGCCTCGCCTACGTCGGCGACCCCGACGCCTCCCTGCTCGCCGACGTCGAGGAAGCCGCCGACGTCTGCCCCCTCCAGGCCATCAGCGTCGAGGCCTGACGTGGACGGCCGCATCGTCGTCGCCGGCGCCTCCCTCGCCGGCCTGCGCACCGCCGAACAACTGCGCGCCGCCGGCTGGAGCGGCCCCCTCACCCTCGTCGGCGCCGAACCCCACCCGCCCTACAACCGCCCCCCGCTGTCGAAGGAGGCCCTCGCCGGCGAAGTCCCCTTCGACACCCTCGCCTTCCGCCCCCGCGCCACCCTCGCCGACGCCCAATGGCGCCTGGGCACGAAGGTGACGACCGCCGACCTCACCTGCCGGACGGTCACCCTCGACGACGGCACGGACCTCGCCTACGACGCCCTCGTCGTCGCCACCGGCACCCGCCCCCGGCGGCTGCGCTGCCCCGGCCCGCGCGCCGGCCGGCACACCGTCCGCACCCTCGACGACGCCCGCGCCCTGCGCGCCGAGCTGACCCGCCCCGGCGTCCGCGTCGTCGTGGCCGGCGCGGGCTTCATCGGCTGCGAGGTCGCCGCCACCGCCCTCGGCCTCGGCGCCGCCGAGGTCACCGTCGTCGACCCGCTCCCGCTGCCCATGGCCGGGCCCCTGGGCGACCTCCTGGGACGCGCGCTGCTGCGCCGCCACGAAGAGCGCGGGGTGCGCTTCGCGCTCGGCACCTCGGTGGCCGCCTTCACCGGTGAACACCGCGTCGAGGGAGTCGAGTTGACCGACGGGCGCGTCCTGCCGGCCGACGTCGTCGTGGAGTCGGTCGGCTCGGTCGCCAACACCGAATGGCTCGAAGGCAACGGACTCGACCTGACCGACGGCGTCCTGACGGACCGTCAACTCCGGGTCGGCGGCCACCCTGACGTCGTCGCGGTCGGAGACGTGGCCCGCTTCCCCAACGCCCGCTACGACGGCGTCGCGCGGCGCGTCGAGCACTGGTCCGTCCCGTCCGACACCGCCAAGCACGCGGCCAGGACCCTGTCCGGCACCGCCGGCGCCCCCTTCGCCCCGCTGCCCAGCTTCTGGAGCGACCAGCACGACTTCCGGCTCCAGTCCTTCGGGGCGCCCGCGCTCGGCAAGGACGACGTGCGGGTGCTCGACGGGGACCCGGCCGGGGACGTCGTCGCCGGCTACCACCACGGCGGGCGGCTCGTCGCCGTCGTCGCCCTCGGCGGGCGGGAGGCCGCCGCGTCCGCCGCCCGCTTCCGCGCGGAGCTGCTGAGACAGCCCGCCGCGCTCGGTTCGTGAAGTCCCTTCGGAGTGTTGAGGAGCCCCCCGTGGCCCGTGGTTTCTTCCCGCCCAGGACGGCGAGCGGTACGTCGTCGCTGATCCCGGCGCCGCCGTGGCGCTACTCGGGCGACCTGCTCACCGTCGAGTACCGCACCGACCCCGCCCGGGTGCGCGAACTGCTGCCCGAACCGCTGGAGTTGGCGGACGACGATCCCGGGGCCGTCGCGCTGATCTGGGCCGACTGGCAGTCGTGCGCGGGGGAGGGGGCGGAACTCCTCGACCCGGTGCGGGCGCAGTACAAGGAGGCGTTCGCCGTCGTGCGCTGCTCCTACCAGGGGCGGACGTACTCGCGGTGCGTGTACATCTGGGTCGACAAGGACTTCGCGATCGCCCGGGGACTGCACCAGGGCTACCCCAAGAAGCTCGGCTCGATCCACCAGACCCGCCCGCACCCGTACGGCCCTGCGCCCCGGATCGAGGCGGGGGCGCGGTTCGGGGCGACCCTCGCCGCCGCCGACCGGCGCCTGGCGCAGACGGTCGTCACCCTGCGGGAACCGGCCGAGACCAACGGCTTCGTGAACGGGCACCCCATGGCCCACCACCGATGGCTGCCGTCCGTCGAGAAGGGCCGGGGACCCGCCCTGGACGAACTGATCGAGTCCGGCGCCGCCTCCTTCGAAGGGGGCGGGCCCTGGGTCGGGGAAGCGGAGTTGGAGCTGTTCGAGGCGCCGACCGAGGAACTGGCCCGGCTGGAGGTGCGGGAGCCGATCGCCGCCTACTACCGGCAGGTCGGCGTGGTGTGGGACGGCGGCCGGCTGCTGGAGACCCGGGCGTCCGCGGCCTCCGGCACGGAATGACGAGGAGAGGGAAGATGACCGAGCACACGCTCACCGTCGGCGGGGTCACCGTCGACACCCGGCACTGGATCGGCGGCCGGCGGATCGCCTCCGCGCAGACGTTCACCGACCACTCGCCCATCGACGGCGCGGCCCTCGGCGAGATCGCCCGGGGCGGCCCGGCCGAGGCGGAGGCCGCCGTCGCCGCCGCCCGCGAGGCGTTCCCGGCCTGGGCCGCCACCCCGCGAGCCGAACGCGCCCGCGTTCTGCGCGCGATCGCGGACGGGGTCGACAAGCGGCTCGAAGAACTCGCGATCGTCGAGACCACGGACAACGGCGCGCTGCTGCGCTCGCACCGGCGCGGGGTGATGCCCCGGGTCGCGCACAACTTCCGCTTCTTCGCGGACCGGCTGCTGACCCTGGACCACGAGGACTTCGAGACCCGGGGCCACCGCAACCACGTCAGCTGGGACCCGGCGGGACCCTGCGTGCTGATCACGCCGTGGAACGCCCCGCTGATGCTGGCCACCTGGAAGGTGGCCCCCGCGCTGGCGGCCGGGAACACGGTCGTCCTGAAGCCCGCCGAATGGTCCCCGCTCACCGCCTCCCTCCTCGCGGACATCGCGGCGGAGGCCGGCCTGCCCGCCGGAGTCCTGAACGTCGTGCAGGGCCACGGCGCGGAGATCGGCGACGCGCTCACCTCGCACCCGGACGTCCGCCGGATCAGCTTCACCGGCTCGGTGCCCACCGCCCGCCGCATCGCCGCGTCCGCCGCCGCGAACCTCACCCCGCTGAGCCTCGAACTCGGCGGAAAATCCCCCCTGCTGGTCTTCGCCGACGCCGACCTCGACCTCGCCGCGGACCTCGCGGTGGAGCAGTACGACAACGCGGGACAGGTGTGCCTCGCCGCGACGCGGCTGCTGGTCGAGGAGTCGGTGGCGCAGGAGTTCGTGCGGCGCTTCCTCGACCGGGCGGGCGCCTTGACGCAGGGCGACCCCCGCGACGAGGCCACCGACATCGGCCCCAACATCCACCCCCGCCAGCTGGAGAAGATCGACGGCTTCGTCCGCCGGGCGCTCGACTCCGGCGCCCGCGCCGCGCTCGGCGGTCACCCCAAGAGCGGCCAGTACTACGCCCCCACCCTCCTCACCGGCGTCGCGCAGGACAGCGAGATCGTCCAGGAGGAGGTCTTCGGACCGGTCCTGACCCTCCAGACCTTCACCACCGAGGACGAGGCCGTGGCCCTGGCCAACGGCACGCGCTTCGGACTGGCCGCCACCCTCGCGACCGGCGACCCGGAACGCGCCGAACGCGTCACCGCGCAATTGGTCGCCGGAACCGTCTGGGTGAACTGCTTCTTCGTCCGCGACCTCCAGGCTCCCTTCGGCGGCTCCCGCCTCTCGGGCGTCGGCCGCGAGGGCGGCACCTGGAGTTTCGACTTCTACTGCGACCTGAAGAACACCGTCACCGCCCCGAAGGGATGCGCCGACCATGGGTGAGATCACCGGGGCGGGCCTCCTCGCCCACGTCCCCACCATCGTCCTGCCCGAGGCCACCCGCCTGGAGCTGAACGAGGGCAAGGAGATCACCCTCGTCACCGGCCTGCGCCGGCTCCGCGAGGACGTCTTCGACCAGGACTCCTACGACACGGTCGTCGTCCTGGACTCCCACTGGGCCACCACCGTCGAGTTCGTCGTCACCGCCCAGCCCCGCCGCTCGGGCCTGTTCACCTCCGAGGAACTCCCGCGCGGCATGTGCAGGATGCCCTACGACTACCCCGGCGACCCCGAACTCGCCCACAACATCGCGGAGTTCGCCGACCGGCACGGCACCTGGATCACCCCGATCGACGACCCGTACCTGCCCGTCTACTACGCCACCGTCAACCTCTGGAAGTTCCTCGGCGAGGGCCTGCCCGACAAGAGGTGGGTGACGATCGGCGTCTGCCAGACCGGTGACATGGAGGACCACCTCCGCCTCGGCCGCGCCCTCGCCGACGGCATCGCCGCGACCCCCGGCCGGCGCGTCCTGCTCATCGCCTCCGGCGCCCTGTCCCACACCTTCTGGCCGCTGCGCGAGATCCGCGACCACGAGGCCAGCGACCCGGCGCACATCCGCACCCCCGAGGCCCGCGCGGCCGACGAGGAGCGGATCGCCTGGTTCAAGGAGGGCCGCCACGACAAGGTCCTCGACACCATGGACGCCTTCTGGGAGCACAAGCCCGAGGCGAGGTTCTTCCACTACCTGATGCTGGCCGGCGCCCTGGGCGAACAGGCCTGCACCGCGCAGGCCCGCCAGTACGGAGAGTACGAGAACTCCGTCGGCACCGGACAGGTCCACCTCTGGTTCGACCGCCCCGAGGCGGGCTGGACCGCCGCCACCGCACCCCGCCACCCCCACCGCCGCGCCTAGGAGCCGAAGCCATGCCCGAGTACCGCCGTATTCTCCTGGACGGCGCAGCCACCGAAGTCACCTTGGACGGGGACGAGTTGGCGGCCCCCGACGGCCGCCGCGCCAAGACCGGCGAGGCGCACCACCTCCCTCCGGTGGTCCCCTCCAAAATCATCGCCGTCCACCTCAACCACCGCAGCCGCGTCGACGAGTTCGGGATCGGCCTCCCGGACGCCCCGACCTACTTCCACAAACCCACCTCCGCCCTCAACTCCCACCGGGGTGCGATCGTCCGCCCCGAGGGCTGCAAGTGGCTCAACTACGAGGGCGAGGTCGCCATCGTCATCGGCAAGGCGGCCCGCAACATCGGCCCTGACGAAGCCGGTGAGTACATCGCCGGTTACACCGTCGCCAACGACTTCGGGCTGCACGACTTCCGCGACACCGACGCCGGTTCGATGCTCCGCGTCAAGGGCTCCGACACCCTCTGCCCGCTCGGCCCCGGGCTCGTCACCGACTGGGACTTCCGCGGCAAGCGCCTGCGGACGTACGTCAACGGCAAGGCGGTCCAGGACGGTAGCACCGACGAGATGACCTGGGACATGCACTACCTCGTCGCCGACATCGCCCGCACCATCACCCTGTACCCCGGCGACGTCCTGCTGTCCGGCACCCCGGCCGGCTCCCGCCCGGTACAGCCCGGGGACACCGTGGAGGTGGAGGTGGAAGGTCTCGGCCGGCTCACCAACCACATCGTCACCGGCCCCGTCCCGGTCCGCCCCGACCTCGGAGCCCAGCCCACCGAGTCCGAGGAGGTCCTCTCCACCGCACTCGGCGGGGACTGGGAGTACCGGGGGATACGGCCGCCGCGCAGGTGAGGGGGCCCGGCGGGGTGAGGGGCGCCGTGCGGACGGGCGGGCAGGGTGACGGCCGTCGGGCGGACGCGGGCCCGGTAGGGTCGTGGGCATGACGGACCCGGCCTCCACCCCGCGCCGCCCCGACCCCCGCTCGCGCAAGCGGCTCGGCTACGGGGAGGGCCGCGAGGCGCTGCTGGAGGCCGCCGTGCGCGTCGTGGCCCGGCGCGGGCTGCGCCACCTCACCTACCGGGCCGTCGCCGAGGAGGCCGGCGTCACGCACGGCCTGGTCGTGCACCACTTCGGCACCCGCGACGCCCTCATCGCCGAGTCCCTCGCGCACGCCGTCCACACCAGCCTCACCAGCAGCCTCCTGGAACCCGGCACCGGCCGCCCCGAGACCTACGCGAGCGGCCTCACCGCCACCATCGAGGACGACGCCGACAACCACGCCTACCAGTACGAACTCCTCCTCGAAGCCCGCCGCCGCCCCGAACTGCGCACACAGGTACGGGAGTTGTACGAGGAGTACTTCGCCGCCTCCCAGCGCGAACTGGACCGCATCCGCCCGCAGGGCGCGACCCCGGCGTTCAACCGGCTGGTCTTCGCCGCCCTCGACGGCCTCGTCCTGCACCAGCTGACGGGCGTCGCGAGCCACGAGGACACCGAGGCGGCGCTCGCCGAACTGCGGGCGCTGCTGGGCGGGCCGGCCGAGCGGGACTGACGGCTCCGCCGTCAACGCTTGTCGCCCCGCCGTAAATTCTCGTTCCCCTCCCCTTGTCAGATGGATAGTTCAGGCCCACGATGGGGCAACTCGTTTGGGCTTAAACGAATCTCAGTAGGTGATCCGAGTGGACAGTCAGACGGTCGACGCCCCTCCCCCCGCCGGAGCGGGCGACCGCCCTCCGGCCGGCCTCAAACGCAACGCCCTGGGAGTCCTGGGCATCCTCTTCTTCGTCCTGTCCGCCCAGGCCCCGCTCACCGGGGTCGCGGGCGCCGTCCCCATCGCCGTGGCCATCGGCAACGGGCCCGGCGCCCCAGCCGCGTACGCCGTCGCCGGCGCGGTCGTCCTGCTCTTCTCGGTCGGCTTCGTCGCGATGGGCCGGCACGTCGTGAACGCGGGCGCCTTCTACACCTACATCGGCATAGGCCTCGGCCGCACGACGGGCAGCGGCAGCGCTGCCGTCGCCCTGTTCGCCTACTGCACGGTCCAGGCCGCGATGTACGGCCTCTACGGCGCGACCGTGAGCGGACTGGTCCAGCAGCACACCGGCCTCCACGTCCCGTGGTGGGTCTGGTCGCTGGTGACGATGGTGGTCGTCCAGGCGCTGGGCGCCGCCGGCATCGAGCTGGGCGCGCGGGTCCTCGCGGTGTTCGTGCTCGCCGAGTTCGGCATCCTCCTCGTCTTCGCGCTGGTCACCCTCGTCCAGGGCGGCGGACCCGAAGGCCTCGACCCGGCCGGCACGTTCACGCCGGGCGCGGCGCTCGACGGGGCGCCCGGCGTGGCGCTGATGTTCGCCGTCGCCTCCATGTTCGGCTTCGAGGCCACCGCCATCTACGGCGAGGAGGCCCGCGAACCGCACAAGACGGTACCGAGGGCGACCTACCTCTCCGTCGCCGTCATCACCGGCTTCTTCACCTTCGTCTCCTGGATGCTGATCTCCTCCTACGGCCCCGCCGAGGCCACCGCCGCCGCGCAGCGCGCCCTGGCGGGCGGTGACGCGGCGGTGTTCGTGTTCGACCCGATCGCCGCCCGGCTCGGCGGCTGGGTCACCGGCGTCCTGCCCGTCCTGCTGGCCACCTCCCTCTTCGCGGGCGTCCTCGCCTTCCACAACTCTGCCAACCGGTACCTGTTCTCCCTCAGCCGCGAAGGGCTGCTCCCGGCGCGGCTGCGGTCGCTGAACCGGCGGCAGTCGCCCTGGGCGGCGGGCGTCGTGCAGACCCTGGTCGCGGCGGCCCTCGTCACCCCGTTCGCGCTCGCCGGCAAGGACCCGGTGCTCACCCTCTTCTCCTGGTTCAGCGGCGTCGGCGTCCTCGCCTGCATGCTGCTGTACTTCCTGACCTCGGTGTCGGTCCTCGTCTTCTTCCGCCGCGAACGCCTCGACACCCGCCCCTGGAACACCCTCATCGCGCCCGCGCTCGGCGCCCTCGGCATCGCCGCCGTGATCCGGGTGATCCTCGCCAACTTCGCCACCCTCATCGGCGGTGACGGCGCGACGGCCCTCTGGCTCGCGCTCGCCGTCCCCGCCGTCCTCCTCGCGGGCGCCGCCACCGCCCGCCTCGTCCGCCGCGCCTAGGGATACCCGCATGCTGACCCACGACGAACTCCTCGCCCGCGCCAAGGACTTCGCGCCGCCCACCGGCCACCACATCGACGGCCGCACGGAACCGGGCGGCGGCGCGAGCTTCACCGCCGTCTCCCCGCGCGACGGCCGCCCCCTCGCCGAGGTCGCCGACGCGGGCACCGCCGAGGTCGACCGCGCGGTCACCGCGGCCCGCCGCGCCTTCGACACCGGCCCCTGGCCCCGCCTGTCACCCGCCGACCGGGGCCGCACCCTCCTGCGCGTCGCCGAACTCCTCGAACAGCAAAGGGAGAACCTGGCCCTCGCGATCACCCTGGAGATGGGCAAACCGTTCACCGAGGCCCACGACATCGAGCTGCGCGCGGCCGTCAACACCTTCCGCTGGTACGGCCAGCTGGCCGACAAACTCACCGACGAGTCCCCGCACACCGCCCCCGACGCCCTCGCCCTGGTGACCCGCGAACCGGTCGGCGTGGTCGGCGCCGTCGTCCCCTGGAACTTCCCCCTGACGCTGGCCAGTTGGAAGATCGCCCCCGCGCTCGCGGCCGGCTGCACGGTCGTCCTGAAGCCGTCGGAGAACGCGCCCCTGTCCGCGCTGCTGCTGGCCCGCGCCGCGACCGAGGCCGGGCTCCCGCCGGGCGTCCTGAACGTCGTCAACGGCGACGGACCCGGCGCCGGGCGCGCGCTGGGCCTGCACCCCGGGGTGGACGTCCTGGCGTTCACCGGCTCCACGGCCGTCGGCCGGCACTTCCTGCGCTACTCCGCCGACTCCAACCTCAAGCGCGTCTGGCTCGAACTCGGCGGCAAGTCACCGAACATCGTCCTGCCCGACGCCCCCGACCTGGACCGGGCCGCCGCCACCGCCGCCTGGGGCATCTTCTTCAACCAGGGCGAGATGTGCACCGCCCCCTCCCGGCTCCTGGTCCACGCCTCCGTCGCCGACCGCGTCACCGAGGCCGTCGTACGCCGTGCCCGGGAGCTGCGCGTCGGCGACCCCCTCGACCCCGCGACCGAGATGGGCGCGCTCGTCGGGGAGGCGCACCTCGGCCGGGTCCAGGACCACGTCCGCACCGGGCTCGCCGAAGGCGCCCGGCTCCTGACCGGCGGCTCGCGCACCCACGCCGGCAGCGGCGGCAGCTACCTCCAGCCGACCGTCTTCGACCAGGTCGCCCCCGCCTCCCGGCTGGCCCGCGAGGAGATCTTCGGCCCCGTCCTGTCCGTCCTCGCCTTCGAGGACACCGCCGAGGCGGTCCGCCTGGCCAACGCGACCGAGTACGGCCTCGCGGCGGGACTGTGGACCTCCGACCTGACGACCGCGCACACCGTCTCCCGCGCCCTGAAGGCCGGCACGGTCTGGGTCAACTGCTACGAGGAGGGCGACCTGACCGTCCCCTTCGGCGGGATGAAGCAGTCCGGCAACGGCCGCGACAAGTCCGCCCACGCCCTGGACAAGTACACCGACCTCAAGACGACCTGGATCCAGCTGTGACCCGCCCCCTGATCGCGATCCCCGCCCGCTTCGCCGCGACCGCCTCCGCCCTGCGGTACGCCGCGGAAGTCAGCGCCCGCGCCCTGGTCGAGGCGGTGTGGCGGGCCGGCGGCGAACCCGTCAGCATCCACCCGGCCCAGGCCGAAGTCACCGCGCGGCTACGGAGGTTCGACGCGGTCCTCCTCCCCGGCGGCGGCGACCTGTCCCCGCGCACGTACGGCGCCACCGACACCCACGCGAGCGTGTACGACGTGGACGCCCTCCAGGACTCCTTCGACCTCCAAGTCGCCGCGCGCGCCCTGGAGTCGGGGCTCCCGCTGCTCGCCGTGTGCCGGGGCCTCCAGGCCGTCAACGTCGCGCTGGGCGGCAGCATGGAACAGGACATGGGCGGGCCCGGGAAGGACCACCGGCACGTGGTCCACCCGGTGACCGTGCTGCCCGGCACCGGGCTCGAACAGCTCACGGGCGCCGAGAAGTTGACGGCTTCCTGCTACCACCATCAGCGGGTGGCGCGGCTGGGGGAGGGGCTGCGGGTGACGGCGACGGCGGCCGACGGGACCGTGGAAGGACTCGAACTCCCCGGCGCGCGGGGCTGGTTCACGGCCGTCCAGTGGCACCCGGAGGACACCGCGCACGAAGACCCCGTACAGCAGCGCCTCTTCGACGAACTCGTGCGCGCGGCCTAGGAGTTGACCTATCCCTTGGCCCGCCGCCCACTGCGCCGGGGCGCCGGCTCGGCCCCGTCCAGCAGCGCGCGCCGCCGCTCCTCGCCGTGCTCCTCGACCTGGAGCACGACCCGCCGCAGCCCCTCGGCGAGCGTGCGGCACTCGGCGTCGCTGAGCCGGCCGGTCACGAAGGCCTCCTCCTCGTTGAACGCCGGGAAGACCCGCCGCATCAGCTCCTCACCCTTGCCGGTGAGGCTCAGCAGCACCAGCCGCCCGTCGTCCGGATGCCCCGCGCGCGCCAGCAGCCCCCGGGACTCCAGCGTCCGCGCCACCCCGGTCAGCGTCCCCTTGGAGATCCCGGCCTCCTCGGCCACGTGCCGGGTCTCGGACTCACCCCACACCCACACCACCCACAGCACGACGAACGCCGTCCACGTCAGCTCCGACTCCCGCAGCACCGAGTTCTCCAGATGCTGCCGCACGGCCGCCGCGGCCCGGTAGATGTTCGCCACGGCGGCCATCTGCTCCCGCCGGACCGGAATCCCGCCAAGTTTCTCGGACGCGAGCCTCTCGGCTTCCGTGATGGACCGCTGACCGGGCACAGTCGACTCCTCGAACTCGTTCGGCCTCAAAGTGTACGGACCCCCCGCCCCCGCCGGCCCGCCCGGTACGACCCCCACCTGGAGCACCCCGCATGACCGACGCCCCCACCCTGATCCTCACCGGCGGCCAAGTCCTCACCGTGGACCGCGAGTTCACCGTCGCCGAAGCCGTGGCCGTACGCGGCCGGGAGATCGTCGCCGTCGGCAGGTCCGCCGACGTGGAGGCGCTGGCCGGATCCTGCACCCGCGTCGTCGCGCTGCGCGGGCGCACCGTGCTCCCCGGCATCAACGACTCCCATCTGCACGGCGCCGCCTACGGACTGACGAAGCCCCCGTTCACCCTCGACGTCGGCCACCCGGCGGTCGGCTCGATCGCGGACGTCACGGCCGCCGTCGCCCGCGCCGCGCGCGACGCCGCGCCGGGGGAGTGGATCGCCGGCGTCGGCTGGGACGCCGGCTACCTCGCCGAATGCCGCGAGGGCCGCTTCCCGCACCGCCGCGACCTCGACGCGGCCGCCCCCGCCAACCCGGTCTGCCTGACCGACTTCTCCCAGCACACGGTATGGGCCAACTCGGCCGCCCTGAAAGCCTGTTCGGTCGACGCGGACACACCCGCCCCGCCCGGCGGAGTCATCGACACCGACCCCGACGGCTCGCCCACCGGCATCCTCCGCGAAGCCGCGGCCCGCCTGGTCCAGGCGGCCCTGCCCAGCCCCACCCAGGCCCAGCGCCGCACCGTCATCCAGAGCGTCATCGACGAACTGCACACCCGGGGCATCACCAGCTACACCGAACCCGGCCTCGGCCCCGGCGGCGCCGACTCCCTGTACGGCGGCCTCGCCACCGACAACTGGACCGCCTACGCCGATCTCGCCGCCACCGGCCGGCTCAAGGCCCGCGTCAGCGTCCTGCTGCTGCCCGCCCCCATGGGCGGCTCGGCGGCCGAGGTCCGCGCCGGCCTCACCGCCCTCGCCCGCCCCGCCTCCCCCGACCCGCGCCTCCTCAACGCCATCGGCGTGAAGATCTTCGCCGACGGCGTCCCCCCGAACCACACGGCCTGGATGACCGAGCCCTACCCGGACGGCGGCCACGGCGCCCTCTGCGTGCACGGCGCCACCCCCGCCCTCCAGGTCCGCGAGCTGCGCGAGATGATCGCCGCCGCCCACGAGGCCGGCTACCAGCTCGGTGTGCACGTCACCGGGGACCGCGGCATCGACACCGTCGTCGACGCCTTCGCCGCCGCCCAGACGGCCGGCCCCCGCCCCGACGCCCGCCACTACGTCATCCACGGCGACTTCATCGGCCCCGAGAGCCTGAAGAAGCTCGCCGCCCACGGCTGGGGCGTCAACATGAACCCCGGCATCAAATGGACCGTCGCCGACCTGATGGACGAGGTCGTCGGCCCCGACCGCTCGGCGTACCACTGCCCCGTACGCTCCGCCTTCGAGGCCGGCGTCACCGTCTGCGCCAGCTCCGACGCCCCCATCACCGAACCCGACTGGCGCCAGGGCGTCGCCTCCATGCTCCTGCGCGAGTCCAAGGCCACCGGCCGCCCCAGCGGCCCCGACCAGTGCGTCTCCCTGCCGGAGGCCCTGCGCGCCTACACGGCGAACCCGGCCCGCCAGGACTTCGCCGACGACTGGAAGGGGACCGTGGAGCCGGGCAAGGCGGCCGACCTGTGCGTCCTGGACCGACCGCTGCTCGGCATCGACCCGCACGACATCACGGAGGTGGGGGTGGATCTCACGGTTTTTGACGGGGAGGTCGTGCATGAACGCTGAGGGGGGTTGGCGGGGGTGTGCGTGAACGCTGAGGCGGGCCGGAGGGATCGTCGTCTACCCGCCCAGCACCTCCTCCGCCCCGCCCTCCTCCCGCCAGCGCCGCAGCACGTCGTGGAACGCGGCCGGGCCGTCGCCGTACACCTCGCTGCGCGCGGCCGGGCGGCCCTCGTTGTTGTAGTAGCCCGGTGTGCAGTCGGCGTGGAAGGAGTACAGGTCCGCCGCCTTGCTCCGCAGGGTCGTCACCCACTCCTCCTGCGCGGCCCGCGTCGGCTCGACCCGGCGCGTGCCCCGCTCCTCGGCGAGCCGGATCACCTCGGCGACGTGCACGGACTGCTCGTCCATGCCGTGCAGATAGTTCGCCGGGCCCGCCTTCTGGAGCTTGCTCAGGTGGTAGAGGTTGGGGAAGCCGTGGGTGTAGAAGCCGTGCAGGGTGCGCGGGCCGTCCTGCGACCAGGCCTCCAGCAACGAGACCCCGTCGCGGCCCGTGACCGCCGGGGAACCGGACAGCACACCGATCGCGCCGGTCTCGAAGCCGGTGGCGAAGATGACGCAGTCGACGTCGTAGGCGGTGTCCCCGACGACCACGGCGGTTTCCGTCAGGCGGGAGACGCCGTGGGTGTCGGCGGTGTCGACGAGGGTCACGTTCGGCTCGTTGAACGCCTGGAGATAGGTGTCGCTGAACGTGGGGCGCTTGCACATGTACCGGTACCAGGGCTTCAGCCGCTCCGCCGTCTCCGGGTCCGCGACCAGCTCCGACACCCGCTCCCGCAGCTCGTCCATCTTGCGGAAGTCGGCCTCCTCGTAGCCGCGCTCCCGCTCCTCGGGCGGCAGTCCGGCGAGCCGGTCGGTGGGGATCACCTTCTCGTGCAGCCCGGCGGCGGCCGTCCAGCGGTCGCCCACCAGATCCTCCTCGACCGGCCGCCCGCTCAGGACGTCCAGGAAGTTCTGCCGCCGCTCCCGGTGCCACCCCGGCTTCAGCGAGGCCGCCCACTCGGGGTCCGTCGGCGCGTTGCCCCGCACGTCGACGGTCGAGGGCGTGCGCTGGAAGACGTACACCTGCCCGGCGTCGGCCGCCAGGTGCGGGACGATCTGCACGGCCGTGGCGCCCGTCCCGATCAGCGCGACCCGCTGGCCGGCCAGCCCGGTCAGACGGCCGTCCTGGTCACCGCCGGTGTAGGCGTAGTCCCAGTGGGCCGTGTGGAACAGCCGCCCCCCGAACGACTCGATGCCGGGGACGCCGGGCAGTTTGGGGCGGCCGAACATACCGGAGGCGAGGACGACGTGCCGGGCCCGCACACGATCGTCCCGGTCGGTGCCGACCAGCCACTCGGCCGCGTCGTCGTCCCACGTCAGATCGGTCACCTGAGTCTGGAAGCAGGCGTCCTCGTACAGCCCGAAGTGCCGCCCGACCGCCACCGCGTGCCGCCGGATCTCCTCGCCGGGCGCGTACTTCCACTCCGGGACGCGGCCGACCTCCTCCAGCAGCGGCAGATAGATGTACGACTCGATGTCGCAGTGCAGCCCCGGATACCGGTTCCAGTACCAGGTCCCGCCGAAGTCGCTGCCCCGCTCCACGATCCGGACGCTTTCCATCCCGGCCTGCCGCAGCCGCGCCCCGGCCAGCAGGCCGGCGAAGCCGCCGCCCACGACGAGGACGTCCACCCGGTCGCGCAGCGGCGCGCGATCGGTGCGGGGGCCGCCGTAGGGGTCGCCGTCGAAGGAGCCCGGGTCCTGGTACCGCGCCGCGCCGTCGGAGCGCAGCCGGCGCTCGCGCTCGGCCCGGTAGCGGGCTCGCAGGGCCTCGGCGGAACGGCCGGGCATCGGCTCTGTGGACATGCGGGGGAGTGTCCTTTCGGCGAAGTTCCCCTGATCTTATGCGAGTTGATGTTGCGCGGTCCGGGGTGGTCCGTTCCGTCCGGCGGCGGACGGGAAGAAGGCCGGGTGGGTTCCCATGATCTAACTCACCTGTGAATCCCGGCGGGCCGGGTGATGACACCCCCCTCTCCTTGTTAGATTGCGCAATCATGCAATCGAGCCAGCTGCCCCGCCGCCACCAGGCCGAACCCACCCCCGGCGACCTGCCGGGCCCCCGGGTCCGCGGCCGGTCCCGGCGGCGCGCGGCCGGACGCGGCCCGAGCCGTGGCCGCAGGCTCCTGCGCACCGCCGTCCTGTGCCTGTCCCTGCTGGTGCTCACCACCGCGGGCGCCGGCTGGTGGTTCTACGTGCACCTCAACGGCAACCTGCACAGCTTCGCGCTCGACGGCAAGGGCGGCGAGGAGAAGGCCGACGCCTTCGGCCGCACCCCCATCAACATCCTCGTCATGGGCTCCGACGGCCGCACCAGCGCCGCCGACTGCCAACTGGGCGGCGGCTGCTCGAAGACCGGGGTGCAGTCCGGCAACGGCAACGCGGACGTCGAGATGGTCGTCCACGTCTCCGCCGACCGCTCCAACGCCACCGTCATGAGCATCCCCCGCGACACCATGACCGACATCCCGGCCTGCGAGGACCCGCAGAACCACACCTCCACCGCCGGCTACCACGGCATGATCAACAGCGCCCTGAGCTACGGCCCCGCCTGCCAGGTCGCCGCCGTCCACCAGCTGACCGGCATCCCCATAGACCACTTCGTCGAGCTCGACTTCTCCGGCGTGGTCCAGATGTCCGACGCCGTCGGCGGCGTCCCCGTCTGCGTCAGCTCCAACGTGTACGACACCTACTCGCACCTGAAGCTCTCCCAGGGCACCCACACCCTCACCGGCGTCGCCGCCCTGGAGTTCGTCCGCTCCCGGCACGGCTTCGGCGACGGCAGCGACCTCGGCCGCACCTACGCCCAGCATCTCTACCTCGGCGCGATGATCCGCAAGTTCAAGAGCGCGGGGACGCTGACGGACCCGGCGACCGTGTACAAGCTCGCCGACGCCGCCACCAAGGCGCTCACCGTCGACACCGGCCTCGGCAGCGTCGCGAAACTCGTCGGCCTCGCCGCGGACCTCGACAAGGTGCCGGCCGACCGGACGACGTTCACGACCATGCAGACGGCTCCTGACCCGGCCAACAGCGAGCGGGTCGTGGTGGGCGCGGGGGCGAAGTCGCTGTTCTCGGCGATCGCCAATGACCAGTCGCTGACGAGCGGTTCGAAGCCGGGGGACTCGGGGAGTTCGGGCGGCTCGGGTGGCTCCGGTTCCGCCAAGTCGACCCCCACGGCCGACCCCGCCCGGATCACGGTGACGGTCGAGAACGGCACGTCGATCGCCGGCCGCGCGGCCCAGCTCTCCACCGCCCTCACCGCCGCCGGCATCGGCTCGGCCCCGACGGCGAACGCCCCCAGCCGGACGGCCACGACGACGCTCACCTACGGCCCCGGCGAGCAGGCGCAGGCCCAGACGGTCGCGAAGACCCTGAACCTCCCCTCCGGCGACCTGAAACAGGGCACCGCCGCGGGCCTGACCCTGGTCATCGGCGCCGACTGGCAGACCGGCACCGCCTACCCCGCCGCCACCAGTTCCCCGGCCCCCGCCGACACCCACGCCGCCGTCTCCGACGCCCACGCCCAGACCGCCGACCAGTCCAAGACCTGCGCCAAGGTCAGCACCTTCAAGACGGTCACCCTGAACGGCGTCGCGATGACCCCGTCCCAGGCGTACGCGGCGGCGGCGAACAAGCCGGACTCGGATTCCTGAGGGGATCGCCGACGTCCCCCCGGATCAGCCCACCGCCTCCCCGGCCCGGTCCCAGTTCGCCCGCAGCCGTCCCAGATACGACCGCGCCTGGCTCCCCGGCTCCACCCCGCGCGCGAACGCCAGCATGTTGCCCTCGCCCGTGTTGTACCCGAGCGCCAGCAACTCGTCCTTCGTGTACGCCCCCGGCCACTTCGCCGGCAGCCGCGCCGCGAGGTCGTGCAGATACCAGGCCTCGGACTCGATCGCCAGCGACCGGTCGTCGGGCAGCTCCTCCCAGCTCCGCCCGGCGAAGTCCCGCCCCTGCTTGACCGCGTCGAAGGTCGCCCGGTGCATGTTGGCGATCCCGAACGAGGCGTCCGGCTTGTACTTCTGCCAGGCCCGCTCGATCTCCGGATCATGCGGCTTGTACGCCTCGTTGTAGAGGATCGCCATCAGCAGCCGGGCGTCGACCCCGGTCCGCCCCGCCCACTTGCGCGCCTCGGCGGCGTAGTCGGCGGGGTCGTACCCGGGAGCGGCCGAGGAGACGGACACGGACGGGGACGGCGACGCCGAGGGCACCGCCGTCCGGACCTCCCCCTCCGCCGCGGGCTCCGTCGTCCGTACGACGACGTAGAGGGCCAGCGCGGTGACCACCACGAAGAACAGTTGCCGCGACCACCGCGCCCTCGGACCAGCCATGTGCGCCCGAACCCTCCCGCTTCGCCGTCTCAGACGTTGACCCCGAAGTCCAGGGCGATGCCCCGCAGCCCCGAGGCATAACCCTGCCCGATGGCGCGGAACTTCCACTCCCCGCCGTGCCGGTACAGCTCACCGAACACCATCGCGGTCTCGCTGGAGGCGTCCTCCGTCAAGTCGTAACGCGCGATCTCCCGGCCGTCCGCCCGGTTCACGACCCGGATGAACGCGTCCCGGACCTGCCCGAAACTCTGCCCGCGCTGCTCGGCCTCGTAGATCGAGACCGGGAAGACGACCTTCGCGACCTGCGCCGGCACGGCCGCGAGGTCGATCTGGATCTGCTCGTCGTCGCCGTGGCTGCCGCCGGTGAGGTTGTCACCGGAGTGCACCACCGAACCGTCCGGGCTCGTCAGGTTGTTGAAGAACACGAAGTGCTGGTCCGACAGGACCTTTCCGGCCGCGTCGCACAGCAGGGCGCTCGCGTCGAGGTCGTAGTCGGCGCCCGTGGTGGTACGGACCGCCCAGCCCAGACCGACGGTCACCGCCGTCAGACCGGGTGCCTCCTTGCTCAGCGACACATTGCCGCCCTTGGCCAGTGTCACGCTCATGAGAACTGCCTCCATCGATGGTCGGATGTCGTGCGTTGGCCGGTTCGGCCCGTTCCGCCGCGGGCGGGCTGCCGCTACCGTGGCAGTGCGAGCCCCGCTGCTCCCCCGTCAGCGGGGCCGCGTCTTCGAGAAGCGGCCACCGCGATGGGCCGGCCCACAGGAACTTCGGGGCGGGCGCCGCTACAGGGCCCTCAGAAATCGTCACCCTCGTAATAGTTGTTGACGATCACATCCGGCTCGTCGTCGCTCAGCGCCTCGTTCAGCAGCGCCCCGCCGACCAGGCCGGCCGCGCCCGCCCCGAGCAGCGCGCCGGTCCCGAACCGCCGCCCGCCGCCCTGCTGCTGGGAGTTGTTGTCCCCGTACTGCTGGGGGTACCCCTGCTGCTGCGGATAGCCGGGCTGCCCCGCGTACCCGGGCGCCTGCGCCGGATAGCCGGGCTGCGGGTAACCGGCCTGCGGCGGCGTGTAGTACGGCGGCGGAGTGGTCTGCACCCGCTGCGCGCACCCTCCGCACGTCTGCACCGGCCGCGGCACACCCCACTGCGGCGACCACGTCACCGTCGCCATACCGGGGCCGTGGGCGGGATCGAAGAAACAGGTCACAGCGGGACTCCCAGTCGGAGGAGGCGGAACGGAAAGCGGGCCGGTGAGCGGCGCGGCGGCGGGGGGCACGTCGACCACGGTCGGCGTGGGGGACATCGGCATCGGCGCAGGGGACGGCATCGGTGCTGGCATCGGCGTCGGAGCAGATCCCGGCGGGGGAGTGCCCCCACCCTGCGGCTCGCCCAGGACATCCACCCCGTAATCGGCGGCGATCCCCGCGAGCCCGCTGGCGTACCCCTGCCCGATGGCGCGGAACTTCCACTCCCCGCCGTGCCGGTACAGCTCCCCGAAAACCAGGGCCGTCTCGCTGGACAGGCCCCCGCCCGTGAGGTCGTACCGGGCGAGTTCGCGCCCGCCGTCCCGGTCGGTCACCCGGATGTGCGCGCGGGACACCTGCCCGAAACTCTGGCCGCGCGCGGGGGCGTCGTACAGGGACACCGGGAACACGATCTTCGTGACCCGGTCGGGGACGCGCGCCAGATCGACGTGGATCTGCTCCCGGTCGGCCCCCGAGGGGGAGCCGGTCCCGGTGTGCCGCACCGAACCGTCGGGGCTGGCCAGGTTGTTGAAGAACACGAAGTGCTCGTCCGACAGGACCTTCCCCGACGCGTCGCACAGCAGCGCGCTCGCGTCCAGGTCGTACCCGCCCGCGGCCTCCCAGCCCAGCCCCACCGTCACCGCCGACAGGCCCGGGGCCTGCTTCGCCAGTGACACATTGCCGCCCTTGGTCAGGGCCACACCCATTCGACGTCCTCCCTAGCAGCCGCGCCGCATACCCTCATCGTGATCAACGCCCTGGGGAAACCCATGGTTCCCGGCTTGCGCAATATTTAAAATATACGAAGCCGGGGGCGGTCCTTCACGCCCCCGAAAGCGCCCCTGACCCCCCGTCACCCTCCCGGCGCGACACACCGAGTTCACCCCGGGGCCACCCTCCGATTCCCGGGCCGTGCGACCGTCTCTGCGGCGAACCGGCCATCAGCCGACGCCGGTTCGAAACGGGAGGGAAACCCATGCACGCACCCCGCAGGCGCACCGCGGCCGGCCTCGCGACCGTCGCCCTGGCGGCCGGAGCGCTCACCACCGGCTCGGGCACGGCCCAGGCGCACGGATGCGCGAGCGGGCGCGCGGCCCACACGTGCGCCGCCCCCGGCGACCTCGTCGAGGTCCGGCTCGGCGAGCTGCACCCGACCCAGTCGGTCGTCGGCTACGACGAGATCTACTACAAGCTCGGCCGCTACCGCCTCGGCAAGGACGAGGCCGCGGGCGGCGTCAACAAGCGGTTCGACGACTGGTGCGAGGCCAACGGCCAGGGCGAGGCCGCCACCGTCACCGCGGGCGCCCGCCTGGACCGGCCGAAGAGCTTCACCTGCGCGATCCCCCTCGGCCAGGAGACCGCCGACAGCCTCGCCGGGATGAAGACGGCCGTCGTCGGCCCCGGCGGCAAGCTCTACCTGACCGACGGCCACCACACGCTCACCGCGTTCTACGAACTCCCCGACGGCGGCGCGAACCTCCGCGTCCGCGTCCGGATCACCGACGACTTCAGCGGGCTCGGCACGTCCGCGTTCTGGAAGCGGATGGAGGCCGAGCACAAGGTCTGGCTGAAGGACGAGCGCGAACGCCCCGTCAAGCCCAGCCGGTTGCCCTCCCGCCTGGGCCTGGCGAACTTCCGCGACGACCCCTACCGCAGCCTCGTCTACTTCACCCGCGACATCGGCTACTCCGTCCCCGGCGAGCCCGCCGAGTTCCTGGAGTTCTACTGGGGCTCCTGGCTGCGCGGCAAGGTCGCGGCGCCCGCCAAGGACACCGACCTCGCCGGCTACCTCGACCTCGTCAAGCGCGCCTCCCAGGCGATGACCGCCCTGGCCGACGACGACGTCGTCGCGGACGGCAGGACCGCCGCCGACCTCGGCAAGATGGCCAAGTGGAACGACGGCAAGAAGGAGACGGGCGGTGAGTTCGCCAAACTCGGCAAGCCGCTCACCGAGGCCAAGCCCGGCAAGCTCGCCTACGCCCTCGACTACAAGGCGAGCCTGAGGAACCACCGCGAGCGCGCCGCCGCCTGACCCTTTCGGGCCACCCCTGTCCGACAACCCGCTCTTTACGTTCGACACACACGGGATACACCCTCTAGGCCGGTCGTTTCCCTTCCCTTTGCCGAGGGCTGGTGAAGTGACTCCCGTCCGGCCCCGCACGCCTGGTGCGGGGCCGCCGAACGCCCGAGGAGCCGTATTCCATGCGCAGACCCACCCGTCGTCACCTGACCGCCGCCACCGCTCTGGTCGCCGCGACCGCCGCCGCCGTGGCCGTCACCAACGTCGCGGGCGCGACGGACGGCAAGGACAGGGCGAAGGCCGCGATCCAGGGCGGCAAGGCGAAGAACGTCATCCTGCTCATCGGCGACGGCATGGGCGACTCCGAGATCACCCTCGCCCGCGACTACACCGTCGGCGCCAACGGCCGCCTGAACATGGACAAGTTCCCGCTGACCGGCGCCTACACGACGTACGCGGTGCACCCCGACGGCACCCCGGAGTACGTCACCGACTCCGCCGCCAGCGGCAGCGGCTGGGCGACCGGCGTGAAGACGGTCAACGGCCGCATCTCCAAGACCCCGGGCACCGACAAGGCCGTCCCCACGATCCTGGAGCTGGCCCAGAAGAAGGGCTACGCCACCGGCAGCGTCACCACCGCCGAGCTGACCGACGCCACCCCGGCCGTGCTCGCCTCGCACGTCAGCGACCGCTCCTGCCAGGGCCCCGCCGACATGGCGAAGTGCCCCACGGACACGATCGCCAAGGGCGGCCCCGGCTCCATCGCCGAGCAGTCCGTCCAGCACAAGGTCGACGTCCTCATCGGCGGCGGCAGGCAGCGCTTCGACCAGAAGATCACCGCCGGCGCCTACCAGGGCCTCACCGTCACCGAGCAGGCCAAGAAGCTCGGCTACCAGGTCGTCACCGACAGCGCGGGCCTGAAGAACGTCAAGTCGGGACCCGTCCTCGGGCTGCTCGCCACCGGCAACGTCCCCGTCGAGTGGACCGGCAAGGCCGCGGCCGTCGGCGGCACCGACCCGCAGCGCTGCGCCACCACCAACGCCGCCCGCCCGGCCGGCACGCCGAGCCTCGTGGACTCCGCGGCCAAGGCGATCCAGCTCCTGGAGGCCAAGCAGAAGCACGCCAAGAACGGCTTCTTCCTCCAGATCGAGGGCGCCTCCATCGACAAGCAGGACCACGCCGCCGACCCCTGCGGTCAGATCGGCGAGACCGCCGCCTTCGACCGCGCGGTCAAGCTCGCCCGGGACTACGCGGCCAAGCACCCCGACACCCTGGTCGTCACCACCGCCGACCACGGCCACACCAGCCAGATCGTCCCGCTGGAGGCCACCCCGCCCGGCCTGTCCGCCACCCTGGTCACCGACGAGGGCCAGCAGCTGAAGGTCAACTACTCGACCAACACGCCCGGCCAGTCCCAGGAGCACACCGGCACCCAGGTCCGTATCGCCGCCCAGGGCCCGCAGGCCTACCGCGTCCTCGGCGTCACGAACCAGACCGACCTGTTCACCACCCTCCGCGAGGCCCTCGGCGGCTGACCCGCCGCCCGCCCGTGCCCTCCCGCGCCTGTATGGCCGGGAGGGCACCGGCCGTTCAGACGGCCATCCAGCCCAGCAGCGGGGTCGACTGGAGATAGACGATCAGCGCGAACACGGCCAGCATCCCCAGGCTCCACCCCAGCACCTTGCGGAAGATCGTGCTCTCGCTGCCCGCCATTCCGATGGCCGCCGCCGCGACCGCCAGGTTCTGCGGCGACAGCATCTTCCCCAGCACCCCGCCGGTGGAGTTGGCGGCGGCGAGCAGCACCGGATCCAGCCCGGTCTGCCGCGCCGCCGTCACCTGGAGCACGCCGAACAGGGAGTTGGAGGAGGTGTCCGAGCCGGTCACCGCGACCCCGAGCCAGCCGACCACGGGGGAGAAGAACGCGAACGCGGTCCCCGTCTGCGCCAGCGCCGTCCCCAGCGTCACGGTCTGCCCCGACAGGTTCATCACCCACGCCAGCGCCAGCACCGACGCCACGGTGACGACCGTCCACCGCAGCTGACGCAGCGTCGCCCCGTACGCCCGCGCCGCCCGCCCCGGCCCCACCCGGTACAGCGCCATGGTGATGAGCCCGGCCGCCAGCAGCACCGTCCCGGCCGCCTTCAGATGCTCCAGCTTGAACGTCACCGCCCCCGCGGGCCGCCCGTCCGCCGTCACGACGTCCAGCCCCGGCCACCGGAACTGCACCACCCCGTGCCCGGCCAGCCAGTCCTTGACCGGCCCCAGCTGGGTCAGGGCGAAGAGGGCGACGATGACGAGGTAGGGCGCGAACGCCATGAGAGCGCTGCCCTCCGGCTCGTCGGCCTCTTCCCGGGCATCCGCCCCACCGCCCGCGGCCGGCCGCCACACCCGGAGAAACCCGAGCACCGCGACCAGTGCGACGACCCCCGCGACGATGTCGGTCACCTCCACGCTGATGTAGTTCGAGGCCGCGAACTGCGCGACCGCGAACGACACCCCCGCGACCACGGCCACCGGCCACGTCTCGCGCACCCCGCGCCGCCCGTCGAGCAGGAACACCAGCAGCAGCGGCACGAACACCGCGATCAGCGGAGTCTGCCGCCCCGCCATCGCCCCCAGCTCCTCCAGCGGCAGCCCCGTGACCCCGGCCAGTGTCGTCAGCGGCACCGCCATGCTCCCGAACGCCACCGGCGCCGTATTGGCGACCAGCGCCACGGTCGCCGCCTTGAGCGGTACGACCCCCACGGCGACCAGCATCACCGCCGTGATCGCCACCGGCGCCCCGAACCCGGCGAGCGCCTCGATCAGCGCCCCGAAACAGAACGCGATCAAAATGCCCTGCACCCGCAGATCGGCCGAGACCGTGCGGAACGACCGCCGCAGCACCGCGAACCACCCGGTCACCTCGGTCATCCGGTAGATCCACAGCGCGTTGACGAGGATCCACAGCACCGGGAACAGCCCGTAGAACGCCCCCTCCGCCGCCCCCGACAGCGCCTGCCCGAGCGGCATCCCCCACACCCCGGCGGCCAGCGCCACCGCCGCTGCCAGCGCGACCCCGGCCGCTGTCTGGGCCCGTACCCGGAACACCCCGAGCAGCACGAACAGCGCGAGCAGGGGTAACGCGGCCAGCAGCGCGGACCAGTAGAGGGAACCGGCGAACGGATCGAGAACCTGGCGGTACATGGAACCTCCCGGAGCGGCGGGACACGTACACGAACGAGGCGCAGGAGAACGCCTGTTGCGGCGTGATGCCCATGGGAGAGGTGTTCCATGCGGGGATGGCTGGGACTCGGTGTGGTGTTCCGTGCGGCGTCGGCCGGGGCGCGGGTCAGCGCAGTCCGTCGAGGAACAGGTCGAGGAACCGGTCACGCACCTTGGGTGCGCTCACCCCGCGCAGCCGCGCGAGGTGCGTGCTGAACCCCGAGATCGACGCCGCGAACGTCTCCGCCGCCACCGACCGGTCGAGATCGCCGCGCAGCTCACCCCGGCGCTGGGCGTCGTACAGGACGTCCTCGATCACCGCCAGCGGCCGGTCGATGCAGTCCCGCTGGAAGGACGCGTACAGCCGGGGATGGTCGGGCAGTTCGAAGGAGCAGCGCAGCGCGATCAGCCAGCGCGGGGAGTCGAGGGTCGCGGCGATCGCGTCGTACAGGCGGCGCAGGTCCGGTTCGAGCCGGCCCGTGCGCGGCGGGTCGAGGCGGCCGGAGAGGGTGCCGAGGCCGGCCGTGATCAGGTCGTCGCGCTCGGGCCAGCGCGAGTAGAGGGTGCGCTTGGCGACCTTGGCGCGGGCCGCGACGGAGTTGATGCGGAAACCGCCGACGCCGGCCTCGGCGAGCTCGTCGACGACCGCCTGGAGGATGCGCCCGTCCGCCCCCGCGTCCCGCGGCCGTCCCGGTCGCGCCGCCGCCGGGGCCGATGATGTGCCGGCCATACGCACCTCCAGATCCGCTCGCCGTCCAGTCTCACAGAACGCGGCGCGGCCATGCCCGTGCGTCATTTCATGACCGAAACGGTTTCGTATTGATGAAGTCTCGCGGTAGCGTCGGCACATGCGCAGGCTCCCGTCGGACCGGACGGGCCCGCGCAACCCGGCGGGCGCGGCGAGCCCGGCGGCCTCATAGGCGAGGAGTGCGGCAGATGAAGACGGTGGGTACGACGCGACCGGGCGACCCGGCACGCCGCCGGCTCACCCCCGAACGCGAGGCGGAGCTGTACGCGACCGTCCTACAGATCCTGCGCGAGGTCGGCTACGAGGCCCTCACCATGGACGCCGTCGCCACCCGCACCCGGTGCAGCAAAGCCACCCTCTACCGGCAGTGGGCCGGCAAACCCGAACTCGTCGCCAAAGCGCTGCGGCACGCCAAACCCGTCATCCTCGCCGACATCGACACCGGCACCCTGAGCGGCGACTTCCGCGCTCTGGTCGACCAGCTCGACCACCAGCGGTTAGCGCAGGACAGCGCCCTCATGCGCGGCCTCTTCCAGGCGATCCACACCCAGGCCGACCTCCGCCAGGCCCTGCGCGACCTCTTCGTCGCCCCCGAACTGGGCGACGTGGCGACGATGCTGGCGCGCGCCGCCGCCCGGGGCGAGATCGCCCCCGACACCCCCGCCGCCCGCTACGTCCCCCACATGATGATCGGCGCCCTCATCACCCGCCAGCTCATCGAGGACCGCGCGGCCGACCCCGCGTTCCTCCAGCACTACGTCGACGCCGTCGTCCTGCCGGCCCTCGGCGCCTGAACCCGCCGCCGGACCACCAGGTTCTCCAGCCCGAGGTCGCCAGGGTGATCCCGGGTCGTGTACCTCGGGGCCGCGCGCCCCCAGTCGTGATACCCCCGGATCCACGCGGCATGGGCGTCGGCGTACCGCTCCAGCTCGCTCCCGCCGCCCCCGAACGCGCGCGCCAGTTCGGGCAGTGCGGACCGCAGCTCCAGGAACGACTCCACCGCGGCCCGCACCCGCCCCCGCACCTCGGCCAGCGCCTCCTCCTCGGCCAGCCCGCGCCACCGCATCAGGCTCAAGGCCAGATTCGGATGCCCCCCGGCCCGGTCCTTCTCGAACGAGTGCACCTCGTTCATCGCGATCACCGCGTCGCACGCCGCGACCCGCATCCCCTCCACCCCGCTCGCCGACCACACCGGCTCCGGCACCTCGAACCGCCCTACCCGCTCCGCCAGCGCCAGCAGCGGACGCACCCCGATCGTCCGCCGCCGCACCCGCAGTTGGGCCTCCGGCCCCGGCAGCGTCCCGCTCACCCGGTCGGCGACCTTGGCCGGCCACCCCGCCAGATAGTCCACCCAGTCGTGCACCGTCCGCCGCCGCCACCCTTCGGACATCCCCGCGCACATCCGCCCCCAGCAGTCCATGAACGCGGCCACCACCGGCGCGGCCCCCGGCGCCTCCACCGCCCCCGACCGCAGCAGATCCACCAACTCCCCGCACACCCCCAGCGCATCCCCGATCCGCCCGTCCCGGGCGTCGAACTGATCGTCGAAGAGGAAGAACCACCCCAGGAAGTCGAAACACAGATCGAGATCCTCCCCGGCCGCCTCCGGAAACCCGTAAGCGGCGCTCTCGGCCACCCGGGAGAACTCGTACCGCCGCAGCGCCTCGGCACTGCACACGAGCCCCTGCCCCCGGGCCCACTCCAGATGCCGCCCCCGAGCCCGCCCCAACTCCGGACTGACCCGCCCCTCGATCGGCACAAAAAACTCAACATCCTGTGGCATGCCTCTACGGTCCCTCTGTCCCGTCCTCATGCACCAGAGCGCACGGGGGTACCCGGGGCGCGCACGCCACCACTCGAACAACTGAATCACCCGAACGGGAAAGCCGACGTGCGCGATACCCGGTCCACCGCCGGTCGATACGGTGTTCAGCCCGCCGGTGCGTCCTCGATGTCCGAGATCAGCTTGGTGTTCAGGTCGCTCTGCACCGCCAGTTGGGTGTGGCCCGCGTCCGCTCCGGTGCCCCAGGTGAGGGTCACGGTGGTGAACAGGTGTCCCGCTCCGGAGTCGTGGTAGCGCACTTCCCAGGCCGTGGGTGTGTCCTGGGCGCGCAGGACGCCGTCGGCGTGGTTGGCCTCCTCCCAGGCCGCGAGCCGTTGGCGCAGGTCCTCGGTGAGGTAGTGGGAGCGGAGGTGGTCGCTGAGATCGTCGGTGCCGTCGGAGACGGCGTCGATGTAGGCGCCGTAGAAGTCGGCCACCCGGTCGACGGCGGAGTCGGGACTGCCACTGCGTGAGACGTCGGTGTCACTCATGGCTCTGCCAGTTCCCCGCGGCCGCCCCCCGACACCCGTCCCACCCGATCGAGTGACCGCTTTCTCGCCGGCCGGCAGGAGCGCGCGCCGGCCCCACCCCCTATCCTCGGCCGCCATGGACACCGTACGGATCTCACGACGAGCCCAGGCCGTCGCCCCCTTCTACGCGATGGAGTTCGGCAGAAGGGCCGCCGAGCTGGAGGCGCAGGGGCATCACGTCGTCAAACTCAGCCTCGGTGAACCGGACTTCGGCGCGCCCCCGGCGGTCCGGCAGGCGATGCGCGAGGCGATGGACGGCCGGCCCCTGCCCTACACCCCCGCGCTGGGACTGCCCCGGCTCAGGGAAGCCATCGCGGGGTTCTACGCCCAGCGGCACGGAGTGGACGTCGACCCGGCACGCATCGCGGTGACCGCGGGAGCGTCGGCGGCCCTGGTCCTGGCGACGGCCGCGCTCACCGATCCGGGCGACGAGGTGCTGGTCGCGGACCCGTCCTACCCCTGCAACCGGCAGATCATGGAGAGCTTCGGCGCGAAGGTGCGCCTCGTCCCGACGACGGCCGAGTCCCGCTTCCAACTGGACACGGCGGCCGTGGAATCGTCCTGGACGAACGACACGCGCGGGGTGATGATCGCGAGCCCGTCCAACCCGACGGGAACCTCGGTGCCGGCCGACGAACTCGCCCGGATCTGCGCGCTCGCCCGTGAACGCGGCGCCTGGCGGATCGTCGACGAGATCTACCTGAACCTCAGCGACCGCCCGGCGGACAGCGTGCTGTCGTACGACCCGGACGCCGTCGTCGTCAACAGCTTCTCCAAGTACTTCGGCATGACCGGCTGGCGGCTGGGCTGGTGCGTACTGCCGCAGGCCCTGGTGCCGGCGGTGGAACGCCTGGCCCAGAACTACTTCCTGTGCGCCTCCACCCCCGCCCAGCACGCCGCCCTGGCCTGCTTCACCCCCGAGTCCCTCGCGGTCTGCGAGGCCCGCCGCACCGAACTCACCGCCCGCCGCACCCTCCTCCTCGACGGCCTCCACCGCATCGGCCTGCCGGTCCCCGTCCCCCCGGACGGCGCGTTCTACGTGTACGCCGACGTCGGCGCCGGCTCCTGGGAGTTCTGCGAACGCGCCCTGACCGAGGCCCACCTCGCCCTCACCCCCGGCCGGGACTTCGGCATCCACACAGCGGACCGCTACGTACGCCTGTCCTACGCGGCCTCGGCCGACCAACTCCACGAGGGGATCGAGAGACTGGCGAAGCTGGTCTGACCCAGGCATCCGGGGGCTATAACAAGCCACTTTGGCGACCGCTTGATTCCGGGCCCTGACAGGGTCGCACGAGAATCCTTTCTGCGTGCCTCTCCCCAGATCAGGGGCCCTCTCCGTCGCCGGCACGGGCCCCCGCAGCACCTTTCCGGGATGTCCGGATCCCCACATCACCCCCGCCCGATTGTCAGTCCCTTCGGCGAAGGTTCCCTCACGGAGCGCACCCGCGCCCCGCCGAGAAAGAGCGACCTCGCCGAAGGGACTGAATGCAGTCGGACGATCCCCCATCCGGGCCACAATCCCCACCTCCGTCACCTCGACGAGTGAATCGAACGCGCCCGTGACCCCCGCTCGGCCCGGCAGGGCCTGGGCCGGGCGGAAAACCTCGAACTCACGCTCGACAAGTCGCCCCCGGCGACCCGTACCCCCGCTGTGAACAGGGGAGTTGTACGGGCAGTCAGACACCGCACCACCACCGAGGAGAAACCGTGAATCCCGTCCGCGTACTCACCACCCTTCACCCCGCGTTCGAAAATCCCCCCGCCCAGGCGGTGGCGGCCACCGCGTTCCGCCGCCCGGTCGACGTCCGCCGCGCCCTGTTCGCCTCCGCGTCACGACCGTCATCGAGGTGGGGCGCATGACGCTCGCTCCCGCCGTCCTCACCTGGGCCGGACGCGTGCTCGGCGCCCGTCCGGCCGTGGAGGACACCCGGACCGGCTCCCGTGTCTGGAAACTGACGCTCCCCGAGGGCGCTCACCACTACCTGAAACTCTCCCGGCGCCCGCTGATGTACGAGCGTGAGACCCTCGCCCTGCGCCACGCGGTCCCGGCCCTCGCCGCCGGCCGCGCACCCCAGCTGAAAGCCTCCGACGCACGGCACCTGGCCCTCCTCCTGACCGCGCTACCAGGAACCCCGCTCGGACAACTCACGCTCACCCCCGCCGAAGAGACCCGGGCACACCGGCAGGCCGGCACCCTGCTGGCAAGACTGCACGCGGCCGGCGAGCTCTCCGGCCCCCGCCGGACGGAAGCCGCAGGAGCGCTGCGAACCGCCGCCGAAGAAGCCGAGAACCACCTGAGGCGAACCGAACTGACCCCACCGCAAAGGCAGTTCGTCCACGACCAGGCCACCCGCCTGCGCACCCTCCCACCCCTCCCGCTCGCCTTCATCCACGGCGACGCCCACCCCCGCAACCTCCTGTGGTCGAGCACCCTGCGCCAGGCCGCCTGGATCGACTTCGCCCGCTCCCGATTCGCCGCGGCGGTCCAGGACTTCGTCCCCCTGGCCGGCACCGCCTGGCCCGACCGCCCCGACCTGCGCACAGCCTTCCTCCAGGGCTACGGCCGCGACCTCACCCACGAGGAGAACCAGGCCCTGACCTGCCTGACGGCCCTCGACGCGGCGAACCGCCTCGCGTACGACGACCTCGACGCCTCCGCACACGGCCGCCGCACCTTGGACCGGCTCATGACAGGGGCGACCGCATGACGACAGCCTCGATGCCGATCCCCCCGGCCCGTACGGGAGTCCCCCAGCCGTCCGCGCCGCCGGAACTCGACTACAACGGGCGCAAACACCGCCGCGCGATGGACGACGCCACCCTGTGGGACATGGCCCGCCGCATCCCCGCGGCGCTGATCCGGACCGCCCGCCTGGCCTGGTCGGTCGACCGGCGCATGGCCGTCACGATCCTGGTGTGCCAGCTGCTCTCCGGCCTCGGCACGGCCGTGATGCTCGCCGCCGTCGCGAAGGCGCTGCCCGAACTCATGACCACCGACCCGCGTGAAGGCCTGGCACACGCCTGGCCCGCACTCGCCGTCGCCGTGGCGGCGATGGCCACCGGCGCGGGCCTGTGGATCCTCGCCGACTGGGCGACCCGCCGCCTCAACCCAAAGATCGCCTCCGCCGTCGACCTCACCCTGGTCGACCTCCACATGCGTGCCGAACTCGCCGCGTACGACGCGGAAGGCTTCCAGGACCGCGGCCAGGCGGCCGAGATCGGCGCGCTGCGCGCCGTGGACCTGGCCGACGACGCCAAGACCCTCACCAACGGACTCGTCCAACTGGTCTCCGCCGCCACGGTATTGACGTCCCTGCACCCCCTGCTGCTCGGCGTGCTCCTGCTGTCCGTCGTACCGCGCGGCATGGGCGGAGTGATCGCCGCCCGCATCGACTACCGCGTCCACGACCGAACGCTCTCCGCGCGCAACGTCCGGGGCATGATGCGCTGGTGGCTGACGACGGCCGAACTCGCCGACGAGCTGCGCGCCAACACCATGCGCCGCTACCTGCACTTCTGGTACCGGACGATGTGCGACCGGGTGGAAGGCCGCGAACTGGCCGGTGCCCGCCCGTACTTGCTGGTCACCCTGCTGGCCGCGGCCTTGGGTGGCCTCTTCACCCTCGGCATGTGGGTCTCGCTGGCCGGGCTGGTCCTCACCGGCGCGATGTCGACGGCCATCGCGGGCACGGCCGTGGTCGCGTCCCAGACGGCGGGCCGGGCCTTGAACTCGATCATCAGATACAGCACGGTGATGTTCCACCACGGCCTCTACCTCTCCGACTACCACACCTTCGTGGAAGAGGTCCGCGCCGCCACCGCCGCACGCGGCACCACCCAGGCCGCGCCCCCACGGCAGATCCGCCTGGAAGGCGCCGCCCACACCTACCCCGGCAAGGAGACGTCGGCCGTGGGCCCCCTGTCGCTCACTCTGAACCGGGGCGAAGTGGTCGCCCTGGTGGGGGAGAACGGCGCCGGCAAGTCGACCCTGATCCGGATGCTCACCGGCCTGACCCTCCCCACCGAAGGCAGAGTCCTCTGGGACGACACCGACCTGGCCGCCGCCGAGGCCGAGTCCGTCTGGCGCCACGTGGGCCTCGTCCCCCAAAAGAACGGCCGCTGGCCCCTCGCCGCCCGCGAGAACATCACCCTCGGCCAGCCCCGGGAACACGGCGACGACCGGATCTGGGACGCCGCCGACCGCGTAGGCATGACCAAAGCACTCCGCTCCCTCCCCGGAGAACTGGACACCCTCCTGGCCCGCTCCGTCTGGGGCGGTCATGAACTGTCCGGCGGGCAATGGCAACGTCTGGCCTGCGCCCGCGCGATGTACCGCGAACCGGCCGTCCTCATCCTCGACGAACCCACCAGCGAGATGGACGCCCGAGGCGAGCACACCATCTTCCGCGAGCTGCGCGCCATGGCCCCCGACCGGATCACCGTCGTCGTCACCCACCGCCTCGACAACGTCCGCATGGCCGACCGGATTCTCGTCCTCGACGAGGGCCGCATCCGGGAGGAAGGCACTTTCGATCAACTCGTAGCGACGGAAGGGAGCTTGCTGGGAGAGCTGTACGCTCTGTCCCAGGACCGCTGAACCTCTTGGGCCGTTTGGGGGCCTTTGGGGGCCGTTTGAGGGCCGCTTGGGGCCGCGTCCTGCGATGCGGCCCCTTCGGGGATTCAGCGGCTGGGCTGGTACCGCATCATCCGGTAGCAGATCTCCCGCTTCGTCACCCCGAGCGCCGTCGCCATCGCCTCGTCGGACAGCTCCTTGCGCATGAGAGAGCCGACGGCCCGCTGCCCGCCGCGCAGCGCCTTGTACTCCAGCGCGGCCACGACCCGCAGCGCGGCCAGCGGCTCGCTCAGGGCCAACGAGGAGATGCGGTCGCCGAGTTGACCCATCAGCTCCGTCACCTCGCCGGGTATCGGGACCACCCGTTCCCCGACCTCCTCGATGTGCCGCTCCCAGTCCCCGTGCGGCCCGTCGTCCTCGTACATATGGGCGCGCCGCCAGTCGACCTCGGACCAGTCGAGGGGATACAGGTCCGCCCCGCGCCACCCGCAGGAACAACTCCCGCGCAAATGGCTGGCTTTGGGGGTGCTCCGCTTCCCGTCGTACACCCACCAGTCCGTGCTCTCGTACGTGTACTTGCCGCCTGCGGAGCCGAAATACCTGGGGCTCGGCTCGCTGCCGTCACCAAGCACCGCACTCGCCCTGCCCTCGTGAGACGACCCGAACTCAATGCTCTGCCACGCCATGAAACTCTCCTCACAGACCCTGGCGCCGACCTGCCTCTTACGACGACGATGCCCGAATGCCAAGGGCCGCCACAGCCAAATAGCGAAGCTCGCCGCGACCCTGGAAGGAGTCGGACACATGGTGATTCGCTGCGATCCGCAAGTGTCTGGATCCGGGCAAAACCGGTCAGCCCCTCGGTGGGGGTCGCGATCGGCACCCCGGAACCGGATCGAACAAGATCACCGTACCCGGCCTCTGGTATAGAATCGCCGCGTACCAAATTCTTCCGACAAGTCCTCAAATCGATTTCAGCAAGGGGTGGTAGTCAGGGTGCCGGACAGGAATATCGAGTTCGGTAAATACGGTGCCCAGGGCATCAGGGCTTCCGAAGCCGTAGCGCGTCAACTGGGCGCGCTGGCAGGTTTCGTGGCGTCGCCGATCACTTCCCGTCGAGGGCTGATGGCACGGCTGCACTACCTGACCCGCACCGATCACGCACGTCAGACCGCCCGGGAGGCGGGCCTGGCGGTGTCGGACCGGACGCTGAAAGCGTGGCTGTCGGAGAAACAGAAACCGTCCGCGAAAAACCTGGAAAAGATCGAGAAGGCATATCGATCGGTCCGTAGGCAGAACGTGGCACGTTATCTGCTGACCCGCCTGAATCGCGGCGGTCAGGGAACCCGAGTGGAATTCCACCCGTTGAACCAGTCCGGGGTCCCTTCCCCGCGCCAGCGGGTAGTGGGATTCAGAACACTCAACGTCCGCCGCTGGGACCGGATCGTGGCGGCCTGGGCGGCGGACGACCTGACCGCGCTGGACGGGGTCTGGACCGATGACGTACTGGTGGACCTGGGCTCGCAGTGGGGCCAGTACGAGTACGTGACGAACGTCGGCTTCGCGGCCTGAGTATTGCGGGTGGGGCGGCCTCGGCCCGGGTTTGTGCCTGCGGGCGGGCTCTACGGGAGCCCGGCGCAGGGAGTCCGAGGCCCGCTCCGACGCGGCGGCCGGTCGGGACCGCCTTGAGCCGGCATCCGCCGGGCGCGTCATCCGGCCCGCGCGGCCGGTTTTTTCGGGGCGCGGGCTGAGGGGGCCTGCCGATTTGCCTTGGTGTGGATGGCGTTGGTCGTCCCCTTGGTCACGCCGGTCTGCTCAGCAGCCCCGTGTTCGGTCAGCGTGGCCTCCGGATGCTGTCGATGATGCGGGTCCAGTTGTCGGCGCCGTGTCCGTTCTCGATGGCGTGGCGGTAGTGGGACTGCACGGCCAGGGGGAGTGCGAGGTCGAGGCCGAGTGATCTGCTGGTCTCGACGATGTGGTCGGATGTCGCGCCCATCATGGTGATCGTGCTGAGGCCGCCGGGATGTTCTCCGGCATCCAGTGCGGCGCCCGGGGTCTTTTCGCCGGCTCGCAGGATGGCGCCGATCGAGTCGGTGGAGGAGAGCAGCTCGGGCAGTGTTTCCTTGGCCTTCAGTCCTGCGGTGCTCAGCATCGCGGTGGCGTGCATCAGCGCGGACAAGGTGGTGAGGAAGACCGTGAGCTGGGCCTGGTACATCAGTTGGGCGAGGCCGGGATCCTCGCCGAGACGCTTCGGGGTGCCGAGCAGTGCCAGCGTCGTCCGGTGGTTCTCCATCACCTTGTCGGGGCCGCTGTAGTAGACGTAGGCGGCCTCCGTGCCGACCATCGGTGCCGGGACCATGACACCGCCGGTGAGGAAGGCGGCGCCGTGGCTCGCCGCCCGGGATGCCGCCTCGCGCGTTCGATCGGGTGTGTCCGAGCTCAGGTTGACCAGCGTCCGGCCGGCGAGCGATGCGGTGGCGCTGTCGAAGACGTCGTACATCGCCTGGTAGTCGGTGAGGCTGAGGAGCACGAGGTCACTCGCCTCGATCGCCTCGCCGGGTGTCGCCGCGAGCGTCGCTCCGTCGGCGACGACGGCGTCGGCGCGGGCTGGGGTGCGGTTCCAGACGGCTGCGCGGGCGAGACGCCCCGCGACAACTACAAGCGCTCGCTCCAGATGCGGGACGCCGGGACCCCGTCGGACGAAGCGCTCCGGCGGCTGGCCGACGCCCACGGCATCCGCCTCTTCACCGGCCCCGCGGGCGGTGGAGCCCTTCGCGGCGCCGGTGCGCGGGCCCGAGTTCATCGGGGCGCGGGACTTCACGCCGGTCCGGTAGCGGCGGATCCGTCCCGGCGGAACTCCGGCACGCCCGTCACACAAGCTGTGCCCCGGCATGAACACCGGGGCACAGCTCATCGCGGCGGAGTTCACCCCGCCCCCGGAATCACACCGCCCCCGGAATCACCCCACCCAACCGCTCCGTCAACGCCCGCGCCGTCCCGATGATCCGCTCCGCGATCTCCGGCACCCGCTCGTGCGTGACCCGTGACGCCGGCCCCGAGACGCTGATCGCGGTGACCGGAGCGCTGGTGTGGTCGAAGACGGGCGCGGCCACGCAGCGGATGTCCAGCTCGTTCTCGATGTCGTCCACGGCATAGCCCTGCGCGCGCACCCGGGCCAGTTCCGCGTACAGCTCGTCCGGGGTCGTCAGGGTCGCCGGGGTGCGGCGGGGCAGGCCCGACGTCACCGCCTGCGCCAGGATCTCCTCCTTGGCGTGCGCGAGGAACGCCTTGCCCGTCGCCGTGCAGTACGCCGGCTGCCGGCCGCCCACCCGGGAGTGCATCCGCACGGCCTGCGGGCTCTCGACCTTGTCGATGTAGACGATCTCCGGCGGGTCGAAGCTGACCAGGTGGACGGCCTCCCGGACCTCCTGGGAGAGGGTGTGCAGCAAGGGCGACGCCGTGCGGCGGATGTCCAGGCGCTCCAGGTACACCTGGCCCAGCAGCGCGTTCTGCGGGCCCAGCCGGTAGTGGCCGCTCTCGGGGTCCTGGTCGACCAGGCGCGTGTCGCGCAGCGGGGCGAGCAGTCGCAGGACGGTGCTCTTGCTCATGCCCAGGCCGGTCGCGAGGTCGGTGAGCGAGGTGCCCTGGGGGTGGCCGTCGTCCTCGGCGAGGTACATGAGCAGGCTCAGCGCGCGGCGCAGGGACGAGGAGGAGTTGCGGGGGGTCTCGGGGGTCTTCTCGGGGGTCACGGGCGGACCTTACCGTACTGCATTGCAAAACTGAATGTTACATATTGAAATCCAGCGTTGACGGGGGTGGGGGAGGGGGCTAATTTCTCCGCAACGCCCCGCGCTGTGCAATGTGAAATCAAGTTCTGCATAGCAAAACCTCCTCCCTAGCGAACCTGCGCAACCCTCCCGGAAGGGAGCCCCCGTGAAGAGATTCCGTCACCGTACCCGCCCCTTGCTTCCGATTTGTATCGGTGTGACCGCTCTCGCATCCCTCACCGCCTGCACCTCGGTCAGCGCCGCCACCGGCGGCGCGCAGTCCTCGACCCTCCAGGACGTCATCCGCCGCGGCACCCTCAACGTCGCGAGCTGCCTGACCTTCCCGCCGTTCGGCTCCCTCGACAAGGACAACAAGCCCCAGGGCTACGACGTCGACGTCGCGACCGCGATGGCGAAGGCGCTCGGCGTGAAGGTCCACATCGTCGACACCACGTCCGCGAACCGCATCCCCAACCTCCAGACCCACAAGGTCGACGCGGTCGTCTGCAACTTCACGACCACCGCCGAACGCGCCAAGCAGGTCACCTTCAGCGACCCCTACATCGTCGCGGGCGAGGTCCTGCTGGCGAAGAAGTCCAGCGGCATCGCCACCCTCCAGGACCTCACCGGCAAGACCGTCGCCGTCACCAAGGGCTCCACCAACGGCGACGCCATCAAGTCCGCCAACCCCAAGGCGAAGATCCAGGAGTACGACACCTCCTCCGCCGCCGTCCTCGCCGTCAAGCAGGGCCAGGCCGACGCGATGGTCGAGGACTCCAACTTCCTCAACTACCAGGCCAAGCAGGACCCTTCGCTGACGGTCACCAAGACGTCCGTCGTCCCCCTGGAGTACAACGGCATCGGCCTGCCGCTGGGCGACGCGACCTGGGCGCGCTGGGTCGACACCTGGCTGCGCGAGTTCAACACCTCCGGTCAGGCCGACGCCCTGTACCAGAAGTGGTTCGGCGTCAAGCGGGTCTTTCCGCTCAACCCCGCCTACTAGGAACGGGGCTGACATGTTCGTCGACTGGAGTTACGCCCTGCGCGACTGGCCCACCTATCTCGACGCGGCCCGGCTGTCGCTGCAACTCTCCCTGGAAGCCTTCGCGCTGGCCTTCGCCCTCGGCCTGCTCGGCGCCCTCGCGCGCGGCTCCCGCCACCGCGCCGTCCGCGCGCCCGTCGCCGTGTACGTCGAGGTCATCCGCAACACCCCCGTCCTGCTCCAGATGTTCGTCGCCTACTTCGCGCTGCCCTCGGCCGGCCTCAGGCTGAGCCCCGTGCAGGCCGGCGTGCTCGCCCTCGGCGTCAACGTCGGCGCCTACCTGACGGAGATCTTCCGGGCCGGGCTCCAGGCCGTGCCCGGCGGCCAGCGCGAGGCCGCGCGGGTCCTCGCCCTCAGCCCGGCGCGCACCTTCGCGCACGTCGTCCTGCCGCAGGCGCTGCGCAACGTCTACCCGGCCGTCGTCAACCAGCTCGTCCAGATCATCCTGGGCTCCTCGCTGCTGTCGGCGATCTCGGTGCCCGAACTCACCGGCACCGCCATGGTCATCAACTCCCGCACCCTGCTGACCGTCCAGGTCTTCGGCATCGCCGCCGTCCTCTACCTGCTGCTCACCAACGCGGTCGTCCTCGCCGCCTCCCTCATCGGCCGCGCCGCCTTCAAGCCGCCCCTGGCCCCCGCCCCCCGGCGCCGTCTCGTACGCCGGCCGCTGCCGAAGGAGGCGTGATGGACTGGTCGGTCATCTGGTCCAACCGCGAGCTGTACCTCGACGGACTGTGGGCCACCGTGCGGCTGTCGCTCGCCGCGATCGCCACCGCGACCTCCCTCGGGCTGATCGTCGCCGCCGCCCGCACCAGCCGGATCCCCGTGCTGGCCCAGGTCGCCCGCGTCTACCTGGAGGTCTTCCGCGGCACCCCGCTCCTCATCCAGATGCTGTTCCTCTACTTCGGCATCGCCTACCTCGCCCCCATGGGCCTCACCGTCTTCGGCGCCGCCCTGGTCGCGCTCACCCTCTACCAGGGCGCCTACATCGCCGAGATCTTCCGCGCCGGCATCGAGGCCGTACCGCGCGGCCAGTGGGAGGCGGCCCGCGTCCTCGGGCTCGGCAAGGCCGGCACGTTCTTCAGCGTCGTCCTGCCGCAGACCCGGACGATCGTCCTGCCGCCGCTCGTCGGGCAGTACCTCTCGCTGATCAAGGACACCTCGATCGCCGTCGTCATCGGCTACGTCGAACTGGTCCGCCAGGGGCAGGCCGTCATCGACCGCGTCGGCGCCCCGGCCACGTCGTATCTCGCCGTCGCCGCCCTGTACTTCGTCATCTGCTACCCGCTGTCGCTGCTCGTGCGGCGCATGGAGCGAAAGGCCGTCACCTCCTAATGATGTTGTCAAGCGGCAGTTGTGACGGGGAGGTTGCTTTGGTAGCACCGTCCGTCAC